>NZ_JAMLFW010000001.1:5527300-6254601 GCF_024256385.1 Anatilimnocola floriformis
CACCCAAATATTGCCCAACGAGAGTCGACACACCGATCCCCAAACCGATCACCGGCACGAAGGCGACCGCATTGACATTGAAGGCCAGCGAAGTCGCCGCCCCTTCGACATCGCCGATTCCTGTGATGAACCGCGTCAGCAGGGCAAATCCAAACGACTCGATCAGCATCGGCAAGCCGCTCGGCAAACCGAACCACAACAGTCGCGACATTAGCGGCCAGTCGAACCGCAACGAGTCGGCCAGGCCGTACTCTTTCCATTCCACGCGGCGCAGCATGAGCACTGCGAACACGATCACATTGAACCAATGGCCAATGCCGGTCGAAATTCCCGCGCCGATGATTCCCCACGCAGGAAAGCCAAACTTGCCGAAGACCATCGCGTAATCGAGAAATAAATCAACCGAGCTGCCGGCGATATTCACGGCCATCACCAGGCCGGTCTTGCCTCGACCGGTGTAGAACGCGCTGAGCGCGTTGCTGATGACCATCGCCGGCGCACCAAAGAGCAGCGATTGAAAATAAAG
The DNA here is from genome assembly GCF_024256385.1 of Anatilimnocola floriformis. Taxonomy (NCBI): domain Bacteria; kingdom Pseudomonadati; phylum Planctomycetota; class Planctomycetia; order Pirellulales; family Pirellulaceae; genus Anatilimnocola; species Anatilimnocola floriformis. Next base: position 5,527,827 of record NZ_JAMLFW010000001.1, read on the forward strand.
CGTCTGAAATTTCACCTGCACCGGATTCTGCGACGCTCCCGCGAAGATGTACGGCGACAACGGTACGAGGAGCGCAAATAGCGGCAGACAAAGAATGGCAAACCACACGCCTTGCCCGACGACGTGGCCGATCCGCCGCTGCTGCCCAGCGCCGTAATACTGCGCGACGAACGTATTCACATACGAAGCCACCCCCGACGGCAAACAAACGATCGTCCAGTGCAGCATGCCCGCTGGCATCGACGCAGCCATGGCCTGGTTGTCGTACCACGTGAGGAACAACCGATCGAAGAACCAACTGATCGCCCAAAAGCTGGTGGAAATGATCAGCGGCAGCGAGAGCGCGAGCACCTCGCGCCCGCCGGCTGGGCGATTCCACCAGTTGAATCCGTTCTGCTTGCTCATGGGCTCTTCGTTCGATTGCCGGCCTCAGCCGGTGAATTGTAGAGTCCGCTCGGCGGACCAAAGACGGCGCGAAGGACGATACGCAGAGCGGACCCTACGAAGCGCGCAAACTATCCCTAAGACTCAGACAACAGCCCTTGCAGCAGGTTCACATACCGCTGATTGAATTCCCCATTCGACATCGTCACGCAGCCAGCCGCGGTCGCCTTCTCTAACAATTCATGATCGACATGCGGACCAAAGGCGATGATTTTTGCATGCGGCGTGGCTTGCTGAATTCCCGTCACCACTGCCATCAGATCGGCGGCAGCGCTCGAACCAAGATCGATCATCGCCAGTCGGCAATCTGCCGGCAGTTTCGTCGCCACCTCGGCGGCAGACCGCAAAATAACCAACGGCAACCCCAGCGTCTTCGCCGCCGCGGCGATTCGCATCGCGAAAAACATCTCACTGGAAATTACGACGGCGGTGGGCATGAGAACGAACCATTTGCGGAATCGAATGCTCTTGATGTCAGCTTCGATCTTAGCCGAAATGCCTCACATACTTCAGGCGGGAGAGGCGAAAGGAGTAACGCTGTGAATGCAATCATTATTGCGAACTCCCTAAATCCGGCACTCCAGCCGAAGGCTCGATCTGTATCTGCTTATTCTCTTCATCAATCGCCAGCCAGCGTGTGACTTCTTCTGTTGGAAGCAATGTCTCCCAAGCAATATCTGCTTGCGCCTCGTACGATTTGTCCAGGAACAAAGTGAACCGCCACTTCTTTTGCTTCGGCCCATCGCAGATCCAGGCCCGACCTTCGATCCTGGGCTCGCCGTCGCCAAGGAGATATCGTTCAGGGATAAAGCCATCACACCACCAATTCCGCCGGTGCCCCTCAGCAAGCCCGGCAAATTCGCGGCCAAGTCGGTATTCGAGCGCGATCCAGTAGTGGCCTTCGTCCATTTTCTCATTCTACCTGCGCTTCAATCCCAGGACTTCGGATCGAGAATTGGTTACATTGAACCTTCCGATTTCGAATTTCACCGGCAGGGATTTGGCACAGATGAGCGAGCAGCCTTGGTATCACGCGGGCTTGCGGTTTGAATGCACGCAGTGCGGCGATTGCTGCACGGGCGCGCCGGGCTATGTGTGGGTCAACAACGAAGAGATCGCCGCGATCGCTGCCGTCGTCATGCCCGAGGATCCCGAAAAATTCGAGGAGCTCTACGTCCGCAAGGTTGGCGTGCGCAAGAGTCTCAAGGAATTTCCCGACGGCGCGTGTGTCTTTCTCGATCCGGTGAAGCGCAATTGCACGGTCTACACCGCCCGTCCCCGCCAGTGCAAAACCTGGCCCTGGTGGGACAGCAATCTCAAGAGCCCGGCCACCTGGAAGCAAACCTGCGAAGTCTGCCCCGGCAGCGGCGAAGGCAAGCTCCATCAGCTCGGGCACATCGAAGAGCAACGGAAGATCATGAAGGTGTAGGTTATCGCACGAGGAAGCCTGTCATCCTCGGCCGTAGAACGCTGTTTCGGCGCCGATGATCGCTACCATGAGAAACCACGTCCACAGCAGAAAGCGATAGTGGAAATAAGGGCCGACGGCGAGTGGCAGCAGGAGCGTTAACAGCCACGGTATCGGAATCATCAACATCATACTTCGGTCCTCTTGGCCAACCGTTGATGTGGAATTCAAACGCGCCGAAATAGGTCGGGCAAACAGGATTAGGCTCGGCAAAGAATCCACGCTCTCGATCGTCGACCAAATAGGTCACCAGGCGAATATTCGCATCGACGCCCACAGCGCTGTAGCTTCGTCCCGTAAAGATGCGGTGCCAACCAAAAACGCAGAAGATGCTCGCAAGCCAAGCCGCGACGAGCACCACCATCATCGCCAGCGGCGAATAGCGTAGCGCGAACAGCAGCAAGTTGAGAACCTTATTCATCGCCTCAATGTAGATTCTGGGCGATCGCTAACCAATCGTTCGCCCGTAGAACGCGGTTTCCGCCCCGACGATGGCGACCATGACGAACCAACTCCACAGCGGAAAGCGATAGCGGACTAAGGGTCCGACGGCGAGCGGTAAGAGGAGCGTGAGTAGCCAGGGAATGGGGATGGAAACGACGTTGGGATGAACGGAATCGTCGTAGATAGTCTCTTTCATCCAAGCCGAAGCCACGAACTCAAATTCGCCGAGCTGTTCCCAGCCGCGGGAATTCACTGCTATCGTCTTGAATCCCGGAGTTTCTCCTAAGGAGTCGATTCCAATGTAGCGCAGGCTGCCGATACGAAAGAACACGCTGTGACTACGTTCCGGCCCTACATATCGCCAACCGTAGATGGCAGTCAGGCTGAAATACCAGCCAACCGCCAACAGCACCATGATCGCCAAAGGCGAGTACCGTAGTGCAAACGACAAACTGGCGCGGGCGAACTTCATCGCCGCATTATACAAGCCTGAAGCGCAAGCGAAGGATCCGGCGTTCCTTCGCTTGCGCTCCAGACGAGTGACATCGCCGAAACTTATTCCAAATCCTTCTTCTCAATCTTATACAGCGGCAAGTAACGGTAGTAAACTTCGAGTGTCAGGCACGAAAGGCTGGTGCACATTAAGCGGCCACCTTGGCGGCCCCAGGCATCGGGCGTGGGCTTGATTGGATCCCAGCTCCCCGCTTCGCAGCCATTCTTGGCTTGCGAGTTGATGAGGAGCGACCGCATGTTGCGATTCCACACATCCCACTCAGGCCCTTGCACGTTGTGCATCACCTGCGTGGCGTAGTACCAGTAGTAAATGTTGCGGCGATCGAGCGACGGCTGATTCTTGGAGAGATATTCGACGCCGCCGGTGATGACCGGATCGTCGCGGTTAGCGCCCAGGTATTGAGTGGCAAGCAAACCGACCGAAGTCATTGGCAGCGTCGGTCCACCGCCCGGCATGTAGCCGAACTGCTCGCGATAACGGCCTCCGGTCGCCACCAGCTTCAAGTAGCTCTTCGAGCCGGCAATTGTTTGCTCGCTGACTTCCAGGCCAGCCATCTGACCACTCTTGAGCGCCATCACTTGCCAACCGTGCACGCTAGTATCGGAATCATCCGAACCATGCGAGTACCGCCACGAGCCTTCTCGATTCTGTCCCGTTTGAATGAAACGAATCGCCGCCTGAGCAGCCAAGCCGATGCGAGAATCTTGCGACATGCCATAGGCTTCGCACAGGGCGATCGTGGCCAGGCCGTGCGTATACATCTGCGAGCTGCTGCCGGCCGAAAGATCGCCATTCTGTTTTTGATTACTGATCAACCAGATGAGCCCGCCTTCGACGTTTCGCCGGTAGACTCCCTTGCCCTGATGCGTTTGTCCCGCCGCGAGAAATGGCAACAGCGCGAGCGCCGTGGCCGCGGCATCGCTGTTGATTTCACCCTGCCCGCTGCAGCCACCTTTGTCGCAACTGGCGCGATGATCGAGGCTCCAACTGCCGTTCTTGTTTTGATGGCGGGCGATCCAATTGAGCGCCAAAGCGACCGCGCGTTCCGTAGGCTTCGTAGCGCCGCTGATTCCAATTCGGTCGCCGGTGCCTCTTGGCCCAAAGCCTTTGCCGTGACCACCTTTCCCCATAGTATCGCCAGACCCACCGCCACCACCGAGGCCCGTGGGCCCGGGAACTCGAGGACCGAAAGGCTTGAATGAGGGGATGCCGTTGCCGGTGCTGAGCGCACGCTCGTTGTCGCCCGCGGTGCCGCCACCACCATACTGAAAGTTAGGGCTGCTATCGTTGTGTTGCGCTTCGATCGTGATTGGTTTGGTGTCGACGATCGTCTCGAGGTCCAGAATTGTTGGCTCCTCAGGGATCGGCGATGATTCAAATGCCATCAAGGTTGGTTCCGGCTGCGTGTCTTCATTAACCGCCGAAAACGATGGCGCGCTCGTCACTGTCCGCACAACTTGAATGGTGCCAAGCACAAGTGCCATGCATAGCAGCACGATGAGATGCAACATCATGCTCGCCAGCCAGGCCTGCGCGCTGGCGCCCATGATCCACTCGCTCAGGCTGTGAGTGAGCGACGGCGAATCAGACTCTTCCACAACAGCATCGTCGGCTGGTTTGGATGCGAAGAACATCAGGACACCTCTGGCGGAGTGTGTGCGCGCAGTTGCAGACAGTTACGAAATCGAGCTGGATCCTGCGCAAGGAAATGGCAGTAAAGGAACGCCGGCGCGCAATGCGGATATGCGCGCACTTAGGCCGAATAGGTTTTGATGAGATCGAATTTAGTTCGAGCTCAATTGCTGAGGACGTGTATTAAGTCCTCGCCCCTTCATTCGCGGGCAGTGCTGGTGTTTATTCCCGCCGCGAACGAAATTTTTGCTACGCGGCTAGCAAGACGATTAGAAGCTGGATCGAGCAAATTGCGCATAGAACGCCAATTCGGCCGCGACGACTGCCATGAAGAAGAACCAAGACCAGAGCGGAAAGCGGAATCGCCAGATGGCCCCCGCGGCGAGCGGAATGAGTCCGGTGAACAGAACGGCGAACGGAATCATGATCACATTGGCGTTGTATGGCCCGTAGAGTCCCGACGGCCGGGCTGCAATTTCGAATTCGAACCTGCCCATCGGCTTCTGATGCAGGAGATACGCGAGCCTTTCGTTCCCGCGCCACTCGGCCACGAAGCCGGGTTTACCGACCATGAGATATCCGCGCTAGCGAGGCGTAAGCTGCCATCGACGCAAAAAACGCTTGCGTGAGTGGACTTGCCCTGCCAGGTCCAGCCATACGAGTAAAACAGGGTGAAGCCCCACAGTACGCACACCAGTACAACCAGCGCGCTGGGAAAATACTGCAGTGATTGTAGAAGCGTCCGCATGCCGACATCATAAGCTCTAAGTTGAATCACAAGAAATAAAGAAGGCCAGGTAGAAATCTACCTGGCCTTCCGAATGGTTAGCTGTTGCGAGTCACGGAGTGACTACGCCTACTACTTCGCGCCGACGAGTTGCTTCGATTGCTTCTTCTTCTCGGCGATGATTTCTTCCTGAACGTTGCTCGGAGCCTTGGCGTACTTCGAAAGTTCCATCGTGAAGGTGCCTTGGCCCTTGGTCATGCTGCGGATGTCCGTTGCATAACCGAAGACTTCGCTCAGTGGCACTTCAGCGATGATCTGGCAGACACCTTCGCGGGTGTCGCTGTTCATGATGATGCCGCGGCGACGGTTCACGTCGCCGGTGACGTCACCCTGATAGTTGTCCGGGCACTCGATTTCGACCTTCATGATCGGTTCGAGAATGGCCGGCTTCGTATCGATGAAGTGCGTCCGCAAGCAGTCTTGAGCACAAATCTGGAAGGCACGATCCGACGAGTCGACGTCGTGGTACGAACCATCCGTCACGACAACCTTGAGACCGACGATCGGATATTCCGCGAGCGGGCCTTTGTTGAGGAGCGCGCGGAAACCCTTTTCGATCGAGTTTTCGAATTCGCCTGGAATGCGACCGCCGGTCACTTTCCATTCGAAGACGAAGTTTTCGGTCGAGTCAGCTTCGAGCGGTTCGAAGTAACCGACGACGTGACCGTATTGGCCCGAACCACCGGTTTGCTTCTTGTGCTTGTAGTTGTACTCATACTTCTTGGTTGGCGATTCGCGATAGCTCACCTTCGGCGCACCGACTTCGAGCTCGACCTTGTATTCACGACGAATGCGTTCGACGTAAATATCGAGGTGCAACTCACCCATGCCCGCGATGATCGTCTCGCTGGTTTCCTCGTCGTTGAAGACGCGGAAGGTCGGGTCTTCCTTGCGGAAGCGTTGCAAAGCCTTACCCATCTTGTCGGAGTCCGCACGGCTCGTCGGCGTGACGGCGACCTTGATCACCGGCTCGGGGACGAACATGCTTTCCAGCGAGCAATACTTGTTCTCCGACGCATAGGTATCACCACTCGCACAGTCGATGCCTGTGATCGCGACGATATCGCCCGCCTCGGCTCCGTCGACAACTTCACGCTTGTTAGCGTGCATCTTGACGATTTGGCTGAAGCGGTCTTTCTTCTGCGTACGTTGGTTGTAGTAAAACTCGCCCTTCTTGATCGAACCTTGATAGATTCGCAAGAAGGTCAACTGACCGAAGGGATCTTCGACGATCTTGAACGCCATGCCGACGAAGGGGGCCTTCGGATCGGGCTTCAGTTCCATGGTCTCGGCCGGATTGTCCCACTTCTTGGCCGTCAGCTCGCGTTCGAGCGGGGAAGGCAAGTAGCGAACGATGGCGTCGAGCAGCAACTGCACGCCCTTGTTCTTATAAGCCGAGCCAATCATGACCGGGGTCATGCCCTGCTGTTGGGTCGCCTTCTTGATCACGTCGTAGACCAACTGAATGGTTGGTTCTTGCTCGCTGAGCAGGATTTCCATCAGTTCGTCGCTGTACATGGCCAGCGCTTCGAGCATTTTGTGCCGCCATTCCTTGACGGGAGCTTCGTATTCGGCGGGGATTGGCTCCTCGCGAACGACTTCGCCCTTGTTGCCGTCAAAAAAGTAGGCCTTTTGCGTAATCATATCGATGACGCCGGCGAAGTCGTCGCCGCCGCCCATCGGATATTGAATGAGCACTGGATTGGCGTTCAGCTTGGTCTTCAGATCGTCGAGGATCGAGAGCGGACGAGCACCGGTGCGGTCCATCTTGTTGATGAACGCGATGCGGGGAACGTGGTACCGCTTCATCTGGCGATCGACCGTCATCGATTGCGATTGCACTCCGCCGACCGCGCACAGCACGAGCACGGCGCCATCGAGCACGCGGAGCGAACGTTCGACTTCAATGGTGAAGTCCACGTGCCCGGGGGTGTCGATGAGGTTCATGACGTGCATGTGGCTCTCATCGCCAGGAAACGCGGGGTCGTTCCATTCCAAGTGCGTTGCCGCGCTGGTGATGGTGATGCCGCGTTCCTTTTCGAGTTCCATGTGATCCATGGTCGCGCCGTCGCCGCCACCCTTGACCTCTTCGATCTTATGGATGCGGCCAGAGTAGAACAGGATCCGCTCGCTGAGGGTCGTCTTACCCGAGTCGATGTGAGCCGAAATACCGAAGTTGCGAACTTTTGTGAGATCCATAACTACACCTAAAACAGAATGTTGCGTTCGTCAGCAACAACGCTGCGACTCGCACCATCAAAACACGACGCCAAAAAAGCATCGAGACGCCAAAACGGCAGTCCCGAATCTTCCAATCTACACGAATCCTCGGCTTAGCAGGGTTACCCAGCCGGAGAGGCTCCGCCTGAGTACGACCAGCCTTGGCCACTCGCACTTAACTCGCTTGCTGGACGAGAGTTGCGACTTTAGCGAGAAACGTTGGCCGAGCTTGGAACCGAAGTTCCTTCGCAGGCGATAAGCCACCTGCAACGCAACGGAGTTTTTGGCCCATTGTTTCTGCTCCTTTCTCAAAGAGCAAAAGTCAGGCCCAGAGTTCGGCCACTCGTCGCGAAAAAATTCGTCCTCGTAACCCTCAATCTTATCCGAAAGCGCCCCCACGGAAAGGTCAAATTCGCAGCCGCGCCAGCGAAGGGAGGGGAATTCGCGGAAGATTTACATTGGGATTCAATCGTTAGCGGCGGGCCAGATCGAGACTCGGAGCAATTCGCTGACTGGACATCCAAACTCGGGCAGCAACGTGCTGGAAAGCTGGTCGCCACCTCTCAAGACCACGTAGTCTTCGGCTCCGCGAAATTGATGAACTTCCTTGCTGCGCGGATAAATGTACCAAACCTCTTGAACTCCGCCTGCAAAGTACGCCATTGCTGAAGAACGACGGCTCACGAAATGGCTAAAGCCGCGTCCGACTTTGATGTAGGTGCCACCGACTAAAGCCGGTGGCTAAGAAGCATTCCCGATGGCGATTTCAATCTCACCCTTAACTTCCAAATGAGGCTCCACGACGATCCTTGCTTGCAGAGCGGTTCTCGCGGCGTCACCTCCGATTTTCCCAAGCGCCCAGGCAGACGCGCCGCGGATCAGTGGTTCGTTGTCATTCAAGCCGCGGATAAGCGCCGGAATAGCCGCTTCATGCTGCTGATTCCCGAGCACAATCGCCGCGTTGCGAAGGATGCCGCGGCGTTTCGATCGCCAGAGCGGGGAGTGGCGGAAGCGGGCTTTGAAACCGGCATCGTCTAGTTCGAACAGGGCGATGAGATCGACCGGGTTTTCATCGTCGCGCGGCTGGAAAGAAAGTTCGCCGGACAACGGCGCGCGGTGATTCCAGGGGCAGACATCCTGGCAAACATCGCAGCCGAAGAGCCAATCGCCGAGGCCGGGTCGCAACTCTTCTGGAATTGCTTCCCGCAGTTCGATGGTCAGATAGCTGATGCACTTCGTCGCATCGAGCACGTAAGGCTGCGGAAAGGCCTGCGTCGGACAGGCATCGAGACAAGCCCGACATGTGCCGCAGTGATCGGTCGCGAACGGCGCGTCGGCGGGAAGGTCGAGATTCGTCAGCAGGGCTGCGAGAAAGAAATAGCTGCCGGCCGGCTTGTTCAGCAGCAGCGTGTTCTTACCAATCCAGCCGAGACCAGCGGCGACGGCAAATTCCCGTTCGAGCAACGGCGCGCTATCGACCACGCCGCGGCACTCAGCGCCGGAAACCTCCGCTCGCAACCAATCGGCCAAGGCGTGCAACTTGTCGTGAATCACATCGTGATAGTCGCCGGGCCCCCACGCATAACGAGAAATGCGTCCTTCACCGGGTTGGCATTCCTTTGGCTCCTCCGTCCGATACGGCATCGCGAGCATCAGCACGCTGCGAACCGACTCGAGCACACTTCGCGGATGCCGATAGGCTTCGGCGCGGTTGCTCAGATAGTGCATCTGCCCGGCGTAACCACTAGCCAGCCATTCCTGCAGCTTCGGATAGCCCGCCGCGTCCCTGGCCGGGCAAACGCCGGCCAGCGCGAAGCCGAGCTCGGCGGCGCGGGCTTTCAAATCGGCAGCGACTAAGGACGGGTTCAACGGAATTTGAGTTTGAAGTTTGCAGTTGAAGTTCGTAGTTGTTACATCTTATCAACTTCGAACTCCAAACTTCGAACTCCGAACTTATTGCGTTACGAAAGCACATCCCGCACAACCTTCCCACCCTGATCGGTCAGCCGCACATTCAGTCCTTTGAAAGGCAAGGCAAGCTGGCGGTGGTCGAAGCCGAACTGGTGCAGGATGGTAGCGTGAAAATCGTTGACGTGAACGGGATTTTCCGTCACCGACCAGCCGAGCTCGTCCGTCGCGCCGTAGGTGAGCCCCGGCTTGATGCCGCCGCCGGCCATCCACAGGCTGAAGGCGCTGGGATGATGATCGCGGCCGACTTTGTCGGGAAGTTTGCCGCCACGATTCTCGGCGAGCGGCGTGCGCCCGAACTCGCCAGCGAAAATCACCATCGTGCTGTCGAGCAGGCCGCGCTCTTTCAAATCCTGCACGAGCGCCGCCAGCGGCTGATCGGCCATACCGGTGTTGTGAGCGAGCTCTTCGTCGAGATTGCTGTGATGATCCCACGAGGCATGCACGAGGGTGACGAACCGCACTCCGCGCTCGACGAGCCGCCGGGCTAAAAGGCAGTTCCGCGCGAATTGCTTGTACACATTGGGCCCGCCGCCGCGATAGCTGTTCTTCGCCGGCTCGGGGCGATCGCAGCCGTAGCGATCGAGCGTGGCTTGCGTCTCCTGCGACAGATCGACCAGTTCCGGCGCCGCCGACTGCATGCGAAAGGCGAGCTCATAACTGGCGATGCGACTTTCAATCTCTGGGTCATGCACTTCCTGCAAGTGACGCCGATTCAACCTGCCGAGCGAACCGAGGCTCCGCTCCTGCATCTCGCGAGTCACTCCTGGTGGATTGCCGAGATTCAATACGGGGTCACCCTTGTCGCGAAACAACACGCCCTGATAAGTCGACGGCAGAAAACCGCTCGACCAGTTCGACACGCCACCACTGCCGCCGCGGCCCGCAGTCAGCACGACATATCCAGGCAGATTTTCCGATTCGCTGCCGAGACCATACGTCAGCCACGATCCCATGCTCGGCCTGCCGAACCGCGGCACACCGCTCATCAGCATCAGCTGGGCCGGGTGGTGATTGAACGCATCGGTGTGCATCGAACGGACAAGTGCGATGTCGTCGGCACACTTGCCGAGATGCGGCAGATAATCCGAGAGCTCCATGCCGCACTGACCATGCTTCGTGAACTTCCGCTTGCTCCCCCACAGAACGGCAGTCTCTTTTTTCAGAAACGCGAAGCGAACTTTTTCGGTGAGCGACGGTGGCAACTGCTGGCCGTGCTGCTCCTGCAACTTCGGCTTGGGATCGAAGAGATCGATGTGGCTCGGCGCGCCTTCGGGCAGAATAAAAATGCAGGCCTTGGCCTTGGCTGGATGATGCGGTTGCTTCGGCGTAAGTGGATTGGCGGAAGCTTCACCCGCCAAGAGGCCTTCGCGTTGCAACAGCGACGACAACGCCACGAGGCCGAGCCCTGACGCACTCGAGGTAAGGAATTTGCGGCGAGCGGATTGAATGAAAGGGTGCATAATAGTCGTCGATTCGCTCCGCGATCGATGAATGGAGGTAGCCATCGGTTTGAAGTACGACCGTGCAGCAAAAACTCGAGTTCTTTCATCGACCGCGGAGCGTTCGACGCCTATTCCCGTGTCACAAATTCATCGAGGTTCATCAGCGTCCGCGAAACATTTACCCACGCGGCAAGCTCGCTGAGAGTCGCTCCTTCGGCAGGTTGATTTCCAGCAACGGCAACAGACGCGGCGCTGTTTGCGCCGGCAAGTTGAAGCTGATCTTGATACAGCGAAATCACATCATCGACCTCGGCCTGGCTGGGAACGCGGCCGATGCATAATCGCAGGGCATGCGTGGCTCGCGCGCGGACGGTTTGTTCCGCGCTCATTCCAGCCGGCACTTCGCGGACAACTCGTCGAGCAAGATGCTGGGCCGATTCGAAGAAGACGGTGTCGTTCCACAGCGTGAGCGATTGAATCGGAGTATTGCTTGTTTGCCGTTTGACGGTGCATTCCGTGGAATCAGGCGTGTCGAAGGTTGCGAGGAGTGGATACGGCGAGGTGCGCTGGAAAAACGTGTACAAACCACGGCGATAACGATCGGCCCCTTTGCTGTCGACCCACTTTGCACTGCCGGCGTAGGTGAGGCTGGCATAATCGGAGGGCTGCGGCGGATGAACGCTGGGGCCGCCGAGTTTGCCGACGAGCAGACCGCTCGTCGCGAGCGACACATCGCGGAGAATTTCTGCCTCGACGCGCCGCCGTGTTTGGCGGGCGAGAAGTTCGTTGTCGGGGTCGCGCATACGCAGTTCGCGGCGGGCTGCTGACGATTGTTGATAAGTGGCCGAGGTGACAATGCGGCGATGGAGTTGTTTTAAGCTCCAACCCTGCGCGCGGAAGTCGTTGGCGAGCCAATCGAGCAACTCCGGATGCGATGGCTTGTCTCCCTGCCGGCCAAAGTCATCGCTGGTGGCGACCAGGCCGCGGCCGAAGAGTTGCTGCCAGTGGCGATTGACAGTCACTCGCGCGGTGAGCGGGTTTTCGTTGCCAACCAACCAGCGGGCGAGATCGAGTCGCGTCAGCTTTTCAGCAGAGTTCACGGCAGGCAGGATCTCGGGCGTACCGCGGTGCACGACATCACCCGGACTCAGAAAATCACCTCGCTGATGCAGACGTGTTTCGCGCGGCTGAGCGAGCTCCGTCACCGTCTGCGCCATCCGTTGCGGCGGCAACTTTGGCGACTTGGCCTGATGATCGGTGAGCGTTTTATTGAGCTTCGTCCATTCCTCATCCAGCAGCCGATGATGCTTTTCTAGCTCGGCTTGCTCCGCCGGCTTGCGATCTTCCTTCGCTTTCGCAAGCGTCTTGATGATTTTCGGCGGGGTTCCTTCCGGCGGTTTGCCGGCGTCTTTCGCCGCTTGCTCCCAGGCTTCGAGCGCCGCGGGTTGCAGGTTCGTTTCATACGCCGTGAGCGCGGCTTTTAGCTCAGTGGTCTTCGCCGAGTGCACTTCCTTGTCGGCCGCGAGCTTGGCTGCTTCTTCGGGCGTCGGCGCTTCGAGGTCGTGTTCTTGAATGCTGTTGAAGAGAGCGTAGAGCGAGAAATATTCGCGCTGCGTGATCGGGTCGTACTTGTGTGAATGGCACTGAGCACAGCCGAGCGTGAGTCCGAGCCAAACCGCGCCGAGCGTATTGGTGCGATCGACCGTTTTCTTCACGCGGTCTTCTTCGGGATCGATGCCACCTTCGGTGTTGTGCAACGTGTTGCGATGCAAGCCGGTCGCTATCCGCTGCTCGACGGTCGCGTTGGGCAGCAGATCGCCGGCAAGCTGCTCGACGGTGAACTGGTCGAAGGGCATGTCGGCGTTGAGGGCTGCGATCACCCAGTCTCGATAGCGATAGGCGAACGGCCGCGGCTTGTCTTTTTCATAACCGTCGCTGTCGGCGTAGCGGGCCTGGTCGAGCCAATGTCGGCCCCAGCGTTCGCCGTAGTGGGGCGAGGAAAGCAGGCGATCGACGAGTTGCTCGAGTGCATCAGGCCGCGGATCGGCGATGAAGGCATCCACTTCCGTTGGCGTCGGCGGCAATCCGAGTAGATCGAGCGACAACCGGCGAATGAGCGTTGCACGATCAGCCGTGGGCGATGGTTCGAGATTTTCTTTCGCCAGGCGAGCAATCACAAAAGCATCGATTGGCTGCCGCTGTTCTTTTGCGTGCGCGACAAGCGGCGGAACCGGCGAACGAATCGGTTGCAACGACCAATGCCGGGCGGCTTGCAGTTGGGCTAGCGATTGATCGGGCCAAGCCGCGCCTTGATCGATCCAGGCCCGCAGAGTGCCAACGTCTTTCGCGCTGAGTCGTTCACCTTTATCAGCGGGCGGCATGATCTCGTTGTCGAGACCGGCCACGAGATGAATCAACCGACTTTCTGCGCTTTTGCCCACCACAATCACCGCGCCACTGTCGCCGCCGGTGAGGGCATGTTTTTTGACATCGAGTCGCAGGCCGCTTTCGGCCTTCTCAGCGCCGTGGCAGTTGAAGCAGTGCTTTTGCAAAATCGGCAGCACGTCGTCGACGAAATCAACCTGGCGATTCGCCGGCGCGGGGAGCTTGCCCGGCTCGGCAGCAATAGTCGCTGCGCAGCAGAGCAAGATCGTCCAGAAGAAGTAGCGAAGCATGAGAGCTTCCTAGAGCGACCGGCGGAGGGAGGGAATAGTGGCGGGACGCAGGTAAGTGAGTTATTAGAACTGGCGTTTTCAGGTGGGGCAAATCAATTTCTGCTGCGCAAACTCGCCAGGCAATTTGCCTACTTGAATCCCTCTCCTCGGGTGGTTGAGAATACCGCCTCTCCTCCGCTTTCTTTCTTTCTCGTAAGGCAGCTCATGATCGCCATTCGTGGAAAAGCGCTCGGAAGAAAAAAGCCGTTGTTTGCCGACTTCTCGATCCCTCTGCCGCCCGACTTGGGCGATGGCGGGGCACTCACGTTGCGGAGTCTCATCGAGCGGATCGTTCGGCAGGAAGTGATCGCCTTCCGGCAGCGACAAACCGACCGGCAACTCCTCAAAGCACTCTCGGCAGCACAGATCGAAGCCGGCACGGCGGCGGGCAAGATTACGTCCGGCGAAAGCGAAGTCGCGCCGCAAGAGGTCGACGAAGACCAGGCGATCGGCACCGCATTGCAAGCCTTTGAGGACGGCATTTATCTGGTTGCCATCGATGGCAACGAGCAGCGAAAGCTCGAAGACCAGATTTTTCTCCGCGACGATTCGACCGTCACGTTCATCCGCCTGACGCTCTTGGCCGGCGGTTGATTTCGATTTTGCTCCGTGGTTTCCATCCTGTCACTTCCTCTCTACCCCTGCGCAAACATCATGCTCAAGCCCGAAGCCGCTCAGAATCAACTCGAAAAGTGGAAAATCGAAGATGGCCATGCCAAGGTCATCGCCGCCATGAAGAAGGAGCCTGCCAAGATCCGCAGCATCGGCATGGCGATTCTTCAACAAGATGAAAAGGGTAAGCCCTACGAAATGAATCGTTGGGCCGAAAAGAGCCGCATCCAGAGGGAACAGAAGGAGGCCCTCGAGAACCTGAGCAAAGGGGATCGAGCGAAGCTGTTCAAGACGCTGTATGGCGCGCTCGGGCCAGCCGTGGAATTGACCTTTGAGCATCTAAAGACCACGCCCTATCAATCGCACGACTCTGGTACGCGGCGGTCCTTTCGCGCGCCGAGTAACCCAGCCGCTTCGCGCGACATGCGGTTCAGCTGGTTGCAAGATTTGATTCACACAACGACCGATTATCAGCCGCAGATTCAAACACCCGAGTGGTATGCGGCCTGGACGCCGCATCATTCGAGCTATGGCGGCGGCGAGATCGGCCGACTGCTGGCCGCGGTCATCGATGGCGGCGGCAAAACGGGCCAGGCCGTGTACGACATTTTGTATCAATCGGCGACCAACGAACACGAAATCGGCATCATGGGCCGGCACGTGACCCACGGTCTGCTCGGAGCCGCCCGCGAGGATGGCTGGCAGCTGATGGAGAAATTGTTGCTCGCAGCGCAGCGACAAGAAGGCTTGCGGCAGGTCGTGCTCGAAGCGGTCGACGAAGCTCATCCCACGGCGTTCCGGCGGATGCTGCGGATCATCGTCGATCAAAAGCTGGCGCGATTTTCCGCCGTCGCCCGCGCGGTCGATGTCTGGTTCGGTCTGCAGTGGGACCCGGCGAGTGTGACGACGATCAACAACACCTGCGAGATCGCGCTGCAATTACTCGACAGCAAAAAGGCCCGCGACGAAGCCCTGCAATCGAAGTCGGCCGAGCAAGTCTTCTATGGGCTGTGGGCCATGGCCTTTGACGATGTTACTCCTTCGATCAAAGCCGCAGAAAAAATTGCCCAGCATCGAGAAGCGGGGCATCGTCTGGTGGCTGCTTATCATCTGAAGCAGGCGAGCATTGACGAAGCTCAGCCGCAACTGCTCAAGCTGCTCGATGACCCGGAACTGCAGGTGGCGCTGCAAGCACTCCAGGGAATCGGGCGCCGCGATGAATTTGGCGACGAAGAACCGACCGGCAATTCGAAAACGGCCGCTGTCACGTTCGCCGCGCTCGAGCGACTCTTCCAACGTTTGCCGACCAAGTCGATCAAGCTCAAGGCTCTCGTCTTTCCCTGGACGGCTCGCGAGACCGATCGGAGCGAAGTCGCGGCCAGCATGATCAACTGCCTGGCCGATTTGCCTCCTTCCAAGTTGCTCCCTTACTTGCAGGAGTTCGATGCTCAGACTCGCTGGCGAGCTTGTCGCTTTTTATCCGAACAAGACAAGTGGGACAACGAAACGCGCGAGAGCCTGGTCGGGTTGATCGGCGATTCGTCGAAAGACGTTCGCTGCTCTGCGATCGAAGCCTTTGCGAAAAAGCCGCTCACGCCGGCCGAAGCGGAGCGGGTCGAAGGATTTCTCAGTCGCAGCGCCAGCGATTTGCGCCAAGGGGCGGTGCGATTGCTGCTCTCGCAAAAAGATGCGCCCGCCCTCGCCAGTTCGCGGCGGCTCGCGAGTTCGAAGAACGCCAGTCAACGACTCTCCGGCTTGGAACTCCTCAAGGAGCTCGCCGAGGCCGATCGCGGGCGCAAGGAGTGCCTCGTCATTGCTCGCGAGTTTCAAACGAGCCAGAAGAAGCTCAGCAAGGACGAAGAAACTCAGCTGAAGGTGATTCTCGCCTCGGGCGAAGAAAAAGTAACGCTCGACAACGGCTTGGGGTTGTTCAACCCCGCCGAGCGCTCGCCTCGCAAACAGCCTCAAAAGCACAAGGTTGCCGCCGTCACCACTGCCGCGATGAAGCTGCTGGCGAGTCTCGACGAGCTCGTTCACAAGCATCGCGCCGAACCGATTCAGACCAAGAATTGGCGAGACGAGGTGAACGAAGAGCCGCTGGGCGGCATTCGTTATGGCTTTCCCACGCCCACGTGGGATAAGTCGGCAAAAGACCAATTGGAAAAACTCCCGCTCAAACAGATCTGGCTCGACTGGGAAAAGAACCGGCCGGCTGCACTCCGCGACGACGACGGCGGTGAACTCTTTCGGGCGCGGTACACGTTGAAAATGCGCGACGGCTGGCGCTGGGATGACAGCAAGGAATGGTTGAAGAAACGGAAAGAACTGCAACAGTTCGTCGTCGGCAGCGCGGCCTTTCCCAAGATCAAGTACGAAAGCGTCGTCGACGATTTGCTCGATTGGTTTGTCCGTCTGCAAGCCGAAACTTCGCAAGGGGCCAAGAACCTCACGCTGAGTCAGGATCTGTGCGAAACCTTCTTTGCCCTGATTCCGCCGAATGACCACAAGTTCCTCGTAGAACTGAGAAAGAAGCGCGGTGGTCGTGATCACGACTACGACGACGATGAGGCCGACTGGCGTGAAGCAGATCTGCACGACGAATGGCTCGATAGTCCGACACGTCTGCTCTTGCCGGCGGGGCGCGACCGAGAATTGCCCGCAGCTCCACGCGCTCGACAATGGCAACTGCTGCATTGGCTCGACGAGCCAGTCGAAGGCGCCGCGCGCAAACGCCCAGGACTGACGGAGCTCCTCGCGGCTTATTCGGCCGGTACTGCCAACCTGGCCGATCTGATGGATCAACTGATTGGTCCCGACAACAGCCGGTTTGATTGCCTGGAATCGATGACCGCGCCGCGACCCAGCGCAGAGCTGGCGAAGTTTTTCAAAGCACATCCGGAAGTGACCGAGGGCATGGATCGTATTCGGGCTCGCGTGCTCGACATCGAGCTGGCCCGCGGCGATTTGCCCACGCCTGCCACCGAGCCAGCGGCGTCGTTGGGTTCACTCTACGGCGTGGCCACTCTAGTGCGAATCCTGACCACGCTGGGTAAGGAACGTTTCAAGCAGGAACGCTACTCGTGGCGGAGCAGCGGCGGAAAAGCCGAGAGCCTGACTTCGCTCGTCAAGGCTTGCTATCCCACCGCAGCCGATACGAGTGAAGTCTTCAATCGCCTACTGAAAGCAGCCATCAAAGAGGGAGCTTTCGGCGAAGAGAAAGTCTTGCAACTGGCGTTTCTCGCGCCGCAGTGGACACAACTCGTGAAGGACTACTACGGCTGGGAGGGGCTCGACGAGGGCTTGTACTGGTTCCTCGCGCATATGCGGTTCGTATCGGGTGGCGAGGAAGCGGCCCTCGCGGCGGGCGTGGAAGACGACACGGCCGAGGAAAGTGAATCGTCGGACGACGACGATGGCGATGATTCGCCGAGCGGAGAAGCCAAGCCCCGCAAGCTATCGGCGTGGGAGCGCTTGGTTCTCGAGCGCACGCCGCTCAGCGACGAGGATCGCAACAACGGCGTTGTTGATGTCGCCTGGTTTCATCGCACTTTTGAACAGCTGGGCCGCAAAAAGTGGGAAGCGATTGCCGAGGCTTCGCGATTCGCGGCTTCTTCGGCGCAGTCGAAGCGGGCGCAGTTCATCGCCGACGTGCTCCTTGGCAATGTCAAGAAAACAGAACTGATTACCTCGATTCGCGACCGCAAGTTGAAAGAACAAGTGCGCTTGCTCGGCTTGTTGCCGCTGGCGGATGGCGCCAAGCGTGATGCTGATCTGCAAGATCGCTATCAAGTGCTGCAGGAGTACAAAAAGTATGCGAAGGGGCTGAGTTCGCTCTCGCGCCCCGATGCGGAACTCGCCGCGCAGATCGGCCTGCAGAATCTCGCGCAGCTCGCAGGCTTTCCCGATCCGCTGAGACTCGAATGGGCCATGGAAGCCGAAGCGACGCAGGACTTGCTGAAGGGGCCGATCGTGCTGTCGAAGAAGGGGCTGACGATGACCCTGTCGCTCGACGACCGCGCGCAGCCGCAAGTCAGCATCGAGAAGGAAGGCAAGGTCATGAAGTCCCTGCCGAAGACGCACAAGGACGATAAGGACTTTGCCGCGCTCGCCGATCGCAACAAGGAACTCAAACGGCAGGCTTCGCGCGTGCGTGGTTCGCTCGAAGCGGCCATGCTCCGCGGCGACGAGTTCACGGGCACCGAGCTAGGCCAGATCGCGCGTCACGCGTTGCTCAAACCGATGCTCGAACGCCTCGTGCTGATCGGCGAAGGGATCATGGGCTATGCCGACAAGCAGGGGAAAGCGCTCCGCAGTCACGATGGTTCGCTCGAACCCGTGAAGAAGAACGAAAAGTTCCGCGTCGCGCACACGCACGATCTGCTGGCCTCGAAGGAGTGGGACCAATGGCAGAAGGAGTGTTTTCAAGCCGAACGGCTGCAACCCTTCAAGCAGATATTTCGTGAGTTGTATGTCGTCACCAGTCCGGAGAAGTCAGATAAGACGAAGTCGCAGCGATACGCCGGTCAGCAGGTGAATCCCAAGCAAGCCTACGCGCTGTGGGGTTCGCGCGGCTGGAAGGTCGACGAAGGCGTGTTCAAAGTTTTCCATGGCGAAGAGATAACCGCGATGGTCAACTTCAACTACGGTGTGACCACGCCCTTGGAAGTGGAAGGGCTGACGCTCGACACCGTGCAGTTCTTCGGCAAGGGATACAAGCCGCTCGAACTGACGAAAGTGCCGCCACGGATCTTCAGCGAAGTGATGCGTGACATCGACCTGGTGGTGAGCGTTGCCCATCGTGGCGGCGTCGATCCCGAAGCCTCGGCTTCGACGGTGGAGATGCGGACCGCGCTCTTGAACGAAACGTGCGAGTTGCTTGGCATCAAGAACGTGAAGCTCAACAAGTCGCATGCGGTCATCAAGGGTCACTTGAGCGACTACACCGTTCACTTGGGAAGCGCGGTGGTGCATCGCATGCCGGGCGGCTCGGTTTGCCTGGTTCCCGTGCATGCTCAGCACCGCGGCCGACTGTTTCTGCCCTTCGCCGATGATGATCCGAAGACTGCCGAAGTGATCAGCAAGACGCTGCTCCTCGCCAAGGACAAAGAGATTCTCGATCCGGCGATCCTGGAGCAACTGCGGGCGTAATCGTTACGTCTCGTCGCTCGGCGATTCGTCGCTGAAGACGCGGAGATGATTTTTCGGCCGCGAGAGCAGAATCTCGGCCTTGCTATGGGCACGAAACGCCTGTTCGTGCTCTTCGGCTTCGTTGTCGCGACCTTGCTGGCGGAGAACCTCGGCCAGCGTGTGATGTGAATCGGCGTGGGTGGCGACGAGTTGCAGTGCGCGGCGAAGGGCTGCTTCGGCAACGTTCCAATCGCCACGATGGGCCGCGATGCTACCGAGGTTGTGCCACGCCATGGCGAAGTTGGGATCGAGCTGCGTGGCCCGCTCGAAGGAAGTTCGCGCGGCAACCTGGCGGCCCAGTTGAAAGAGGACGTTGCCCAGATCGAAGTGCAGCGTCGGATGCTCCGGCTGCAGTTCGAGTGCCCGCTCGTACGTTTGCCGGGCTTCGTCCCAGCGGTTTTCCTCTTCGAGCACGAGGGCCTGATCGCACAGATCGTGAAAATTGCTTTCGATCGATCTGGCGTAGAGCGTTGCTTCTTCGTCCGAGTGATTTTCGAAATCAAAATACTGCTGGCCGGTTTGATCGACGAGCTGATCGCGCAAACGCAGCAACACTCGGCCGTCGTGTTCGATGTTGGCCCATTGCTCGAAGAGAGCTGACCGATGCGGCAGCAGATCTTGCGTTCGTTCCACGCCACGACGAATGGCAGCGAGCGACGCGCCACCTTCGAGCAGGTCCTTCAGGTGCTTGATGAACGAAACCTGGTGGTAATCGAAATAAGGAATGGAATACTGCGTTGCCACCGGCCGCAGCAAACCGGCCCGCAACCAGCGGCGGAGTTGCACCGTCGGGATTTCCAGAATGCGGCTGAGATCGCTGAGCGTGTGAGGGCCGCGGATTGCGTTGGCAGAATTGCCGAGGCCCATCCGATCGAGAAAATCTTCTTCGCTGATGAATTCAACGGGATAGCCGTAGGCTTGCAGTCGGCGGGCACGCGTGACGGTTTGGCCCAGCGAAGGTGTGTGCTCTGGCTCTTCGGAATTACGACGTCGGGCAGCATCGCCCATGACGAGCAGGAAACCGGTTCGCCGCGGATGGTGCAGGAATTCGCCGCCGCAAGCCGTGACAAGTTGACCGAGCTCAGCATGCGTCATCGAAGCCAATCGGCCGGCAACGCAGACGCGGCGGTCTTTTAAAGCTTCGGCGTTGAGGTGCGCAAGGTCATCCATGCGACCATCGTACTCGCGATGATTCGCCGAGTGGACTAACCGAACTGTTGGCGATTGGCTTGCCGAGTGGGAATGCTGCGCGACAGTCGCGGCGCGATGCGGGACGAGGCCTGCTTGGCCGGGTAGTACCACTCGGGCGATTCTCCCGCGCCGGTGCGATAGCCATCCTCGCGGCAGGCTTCCAGCACGCGCTCGGCATCGGCTTCGACGAGCTCCCAAGCCATTTCCTTGCTCACTTCCAATCCATCGGCGGGGATTTCGTTGCCCGCGGCATCGAAGTGATTCACAGCAACAATGTCGACGGCTTCGATCGTTGGCCCCCAGGGAGCATGAGGATCGTCAGTCGGATCGTAGTCGTTCCAGGAGTAATGCACCCGCAGCTCCAGGTTGCGGCCGTGCGGGGCAAAGTCCTCATCCTCCAGAACGTATTCGAGGCAGCCGGCAAACTTGCAGCGGCCTTCCCCACGAGCACGCGGATTGAAATGAGGTTGGTTCATGAGGTTTCTCGCGGGCGTGCGGCGACCTGAACTACAATCAAGCTCTACTTAAAAATAGTGGCTGTTCGCCGCTGCCAGCAATGCTAGCATCGATTATCTGGCAAGACAATTTCGTGGCGGGCGTTGCGTTGTGCGGGCTGTAGGGAAATCGCAGGCTAGGAATCGGATGTCTGAATACTTCGACCGGATTGGCGACGAATGGCGGCAGCGGGCCGCAGACCTGGCCGATTGGTCGATGTTGCACCTGGTGAATCGCACCGACGTCTGGGGCCGCTACCTATCGAAAAAGCAGCGGAAGACGGAGTTCGGCCTGGCGAACACTGCCATCACGGCGCCGTTTCGCGAAGAGCGGGGCAAGGTTTTTCTCAACGCTGAGTCGCTGAAGAAGCACTTCAAAACACGCGACGTCGGCGGCGTGCTCGGCTTGCATAGCATGAGCGCAGATCTGACTTCGCGCTGGCTGGCGATCGACATCGACTTGCACGACGAAGACGACCTGTCGGCGAGCCCGCAGCAAAATTTCGTCGCCGCGCGAGGTTGGCACAAGCAACTCGTCGAGTTGGGCTGCGATCCGTTGCTGTTCGATAGCAACGGCAAGGGCGGCTTTCATCTGTTGACGATTTTTGCCGAGCCGCTGGAAACAAAGAGCGTCAATCGCTTCGGCAAACAGCTGGTCGCTGATTTTGAACTTCGCGGCCTCGATCAGGAGCCCGAGATTTTCCCCAACACCCCGACGTGGGATCATTACGGCGGTTGGCTGCGCTTGGTTGGCCGGCACCACACGCGAGAGCACTATACGCGGGTCTTCAACGATGAACCGTGGGCCGAGGGGGATAATCTTTGGCTCGAAGGGCACGATGCCATCGACCGAATTCTCCGCACGCAACCACTTGCTGCCGAAGCGGCCGAGAAGATCGGCTTGGTGCGGGCACGACGAACGGTTTGTCTCGATTTCGACGGCGTGATTCACTCGTATCGCTCGGGTTGGTGTGGCGCCGAGATCATTCCCGATCCGCCGATTCACGGCACACGCGAATCGATCGCTCAGCTGCGCAAGCGGTTTCGCGTGGTGGTGCATTCGGCCCGTTGTGCAACCGACGCCGGCGTGGCTGCGGTTACGGCTTGGCTGGTGAAGCATAAGATCGAGGTCGACGAAGTCTGCCGCTTCAAGCCGCCGGCTGCCGTTTATGTTGACGATCGCGCCGTGCCGTTTCGCGGCGACTGGCAAGCGGCGATTGCCGAGATTCATGAGTTCCGTAAATGACGGCGAACCTGCGACGTCACCGTTTGAAATCGATCTGGCTCCATTGGGTCGTGGCGAGTACGGCAGGCGCTACAACGCTCGTCAATTGGGTCCTACTTTTGGATTGGCTGTGCCCTAATCCTCAGCTGTTGGCGATCGTCTTCCTCTGGGCGTCGGTCCTGGCCGTTTTCGGCGGGCTTGGTTACGGGCAACAATTGATTCTGCAATCAGCGGGCGTGCGGGCGAAAAGGTGGGCTTTGGCTTCGCTGGGCGGAGGTTTTGCAGGTGCGTTTTTCGCCTATTTGAGCGGGGGCTTTATGTCTTCCCTAATTGGCCCATATCTCAATTTTTGGGAAACCATCACCTTCAGCCTGCTTGCCGCCTCCCTTTCGTTCGGCATCGTGCTGGGCGTGGTGCAATATGCCGCGGTCGGCGGCAGCAATTGGCGGCATTTCTTTTGGACGGTCAGCAGCGGACTAGGAATGGTTTCTGGTGTGGCCACCGTCCTGGCTTCAGAGTTCATGGTGCCAAGTCCCGTGGTTCGCTCGCTGCTCTTTGGCGGAGCGTATGGGATTGTCACTGGCACCACTTTGGCAATCTTTCTCGCGCAGAGAACTACGAAAGACGACGCGTGATTTTCTGGTGAATTCCCCGGCAGACCGCTAAGATAAGAGTCGGTCCTCTCCCTCCCGCCAGCTTGCGCTCGCCATGAAATTCTCGCCGCTTTGCTTGCTACCGCTGTTTGCCGTTTCGCTGTCAGCCGCGGAGCCCGTTGATTATTTGCGCGATATCAAGCCGGTCATCCAAGCTGCCTGCGTCAAGTGTCACGGCAAACTGACGCAGAAAAGCGATCTCAAGCTCGACACCGCCGCGGCGGCGATTGCCGGTGGCGTGAGTGGGCCTTCGATCGTGCCCGGCAAAAGTGCTGAAAGCATTTTCATTCAGACAATCGAGGGCAAGCACGACTACGTGCCGAAGATGCCGTACAAACGGCCGCCGCTAGATGCGGCCCAGGTCGCGCTGCTGAAGCGGTGGATCGACGAAGGAGCCAAAGCGCCTGCCGATGAACAACCAAGCGACGATCGCCACTGGGCTTTCATCGCGCCCAAGAAAGCGCCGCTGCCAGACGTCGGCGTGAAGCATCCGATTGATGCGTTCGTTGTCGCGCGATTGAAGCAAGACAAACTCGAACTCTCTTCACCGGCCGCCAAGCACACCCTGATTCGCCGTTTGTATCTCGATCTGCTCGGCCTGCCGCCCACGCCGGCGCAGGTCGCGGCCTTCGTTGCCGATGACAGTCCGCAGGCCTGGGAGCGGGCGGTCGACCAAGTTTTGGAATCGCCTCACTACGGCGAACGGTGGGGTCGCTGGTGGCTCGACCAGGCCCGCTACGCCGATAGCAATGGCTATAGCATCGACGCGCCGCGGCAGATCTGGAAGTATCGCGACTGGGTCGTCAGTGCTCTCAACCGCGACTTGCCTTTCGATCAATTCACCGTCGAGCAACTCGCCGGCGATCTGCTGGCCGATGCGACCGAGCCGCAGAAGATAGCGACCGGTTTTCATCGCAACACACAGATCAATCAGGAAGGTGGCATCGATCCCGAGCAGTTCCGCATCGAGAGCGTGATCGATCGCGTTGGCACGACGGGCACGGTTTGGCTCGGCTTGACGATCGCTTGCGCGCAGTGCCACGACCACAAGTTCGATCCGATTTCGCACAAGGAGTATTACCAGCTCTTTGCGTTCTTCAACAATCAAAGCGAACCGACGCTGCGAGTGATTGACGGCGATGTCGATCCTAAGGAAGTCGATGCCGAGATCAAGGAACTCGAACAAAAGCTGAAAGCGTACTTCAAAAAGTACGCCGACGATTATGCGAAGTGGGAAGAAGAGCTTGGCCCGATGTCGCGCTCGCTCTTCACGCCCGAAGCGACGAAGGCCATTGCGATCGAGAAGAAAAAGCGATCTTTCGAACACACGCGGGCGCTGTTTCAAGTCGGTCCGGGCGCTGCCGATCAGGATTATCGAGCCATCAACGAGCGGTATCTCGAACTCGTCGCGCTGCAAAAGGGTGGCGTGACGACGATGGTCATGGAAGAGATGAAGCAACCGAGGAAAACGACGATCTTTCTCAAGGGAGATTTCACTCGGCCTGATGCGGAAGTGACCGAAGGTGTTCCCGCCGTGCTGCCACCGCTGAAAACCGAGAAGCGGCCGAACCGGTTGCAACTCGCCAACTGGCTGGTGACCGCTGAGAATCCGCTCACCGCGCGGGTGATTGTGAATCGCGTCTGGCAGCAGTACTTCGGCCGCGGACTGGTCGAAACCGAGAACGACTTTGGCACGATGGGTTCGCCGCCGACGCATCCGGAGTTGCTCGACTGGCTGGCGGTCGACTTTCGCGACAACGGCTGGAGCCTGAAGAAGCTCCACAAGTTAATTGTCACGTCGGATACTTATCGTCAATCGAGCACGGTCACGCCGCAGAGCCGTGGCCTCGTGGTCGATCCGAAAAACTATCTCCTTTGGCGACAAACTCGGCTGCGACTTGATGCCGAGATTGTGCGCGATGTTTCGCTGGCAGCGAGTGGTCTGCTCGCCGAGAAACAAGGCGGCCCACCCGTTTATCCGCCGATTCCCGAGGGCGTTCTCGGCCTCGGCCAGGTGAAGCGTCCTTGGCCGCTGAGCAAGGGTGACGATCGTTATCGCCGCGGCCTCTACACCTTTGTCTTCCGCGCCACGCCACCGCCATCGCTCAGCGTGTTCGACGCGCCGGAAGGTTTTAGTACGTGTACGCGCCGCATCCGCAGCAATACGCCGTTGCAAGCGCTCTCGCTGCTCAATGATGCCGCCCATTTTGAATTTGCCCAGTCACTGGAAAAGGTGATTCAAAAAGATGGCCTCGTTGTGGCGTTTGAACGCTGTGTTTCGCGGCCGCCGACGATGCAAGAGAAAGAACTGCTGAGCAAATTGGATACGCTCAGCCAGGCACGAGTGTTATTGAATTTGGATGAGACCATCACAAGAGAATAAGGATCACGTAGTCCGCAGCCATGCTGCGGACCAGTGAGCCCGGCCCATTTTGCAAAAGAACGTCCCGTCTCTCGAAGCATGGCTTCGAGCTACGGGACCTGGAATCTGTGCTTCCCATGAACATTCCATCCAATACGCTCCGCGATATCACCCGTCGGCATTTCTTCCAGCAATGCCCGCTCGGCATCGGCGCGCTCGCGCTGACAACGCTGTTGCAAGAACAATCGTCGGCAGCGCCGGCGCTGGCTCGTCCGCATCACGCGCCAAAAGCGAAGAACGTCATTTACCTCTTCATGGCCGGCGGACCTTCGCAGCTGGAACTGTGGGATCACAAGCCGAAGCTTGTCGAATTGAACGGCCAGCAGATTCCGCAGAGCTATGTGGAAGGCAAACGCTTTGCCTTCATGAACACCAGCAACGGCTTGAAGCTGCTCGGCACACGGAAAAAGTTTGAGCAGCATGGCCAGTGCGGCACGTGGGTCAGCGACATGCTGCCGTACACCGCGGGCATTGTCGACGACATCAGCGTTTTGAAAACTTGCCAGACTTCGCTCTTCAACCACGCGCCGGCCAAGCTCTTTATGAACACCGGCAGCGGCCAGTTCGGCAGGCCGTCGATGGGCTCGTGGGTGACGTATGGCATTGGCAGCGAATCGCAGAATCTGCCGGGCTTTCTGGTGCTGCAGAGTGGTCCGCGCGGACCCCGCGGCGGCGCGGTGAATTGGGGAAGTGGTTTCTTGCCGACCACTTATCAAGGGGTTCCTTTGCGCGGTCAGGGCGAACCGATCTTGAATTTGACGAATCCCAAGGGAATCGATCAGGAGAAACAACGCGCCGCGCTCGATGCAATTCGTGGCCTCAACGCGCTGCGACTGAAGGAAACCGGCGACGACGAGATTCAGACGCGAATCAATGCTTATGAAATGGCTTATCGCATGCAATCGAGCGCGCCGGAACTGATCGATATCAGCGATGAAACGCAAGGGACGCTCGACATGTATGGCGTCGATCCCGCCAAGCCGTCGTTTGCCCGCAACTGCCTGCTGGCCCGCCGACTCGTCGAGCGTGGCTCGCGGTTTGTGCAGCTCTATCACACCAACTGGGACAGCCACGGCGGCGCCGGCGAAACGCTCGAGGACGATTTTCCCAAGGTGGTGAAAGAAACCGACCAGGCCTGCGCGGCGCTGGTCAAGGATCTCAAAGCCCGCGATTTGCTCAAGGACACGCTGGTGATTTGGGGCGGCGAGTTCGGCCGCACGCCGATGGGCGAGAACCGCGAGAAGACCGGCCGCAACCACCACATCGATGCCTTCACCATGTGGTTTGCCGGCGGGGGCGTGAAAGCGGGCCAGACGATCGGCCAGACCGATGAACTAGGCTTTGGTGTGGCCGAGTATCCGGCGCACGTGCATGACATTCATGCGACGATCTTGCATCTACTAGGAATTGACCATAAGCAGCTGACTTTTCGCTTCCAGGGGCGCGACTTCCGCCTGACGGATGTGCACGGCGAAATCCTGACGAAGTTGTTAGCCTAATAAGCCTATCTTGGCTGAATTACGCCAATTTGTCGCATTAGATTACACCTTCTTCATCGAATTTGTACTGTGCGAAATATCTGATTATCGTGCCAGAAATCCCTGCGTTATGCGCGAGCGCGGCCAATCGTATAGCCAGATTGCCGTGCCGATGTCGCGCACCTGCGGAAGGAGCAACGGCATGTCTCGTATCGTCGTATTGGTGTTGTTGTTGAGCTTTGTCAGTACGGCGGTCGCCGGCAACAATCGCAACTTTGGTTACGGCAATCAGGTCGGTGGTGTATCGATTAGCGCGGAAGGCGCGATCGGCAAAGTCGATCCGCTGGCTCTGAAAGAAACGAACGACGTCTTTCAGGAATTGCTGCAGGGTCCTTCGGCGAAACTGAAAAAGCCGGTCGAACTCCGCAAGATTTCGCTCAAGGCGATCGAAGAGACCCTCTCCACGCTCGGCCAGGCGCCGATCTCGTCGTTGCCCGAAGAAATCAAATACATGGCCGGCATTCAGCGGCTGCAATATGTGCTGCTCTATCCCGAAACCAACGACATCGTGCTCGCTGGTCCCGGCGAAGGCTGGAAGCTCGACGGCAAGGGAAGCATGGTCGGCGTGACGACGGGCCGACCGGTGTTGTACCTCGAAGATTTGCTCATTGCGTTTCGCACGGTTGAAGCCGCTCGACGCGGACAACTCTCCTGCTCGATCGATCCGACGGCGGAAGGGCGGCAACGCTATGAGCAACTCATGTCAACACAAAAGACGTTCACGCCGGCGATTGTCGGCGCCATCGAAAAGGCCTTTGGCGATCAACAGATCACCATCAGCGGCGCGCCGGAAACTTCGCACTTTGCCTGCGTGCTGGTAGCTGCCGACTACAAGATGAAACGGATTGGCATGAAGCTGGAAGCATCGCCCGTGAAAGGTTTGTCGAGCTTCATCGACATGGCCCCGGCCCGTCTCGACAACATGATGCCGCGCTGGTGGATGGCCTGCAATTACGAACCGATGGGCCGCAGCGAAGATGGCCTCGCCTGGGAACTGCGCGGCCAGGGGGTGAAGGTGCAGACCGAAGATGAATTTGTGAACAACGCCGAAGGCACGGTGCGCGGCAGCGGCAAGGCGAGCCCGGCGGCTCAGAAATGGAGCGACCAGTTCACGGCAAAATACGATGAGCTCGCGGTGCATGAGCCGGTGTTTGGCGATCTCCGCAACCTGATGGATATGTGCGTGATCGCGGCTCTCTTCTCCAAGGAGAATCTCGCCGCGAAAGCGAAATGCGATCTGCCTCAGCTGACGTCGGCCAAGGGTTCGACATCGCTCGATAAGTGGAACGCCCCGAAAAAGGTCGCCACGCAATCGAGCGCGACGAAAAAGGGGAGTAACTGGGTCATTACTGCCTCCGGCGGCGTGTCGATCAACAGCTGGGAAGCCGCGGACAAGTCGGTCGTGCAGCCGGCGGTTGCCGTCACCCGCGACAAAGCCAAGGCCGTCGCCGGGGCTGGCGAAGGGCTGTGGTGGAACTAAGCTAACGATTCCGAAATATTCCGCCCGATTTTGCCGTACGACCGCCCGGATTTCGCCGATTTCTGGCCAAATTGTCGTAGTTGGCGAGCTTCTTGATTGTGTTGAAAACGACGAACAATTAACGTTGGAGGAAATGGCTTCAGGGGCTTTGTCGCCATAAAACTGCCGGGTAGGTGGAGGCTACTTCCACAGCGCTCGGCATGGGCGTTTCTTTGGTGAGGAGTCCTTATCCATGTCTTGGCGTGTCTCTGTTCTGGTGGCGTTTTTGTGGACGGTGGGTTTCGTCAGCGCGGCCTTCGCCGGCAACCGCAATAACAATGGCTTCGGCAATCAGGTCGGTGGTGTATCGATCAGCGCCGAAGGGGCGATTAGCACGACCGATCCCCTGCAGCTCAAGCAGGTGAACGAACTCCTGCAAGAACAATTGCAAGGTCCCTCGGGCAAGCTCAAGAAGCCCGTGGAACTGCGGAAGATTTCGCTCCGCGCCATCGAAGAAGCCCTGGCGATGAACGGCGGGGCGCCGGTCACCAACCTGCCCGAAGAAATTCGCTTCCTCGCCGGCATTCAACGGCTGCAATACGTCCTGCTCTATCCCGAGAGCAACGACATCGTCCTGGCTGGTCCCGGCGAAGGTTGGAAGCTCGACGGCAAGGGCAACATGGTCGGCGTGACCACGGGCCGGCCCGTTTTGAATCTCGACGATTTCATCGTCGCCTTTCGCACCATCGAAGCCGCTCGGCAAGGTCAGCTCTCGTGCTCGATCGATCCGACTGCCGAAGGTCGGCAGCGTTTCGAACAGCTGATGTCGGCGCAAAAGACGTTCAGTCCAGCGATCGTCGGCGCCGTGGAAAAAGCCTTTGGCGATCAACAGGTGACGGTCAGCGGTGCGCCGGAGACTTCGCACTTTGCCTGCGTGCTGGTCGCAGCCGATTACAAGATGAAGCGGATCGGCATGAAGCTGGAAGCCTCGCCCGTTAAGGGCCTCAGCAGTTACATCGACATGGCTCCGGCCCGCGTCGACAACATGATGCCTCGCTGGTGGATGGCCTGCAATTACGAACCGCTGGGCAAATCGGAAGATGGCCTGTCTTGGGAAATTCGCGGCCAAGGGGTGAAGGTCGAAACCGAAGACGAATTTGTGAACAACGCCGCCGGCACGGTGCGCGGCAGCGGCAAGACCAGCCCAGCCGCTCAGAAGTGGAGCGAGCAGTTCACGTCGAAGTACGATGAACTCGCCGTGCAGGAACCGATCTTCGGTGAACTCCGTAACGTGATGGACATGTGCGTCATCGCCGCCCTCTTCGCGAAAGAAGACTTTGCCGCCAAGGCCAAGTGCGAACTGCCGCAGCTCACCTCGAGCCAAAGCAAGATCGCGCTCGACAAGTGGCTCGCGCCGAAGAAAGTAGCGACTCAAAGCAGCGCGACCAAGAAGGGTGCCAACTGGGTGATCACGGCTTCGGGCGGCGTATCGATCAACAGCTGGGAAGCGGCCGATAAGACCGTGGTTCAGCCAGCCGTTGGTGAAGTTCGTGGCAAGGCGAAGCAAGTCGCCGGCGCCAGCGAAAATCTGTGGTGGAACTAGCCGCCACTGGGGTGGGCGCTGTGCCTGAGTAATCCGGAACTCTTTCGTTTATTTGCAACGAAAGAGCATCCCCGTCTACTTCTTTGTTGTATTACCCAGCAGCAACCAGTAAGGTTGGTTCATGGCTTCAGGGACTATGTCGCCATAACCACTGTCGCGCAAGTGGAAATTCTTTCCACCGTTCTTTGCGCTGACAGGCTCTTTTGGTGAGGAGTCCACTGATGTCTGTTCGCGTCTGCGCGGTGCTTGCGCTCGTACTCTCTCTCGTTGCCTGCACCTCAGCTTTTGCTGGCAACAACCGTGGTAACGGCTATGGCAATCAAGTCGGCGGTGTTTCGATCAGCGCCGAGGGGGCGCTTGGAAACACCGACCCGCTGGAACTCAAACAGCTGAACGAATTGTTGCTCGAGCAACTGCAGGGGCCTACTGCTAAGCAGAAGAAACCGACCGAACTTCGTAAGATTTCGCTCCGATCCATCGAACAAGCCTTGAGCGAGCATGGCCAGAATACCTGCCGCACGCTGCCGGAAGAAATCAAATTCCTGGCCGGCATTCAGCGGTTGCAGTATGTGCTGCTCTATCCCGAGAGCAACGACATCGTGCTGGCAGGTCCGGGCGAAGGCTGGAAAATGGACGGCAAGGGAAACACCGTGGGTGTGACCACAGGTCGGCCGGTGCTCAATCTCGAAGATCTGCTCGTTGCATTTCGCACCGTCGAATCGGCACGGCAGGGGAAGCTCTCTTGCTCGATCGATCCGACTGCGGAGGGGCGTCAACGATACGAGCAACTGATGTCGACTCAGAAGACGTTTACGGCCGGTATCGTCGGCGCCATCGAAAAGGCCTTCGGAGATCAGCAGATCACGATCAGCGGTGCGCCGGAGACTTCGCACTTCGCCTGCGTGCTGGTCGCAGCCGATTACAAGATGAAACGCATCGGCATGAAGCTCGAGCCTTCGCCGGTGAAAGGGCTGGTGAGTTTTATCGATATGGCCCCAGCCAAGATCGACAACATGATGCCCCGCTGGTGGATGGCGTGCAACTACGAACCTATGGGGCGCAGCGAAGACGGCTTGGCTTGGGAGCTGCGAGGTAAAGGAGTGAAAGTTCAGACCGAAGATGAATTTGTAAACAACGCAGCCGGCACAGTTCGCGGCACCGGCAAGGCCAGCCCGATCGCGCAAAAGTGGAGCGACCAGTTCACTTCCAAGTACGACGAACTCGCCGTGCAGGAGCCCGTCTTCGGCGAACTCCGCAACGTAATGGACATGTGCGTCATCGCCGCCCTCTTCGCCAAGGAAGGTCTACCCGCCAAGGCCAAATGCGATCTGCCGCAGCTCACTTCCACCTCAAGCAAGAGCGGACTCGATAAGTGGAATTCGCCGAAGAAAGTCGCCACGCAATCGAGTGCAACGAAGAAGGGAAATAACTGGGTCATCACGGCGTCGGGCGGCGTGTCGATCAACAGCTGGGAGGCAGCCGATAAAACGGTTGTGCAACCAGCAATCAGCGGTACTCGCGACAGCGCGAAGGCCCGTACCGGCGCTGCTGAAGCCCCGTGGTGGAATTAGCTCGACTGAACTAGCTCGGTGTGAGCCAGTCGATCGTGGGCAGCACAACCCGTTGCAAAAACGGTTGGTGAAATAACAGCCCCAGCGGTCCGAGCACGAAGAGTGCAGCGAATGCTCGGCCGCGCCAACCGCGGCTGAGTTGCCAACGTTTCCCGAGCGGGCTTCGTTCGAAGAGTACCGCAACTCCCTGCAGCAGGAAGTAGATCGTCGGCAATCCCCAGCCGCCGCGGGCAGGAATCGACATCGCCAGATCATGGATGACGCCCGAGAATAAAAAGACGGCCATCGTCGCCGTCGGCCAGCCGAAGCGCTTCGCGACCGGCCGCCAAACAAAGATCCTGCCGATGTCATGAAACGGCAAGTTCCATCGCGCGCCCCAAAAGTCAGCCAGCGACGTTGCTCGCATCGGCTTGTTCATGATCGGCTGCGCATCGACACCGCAAATTCGCCAGGCGATCGAGATTGTCTGGGCGACGCCGAACAGCAGAAACAAGGCAATCGCTACGAGGGCGGTCCAGCCGCGCACTTCCGTCGAGAGCGGGAGCGTTGGTAACGCAAAGATCGTGATCAGCCCCAGCAGCATCAGCGCCGCCGCCGAAGCAACTTCGCGGACGTTCGGTTGCGTCACTGGACGCTCGGTCAAAAACGCATCCGCATCCATCCCCGGCCAGAGAAGCAGAAACAATAACGAATCGCGCCGCGATGCCCGCCGCGCGACCGATGAGTTGGCGAAGGCGAGCCACTTGAATCCAACATAGATCGACGCCGCCAACAACCACGCCGACACCGCCGGATGCAACGACGCGCCGCACAGCAGCACGATGGCAATCAGCGCCAAAAGTGGCACCCACGGCAGCACGCGATCGCGGCGCGCAGGGGCATTCGACATGTGACTGGCAACGGCACTCATAGTGGTTCTCTGCCATCAGAACCGCAAATGGAATGCCGGGATCACAGACACCGATCGCCACTCCGAATTAGGGGGAGATCAGCGTTAAATTCAGTTCCAACAGTTGCATCACTTCCTTGCCGGGAATTTCTAATGCCCGCAGCGTGAGCGGCCCGCGGCCAGCCTGTAACTCCAGCGTGCCGAGCGACAAGGAGCGGAACGGCTTCATTTTCGACTCCCCTGCCGGCCGTGCAATCGTGTCCTGATTGGTGTACAGCGGCGGATCCCAACCGGGCGCGACTTTGCCCGCTAGCTTGTTTTGTTGATGCGTCAACTCGATCGTCGAGCCCGCCGACTCCAGCGGACAGGTGTAAAGAATCTCAACGGCATACTTGCCGGTCGTCAGCACGTCGATTTCCCAAACGAGCGAATCGTCCTTGCTCGTCCAGTTCACAAAATACGAACTGTTCGGCGCACTCGAACTTCGTTTCACACCGCCATTCGGTTCGCCATCGCGGGCCGGCAGCCAGGTGCGCGGCAGCGGTTTGTAGCCCACGGGAATCGGTCGCGGATCGACGCTCTTCTTCGCCCCCTTCGGCGTCTCCATTGGTTGTGCTCCTAGGCCGACGTCTTTTTTCCAGGCCTTCACTTCAGCGAGCAACTTGTCTGCGACGGCCATATGCTCTTTCGTCACCGCGGTCATTTGACCGGGATCATTTGCGAGATCGAACAACTCGCCTTTGTTATCGAGACGATACTGTTGCGTTCGCGCGCTCACATTGCGATTCCAACTCGAAAAGATCGTCCGCTCCGGCCACTCGCTGCTCGTTCCCAGCAACAGCGGCGACAGATCACGGCCGTCGAGTGGTTTATCACCAACTCGCTCGATGCTCACGAGTGACAACAGCGTCGGCAGCAGATCGATCGCGCCGGCGATTTCTTTCACGGTGCGATCCTTCGGCAATCTCGCCGGCCAGCGCAGGAAGCAAGTCGAGCGCACGCCTCCTTCGTCGGTCGTTCCCTTCTTCCCTTTCATGCCGCCGGTCCAGCGCGGCGTGCTCGGGCCGTTGTCGCTGAAGTAGAGCACGATGGTGTTGTCGCTCAGTTTCAGTTCATCCAGTTTCGCCAGCACGCGGCCGACGTTGCCGTCTTGGTTTTCGAGCATGGCCAGAGCGCAGCGCGTTTCGTCGAGGTCTTCCTGCGGTCCGCCGCGCTGCGTGATCGGCTTGTCTTTGAAGCGGGCCCAATCTTTTTCCGGCACCGCCCAAGGCGAATGAGGCGTGGTGAAGGGGACGTAGCAGAAGAATGATTTCTCGCGGTTCTTGTCGATGAAGGCGAGCGCTTGATCGGTGCAGAGATCAACGATGTAGCCCTTGCCGCGAATGGCCTGCCCGTTGTGCTCGAGCGGCGGGTCGAAATATTCGCCCCAGTGGCCCGAGGTGTAGCCGTAGTACTCATCAAACCCGCGGGCCAGCGGATGGTAGGGTCCCTGGCTGCCGTTGTGCCATTTGCCGAAGGCGCCGGTTGCGTAGCCGGCGCGTTGAAATGCTTCGGCGATAGTTCGTTCGTCGAGGTTCATCCGCTCCTGGCCGGTCGACACGCCATGCACGCCGGTTCGCGGATGGTACCTGCCAGTGAGGAACTCGGCCCGCGTCGGTGCACAAACGGGGCAAACGAAAAAGCGATCGAGCGTCACGCCGCTCGCCCCGATCGAATCGATGTGCGGCGTAGAGACCTGCCGGTTGCCGTTGCGGCTGTAATCGCCCCAGCCGGCGTCATCGGCCAGGAAAATCACCACGTTGGGCCGTTTTTCGGCAGACCGCAATTCACTGCAAATAACCAACAAGTTCAGTAACAACAGCAGTGGCAGCGACCAACGGATGGCAGTAACACGCATTGCAGATTCCCTCGCTGAATTCCTGAGCTCATTTCCTTGGCCGCGAATTGGCTCTACATTTTGAGGGTATCTTTTCGCGTCTCGCAATCCCATCCTCCCCGTCTGGCGAGTTCCATGAAGTTCCCACTGTCATCGTTCGTTGTCCTGATTGCACTCGTTGGCCTCCTTTCGCCGGCGCTGGCACAGCACAAAGAGGATCACTCCTATCCGCTCTATTCCTACCTCACGGCCAAGGAAAATCCGGGCCGGATGATTTGCTATACGCCCGCCGAGCTCGATCCGCGCAACGAAGCCAATCAGGGGAAGTTGCTGACGAGCTCGATCCGTGCCGATCTCGCGGCGTTGCGGCCGGCCTTCGATGGCTTGGTGCTGTACGGTTATCACGAGCAATGCACGCCGCGCGTGCTCGGCGTGGCCAAGGAACTGGGCTATCGCGCAGTGCTCCTCGCCATTTGGAATCCGAAATCGACGAATGAAATCGACGGCGTCGCTGCTCTCGCACGACAATACGATGGCAAGCTCGTGATGGGCGTGCTCGTCGGCAACGAAGGGATTACTTTCAAACGCTATGAGCTCGAAGATCTCGCCATTGCCGAACAGCGCATCCGCCCGTTGCTGCCGAAGAACGTGCCGATTAGCACCAGCGAACCGCTGCACGGTTACACGAACGACGTGATCCTCAAGTTCGGCGAGTTCTGCTGCCCGAACATTCACCCGGTCTTCGATCGC
Organism: Anatilimnocola floriformis; assembly: GCF_024256385.1. NCBI lineage: Bacteria > Pseudomonadati > Planctomycetota > Planctomycetia > Pirellulales > Pirellulaceae > Anatilimnocola > Anatilimnocola floriformis. The sequence continues at coordinate 5,562,933 of NZ_JAMLFW010000001.1, forward strand.
AAAGACCTCGCCGCTGAAAAAGCCGCGGCCTGGACTCGCGAGGAAGCCGCCAAGATCGCCAAGCGCGCCGGCAAAGCAGTTCTCGTGAAAGAGACCGGCTTTCCGCACGCCGGCAATGCGATGTACACGCCCACTTCGCAGAGCGAGTACTGGCATCACTACACCGCCGCCGGCACCATCGCCGTGATCGACGACAAACCGACGGCCCCGGTCTGGGTCAGCCACGGCATCGGCTTCGAAGCCTTCGATCTTCCGTGGAAGAGCCAGGAATCGAAACTCGAAATCGAAAAATCCTGGGGCCTGCTTGATCCCAAACGCCAACCGCATCCGGCATTTCGCGTGTGGAAAGAACTGGCGGAATAAAGTCGATACGTGGCCCCGAATGAATCAGCATGCGGGCCACGCCGAGAATCAAACCGCTGCTGCGTCGAAATCGTCAGCCCGAGAACGGTGCTCCGCGAGCATCGTTCTCGCTGCGAAAATTTCTGCTATTCGGCGTTGGCATGTCCGTGCTGTTTGGTCTGCGCTGCTTCGTGCCGGCCCTGTGCTTATTTGTTTATGCAGTCATTTTCTATGGATGCCTGGGGCTGGGCGCGAGCCTGACCCGCCAGGATCCGCAGGCTGCACAACTCTCGTCGATCGATATTCGCAATCGGTTCACTCTGCCAGCACTCGGCACCGTGATTATCTGCACCGTCGCGAGCCATTTTCTTTGGACTCTGTTCATTCTCTTTCTTCCGCTGGATGCGGATATGAAACACGCGTTTCTTGAAGTGCCCGTGGTCGGCGGCTTCGCATTGTTCCAGGTTCAACAATGGCTGTATGCGCTGCTACATACGGCGTTGCTCTTTTCCTTCTTTGCCAACTGCTGGAATGCAACCCGGGTCGATGGCTGCGAATGTCGCACGACGGCGGCCTTCAGCACGCTGTTGACGTTCAGTCATTTCGCGCAGCCCTACTTCGCCAAGTATTGGTTCGAATTTGTCTGCGGCACTCTTTCTCGCTAGAACCGCTTGCCGAGCAGCCTGGAAGTGTCACTCCGTTCACAGTAAACTGATTCAAACTGGCCGCTTGGTGAAATTGGCAGACACGCAAGACTTAGGATCTTGTGCCGAAAGGTGTGTGGGTTCAAGTCCCACAGCGGCCACTGTCCCCCCTCTTCCAGCTACGGCTGCGCGACGATTTCCTTCCTTTGACGACTGCCAATTTCTGCGGTACAACGGAGCCATCGCTTCCGCCCGCGTCTTCTTTCGCGTGAGTCCCGTCATGAGCACTGCCTTCTGCGAGAATACTGCGCAAACTGCCCTAGAACTCAAACATCCGCTGGTGCAGCACCACCTGGCCCGACTCCGCGATCAGACGACGCAGCCCGAAGAATTTCGGCAGCTCATTCAGCGCCTCGGCGTGCTACTGGCCTATGAAGCGACCAAAGACCTCGGCACGGAACCGGTCGAGGTGCAAACGCCCCTGACCACCACCACCTGCCACACGCTCGCGCAGCGGATCGGCCTCGTGCCGATTCTGCGGGCTGGGCTGGGTTTGGTCGATCCGATTTTAAATTTGATTCCGTGCGCCGAAGTCTGGCACCTCGGTTTGTATCGCGACGAAGCCACCGCCACACCCGTGGAGTACTACAGCAAACTGCCGATGTCGCATCCGGTTGACGTAGCTCTGGTGCTCGACCCCATGCTCGCCACCGGCGGCTCAGCCGTGGCCGCCCTGCAAGCCTTGCAACGCTGGGGCGTGAAGCAAGTCAAGCTTCTCTCGGTCATTGCCTCACGCGAGGGTGTCGAAACCGTGCAACGCGAATTTCCCGATACGCAAATCTATGTCTGCGTCATCGATCCGGAACTCAACAGTCGGAAGTACATCATTCCGGGCTTGGGTGACGCGGGGGATCGGATTTTTAATACCGGTTGTTAAGGCGCTGCGAATGAATCGTCGACCAGTTGTCCTCGCATTGTTGGTAACCCTGCTGGCACTCGTTGGCTGCGGCGGCGCATTGGATCGCGATCGGACGGTGAACGTCCAAGGCGACGACGCCGAGATGAACGCTGCCATTGAAAAAGCCCGCGAAACTCTGCCGAATTTCTGGGAGGCCTTTGAGAAGCGCGATCGCGGCGTTGGTGACTTTGCCATCAAGGTGAGAATCACCGATGCCAACGGAGTGGAGCATTTCTGGGCCAACAACGTCGAACGCAAAGATGGCAAGATCTTCGGCGTGATCAACAACGATCCGAACACGGTGAAGAGCGTGAAGATGGGCGATCGCATCGAGATCCCCGAAGCCGACATCTCCGATTGGCTCTACATGCGAGCCGACGGCAAAATGGTCGGCAACCGCACGCTCAGGCCGTTGCTGAAAACCTTGTCAGCCGATGAAGCAGCGAAGCTGCGGAGCATTCTGGCCGAGCCGTAAGCAACTGGCTCAGTCTTTGCTTTCTGCCCGGTGAGGAGACCGAAACTCTTCAACAAACAGCCCGCTCTCGTCAGCAGCACGACGGGCCTTGGGGCAAGGCTGCGGCACGCCGATAGTCATAGCCGACGTGAACAAAGGCGTTGTCGGCTTCGAATCGGCACCAGAATTCCTCGCGCAAAACGCCGCGCAATGCTTCGCGGAGTTGCTCGATCGTCAGCTGCTCACCTTCAGCAACCGGCGGATAGTCAATCAACGCGAGTTCGAGCCCGCAAACGGTAACTTGTGCCACCTGTGCTTCACTCAGAAAGGCAGCCGCCGCGCCGAGGTAGGCATCTTCTACTCGCTGATATTCCGCGAGAGTTAACTCGACGCCTTCATACACTCGACCAATATCGCTGCGCGACGTCCATTCGCTGCGCGAGTATGTACCCCGCGGCGTACGGAACTGCGGGTTGTACTTGGTGACGCGGAATTCGTGCATGTCGATTCTCGAATCAAACAGGCCACCTTGCCCGAAACCAGAGCAAGCTATCTTTCCAATTCTCCAAACCCGATTCTTTGTCGCGGCGGTAGACGAAAACAATGAGGTCGCCAAGTTGCCCAAAATGCGAGATGTCGGTTGCTACTCCGGTCTCCTTCGCCAGTTCTGGAAAGTAATCTCCGACCAGTCGAGGTTCGTGGCCTGCGATGGCAACTTCCTGTTCGATTTTCATCCCTTCGGTGTCGACTGCATAGACTCGTCCTTCGTTGGTGCCGGCTAGCGCCCATCGATCGTCGAGCCAGGCAAAGGATTCGGAGAACATATCGTCATCATCGTCCAGCGTCGCTTCCGCGAACTTTACCATCGAGTCAAAGTCAAAACGAACAATCTCCAGCCTCTCGGTGAGGAAAACCTGAAAGCTGCGACCACTGGGCGAAAAGACTGGCGGTGTAGTATTCGCTAGGTGTTGAACTAACGTGCAGGAAATTCCACTCTCTGTTTGCTGCAACCAATATATTTGCTGACCGTCTTGTCCCGCGCCCAACCACAGCGCGATCATTCCTGCGTAGTTGCCGACGTGAAACGAACAATAGCTGCCGGAGAAAGGGTCGTCGATTATTGTCTTCCCAACAATGTCACCCGACCGAGACTCGACGAGTTGGATTTCGCAATGTTCGCTGTCACGATTGGCAACGAGCCATAAGTAATCGCCCGTCGAATCAAAATGACAGTCCTCCCAGCCCTGTAAGGGCCAACTTTCCGAGCCGGGCAGGTGCTTTGTAATTTGAGTCCCAGTCTCGCCAAAATCATGAATTCGAAGCGAGCCGGTAGTTGCATCAATCCACGCAAAGCACTCCAACGTTGGATGCGGACAAACCGCCCGAATCTTTTCAGGCAGTTGAATGAGTTGCACTGATTGCGAACCGGGATGAACAATTGAAAGCAAGCGATCGTGAGTGGTTGCCAAGAATCGTTGCTGACTGCCGCGCAGAAAGAACGTTGCTCGATGCTCAAGATCAACTCCGCCATCTGGCTTTAGGTGCAACACGCCGATCTCCAATGACGCGCTCGCACGAACCTAGGGGTTCGTGCTACGCGACTTGACCTTTGCGACTTTTAGTTCATCAACCATCCCACAATTATTGAACCAATCCAAAGCAGTGCCGGAATCACGATGGCGAGCATGATAAATGATACGAGGCACGAACCTGGGAGTCTGCTTAGCAGATGACGGTACCAGGCCGGCTCAGGATCAAACGGGTCGGGCGATAAGTTTGGATCCGGATTCATTCGTTAACGCTCCGATCACGGGATGATGCCACTCGATTTTACCAGCCACAGCAGCGCGTCGTTACCTAAGAAAGGCTTCGATTTTGCGTGGCATTGCGGTACGACCTCGTGCAAAATTCATCGGCATACATGGGTAGAACCCATGCCACCCTGCCGAGCTGGGGATTGTCCCAATTAGATAGGAGTTTGTGATGGTAATAGAGACACGACTTGCTTGGCAAAAAGGTGATTTCGCAAAGTATGCTGAAGTCGCTCTAGAGGTTTCTGTATTGGAGGCTACGGGGCTCCAGGTGACCTACAGGCGTGAACTGACAGCGGCGCATCGACTTGCGATTGAATTTGGCGCAGCGATGTTTATCGAACGCTACAGCGCTGTTCTGCCGCACTGCCGTCAGTGTAAAATTGACGTAGTTAGCGTCCGAACCGCAGAGCCAGATACCACGTTGCAGTCGATTGCGTACGTAGTTTTTCAGGCATTGTGTAAGTTTTTCCAAGTTGGCAGCGGCGACTCATTCTATTTTTGCACCGAATCAGGCTGTTTTTCGACAAGGTAATTTCGGCACCACGATACACCGATCCTCGAGTTTGCTCGCGGCCCATTGAGTTTATTCGATCTCGCTCGCACAAACCTAGGGATTCGTGCTATGTGACTTTGTTAGCAAGTGATGGCCGTTGCGGCTACCAAAACCGCCACCACGGTTTTCCTTGCGGTGGCGTCGATGTCTTGAGCGGAGTTGCTGTGGCAGCTGGCTTTCGTTTTTTCTCTTTCGCCGCGTCTCTCACTGCTCGTTCAACATCGGCGCGAAACTCCTGTAAGCTCGCAGGCGGAGCCTCGCCTTCGTAGCTAACCACGGCGTCAAAAGATTCAGCCAGTGCAAATGATGCGATCATCGCACACGCGCACTCGCGCATACTCCCACCCCAACGAAACGTGATGCAGCAGTCTCGCGAGCCGACGAGGTGGCGATAGGAATTCATAAAGTCGGCCGCATTTTCGAAATGCATCTCCACGCCGGAATCATCGCCGTTGAGTTGGCACGGAACATATCCAACCACCGTGCGAGGCTGCAGCGCCGGATTCAGCTGAAGGTCAAAGCCGGCTTGAGTTATCGCCAATTGCCACTGTTCACGCGCGGGCAGCTTGCTCGACTGCAAAAACGCATGCTGTTCGTTTGCCATAAGGGGCGTCTCTCGGCGGAGTACCGACCTGATCTACCGAAGCTTAGTGTCGTTTATTTTGGGCGGGTATTCGTTGGAGGTAATGAGATTCGACCTCAGTGATTTAGTTTCGATTTCGCCCGGATTTCTGTGGATAGACGATTTCGAGTTTGCAAAACGGGCAATTTTCAGCTTCCAATTCGCTACCGTCGGCGATCCACGACTTGAACAGACCATTGCAACGCTTGCAAATTCGAGCTGTATGCGTAGTTACGCCTGTTCGAAAGCTCTGCTCAATTTGGTAGTTCAGCAATTGCAGAAACTTTGCGGTGCTTGCATGAGAAAGTCGCCTGTCATGGCGATAGTCCAAAATCATGTTGCCTAAATTTTTGATTTCCTCTTGCTCTGAATTCCTCATCTCCTCGACAACGCGGCAGCGCTCGTAAACCTGTTCAAGTTGCGCTAATTGTGCGGTTCTGTATTCAGCAAACGGTATCATCCCTTGGAACCTGGAGAACTGGTACGGTAATTGACGAAGCGAATACAAGTAGTGCACGAGGCGATGGACCAATCCGACCGTAAAGATGATCCGCTTTGTCGACGTCCGATTTTGAGCGAACCTGAGTAACTCCCGGTCATTGCAGTTCGCAATGATATGGTGATCGAACCAATCTGAATCCTCCTCCTGCAGATGAGCAAACTCTTCGTCGACTTCGCTCGTTTCTGCCCAGCGAGTAATCTCCTCGATTGTGAGTTTCATAGTCACTGTGATTACTCCTCAACAGGGGCGCAAGATGTGGGCCGCGAGTTTCCTCGCGGCCCGTTGAGTTTCGATGATGCACGCTCGCACGAACCTAGGGGTTCGTGCGGAGCGACATGTTTGGCGAACGCTACTTAGCGAGCACCAGCCGTGACGCCGGCTGCTTCGGCGAGCTTGTCGGCGAGGTCGGTCTTTTCCCAGCTGAAGGTGGCTTCGTCGCGACCGAAGTGGCCGCCGGCGGCGGTCTTTTGGTAGATCGGACGGCGGAGATCGAGGTGCTTGATGATGCCCTTCGGCGTGAGCGGGAAGAACTTGCGGATGAGACCGCAGATCACTTCGTCGTCGACGCGGCCTGTGCCTTGGGTATCGACGTGCACGCTCACCGGGTCGGCGACGCCGATGGCGTAGGCGAGTTGAACTTCGCAGCGATCGGCCAGGCCGGCGGCGACGATGTTCTTGGCGACGTAGCGGGCCATGTAAGCAGCCGAGCGATCGACCTTCGTTGGATCCTTGCCGCTGAACGCACCACCACCGTGACGGCCCCAGCCGCCGTAGGTGTCGACGATGATCTTACGGCCGGTGAGACCGCAGTCGCCGTGAGGACCACCGACTTCGAAGCGGCCGGTCGGGTTGATGAAGAACTTGATGTCGCCTTGGTTCAGTTCGGCCGGCAGTTCCGGAATGATGACGTTGTCGCGCACAAACTTGGTGATGTCTTCGTTGCTGACTTCGGGCGTGTGCTGCGTCGAGACCACGACGGCGTCGATGCGAACCGGCTTGTCCCCTTCGAATTCGACGGTGACTTGGCTCTTGCTGTCCGGACGGAGCCAGTTCACTTCCTTCTTGAAGCGGGCTTCGGTCAGGCGGTTGATGATGCGATGCGAGAGGGCGATCGGCAGCGGCATCAGCTCGGGCGTGTCGTTGCAGGCATAGCCAAACATCAGGCCTTGGTCGCCGGCGCCATCGCGATCGACACCCATGGCGATGTCGGGGCTTTGGCTGTGGAGGCGAACCTCGACCTTGCAGGTGTCGGCGCTGAAACCGATCTTGTCGTCGGTGTAGCCAACTTCGCGGATGACCTTACGGGCGACTTGTTCGAAGTCGACCTTGGCCTTGGTGGTGATTTCGCCGGCGAGGCAGCAGAAATCGGTGGTGACCAGCGTTTCGCAGGCGACGCGGCTCGCGGGGTCCTGGGCAAAGATGGCGTCCAAAATGCCATCGGAAATTTGGTCGGCCAACTTATCCGGATGGCCCATGCTGACAGATTCGCTCGTGAAAAAGTATTTGCCCGCGGCCACTGCTACGCTCCTGACGAAACAAGAAAAATTCGGAAGTGGCTGATTATAGAGCTTGGGATAGGCACTTCACAACGGCTAATTGGGGGATGGAACGGGCTTTGCCCAGTAAGCCCTAGCCAGCGGTGACTAGTTAGGAAACAGCGGTTTGCTGGTGGGGTGGCGTGGCGCTCGCAATTGCTTGCGGTCAATTCACCGCCCAAGCGCAACGCCCATAGCAGTATCAGCCAGAACTAATCGCGCAGCGTGAATTTCATCGCCCGATACAACCCTCGTATGAAAGAGCTCAGCCGGAGCGACGGCCAGCCATGATTGTGATGACGTTTCATCATCGTTTATCAATCTGCGTCGTCGGTCCGCTTTTGTACTCAATGACTCTCGCTCTCTCTAACAAGCTCTTCAGTTCCGCGTTCGCTGCATCTCGTTGCCTCAACTGGGTACGCAGCCGTCCTTCGGCGGCACGCGACAGCCACAAAGCAGTTCCCAGTCCCACGACTAAGATTAGCCAAAACAGATCGCGCAGGTTGAGTTGCATGCACGTCAGTCTACCCAGTTCGTCAAGCTGAACGCCAATCCGACTTGTTGGGCAACGGGGCTTATTGGGCAAAGCCCGCTGGAACGCGGACAAAACATCCACGCACTTAGACAACTAATTACCCCCGGCGAGGAACTAATTGGCCCGTCCGGATAAGGCGCTCTCGCTCTGCCCGCTGTTCCTTGCGGTTCATTTCCCGCCAAACTCGCCGATCAATTGTCTCTAGCGGCCAGAAAAAGCGGTTGGCCCACAATCCACAGTAGCGATAGTTGCTCTCACCATTCCGCCACCGGGAGTATTTTTCAAACTTTTCCGCCACTGGGTCGACTAGCACCAGATAGCTTCCCACGTAGATCGCCATGATCAAAAGCACACTTGCGAAGATCGGTGGGACGGCGCTACGCATCCTCGCTTTCATGCGAAATCACCTTCCACTTGCCGGCTACGAACGTGACTCGCCAACGCTCAACCGCACCGGAGACTCCATTGCCAGAGCGGAACATTATCATTATCTCCCCATCATGATCTTGGTTTACCCTGGCGAGGCGGAAATGAGGACCGACATCACTGTTCTTGCGGGCAAATTCAACCGCATCAATGAACGGTGCGGGAATCAGCGCTGACACACGCTGGTATTCGCGGCGCACCTTGGAAGTTTCAGTCCACCAGCCAATCGCAATTGCGATCACCAAAAGCAGCCAGAACAAATCGCGCAGGTTTAGTTTCATTAGGCGGGCTCTGATTGCACGTATGCTTTGATGACCAAGAGCGAATTGACAGTTACAATCGCGGCGACGAAGACCAACCCAAATCTCGCACCGTGAGTTCCACTTGTCAATTTACAAACGGCAACGTCACGAGAGTGGCACTTTCCCGTTGATAATCGCCCGCCCACGGCGAACAATGAAAGAGTTCGTGTGTCTGTTAGTGCGAGTCGCATGGATTTACCAGGAATAGCCTTATGGCGAGCAATGCTCCCCAAGTCGCCAGTTTTGCCCCGGCCGTCCGCACTAAGCGGAGCGGCAACGGGCTGCCGATCTGGGCCAAGATCGTGCTCGGTGTGCTGGGCACGCTCTCCTGCATCGCCATGGTCTATGGCTTTGTGAGCCTGTTTGGCCGGGTGCATGGGACAGAGTTGTGCGCCGAGACGCTCGAACGGCGGTCGTTTTCGTTCCTCGAGGTGCCGTTCATCGGCTGGCAGATTCAAGCCACGAAATATGTCGACATCAGCGGCACGCTCGAAGGCTACCTGGCCACGGAAAAGCTCGTGCCGGCTCCGCCAGCCGCGAAAAAGACCTGGCACCTCATCACTTTGACTCGTGGCATGACCAGCGTCCGTCGCGGCCAACCCCAAATTCTCTGCCGCTATCTCGACGCCCTCAACAGCAAACACGAGAGCGCCTGGCTGGCCTGGAGCAAAGACAACCCGCAACTCGCCCCGCATGTCTGGCAAGGCGTGTGCGATCTGGCCTTGGCCGGTGAATACACGGCAGTGCCCGACCTGATGGAGCTGCCCCGAGGAGCTACCGATGCCGTGGCTCTGCAAAAGGAGATTCAGCGGGTGGTAAAAGAAGCGGTGACGGCGCCAGCACCAGTGGAACCGAAGAAATAGCAAAAAGCCATCGCATAAATGGCATATCGGGCAGGTGTTATAAAATGTTATATTCTGGACCGAATATAACACTCCATTTTCGGCGCAAGTCGTTCTCTACAAACGACTTTTACAAGAAACAGAAAATCTCGCCGGGTGTTATATAACACCCCCTCGGTATAGCGTGATCGCTGGCCCGCGGCAAGTTAGGCAATACCGCGCTTGCGGAGTTCGCCGACGACGTTTTGGACGATCCGCGCGACGTGGTCGGCATCGACCGGCGGCGGCACCTTGCAACCGCCGGCGGGCTCTGAGGTGAAGCCTTCGGCAGCGAGGAGGCATTGCAACTGGTCGCTCAGTTTGCGGAGCTGGTCGAGCTGCACATCAGACTTCGGTTGGCGACTCGGGCCGGGATCGATGCCGCGGAGCTTGAGCGCAGCGCGGAAGCCGTCGGGGAACTCGGCCGAATAGAGCATGGTGTCGAACAGCGGTAGCAGGCGATATTGCAGATCGCGGGCTTCGTCGATCTTGCCGGCGATAGTCAGTTCGTAGAGCTTCTTGGTGATCTCGGGTGCCACGCCGCTGGTGGCGTTCGTTCCGCCATCGCAGCCGATCAGCAGCATGGGCATGAGGGCGGCATCCCAACCAGTGAAGAAGCTAAAGTCGGGCCGCAGCGACCGAACGGCGGCGATCATGCGCATCATGTGCGGCAGATCGCCCGAGCTGTCTTTGATGGCGACCACGCGCGGGCACTCTTCGGCCAGACGTTGCACGGTCGGCACGTCGATGGGCGAGGCGAACATCGGGATGTTATAGAGCGTGATATCGATCGGGCTGTTGTCGGCGATCTCTTTGAAATAGGCATACACGCCGGCCGGCGACAGCTTGTAATAAAAGGGCGAAACAATGGCGACGGCGCGGCAACCCAGCGTGTGGTAATGCTCGCAAGCCTTGATCGTTTCGCGAGCGTTGGCTTCGGCGGCCCCGGCGAGAATCGGCACGCGGCCGCGAGTTTGATCGGCCATGATCTCGATCACGCGGCGGCGTTCCTCGACCGTGAACCGCGTGAACTCGCCGGTGCTGCCGTTGGGATACAAGCCATGCACGCCGTGATCGATCAGCCAATCGACATACCGCCGCAGCTCGGGCTCGTTGATGTCGGCGTTCTTATCGAGCGGCACGATGTTCGGAGTGAAGATGCCGCGAAGGCGGTTGTCGGCGGTGGGCATGGTGGTGAATCGTGCGGGGAGGAATATTCGGGCGGGCTCGATGCGAATGCGAGTCTTGCGGAACAATACAGGCTAATTCGGCTGGCGACCGCTGCAAGTTTTCGCAAGCTGCGGTTCATGCTGCTGGTATCGAAAATGCCGGCCAGCTAGTACAAAAAGCACTGCGAACTCGACACTGCTCAGCATAGCGTAAATGTCCTTTCCCGAGGTTCCTCTCCGTGCAATCAGGCCGTTCACCGAAAAAACGCCCGCGGCCCGGCCGCGAGGATTTGCCCCGCAAGGAACCGGCCCGCGAAGAAAAACCACGCGAGGCCGCAGCCATCGCTCGGCAGCAATTTGAATCCAGCGAATTGCTCGCGCGACTAGGCCTGCGCTGGACGGGCACAGCAGCCATCCTGGCCGGCATTCTTTTTTTCTGGACCTGGCTGTTTCTCGATAGTGCTAACCGCGGCACAATCTTGCTCGGCATCATGCGGCCGGAAGATCTGATCGGCCAATGGTTGGGCCATATTGGTCACGCCAAACCGCCGCTGGGATTTTTCGATCGCGCGCCGATCGTGCTCACGGCTTTATTCATTCTGGTGGCGAGTCTCGGGCCTGGCTCGCTGCTGGTGAGTTGGCTCACGGGAAAAAAAGTCGAAGACAAACTTGAACACATCGTGCTCGCGCTCGGCGCGGGATTGAACCTAGGCTCGCTGCTGGTGCTCGCCGGTGGCATGTCGACACCGGGCGCACTGCGCGAGCCCTGGTGGATTTGGCTGGGACTGCTGATCGGCCTGTTATTGCTGCCGGTTGCCGTGTGGAGATTGTTGGGAACTGCCGACGAGAACGTGGAGCAAATCCCGCTCACGAAAGACGAGAAGCAAAGCTGGCTGGCTCGCTGGGGTTGGATTTTTATCGCTCTGCTGAGTCTGCCGTATTTGTTCGGCGGTGTGCTGCTGTCGTGGGACTTCGACGTACGCGAGTATCACCTGCAAGCGCCGAAGGAATGGATGCAGCGCGGGCAGATTGAATTTCTGCCGCACAATGTCTATGCCAACATGCCGCTCGGAGCCGAGATGCATGCGATCACGGCTACGTCGATTCTCGGCGCCGGCGATGAAGCCTGGTGGCTCGGCGGCTTGACCGGCAAGCTGATCGTTTCGCTCTACGCGCCGCTCACCGCACTGTTGCTGTGGAGCATCGGTCGGCGACTGGGGAACGTGCAAGTCGGACTGATTGCTGCCGTTTGCTACTTGACGCTGCCCTGGGTCGGGCACGTTGCCATCAGCGGCTTGAACGACGCGGTCCTCGGCTTTTATCTGCTCGCTTGCTGGTGGGTTTGGTGGCGGGGCGAAGCAAATTGGCGGGCGCTGTTGCTGGCTGGTTTCTTTGCCGGAGCAGGCGCCGCCGTGAAATATCCCGCGGCAATCTTCGTGGTCATGCCGCTGGTGATCGAGACGCTGCTGCGAAAGTTCCGCCTCCGCGGCGGTCAGGCCGCGCAGGTCTCACACCTAGAGAAACTTCGTCAGGCCGCGATCGCCATGGTCTTGCTGCTGATCGGTGGTCTGGCCGGCAGTGGCCTGTGGTATGCCAAAAATGCGATGCTGACCGGCAACCCGGTTTATCCACTCCTCGCCAAGACGCTCGGCGGCGAAACCCGTACGCCGGAGAAAGATGCCCGCTGGGTCAAAGCCCACGCCGTGCCGGAGGATAAAGCGGGGCGCCGGTTCACCGTCGCCGATGTCATCCAGCGAGCGAGTTCCTTTGCCATTCGCTCACCACTAGCCAGCCCGTTGCTCGTGCCGCTGGCCCTCTGCGGTTGCCTCGCGGTGCTGCAACAGTGGCGTTCCAAGTCGCGGCAGTCACAAACGATCGAGCGATTCGCCCGGCTTGCCGTCGGCCTCGTCGCGTTTAATTTTGTCGCCTGGTATCTGCTGACGCACCGCATCGATCGATTTCTGGTTCCCGCCCTGCCGCTGCTTGCGCTCTTGGCGGGGTTTGGTTATGCCTGGCTAAAGGACAACGCCGGCTCAGCCATCGCCCGCACATTTCTCGCGGTTGGTTTGCTTTACAGCGTGCTCGTGCTCACCGGCTTTGCTGCCGTGGTCGATGCTCGGTGGTTCGTCGCGCTGAAGTATCTGCGCGAGGATCCGGTAATCTCCAATGACCCCATGGACCTCGCACTTTTGCGTCTCACGCCAGCCGAGCACTGGCTGAACGAACGTCTGACCGGCGACGGCGGCGTGCTGCTGGTCGGCGGCGCCTGCGTGTGGGATTTGAACGGCAAGTCGCAAGCGACGAATGTTTATTACAACACGTGCTTCGACGATTGCGTGCTGCTGAATTGGCGATCGGGAAAAAAGACCGTCGAGGAATTTCGCGAGGAGTTCACCAAACGCAACGTGAAGTATCTCTGCGTCGATTGGAACGAACTGCGGCGATACATGAGCGAGGGGAACTACGGCTACGATCGACGTTTCTCGGCCAAGGATTCGCTGAGTCTGTTCAACAATTTCGAACACACGCGACTGCTCAAGCAGGAGATCAGCTTCGGCGAGGAGCGGGAATTTCTCGGTTTCGCGCCCCGGCCGTCGCAGGTGATCTATCGCGTGCTGACGGCAGCCGAAGCAGCGTCGGAAGCGGCGGCTGAGCGTCGCCAGAAAGCGGCGACGAAAAACATCAAGCCCACTCCGCAAGCGGAGCCGCCGAAGTCGGCGAACCAATCGAGCACGTCGGAATGACGGCCGACGAACGACTGAGTCCACTCATCCAGACCGCCGTAGGCAATCACGAGCAGGAACACGCCGAAGTAACCCCACTCCCGCCGCGGTCGCCAGGTTTCATAGGCCGAGCATAAGAGAATGGTGAGGACGCAGAACGCACTCGAGTGCTGATATTTGTCGAGCGAGTTCGCCGCCCCCGGCAAGGCGATCGGCACGTGGGTGGCAATGAACTGCAGCGTCCACCAGGCTCCCGCCACCAGCGACAGCAAGAACAGCCGCGAGCGAAAAGCATGGGCCGGCTTGGCGTAAGGTGGGTCGAAGGTGCTCATGATCGGCGAATCGACCGGCGCGGCAAGAAAATCGGCTCAGAACAATGGAGTATAACATTGGAATCGAAGTTGGCTCAGGCTTGATGCTGCGTGACGCAGTTCGCGGGATGATTTATGACGGTTTTGGTGACAGGTGGCGCGGGTTTTATCGGCAGTCACCTAGCGCATGCGCTTTTAGAGCACTCCGCAGCCGCAAATTCGCCGCTGGCCAGTTCTACGATCGTCGTCCTTGATAATTTCAACGATTACTACGACCCGCAGCTAAAACGCCAAAATGCTGCCGAACTGGCGAAGTCGCCTCGGGTGCGGATTGTCGAAGCCGACTTCTGCGATACTGCCGCGATGGAGCAACTGTTTGCTGAGCAGCGTTTCACGCACGTCGTGCATCTGGGTGGTTCTCCGGGCGTCCCTTACAGCGTGAATCATCCGGCCGAAGTGCTGCACAACAATGTGCAAGGAACGCTGTCGTTGCTCGAAGCTGCCCGGCGACATCCGGTCGAGCGGTTTTTGTTCAGCAGCAGTTCGACGGTCTACGGCCCGGGAGCGAAAGCGCCGTTCGTCGAAGACGCGCCGCTCGGCACCCCGGCCAGTCCCTATGGCGTGAGCAAGCGCGCCGCGGAATTGCTGGGACTCAACTACGCCAAGCTCCACGGCGTGCCGTTTGTTTCGCTCCGGCTGTTCAATGTTTACGGCGTGCGGATGCGCCCCGAGTTATCGCTCGCGGCATTTGCCACTGCCGTGAAAAACGAAAAGCCGATTCGCCTCTTCGGCGATGGAAGCGTGCTGCGCGACTTTACGCACGTCAGCGATATTTGCCGCGGCGTGATCAGCGCGCTCACCGCGCCGAACATCGCGGGCGAATGCCTGAACCTCGGCCATGATCAGCCGGTGATGATGCGCGATCTGATCACGCTCATTGAGAAATGCGCGGCGAAGAAGGCGCTCATCGAGCGCCTTCCCGCGCGATCGGAAGACATGCCGCTGACACACGCTGATCTGACGAAGGCCCGCCGGCTGCTGGGATATCAACCGGCGGTTTCGCTCGAACAGGGCGTGCGCGATTTTGTGAGCTACTAGCGAACGGCCAATTGGGCGCGCGACGCACGGAAGAAGCCGAACTTCTCCAGCGACTTATAAACTTCCTCAAGCGTCTTCTCGCCGAAGTTGGCGATGCTGAGGAGCTGCGACGGGGTGCTGTTGAGCAGGTCGCGGACAGTGAAGATGCCGCGCTCTTCCAGGCAGTTGGTGGTGCGGACCGAGAGGCCGATTTCGGCCGTGCTCATTTCCAACCGTTCCTTTTGTTGGCGAGCTTGTTCGTCTTGGCGGCTGAGCGGAATGCGGGTACGGCTCATGGGGTTCCCTCCCGAAAAACTGGGTTCAAACTGCAAACCTGGCTGGGCGTCCAATCGTTGGAAGCCAATCAGCCGGGCGAAAGTATAATGGCTCGTCACTCATTTTCCACATGCTAGCGTGAATTTTTCCAAGAATGATTCATGAAGTGACAGCAGACTTATGCTAGCTCGCCTCCGCCGCAAACGGCGACGAATTTGGTAAAATCGAAGCATGGACGCCGAGCAAAACCACCTCCCCCTGACGGATCTCTTCGCCTCGCTGACTGCCGCCCAACTGGCCGCTGTGGAGCACATTGATGGCCCGATGCTCACGCTGGCCGGGCCGGGATCGGGCAAAACCCGCGTCGTCACGCATCGCATCGCAAACTTGCTCCGCCACGGCATTCAGCCGCGGAGCATTCTGGCGCTGACCTTTACCAACAAAGCAGCCGCCGAAATGAAATCCCGCCTCGCGAAGCTCGCGCCTGGGCAGCCCGTGTGGATGGGGACGTTCCACCGCTTTTGCGCTCGCATGCTCCGCATCTACGCGCGGTATGTCGGCCTCGGCGAGAACTATTCCATCTACGACATGGACGACAGCCGCAAGTTGCTGAAGCTCGTGCTCGAGGAGCAACAGGTCTCACTGTCGCACACCTCGCCCGATGCGATTGCCCACGCCATCAGCACGGCCAAGAACAATCTGATCACGCCCGACAAGTATCGCGAAGCCTCGCTCTACGGCAGTTCGCTCAGTCACACGGTCGATCGCGTTTATCCCGCGTATCAAAAGGCGTTGCTCGCCGCGAACGCGGTTGATTTCGACGACATGCTGCAACACGTCGCGGTGCTGCTGCGCGAGAGTCCTGAGGTACGGAAGAAACTCGACTCGCAATATCGCTACATCCTGGTCGACGAGTATCAAGACACGAACCTGGCTCAGTATGCGATCATTCGCGCCTTATCGATCGACCATCCGAACCTGAGCGTGACCGGCGATCCCGATCAATCGATCTACGGCTGGCGCGGCGCGAGCGTGCGAAACATTCTCGAATTCGAGCACGATTTTTCGAACGTGAAAACAGTGCGGCTCGAGCAGAACTACCGCAGCACGCAGGCGATTCTGCGTGTGGCCGATGTGCTCATCTCGCACAACACACGGCGGAAGAAAAAGAAACTCTGGACCGAAAACCCTGAAGGTGAAAAAGTTCGGCTGACCTGCTACCCCACGTCGAACGACGAAGCCGAGCAGATCGCTAATCAGATTGCGACCTACGTGCGGCAGGGGCGGTATCGGCCGCGCGACTTCGCGATTTTCTTCCGCACCAACGCGCTTTCGCGGCAGTTCGAGCACGGCCTGCGCGAGCACGTCATTCCGTATCAAATCGTCAACGGCCTCGAGTTCTATCAGCGGATGGAAATCAAGGACGTGATGGCTTATTTGCAACTGCTGAACAATCCGCGCGACAACGTCGCGCTGCGGCGGATCATCAATACGCCGACCCGCGGCATTGGCAAAAGCACGCTCAACAAGCTGCAGGACCATGCAGGCCGCAAAAACATCTCGATGCTCGAAGCCGCCCGCCAGGCCGGAGTTGTCGAAGGGCTGCCGAAAAAATCGGCAGTGGCCGTTGCCAAGTTCGTCGCGCTCGTCGACAAGTTGAACGTCGCCCTCACAGCCGAGGTCGAACACATCGTCGGCTTGGTGTTGAGCGAATCGGGCTATCGCGAAGTGCTGCAGAATTCCGAGAGCGAGGAAGACCAAGAACGCTTGGCGAACTTGGAAGAACTCCTCACGGCAGCGAGGCAGTTCGACGTAACGCATCCCGAAGGTGGCAAGCTCGAAGCCTTTTTGGAAGAGACCGCGCTCGTCTCCGATACCGATGCCTTCGATTCCGAAAACGACCGCGTCTCGCTGATGACGATGCACGCGGCGAAGGGCCTGGAATTTCCCGTCGTCTTCATCGTCGCCTGCGAACAGGGCTTGCTGCCGCACGAACGGAGCCGGCATGACGAAGAAAAACTCGAAGAAGAACGGCGACTGCTGTTTGTGGGCATCACCCGAGCTCGCGAAGAGTTGCAGCTGAGTTACGCCGGGTACCGCATGTTCCGCGGTGTGAATGCGCCGACCGTGCCGAGCTCATTTTTGAATGAACTGCCGAAGGAAGAGATGCAGCGGCAGTTGCCGAGTAGTTCGTTACGCAGAGCCTGGCAGGATCCCGAATCGCAGTTGCCCGACGATGACGATTTTGCCGCCGAGTTGCCGCCTGATGAACTGCCGACGCCAAAGTCGAAAACGCGAATCGATCCCGAGGAGGATTTTTCGCAGATCGAACCGCCGGCTGCCAAGAAGAAGGTGCTCGATAAGCGGTTCTCGCTGATGAGCGGCGCCGATCTTCTTTCGCAGCAAGCCGACACTGGCCCCCGTTTTGCACCACATCTGTTCAAGCACGGCATGAGCGTGTTGCACCCTGAGCACGGCCTGGGCACGATCGTGGCGTTGGGCGGCGAAGGACCAAAACGAACGGTCACCGTTCACTTCGAAAAGGAAGGCCGCGAACGGCGGTTCTTTTTGATTCACGCCAAATTGGAACCGGTGGAGATGGATTCATAGATTTGAGCATTGAAAACATCACCCGGTGAATTGTTCGCGCCGAATGCGGATACTAAAGCAGCGACACATTTTTCACTGACAACGAGAGCAGACATCATGAAGGCCTTAATCACTGGCGCGACCGGCTTTGTCGGTAAGCGTTTGCTGCATCGTTTGAACGAACCCGCCGTAGTCCTCTCGCGTAACGCGGCGAAAGCGGAGAAGACGCTGTCGGCGTTCAAGGTGAAGGCGTTTAACTGGGACGCTGAAAATCAACCCGCGCCGGCTGAAGCATTCGATGGCGTGGACGCGGTTTTTCACCTAGCTGGCGATCCGGTTGCCGAAGGGCGCTGGACGGAAGAGAAAAAACGTCGCATGCGGGCCAGTCGCGTCGAGGGAACTCGGAACCTGGTGAATACGCTCGCTCAGTTGCCGAAAAAACCGCGAGTACTCGTAAGCGCGTCGGCAGTCGGCTACTACGGCGACCGTGGCGACGAAGTCCTTACCGAAGATGCCGATCCACGCGATGATCTGCTCGCCGAAGTGTGTGTTGCCTGGGAGCGCGAGTCGCACGCGGCCCGCCACGCCGGCATTCGCGTCGTCAACCCGCGCATCGGGATCGTACTCGGTGAAAAAGGGGGCGCGATCAGCAAAATGCTCACGCCGTTCAAATTCGGCGTCGGCAGCCCGCTCGGCACGGGCAAGCAATACATGCCC
This sequence comes from Anatilimnocola floriformis, assembly GCF_024256385.1. Taxonomy (NCBI): domain Bacteria; kingdom Pseudomonadati; phylum Planctomycetota; class Planctomycetia; order Pirellulales; family Pirellulaceae; genus Anatilimnocola; species Anatilimnocola floriformis. The sequence continues at coordinate 5,581,363 of NZ_JAMLFW010000001.1, forward strand.
TGGATTCACATCAACGATCTCGTCAGCTTGATGCTATTTGCTGCCGAGCGCGATTCCATCAGCGGTCCGCTGAATGGAACGGCGCCAAATCCGGTGACCAACTATGAATTCACCAAGACGCTCGGCCGCGTTTTGAACCGGCCGACGTTCATGCCAGCGCCGCCCAACTTCATGCTGAAGTTGCTCATTGGCGAGTTTGCCAACGTGCTGCTGGCTTCGCAAAACGCCGTGCCGAAGCGGCCGCTCGACGCCGGGTTTCAATTTCAATATCCCACGCTAGAACCGGCGCTGCGGGAAATCTTGAATTAGGCATCTCGTGGGAACTGCACGATGGGATTTTCGATCTCGTACGCGACGACGCGCCCGCTCACGCCGTCTGAAGCAACGCAAATACGCGCCGCAGCCGATGAGTTGATCCAAGGCTACACCTGGCTCAGCTGCGAGCCGGTTTACTTTGGTCAGGATCTGCAGGCCGGTCGACTCAGCGGTTCGAGCAAACCGAATTTCACGCCGCACGAGGATGACATTGCCTCGGCCAGCGCTGAAGACTTACCCGATGGCACGGTGCACGAAATGCTCGACATTCTCTGCGAGCTATCACGGCGTTTTGGCGTCGATTTCGAATGTGCTCACGACCATTCCGAAGGGCCGGCCGGCTACATTCGCGACGGCGAATGCGAAGAAGAGCTCCGCGACCTGATCTCAGCCTTTGCCAGCGTCGTCGATTTTGCCCAGGACGGACTGGATGGCATGGGCCAGGATTTTGACCTGGAGCACCGGGAAGATCCGGATGACGACGACGAGGACCGCGGGCCATCGATTTTCAAGTTTCCTGGCCGGTAGCGCTCCTGACGCATTCACTCCTCGAGATTCTCTCTTCCATTGCGATAGATCCGCTCGAGCAACCAGCCCCAGATCAGGTACTGCGCGCCGATGAGCATAAAGACGCCCGCGCCGATCATCACCACGAGCGAGAAGTAGCCCAGCGTGAGAAACGTCAAGGCCACGATTGCAAACATCAAGCCGACGCCGGCGAGGACGATGGTCCACGCCGACGAACGGGGCTTTTCGTTGAAGTCTGGCGGTGGTGGCTGCGGTGGAACGGGCTTGGCTGACATGCCCCTATGATAGCAGTAGTACGGACCATTGGTCCGCTCCTGGCAGCGGTTAGCTCGCAGAATTTGTTGAACTCGCACATCCGGACGGACCAATGGTCCGTCCTACGTGATGAAACTTCCTTTCGCGAAGCGAAGGCGACTCTAGTTCATATTCTTTTTCTTCTTTTTGTTTTCCTGTTTCTTCGCCGCCGGAGCATCGGGCGCACTGGGCTCGGCTTGTTCTTTGTTCCAAGCGTCGTACAGCGATTGCAACTCCTTCACCTTTTCGGGCTGATCCTTGGCAAGATCTTTCGATTCGCCGATGTCAGCGGCCAGGTTGTAGAGTTCCGGCTTGCCACTGCCACCCTTCGACACTACCAGTTTGTAATCGCCGTGGCGAACGGCCCACTGCTCACCAAACCGCCAGTAGAGCGTTTCGTGTGGGCGGGCTTTGTTTTCGCCGGTCAGGTATGGCATCAGGTTCAAACCGTCGAGCTTGGCCGAGCTATCGACCGGTGCGCCGCAGGCAGCGAGTGCCGTCGGCAACACGTCGAGATTGAGCACCGGAAAGTCATACGTCTGGCCGGCCGGCAGCTTGCCCTTCCACTGGGCGATGAAGGGAACGCGTGGACCACCTTCAAAGGTCGTCATCTTGAAGCCCCGCAGCGGGCCGTTGTTCGAGGTCGTCCCTTGCGTCGGACCGCCGTTGTCGCCGATGAAATAGATCATCGTGTTTTCTTCTTGCTTCAGCTCGCGCACTTTTTCCAGCACGCGACCAATGGCATCGTCCATGGCCGACATCGCCGCAGCGAAGTGCTTCCGCTTTTCGTCGGTGATGTTCGGAAAACGGTCGAGATACTTTTGCGGCGCTTGCAGCGGAGCATGCTGAGCGTTGAACGGCAGATAGAGGAACCAGGGCTTGGTCTTGTTCTTCTCGAGCCAATCGAGTGCTCGTTCGGCGTAGGCTTCGGTGGTGTAGAACTTTTCGTCCTGCACTGTCGAGGCCTGGTTCGAGACGCGGGTATCGACGAAGTTGGTCGGATGAAAGTAGGGCGTGTTGCCCAGCGTGCCGAAGTATTCATCAAAGCCGCGTTTCGTCGGCAGATTCTCGGGCTGATTGCCGAGATGCCACTTGCCGACGATGGCCGTTGCATAACCCTGTGCTCGCAGGCGGTCGGCGAGCGTCGTTTCCTTCGCCGCCAGGCCGACCTTGTTGGCCACGCTATTGAACTCGTGCCCAAACCGCGTGGGATAACGGCCCGTCATCAAGCCGGCCCGCGAAGGGCTGCAGTAGGTCGCCGCGACATAACCTTGCGTGAAGCGCAGGCCGTTCTTGGCGATCGAATCGATGTGCGGCGTAGGAATGTCTTTGCCACCCTGGCAACCGGTTTCGCCCCAACCCAGATCGTCGGCGTAAAGGATCAGCAGATTGGGCTTGTCCGCGGCTTGCGACGAAATCGCCAAGCCCACGCCGAACAGCAAGCAGAATAGAAATGAACCGACTCGCATAACTTCTCCCAATGAACGAAGTGAATGATTGGGCAGCAGTTGTCTGGTCCCGAGACGCGCCGAAAGGCGACGCCGCTAATGGAAGCGGTCGGTAGAAACTTGTCAATCGGCTCGCCGCGGTTCGCGCGAGGAATTCATCGATTTACAAGCCATTTTCGTTATCTCCAGGGCGAAGTAAGCTCCTCTGCCAGCCCCCCACTGACAGGCTGCTTGGCCAGTTCGGCCAGCTGCCGCGCGATGTCGCCGGCCCGACTGGCAACGTCGTTGAATTCCCAGCGATCGTCGGGCTTGGCGTAGAGCTCGAACTGTTCGCCGTCGTCGTTTTGCACAACTCGCAATTGCCAAGCCGACGTCCGCACCAGTTGCTGCTGACCGGCGGCAGCGAGGAGCACATCGCGACTCACGGCGGGTTCGCCACGCACGATGCGCAGCAGGCTTTGCAACTGCGTTGTCTCGTCCGTGGCCCAGCCGTTCGCATCAGCGAGCGTGGCGAAGAGATCGGCCGGCTGACACAGTTCTTGCGTGCGTAGCAGCGCACCTTCGCCGTGCGGAAAACGAACACAGCAGGGAACGTGCAACAACTCACCGTATAGAGCCTGGTCGCATTCGCCTAAGCGAAGATGTTCGCCGAGAGGATAACCACGCGGCGAAGTCACGGCGAAGAGGAGCGAGTCGCGCTGCGGCAACTCATCGATCGCATGCAGGATGGCTTGTAAGCCGCTATCGATCACCGAAACCTGGCCGGCGTAGGCGTGAGCGAGTTGCAACAGCTCATCCGGGTCGTGATCTTTCGCGAGCAACTGTTGCGGCGGTTCGACACTTTCCGACGGTGTGGGATCATCTTCGTCGGCAAACTGCTGGCGAAGTTCCAGCGGCGCATCCCAGCTGCCGTTCATCGCTCGCGCATGAATCCAAAGCAATTGAGGCCGATCAGTTTCCTTCCAGGCTTCGAGTTGAGCGAGGGCCGCATCGAGCAGACGGATGAAAGACGTCTGCTCGATTTCTTCGGCAGGGCGTTTCGCCGGTTCGTGTTTCACCAGGTGCAGCTCATCGAAATCGGCAGCACCGGGCAACTGCGCGATGGCTTCATCGTCGGTCACCAGCACCGTATGACAGCCGGCCAGGCGAGCGAGTTGCGGCAGTGAAGTAGTTTCATTGCCGCCCTGCCAATAGCTGCGGTAAGCGATAGCCAAATCGGGCGAATTGGCCAGCAGATGTTCGCACAGCAGCGACTGACTGGCGAGCCGATTGAACCCGGGCGTTTCGAGCCAGGTGTTGCCATAGGGGCCGAGATAACCGGCGCCGAGACGATCGATGACGAGAACGATTGCGCTGTTTACAGAATTCATCCGGTCAATATACCGCCTCGTCGAGGCAGTGCTGGTGGCTCAGGGGCAATGTCGCGGCATCAACTCATTGCACTCGCCAGGACAATTTCAGCAGGCAAATGGTTCGCGCCGCGCACCTGTGACCGTCTTACTTCGCCGCCACTGGCTTCCAAATCGGCGGCTTCGGCGCCAGGCGATAGGCTTGGGCAAATGGATCCTGGCGGATACGCGTCGAGCCCGACGTCGAAGTCGCAAACAGCGGCAGAATCGGCGTGCCGTCGGAGCGGGTTTCGTACTGCCCCGTGCGCGACTGGCACATCAGCAATCCACCGACGAGACCGCCGGGCGTTTCGCCGATCAGAATGTCGATGCGCGTCGGCCCCTTCACGCCGAACCATTTGCCGGCGTAGGCGGTGCGATTGCCCGAGACGCCCGGACCGCCGAAATCCTGCCGCAGCGATTGATCGTAGCTGCCGCCAGTACCGACGTTGCACATGGGCACCCACGAGCCATCGAGCACGGGTTGCTTGTTGACGTAGACGAGGAGCATGTCGTCGAAGAAGCCGACGAAGCGATACTCGCCGGCGGCCGGCGGAATGACCGTCCCGGAGAAGTGAACCATCCAGCCGCGCGGCTCAACCTTGCCGGCCACGTCGAATTCGGCGGGCCCTTCGTTGGCGCTCGTATTGGCGGGAATCATCAGCTGCGAGTACGACAGCTGGGTATCGGCTTTGTAGTAGCGCGAAGTAATCGTCTCGGCAAAGTCGCTGGCGACCATCGAGTTCACATTGCGGATGTATTCTTCGAACGAACCGCCGTAGTTGAGTTTGTTCTGTTTGCGGTCTTGTTTGAAATCGTAAAAGCTGCCGAGCAAGCCGCGACCGCCACCTCCGCCGCCGCTTCCCGAACTGCCGCCCATGCCCATTGAGGATGAGCCGAACAGCCCTTTTCCCTTGCCCGTGGAACCGCCAGTGCCGGTGCCGCTCAGGGCAAGGCCGGAGCCAATCATCGGGCCGATGCCGAACGCACTGCCGCCTCCCATGCCGCCGCCAGCTCCCGATACGAGCGCTTGAATGCCCTTGTCGTCAGAAAAACCACTGGCGAGATCGGCCGAATCCTTGGCAATGGCAGAGGCCGCCGCGTCGGCATCGACCATACTATTAGCTGCGTCGGCCAACTGCTCGGAAACATTGGAATCGGCTTCGCCCAGCGACTCGTTATCGAACTTGGTCAACTCGACACTTACATTCGTGCCGTAATCGTCCCCGAATAGACTTTCGAGCGACGGCCCGCTCCCCTCACCGGCAGGCCGGTCGGCGATGGCGGGCAAGAAAATAGCGGCCAGGACCAGCAGGGTCGTGTGAAAGAGGAAGCTGTAGAAAGTCGACAAAAAGCCGACGCGGTCCTGAAGAATCTGCATAGGAAGTATCGATAGCGAACCATTTCAGCGCGATTGAAGCACACCACAGATCTGGCGAGCGGCTCCCAATAGCAAGGGCTGTGCCGGGCGGCAAATTGCGCGAAAAGCGAAGCAAACGAGTTCCAAACGGAGAGTTTGCGATAGTAGCCGAGTTGGGTCAGCTAACTCGCTGCGACGATTTCGACGGCGGTGTCGATTCGCTCAACAGATCTAAGGACTTTTGCAGCAATCTCCAGCGGGCCAAGCAGTCCACGCCAGCCCGCCCGTTCTTGACACTCTTTTCCCCCACCGATACATTTTTAGCTGACACGGAGATGTAGGCATTTGGCAGGGCTGCACGGTCGTGCGCCTTCACCAAAGCGGATCGTTTTCGCGTCAGGTTAGTACATTGAGTCGAGCGTTTTAACCGGCGCGAGCTGCTCGATAGGGTAGGTCGCGTTTTTTTGTTGATTGAGGCAAAAATTCAGGTGTAAATCGCGGCGTATGGCCAGCTTGCAACTCCTTGGCGTGTCGAAGGTTTTCGCTTCGAAGCCCACTCGCGAGGTGCAGGCGGTTCAGTCAGTCGATTTGGAAGTGAAGGATGGCGAACTCCTCGTTTTGTTCGGGCCCAGCGGCTCGGGAAAAACGACTCTCCTGCGAATCATCGCAGGGTTGGAGCAGCCGACCGCGGGCAGGGTGCTGCTGGGAGGAGTCGAAGTGACTCAACAGCCGCCCCGCGAGCGGAACGTAGCCTTCGTCTTTCAGCACGGCAGCTTGTATGGCCATTTGACCGTCGAGCAGAACCTAACGTTTGCTCTGGATCAGCAACGGGCGAGTCGAAGTTGGTGGGGTTCAGGCAGTGCAGCGCGGGGCGAGCTGAGTAATCAGCAGATCGCCGCTCGCGTGCGAGAGGTGGCGGAGCAAGCAGGCATCACGGCCTGGCTGGGGCGACGACCGGCGGAGTTATCCGGCGGTGAGCAACAGCGAGTGGCCGTGGCGCGAGCGCTGGTTCGCCAGCCGCAGTTGCTGCTGATGGATGAACCTTTTTCCAGCCTGGATTTGCCCGTTCGGCAAACGCTGGTGCGTGAGTTGAAGCAGCAGTTGCGAGAGCAACAGCAAACGGCAATTTACGTGACGCACGATCTGGCCGAGGCCTTGGCTGTGGCGGATCGAGTGGGTGTGCTGATCGGTGGACAGTTGCGGCAGATTGGTGATCCTCGCGAGGTGTTTGCAAAACCGGCGGGGGACCAGATCGCTGCGTTGTTCGCTCCGCTGCGGCTGACGGAACGGCCGGGCTGGTGGTGGAATGTTGGAGTACCGTCTTCAGGCGGCTGATCGTTCGAACAATTCGGGAAGGCAAACAAATATGAATCCCGCTGACATGCTGCGGATCGTCGATTCGATCCATCGCGAAAAGAACATCGACAAGGAAGTCGTATTTCAAGCCATCGAAGCCGCTCTGGTGAGCGCCGCTAAAAAGAGCTTCGGCGAAACCGCCGAAGTGACGCTGCACATCGACCGCGCGACCGGCGCGATGTCGGGCACGCACAACGGCGAAGCGATGGGTGGCGAAGAAATCAGCGGCCGCATCGGCGCGCAGACCGCCAAGCAAGTCATCATTCAAAAGATCCGCGAAGCCGAACGCGATGCGCTGCTCGGCGAATTCGGCACGCAGATCGGCCAAATGGTCATCGGCACCGTAACCCGCGTCGAAGGTGGCGCCACGATCGTGTCGCTCACCAACAACGTCGAAGCCATTCTGCCGCGTTCGGAACAAATCCCTGGCGAATCGCACAATGTCAGCGAACGGGTCCGCGCCATCATTTTTGAAGTCAAGCCGCAAGGCTCGCGCGTCAAGGTTGTCCTCAGCCGCACTCGGCCGCAGTTGGTGCAGCGCTTGTTCGAACAAGAAATTCCCGAAGTCAGCGAAGGTGTGATCTCGATCAACGCCATCGCTCGCGAACCGGCTCACCGCAGCAAGGTGGCCGTCAGCAGCACCGACCAACGCGTCGATTGCGTCGGCGCTTGCGTTGGTATCCGCGGCAACCGCATCAAGAACATCGTTGATGAACTCGCCGGCGAACGGATCGACATCATCCGCTGGAGCGACGATCCGGAAACGCTCATCCGCGAAGCCCTCAAGCCCGCCGAAGTCGATCAAGTTCTGCTCTGCGATATGATCGGCCGCGCGATTGTGCTGGTCCGCGAAGATCAGCTCTCGCTGGCCATCGGCCGCAAGGGTCAAAACGTTCGCCTGGCCAGTAAGCTCTGCGGCTGGGACATCGAAATCATGACCAACGACGAGCTCGAACAGCAAATCGACCGAGCCGTCGCTGGTTACATGCAGATCGAAGGAATGACCGAAGAGTTGGCCTCGCGGCTCGTCGAACAGGGCTACCTGTCGTACGACGATCTCGAAGTGATCGAGCCCGATGCCCTGATGGAAATGGGCGGTCTCGACGAAGAGCAAGTCGACAAGATCGTCAAGCAAGCCGAAGACCTGGCCGCCACGGCCAACAAAGCGGCCGAAGTCGAGAAGGCCCGCAAGCGGCTCGAAGAAATCGAAAGTGGCGCCCGCGACGCAAAGGGAAATCGGAAGCAGCCGCCGAAGAACGCTCCCAAGCCGCCACCGGCGCCCAAGGCTGAAGAACCACCACCAGCCCCGCCGGCTGCTGAGTAGTCAATTCTGAAACTCCCTCGCCCCGATATTCCGGGGAGAGGTTGGGGTGAGGAGCTTCCTCGCTCCTTTCTTACGCGGTAATTCTGTGCCTGTCCCGGCATGCTGAGCCCTTACGCGCCCCGCATTACAAAAATGCTAGCACGACATAACGGCCATTGTTAGAATCACCCCCTTGCGGTTATTTCAGCACTAATTCGCAGGGAGATTGCGCATGAACTGGGGTAAGATGGGTGCCGGCCTGTTGATGGTCGTTGGCGGGCTGTTGTGGCTGGTTTTGGGCCTGATGGCGAACCGGCTGTTTTTCTATCCGGTCATTCTTTGCGGGATCGGGTTGTTCACGATCGCTTCGGGTGCGCTAGGCAGCAGCGAGTAGCTGCTCGCTTCACCGGACTCTACACGCGCACGGCCTTCAGCACTGCCGAAGTCGCCGGGGATTTGTTCAGCACGTAGAAGTGCACCCCGGGGATGCCGCGGTCGATAAGCTCTTGCACTTGCTGCGTGGCGAACTCGACGCCGACTTGGAACTGCCAATCGGCGTCGTCTTTTTCACTCAGCTTGGCGATGAACGCTTCCGGCAGGCGAGCTTTGCAGAGTGACGTGATCCGCTGAATCTGGCCGAGGTTGGTCACCGGCAGAATGCCTGGAATGATCGGCACGCGGATGCCGAGGGCGGTGCAGGCGTCGCGGAAGCGGAAGAAATCGGCGTTGTCGTAGAACAGCTGCGTGATGATGCAATCGGCGCCGGCGGCGACTTTGCGTTGCAGGTTCTGCAGATCGACCTCGAAGCTCGGCGCTTCCTGGTGTGTCTCTGGATAACCGGCCACGGCCACGCCGTAGCTGGGAAACTCGCCTTTGACGAGCGCCAGCAGTTCGTTGGCATAGCGCAAGCCGCCGTCGACTGGCTTGAACGTCTCCTGACCCTTTGGTGGATCGCCACGGAGGGCCACGATATTGTCGACGCCGCGGCCACTGGCTTCTTTCAAGTACTCGCGCAGCTGATCCACCGTCGAGCCGACGCACGTCAGGTGCGAAGCTACTCGCACGCCGAAGCGGCGTTTCACTTCGCTGGTGATCTCCAGCGTTTTCTTTTGCGTGCTGCCACCAGCGCCGTAGGTGCAGGTGATTACGTCGGGCCCGAACGCCATCAGGTGTTCGACGTTTTCATACATGGCCGCTTCGGCCGCCGCGGTCTTGGGAGGAAACAGCTCGAACGAGAGCGTGAAATTTTTGGCTGGATAGAAAGTCATGGAGCGAATCGTGCTGGGCGTCGCCAGCGTCGGTGAAGAGGAAGTTATCTTTCCTCACAGTGTACCCAGTTGTGGCCGATGCTGGCAGCGTCGGCAGGGGGAGCTACGCAAACTTCTCGATCTCCGGCTCGCGAACTTCCTTGATCAGCTTCTGGATGATGTCTTCGTTGGTCATCCCTTCGGCCTGTGCCTGAAAATTGGTGCTGATGCGATGGCGGAGCACGGGAACCGCGATTTTGCGGATGTCTTCAAAAGCCACGCTGAAACGCCCTTCCATGGCAGCGACGGCTCTGCCGCCGTTGATCAGATTCTGACCGGCGCGGGGACCAGCGCCCCAGTCGACAAGTTCTTTGACGAACTTCGGCGCTGTTTCGTCCTTGGGCCGAGTGGCGCGCACCAGCCGGGCCGTGTATTTGATGATGTGCGGGCTGACGGCGACGGCGGCGACCAGCTTTTGGACCTGCACGATCTGCCGGGCGTTAAGGATCTTTTTGACCTCGATTTTTTCCTGCCGAGTCGTCGACGACAGAATCCGCTCTTCTTCTTCCAGGTTCGGATAACCGACCTTGATGTTGAACATGAAGCGGTCGAGTTGGGCTTCCGGCAGCGGGTATGTTCCTTCCTGATCGATCGGGTTCTGCGTCGCGATGACGAAGAACGGCTCGGGCAGATCGTAGGTCGTGCGGCCGACGGTGATTTCCCGTTCTTGCATGGCCTGCAGCAACGCGGCCTGCGTTTTCGGCGGCGTACGGTTGATTTCGTCGGCCAGCAGAATGTTGGTGAAGACGGGCCCTTCGACGAAGCGGAAGTTTCGCTTGCCGGCTTCGTCTTCCTCAAGCACGTTCGTGCCGGTGATGTCGCTAGGCATCAAGTCGGGCGTGAATTGAATCCGCTTGAAGCCGACGTCGAGAATCTTGGCCAGCGTGCTCACCATCAAGGTTTTGGCGAGGCCCGGAACGCCTTCGAGCAGGCAATGGCCGCGGGTGAAGATGGCCGCGAAGAGCTGCTCGATGACGTCGTTCTGACCGACGATCACCCGCTGCAATTCCTGGTGCATCACCAAGCGATGGCGAGCAAAATCCTGCAGCATTTCCCCCAAGCTTCTCGGTTTATCGCTCATAGTTCTGGCTTTGGGGAGTCCATTCGAGGTGTGGCCCTGGGGTGGCTGAACAGTCGATTTTAGGGGTGATGCCCGATGGCGACAACGGCAACCATGCTGACACCGACAGCGTGGGCTGATAGCTTTGGGCAATCAAGGAACCCTGCAGTTGAATGAATGTCCGCCAAAACCCGAGCCGAAGTCGTCGTTCAGCTGGTCGCCGCTGGGGTGGCCGCTTCCCGTGCGCGTGGTGCTCGGCGTCACGCTGGGAGCGATCATCGGCTTTTATGCCGGCGACCGCGACATTCGCTACGGCTGGACGACGGCGCATCTCGGTGAAATCGCCAAGCTCTATATCCAACTCCTCACCGCGCTCGCCACGCCGCTGATTTTCTTTGCGGTGATCGAAGCCTTTGTCAAAACGCAGATCAGCGGCGCACAAGGGTTGAAGATGTTCGTCGTTTGCGCGGTAAACATCGCTTTTGCATTTGCGGTGGGACTGTTGATTCTTAATGTCTTCAAACCGGGCCTGAGTTGGCGAAAAGATCTAACGGAAGCGCTGCAAAAAGAGAAAGACAAAGAGAAGGAAAAAGACAAAACCGCCGCGAGTGAAAAGGCTCAGCCTGGCAAAGGCCCCAGCATCAGCGATGACGCCAAGAAAGTCTCGCTCTCGCCCCTGGAGATTTTGAAGTCGTACATTCCCAAAAGCGTGCTGCAGCCGTTCAGCGAGAACATGGTGTTGACGGTGGCCGTGCTCGCGATCTTGATCGGAGCGGCTCTTCGTTCGCTGAAGCATGCCGACGATCCAGAGCTCCTGCCTTCGCTCGTTGTCTTCGAGCATCTAATCGTGGCCATCTATCAGATCATCATCAAAATGCTGATGTGGCTGATCGAACTGGCGCCGTATGCCATCTGCTTTGCCGTGGCAGGCGTGGTCGGTTCGACAGGCTTGAAGGCCTTCAAGCAGGTGGGAGTGTTCTTCCTTACCACAACAGTCGCGCTCAGCATTCATGCCTTCATTTACTATCCGCTCACGGCTTGGCTGATTGGTGGGAAGAGCCCGCTGCGGTACTTCAGCGAGGGGATCGGCGCGATCCTCACTGGCTTTTCGCTCAACAGTAGTCTGGCGACTGCTCCTCTCACATTGCAAGCGCTTGAACGTTTGCAGGTCAGCGAATCTTCGGCCCGCTTGAGCGCCTGTGTCGGCACGAACTTCAACAACGATGGCATCACGCTTTATGAAGCGATGACTGCTCTCTTCATCGCGCAGGCTGCCGGAATGGAGCTGACCATTGCCCAGCAGATCACCATTTTGCTCGCTGCGCTGGCCGGCAGTATGGGCATCGCCGGCATTCCCAACTCCGGCTTGATTATTCTCACCTTGGTGCTAAAAGCAGCGCAGCTCCCCGATGAAGTGGTGAATTACGCTCTGCCGATCGTATACAGCATCGACTTCATCATCGCACGTCTCCGCTCGGCGGTGAACGTGATGGGAGATCTGCAAGTGGCTATTCTTCTCGACGCTGGCCAACAGCAGGGCATGCCTCCCCAGGAATGACCGTCGCCTGCTTGCGACTTACCGCAACCTGAATAATTCCACCGACAATACCGAACCATTTGCGCAGTAATCGATATTATTTGCTAGACAAGCGGCGCACTCTCTTTCTCATCACGCGCCGTATCTAAAGGAACTGGGGGCTACATGCAACGGGCGACGATCCGGCCTAACAGGCCGATGGGGTTTACGTTGGTTGAGTTGCTGGTGGTGATTGCCATCATCGGCGTACTCGTGGCTCTCTTGCTTCCTGCCGTGCAGGCCGCCCGCGAATCGGCTCGCCGCATGCAATGCAGCAACAACGTGAAGCAACTCGTGCTCGCTTCGCACAATTTGCACGACACCTATCTCGTGTTTCCGCCGGCTGGTGCTGCCGGCAATGCTTGGAACGGCCGCGTTTCTCGTGAAGGTCCGTTCAAGGGACTGGCCGGTTCGTGGTTCTTTCACATCCTGCCATTTATCGAGCAGAGCAACTTGTACAACGGTGCGGTTGGCGCGGGCGGCGGCATGGATAGCACCTACAACGGTAAGCTCGTTTACAACTATCAGCTGAAGGCCTATCGTTGCCCATCCGATCGCAGCCCTGGTTTGCAGCGCAACTATGGCAATCCCGCCGGCCCCGATGCAACTCACGCGTTGAGCAATTACGGCGCGAACTATCTGGCTTTCGGCGATCCGATGACTGGTACGCAAGAAGGCGCCTCGAAGATGGCGACCTTCACCGATGGCACTTCGAATCTGGTCTTCATTGGAGAACGCTACAGCTGGTACGGCACCACTCCGCTGTCGTGCTTGTGGGCCAATTCCGAAAATCGCTGGAGCCCGCAGATCTGCCGCGCTCCCGGCTCGAGCAACAGCACGACGGCCGGCTATGCCCCGTGCCCGAAGTTCCAAGTGGCCGTCATTTACACGGTGGCCAACGACTCCACTTCAGGCGGCCAATCGTCGCATCCGGGCGTGATGAACATCGGCATGGGCGATGGCAGCGTGCGTGGCATTAACGGCTCGATCGCCGCCACCACTTGGGCCTACCTGTGCGATCCGCAGGATGGCAATCCGATTCCTGGCGACTTCTAATACGGTCTTTACCTCTCCCCATTTGAGTTCTCGATCAGCAACATGATGAAGCCTGCTCAGTTTGCGCTCCCACTCCTGGTCTGTATTGTCACTCTCACTGGTTGCGGCAAAGGTGTTCCCTCGGCCGTTTCGGGCAAGGTGCTGCTCGACGGCCAACCGCTGGCGGGAGCTTCAGTGCAATTGATTGCCAGCGGCAACGATGTGCTGGGAATGTATTCGCAAACGACCGACTCGGCCGGCAACTTTCGAATTTCCGAAAAAGGAAGCTCGAATAATCCGATCAAGCCGGGGAGCTACGTGGTGCTGGTCAGCAAGACCGAAATGCCAGCCATGGGCCAGGTGAACGAGCTCGTGCCGGTCATCTATATGGATCGCACCAAGAGCCCGCTGAAGGTGGAAATCACCAATGCCAACACGCAACTGCCGCCGCTCGAATTAAAGAGCGATGCGAAGTAGCTCCCAGCCAGCTTAGAATGACGGCAACCCCAGATTAGCAACAGATTTCGTTGCGGTTGCCATCATGACCTCCTCTTCCGAAAGCGATCGAGCGACGCCTGAAAAAAACGCGACGGCAAGTCGTCGCGCAATGATCGGCTGCCTGGGCATTCCGGCGCTCCTGCTTGTGCTGATCATTCTCGGGCTGGGCGTCTGGTATCAGGTCGAAATGAGGCAGGCGCGTCGCGCCTTGGCGACCGAGCTGAAGTACGTTCGCGAGCGTGGCGTGCCCCTTACCTCGCTCGATCTCGAAGACTCTTATCGACTCGATCCGCAGCGCGAAGACGTGACTGCAGAACTGCTGAAATTGTTGGCCATCGCCGACGATCGACAGTTGCAAACGCTGGCCGCTGCGTTGCCGATTGTGGGGAATGGCGCCAGTCCGCCGTCGCCGGGAAAAGACTGGCCACAACTGGACGAGGTCGAAGCGTATCTGGGCAAACATCAAGCAATGCGCGATTTCGTAGCCACATTGCCGAACCGTCCATTCACGGTGCGCTATCCCGTCGATCTGACACAGGGCATGAATGCGAAGCTCCCGCACGTGCAGCAAGTGCGACACGCCGCGCGCCTGCTGCAGTTGCAATGTCATGTCGATCTGCATCGCAACCTTCCGGCCGAAGCGGTCAAGCGAATTCTGGAAGTGCTCGCCCTCAGCGACACGCTGGCCAACGAGCCGATCATCATTTCGCAGCTCGTTCGTTGTGCGTTGCAAGGCGTGGCGCTGCGCATGCTGGCCGACACGCTGCAGCACGCCGACGTGAGCGACGCCGATTTGCTCCGCCTGCAAACTGCGTTGCAGCAGTTCGACGGTCAGCAGTCCTGGCGACAAGGGCTGCAAGGCGAACGCGCAATGGCTTACACGGCGAGTACGTTGCCGCTGAACAAAATTGGTTCGCCAACGCTGACCCGTGCCGATCTCGAGCGTTTTGCCAGTCGTCAGCCGCCGCGCCCGCATGATGCAGCTCTCACGCTGCGCATCTTCCGTCAAATGGAAGTTGCCACCGACGAGTCGCTGCTGAAAGCCATTGAAGCAGGAGCAGAAACCGATAGCGAAGTGAAGCTAATCGCCGCTCACCCGGTGAAGCGAGTCGTTCACATGCAGTCACTCCTCTACACGCCGGCCCTCGGAACCGGCGTGCAAGCTGCAGCCCGCACCGACGCCAGCTTGCAATCCGCCGCGACTGCCATCGCCGCCCTCCGCTTTCGCCGGGCCAATCGAGTTTGGCCCCAGCAGCTGAGTCAGCTCGTGCCGGAGTTTCTCACGGCCGTTCCCACCGACCCTTTCGACGGCCAGCCGCTGCGAATGGTCGTTACCGACAGCGAATTTAAGGTCTATTCGATCGGTAAGGACAAGGTCGACCAGGGTGGCGATCTCGCCGAGCCGCAAATGCGAGATCTGGGGTTCGTCGCGCCGTGGCGGGATGCGAAATGACGCAAAATAATTACAAATTTCCCAGATCTCTGCCAAAGTAAGCCTATTTCCAGCTCGTTCGATTGGAACGACCGGATTCCCGTCGTTACACTAAAAGTGTGTCCCTTGGAGTTTCGCCGCCAGGAGAAAACTCCCTCCCACTGGGTCCGCCCAAGTAAAGCATCCACCCGAATGAGCGCCGCAGGTTGCTGCGGCCCAGAAACGCGCCGGAGGCGTGCAACAATGCGATTTGCTGCCAGTCCCCGAACCTTTGCGCATCGACCGCGACTGGCAGCTCGCGCTTTCACCCTGGTTGAACTCCTGGTGGTGATTGCCATCATCGGCGCCCTGGTCGCACTCTTGCTGCCGGCAGTCCAAGCCGCCCGCGAAGCCGCCCGCCGTTCGCAGTGCACCAATAACCTGAAACAAGTCGCCCTTAGCTCGCACAATTTTCACGATACCTTCGGCAGGTTTCCGGCAGGCACGCTCGGCACACTCCCCACGCTCCCGGCCACGGGCGTTGATCTGGACAACGATCAATGCATTGGGGCCATCGCGTCGTTGCTCCCTTACATCGAGCAACAAGGCGCGGCGAATATGATTCATCGCAAGCTCGGTTACGACCAACGTGAGTCCTTCTGGGCCAATGATTCTTCGACCCTCGACGCAGCCCGCATGAAGACCAAGGTGCTCGTCTGCCCTTCGACCAATCCCTACGAACATCAGGCCGACAACACGATCGTGATGCAGTATCCGGTCGAAACGCAGCCCGCCGGTCCTTCGCCAACTGCCATCGTCTATTTCCAATACGCGATGCCTGATCCGGCCGGTCGAACGTTGGGCCGTACCAATTACGTCGGCTGCGGCGGCCTCGGCGCTGATATCCCTGGCTGGGAAAACTATCGCGGCGTTTTTTATAATCGCAGCAATACGCGCATGAGCGACATCACCGACGGCAACAGCAACACGCTGCTGTTCGGCGAAGCCATCGGCGGCAAACCGACTCCCAGCGCCAGCTCGCGGCAATACGGTTTCACTTGGATGGGCGTGGGATATCTGGCCAACTACCAAGGCCTGCGCGGCAAGTCGTGGAGCAGCTTCAGCTCGGAGCATCCCCGCGTGGTGCTGTTTGCATTAGCCGACGGCTCGGTGCGGCCGGTCAGTATGGGCATCGATCTCTACAACTACTTCGACGCCGCGAGCATCGCCGACGGCAGACTCACCAAGCTCGATCCTTGAGGTCGCGTACAGGATCCAGCTCATGTCATCCACAATTCGCTTCACTCTCGCGTCTCTCTGCCTCTCAATTGCAGTAGGTTGCGGCTCCAAGATTCCCGAAAGCCCGCCTGGTCCAGGGCCTGTCGGCGAAATCCGCGATACCGCCACGGGCAAAGTCATCATGCAGGCTCCCACGGTCAGTCCTTCCGGCACTCCCGTCCGTCAGCAGTTCCTCAGAAATCCCACACCGGCAACAGACAGCGCGCCACTTGATACACTGCCCAGTGGAGAGAAGCTGCGTTACACCCCGCCGAAGAGATAGGTCCTCATGCTGCGTCCATGCTGTTTGTTTGCAGCCATATTGCTGGCGGCTGCTGCCGGATTACCGACAGTGTGCCGCGCGCAGACCGACGAATCGCGCCTCGAGCTGCAGACCCAGGCCGTGCGCGCCATTCAAAACAACAATCATCAGCAAGCCATCGATCTCCTGGATGCTTTGCTGCGAGAAGACCCCAAGAACGCCAACGCTTTCTACCTGCGTGGCCGCGAAAACTTTTGCGTCGGCAATGTGAAAAAATCGGTGGCCGATCTCGATAAGTACGTCGAACTCGAGCCAGCGGCTGCATCGCGGCAATGGGAGCGCGGCATCTCATACTACTATGCCGGTGAATACGAAAAGGGGGCGAAGCAGTTCGAGCTCTATCAGACCTACCACAATCAGGACGTAGAAAATTCGGCATGGCGCTATCTGTGCGTCGCCGCGAAGGACGGCGTCGCTGCGGCCCAGAAGAACATGTTGCCGATCGAAGAAGATCGTCGCGTGCCGATGATGCAGATCTACGATCTCTATCGCGGCAAACTGCAGCCCGATGATTTGCTCAAAGCGATCGAAGCCGGCAGTCCACCGAAGGATGAACTGAACAAGCGAAACTTCTACGCTCACCTTTATCTCGGTTTGTGGTATCAAGCCGCTGACAAACGCGACCTGGCAAAGAAGCACATCACGCTCGCCGAGCAACACAAGATCGGCCATTACATGTGGGACGTTGCCCGCATCCACGCCGAGCTATTGCGGATCGAAGCTAAGAACTCGCCCGCGAAGACCGAGAAAAAAGACTAAGAAAAGCAAAGTGATGATCGATCTGCCCACTGACTTTGGCGACTTCGAGGAAGAACTGCCCGAACTGCCGATCAGCCACGAACGCTTCATGCGGATGGCCCTCGCCGAAGCGGAACAAGCCCTCGCCGAAAACGAAGTCCCCGTCGGCGCGATCATCGTGCAAGGCTCGCGCGTCATCGCCTCGGCCCACAACCAGCGCGAACAACTCAAAGATCCCACCGCCCACGCCGAGATGATCGCCATCACCCAAGCGGCAGAATCGCTAGGCGATTGGCGGCTCGAAGGTTGCACGCTCTACGTCACGCTCGAACCCTGCATCATGTGCAGCGGCGGCATCCTGCAGTCGCGCATTCCGCAGGTCGTTTACGGCGCGACCGATCCCAAAGCCGGCGCGGTCAACACGCTCTATCACCTGCTGAGCGACACGCGACTGAATCACCGCTGCCAAATCATCCCCGGCATTATGGCTCCGCCCTGCGGCGAGATCCTGTCGCGGTTCTTTCAGGCACAGCGGCGGTTGGGGAAGAAGTAAGACGCTGGCTATAATGAATTAGCCAAAGAGGTGATGATGAACATTCAACTAACCGACGATCAGTGGGCCAGCATCAAGCAGGATGGCAACTATCCGGTGCATGTGAGCGTTCCCGTGGATCAGGCGGCGTTTGTTTTGTTGCCGGCCGATGTCTACGAACGCTTTAAATCGCTGTTTGAAGCGGACCCACCGAGTGCGCAGGAACGTCAGCAGCATTTGCAACAGTTTGGTCGTCGGGCAGGCTGGGACGACCCGGCCATGAACATCTACGACGACCTCGATCCCCGCAGCAAGTCATGAGAGTTGCGCGCGGACAAATCGTGCTGGTCGATTTTCCCTTCAGCGATGGCACGGGAAGCAAGGTTCGCCCCGCAGTCGTCGTACAGAGCGATTCTTTGAATCAGCGCATCGACGATACTATTCTGGCCTCGATCAGCCGTTCGACGCATCGCGCTTCGGCAACCCAAATCCTCGTCGACTTGGCGACAGCGGACGGACAAGCTACGGGGCTGCGGCAAAACTCAATGATTCAATGCGAAAATCTGCTGACCTATGATCAGAACCTGATTGTCACCGCCATCGGCCAGTTGCCTGCAACATTGATGACTCGCGTAGAAGCAGCCCTCCGCATCGCCTTGGAAATCTAAAGCCTTTTAGTATTCCGGCCCGCACACTCGCAGTATGATTGCCGTTGGGGCGGAGGCTGGCACGTGACATTCCGACTGCGCGACGTCTTTTGGCTGATCTTTGTCATTGCGCTCGTTTGCACTTTTTGGCGAATGAGAGTTCACACGCAACGCCTCAGCATGGAGGCGCGCTATTATCGCTCGGCTGCTCCGCCGCTTGAGATCATCGACATGCCGATGCCCGAGTTGCTGGCACAGCTCGAAGCCAGCCACGGCGTGAAAATCGAAGTCGACTGGCCAAGTGTCACAGAAGCGACCGGTCTGGACCTAAACAGCAAAGTCACGCAAAACCTGGTGGATGCTTCGCTCCCCTGGGTTGTGGAGCGGGTCTTCTATAACTTGGTTGTGATCGAAGGAACCGATCAGGGCATTCGCTTGCGCGGTCGCGATCCAAAACGAGACGGCCCGCCAAAGTCCGGCTGGGAAACTCGGCGACAGATCTTCAAGCGCAGGAGCACGCCATGAAACTTGAGTTTCGTGACCGCTGCTGGATTTTCGTGACGCTGATTTTGCTCGGCTTGATTGGTTGGGAATGGCGACGGTCGCTATTGATTTCCAGCGATATTCGCGCAGCGAGCGCTGCCGATCGGCCGCTCGAAATCTTCAACTCGCCGGTGAGCCAGGCAGCCTACTTTTTGTCTGCCATGTATAGCCGCGACGTCGACATCGATTGGCGGAGCCTGCAACCCCTGGGCCTGTCGCCAAAGACCTTGGTGACTCGATCGATCCAAGCCAACAACGCGAAGGAGGCTTTCGAACAACTCTTCGGCGAGCAAGTTGAGATCGTTGAGAAGCAGCCTCGCTACCTCATTCAAGCGAAGAAAGTGCCTTAGCGCCGATAGGCGCGATGTTATATTGATTTGCATGCCCATCGCCGAATCCAGCATGCTCGAAGTCCTGCAAAAGCACTGGGGCTATAGCACTTTTCGGCCGCTCCAGCGCGAGGCGATGGAAGCGGTGCTCGAACACCGCGACTCGGTGGTGGTGCTGCCGACTGGCGGTGGCAAGAGTCTTTGCTATCAGGTGCCGGCCATTCTGATGGATGGCCTGGCGGTGATTGTGTCGCCGCTCATTTCGCTCATGAAAGATCAGGTTGATGGCCTGCGCGAGAGCGGCATTGCGGCTGCGGCTGTGCATAGCGCGCTCGATCCTGCCGAGCGACAGCGGATTGCCAATGAGATTCGCGGCGGCAACTTGAAGCTGCTGTACGTCGCGCCCGAGCGACTCTGCACTGAACGGATGCTGAGCTTTTTGCAGGAACGCAAAGTTTCGTTCATCGCCATCGACGAAGCACACTGCATCAGCGCCTGGGGCCATGATTTTCGGCCTGAGTATCGAATGCTCGGCGAACTGCGCGAGCGTTTTCCCGGCATCGGCGTGCATGGTTACACCGCGACGGCGACGGAGCACGTGCGCGGCGACATTGCCAAGCAACTGGCCCTGCGCGACACGGAATATCTCGTCGGCAATTTCGACCGGCCCAACTTGATCTACCGCGTGCTCCGCCGCGAGAAGAGCGGCGCGCAGATTCACGATGTGCTCGAACGCCACAAGGGTGAAGCTGGCATCATCTATTGCATCTCGCGCAAAGAGGTCGACTCCCTCACGCAATCGCTCCAAGCCGCCGGCTTCCGAGCGGCCGCTTATCACGCGGGATTGTCCGATGAAGACCGTCATCGCAATCAAGATGCATTCCTCAACGAACAAGTCGACGTCGTTGTCGCCACGGTCGCCTTCGGCATGGGTATCGACAAATCGAACGTCCGGTTTGTGATGCATACCGGCGCTCCGAAATCGCTTGAGCACTATCAGCAAGAGACCGGCCGCGCGGGGCGCGACGGCCTCGATTCGGAATGCGTCCTGCTACACGGCGGCAACGATTTCATGATCTGGCGCAAGCTCAACGACCAGGTCACCGGCGATGCCCGCGTGCAACTCGAACGCAACCTCCGCGGCATGGAAGGCTTTTGCACGTCGGTGGTTTGCCGCCATCGCGCGCTCGTCGAACACTTCGGCCAGACTTATGAAGGCGAGAATTGCGGCGCGTGCGATGTCTGTCTCGATCAACAAGAAGTGCTCCCCGATGCGATGATCGTCGCGCAGAAGATCCTCTCCTGCGTGGTGCGCGTCAACGAAAACTTCGGCGGTGACTATGTGGCGCAGGTCTTGGTCGGCTCGAAGGAGCAGCGGATTTTAGAAAACAATCACGATCAACTCTCCACCTATGGTCTGCTGAAGGAGCATCGCAAAACAACGGTTCGCGAGTGGATCGAGCAACTCTGCGGCCAGGATTTTATTGCTCGCGAGGGAGAGTATCGCGTGCTGAAGGTCACCGCGACCGGCCGAGAAGTTCTCCGCGGCCAACGGACGCCGCGACTATTGGCGACGGATAAGAAGGTCGAAGCGACGAAGGACACGCCGAAGAAAAAAGACTTCTCCGAAGGAATGGACGCCGGGCTGTTCGAAGCACTACGGATCCTGCGGCGGCAGATTGCCGAGGAGCAAAAGGTGCCGCCGTATGTCGTGTTTACCGATGTGACGCTGCAGGACCTTTCGCGCCGTCGGCCGACTTCGGACGCTCATTTCCGCCTGGCCCACGGCGTGGGTGAGCATCGCGCGAAGCACTACGGCGAACGCTTTCTCGCCGAGATTGCTCGCTACGCTAGCGAGCACGGGCTTAGTACCGATGTTACCGTTTTCGCAAAATCCCGCGAGCAGCAAGCCGTGGAAGCACTGCGCGAGTCGTCGAAGAACTCGGGCACCAAAACCGCCGCTGCGCCGCTGTTTCGCGAAGGGAAATCGCTGGCCGAAGTCGCAGAGCAGCTGGGGAGGGCGACTTCGACGGTGAACGACTACCTGACCGAGTTCCTTGCCGACGAAGGTTATATGTCGCCCGAACCTTGGATCGATGGCGAAACCTTTGCCGCTATTTGTGCAGCCGCCAACGAAGTCGGTGCAGAGCGGCTCAAGCCGATCTTTGACAAGCTCAACGGCCGCGTTTCCTACGACCAGATTCGCCCCGCACTCGCCTGCTGGCGAAATCAACAGGCCCAAGCCGAGTGACGGCCGGTCACATCTTCGTAACACGCTCGCCCAACAATTGTTCCCGCCCGAGCCCCTACCTATACTAAATCGGACGAGGGATCGATCTACTCCCGGCCGACCGGATCGCACATAAGGACCGCTTGCATGTCGCTGGCTACCGTTCGCGGATTGTTGCTCTGCTGTTTTATCAGCGGCTTGCTGGCTCCGCTCTCCGCGCAAGAAACGAAGTCCGACGCCAAAACCGAAGCGAAGCCGGCAGCCAAGCCTGAAAAGGAAGCCCTCGATTACGAACTCATCAAGCTCTTCACCGATTCGCTCGACCAGGTCGAACGAAACTACGTCAAAGAGATCGATCGCCGCGAACTGCTCGAAGCAGCCATCAAGGGAATGCTGACGAAGCTCGATCCCTACTCGCAGTACATCCCGCCAAACGAGCTCGAAAAATTCCGCAGCAGCGTCGAGAACGAGTTCGGCGGCATTGGCATCACGGTCTCGGTCGAGTCGGGCGAACTGACCGTCATCAGCCCGATCTTTCGCACGCCGGCTTACAACGCAGGCATTCGTGGCGGCGACATCATCCTCGAGATCGAAGGGCAGTCGACCAAGGGAATCACGCTCGACGATGCCGTGAAGCGGATGAAGGGCAAGATCGGCACCGCCGTGAAGGTGAAAGTGCAACACATCGCCGACAATAAAGTCGCAGAGCTGGAGGTCAAGCGCGACCTAATCCGCGTCGATAGCGTGCTCGGTGATCATCGCAAGGACGACTTCAACTGGGACTACATGCTTGATGGCGACAAAAAGATCGCCTACATCCGCATCACCAATTTCGGCCGGCACACTGCCGATGAACTGCGGAGCGTGCTGAGCGAACTGACCGCCGCAGACATGAAAGGACTGATTCTCGATTTGCGATTCAATCCTGGCGGCCTGCTGAGCACCGGCATCGACGTGTGCGATCTGTTTGTCGAAGAAGGCAAAATCGTCAGCACCGCCGGCCGTAATGCTCCCGAGCGATTGTGGAAGGCGAAAAAAGAAGGGACCTTCAGCGAAGTACCGATGGTGGTGCTGGTGAATCATTACAGCGCGAGCGCCAGCGAAATCGTCGCGGCTTGCCTGCAGGATCACGACCGCGCGATCGTCATCGGCGAACGAAGCTGGGGCAAAGGAAGCGTGCAAAACATCGTTGAGCTTGAACAAGGCAAGAGCGCACTGAAGCTCACCACGGCGGGTTACTTGCGGCCGAGCGGCAAGAACATCCATCGCCAGGAAGGAGCCAAGGAAAGCGAAGAATGGGGCGTATCGCCGAACGAAGGCTTTGAAGTGAAGACCTCGAAGGACGACGACAGCCGTTGGCTCGAAGATCGCCGGCAGCGCGATGTGATCAAGGTCGCCAAGCCGCGGCCGCCGATGGCGCAAGAGCCACCCGTTGAGCCGTATGTCGATCAGCCATTGCAGAAAGCCAAGGAATATCTCGTCGACAAGGCCGCGAAAGTGCTCGCGGCAAAGCAGGCAGCGGCCAAATGACGTTGCCTGGATCCGACTCGAAGTATCTGCTCGCGATCGAAACAACCTGCGATGAAACTGCCGCCGCTGTGATCAGCGACGACTTGCAGGTGTTGTCGTCGGTCGTGGCATCGCAGGAAGAACTACACCGTCGCTATGCCGGTGTCGTGCCCGAGATCGCCGCGCGAGCGCATGTCGAACGGCTGTTGCCGGTGATCGATGAAGCGTTACAGCGGGCCGCAATCGAACCGGCTCAGCTCGATCTGATTGCAGTCGCGCATACACCAGGCCTCGCAGGTTCTTTGCTGGTGGGTGTTTCGGCGGCAAAGGCACTGGCCGTCGCGCTCGACAAGCCGCTGGTCGCCCTCAATCACTTGCATGCGCACATTTACGCCTGTCGCCTGGCAGCGGCCAAGGAGATTTTTCCTTGCCTCGGTTTGATCGTGAGCGGCGGTCACACCAGCTTGTATCACTGCCATTCGCCGACGAATTTTGAGTCGCTGGGCGGCACGATCGACGACGCCGCCGGCGAAGCCTTCGATAAAGTCGCCACGCTCCTCGGCCTGTCGTATCCGGGTGGTCCGTCGATTTCGAAAGCAGCCGAGAGCGGCAATCCCAAGGCCTATCGTTTTCCGCGCGGCCTCGCCAATCAGAAGCACCGGCTCAACTTCAGCTTCTCCGGCTTGAAGACCGCCGTGCGCTACGAAATCTGGGGACCAGGTCAGCCGGTCGCCGGGCCACCGCCGTTGTCGCCGCAGCAGGTCAGCGACATTGCGGCCAGCTTTCAATTCGCCGTGGTCGAGAGCATCGTCGAGAAGACGCTCGAGGCGCTAAAACAAACGCGGCTCAAGCGGTTGTGCGTCGGCGGCGGAGTGGCAGCCAATCGCTTGCTCCGCGAACGACTGCAGCAGGAAACTGCGCGACTGCGAGTAGAACTCCACATCGCGCCGCCAGCTCTCTGCACCGACAACGCCGTGATGGGGGCTATCGCCTGGGAGATGTTCCAGGCGGGCCAACTAGCCGACCTGGAACTCGATGTGCTGCCAGGTCTGGTGCGCGAGTAGCGCGTCAGCCAGAGCCGCAAAAGAATGCTAAGCCGCTTTCTTGAGCGGAATTTCTTCCACCGGCGCCGGAGCTAGCGTCGGTTCGGCCAGCTTGTCTTGCGGGATTGCCGATTTGAGAACGGCTTCGATTTGATCGTTCAGGGCATCGAGCGCTGCCAGCACTTCGTCCTGCTTGGCATCGAGCTCGGCCAGCAGAGAGTGGCGCAGGGCCGCATTTTCCGTCGATTCAGCACCGTTCATCGGTCATGCTCCGGGTTGCTTCGTCCTTGAATGCACCGTGGCCTGAATGTCATCGAACCGGCGGTCGGTTGGCGATTACGCGACTGGAGAAGTTGCTGCCTGTAGAGCGCTGGTAAGAGATGCCGCTCAGATAAACGTTGCGGCCTGATTGCCAATCAACGGCGGATAGCATTGGTTGCTTCAGCAACCAATGTCGCACAGCGACTGGAGGCATCCTGTCGCCATTGACCTGCCGCCGTTGCCGGACATCAACCGGATAGGCGACCACACAGCAAACCACCTCACCGCACGCTATGCCTATTTTCGCTGGCGCGACATCGATTGCTGAAGCAATCGATGCTATCCACGACGCTTACTTCGCGCCCATGCGAATGGCGCCGTCGAGGCGGACAACGCTGCCGTTGAAGTAGGGGTTTTCAAAGATCTGTTGCACGAACTGCGCGAACTCTTCGGGCCGGCCGAAGCGCGAGGGGAACGGAATTTGCGCGGCGAGGGAATCGCGGACGGCGGTAGGAGCCGCTTGCATCATGGCCGTTTCGAAGACGCCGGGCGCGACCGAGACGATGCGGATCCCTTGCTTGCCGAGCTCGCGGGCGATCGGCAGTGTCATCGAAGCTACGCCACCCTTCGATGCGGCGTAAGCGGCCTGGCCGATCTGGCCATCTTCGACGGCGACCGAGGCCGTGCACACAATCACGCCGCGTTCTCCTTCGGCGTTTGGCGTGCCGCGGCTCATCGCGACGGCGGCTAGGCGGATCATGTTGAATGTGCCGATCAGATTCACTTCGATCACGCGGCGGAAGAGATTCAAATCGTGTGGACCCTCTTTGCCCAGCACGCGACTCGCGCCAAGAATGCCAGCGCAATTGATCAAGCCCTGCAAACCGCCGAAGCGCTGCACCGCGAGATCAACCGCGGCTTGGCCACTCTCGGCCGAGGTCACATCAGTTGCATGAAAGGCAGCGTGCGATTCGCCGAGCTCCGCAACCAGCGCATTTCCTGCCGTTGCATTCAGATCGGCGATCACCACGTTGCCGCCGTGCTGCACCAGTCGCCGCGCACAAGCCTGGCCCAATCCCGAAGCGCCACCGGTGATCAGGAATGTCTGATTATTTACTTGCATCGAACGTCGACTCCGGCTGAAATTGCGATGAGATTGCGCCGCCTTCCTTCCCACCTCGAGGATTCTAGCCGATGCCTCTCTCCTTCGCCCGCCTCAGCTTCCTAATCCTCATTGCTTGCTTCACGTTCACTGCAGCGAGCCGCGCTCAAGACGAAATCGCCTGGCCGCCGCCACTGAAGGGGGCGGTGAAGGGTGTCGTGACGATCGAAGACAAATCGTTTCTCGAAGTGCCAAAAAACGTCGCCGAGCTCGCCGCGAAAGAAGGCTCGGCGAAATTCAGCGTGGCCAAGACGCCGCCGAAAGTTCAGCTGGTTCTTCACGACGAGCTTGGCGAAAAAGCAGCGACGCGCCGGCTGTGGTCATCGTGGGGCGACATCTGCCGGGCGAAAGATGGCAGCGTGTACGTGGGCATCGGCGATCATGGCGACGACATTGGCGGTGATGCTCGCTGCTTTATTTATCGCTGGGATCCGGCGACGGCGACGCTCAAGCAGGTCGTCGATATGAACAAAGTCATTCCGCCGAAGGCAGGACAACCGGCCTGGTCGAAGATTCATGCGAAAATCGACGAAGGGCCCGACGGCGGCATTTATTTCTGTTGCACGCTGAACGACGGCAATCGCGCGAAGCTGCCGCCCGTTGCCGAAAATCCGAAGAAACAGCTGAAGGCGTACGGTTTTCACGAAGGCCTACCGGGCGGGCAGTTGTACCGCTTCGATCCGGCGACGGGTACAACGAAGGTGTTCGCCAGTCTGCCGCCGCGGCGTTGCACGGCAACGTCGATTCTCGATCTGCAGCGCAACGTGTGGTGGTGCAATCTCGAAGCCGGCGAAGGAAATGCTCTCTGGTGCCTCGATCTGCAGAGCGGCAAACCGATCTTTCAGGGCGAAGATAAAAGCGTCGGTTTCAATCGCAATTTTGCCTTGCTCAACGACGGCTCGATTCTGTTTAACGGTGATCTCGTCGGCGAAGACGCGCCGCTGATGAAGCTGAGCGTCGCCAGCAAAGCGATCTCGCCCACGAAGTCCGTCTTCAAGGACTCGCCCGGCATGCGCGCGACGACGCGCGAGACCAAGGATGGCCAGATCTTCGGCATCACGTACAAGAACACGCAGCTGTTTCGTTATGACACGAAGAAAGATGACCTTGAGATTATCGGCCACGATTGGCTCGCCGGTTCTTATGTTGCCGTTTGCGAACTTTCACCTGACGAACGCTTTGTTTATTACCTGCCGGGCGCGCACGGCAAGGCTTGGAACGACGGCACGCCGGTGATTCAGTATGAAATCGCGACGCGACAGCAAAAGGTGATCGCCTTTTTAGCGCCGACGCTCGATCGCGAGTTCGAGTATGTTCCGGGCGGCACGTATGGCATTAAATTGAGCGCCGACGGCAGCACGCTGTATGTCAATTTCAACGGCCATCCTGGTGATAGAATTCGCCCGGAGAAAATGAAGCCGATCGGCTTTGGTTTGACTTCCTTCGCGGCGATTCACATTCCGGCATCAGAACGCTAACGGTCCATGTCACAAGATTTCTACCAGCAGTCGGAGTTCGTCAAACCCACGGAAATGCCGTCTACGGGGCTGTTTCGCGACGGCAAGCAGCTGGTTGTGGAGCTGGGCGACCATCAATTTCCCGATCGCTGCTTGAAGACCGATGTGCCGATCAGCGGCGCTCATGCGTTGATCAAACTGCTGACGTACAACGTGCTGGCCGAAGAATTGAATCTGATTCGCGGTCTGGTCGTTGCTTCGACGAATCAGTTGCCGACGATTCGCGAGAGCAAGGGGAACAATGTCACGGTGCAGCTCGGTGTGCCGCTCGCTCCGACGCAGGCCGCGCGGCTGCGGTCGAGTTGGCCACTCTACACTGCGATTTTTTTCGTCGTATGGACCGTTGCTTGCTTCGCCGGCTTGTACGTTTGGAACCAACCGAATCAAGCAGCGATTTTTCTCGGGCTGCTGATCGGCGTGTTGCTCGGCATCATCGGCATGGTCGTTGGGTTTACGCAGATGGCGCTGCGCACGAGTCATGTGCTCGCCATCAAACGCCTCGCCGATCGCAAAGTCTGGCTCACCGGCGTGCATGCCGATTGGCTGGCGCGGCTGCCCGTTTATGTCGCGAGCACGGGGCTGCTGCAGCGGGATTTGCAGCGGGCGGTGTCTTCGCAGTGGTTATCGTTCGCCACGGCGATCGGGTTTGGCCTGGCGACGCTTGTTTGCGGACCGATGGCGCTGCTGGGATACAGCAAAGGTATGGCCAGCCAAAGTTGGCCCGAGGCGGAAGCCTCGATTCAGCACGCCGAGATGCACCACCACAGCACTTCGCGACGCGGCCGGCGGAGCGAATGGTGGACGATCGATTTCCACTTCAACTTTCAGGTCAACAACAGGCCGTACAGCGGCGAAGGCCAGCAAAAAGAAACGTCGGAAGCGGCTGCGCGGAATAACCTGCAAGGCAAACCACCGGGAACGAAGATCACGGTGTTCTACAATCCAGCCGATCCCAATGACAATCGCATCGAGCGCGGTTTGACCAATGGCGAGATCGTGTGGATCGTCATGGCATCGATCGTGAGCGCGATTGCGCTGTTAGCGACGATCTACGGGATGGCGGCCCGAGCTCGCAAAGCCGGCCTGCAAGCGCAGCTTGATGAGCGGCTGGCCCGCGTATGATTCCCGATCGCGATGGCGTTTGGCGAGACGGCAACGCGCTGGTCATCGACCTGGCCGGGCATCATTTTCCGCGGCGGTGTGTGAAGTCGAATGAACTCGTCGAGCCGCCGTTCTCGCTGGTCTCGCTGACCTGCCATTCGCCCGGGTATGCGGAGTTGAAACTGTTGCAGGCGGAGCCACGGCGGTTCGCGCGGACGAAGTATGTGGTCACTAGCGGCCATAAACAGGAGACGCGGATTCATTTTGAGCTGCCGTTGCCTTTGACGCCACGCTGGCGAACGATCGTGCAATCGAAGTGGGGCGTGCGACTCTTGTGGATCGGCGCGGCAATGCTCATGGCCACTTACGCGGCCTGGGTGCTGCTCCACAACAGCTTTGATTGGGAGTGGATCCCGCAACTATCGCTGGCCGTATCGATCTTAGTGCTGATCTGCGGTGCTGCCGTACAACTCCATCAGCGCTCGACACTCACGGTGCAAAAACTGTTCGACGGCAAGATTTGGATCGGCGGCGTGCATGGCGATTGGCTTGCGACGTTGCCACCGTTCACGCCGAGCAAGCGGATGCTGACGGAAGAGGTTCGCCTCCTCAGCTGGTCGTTCTGGATCAGCGCCAGCGGCGGTCTGGCCTTACTCTTGCTGTTTCTGATCAATAGCCTGAGCAGCGGCACCGAAAGTGCTGAGTATCGGAACGTTCGCTATGCGTTGCTCACCGCCGCCGCGGCAGCATTACTGATGGGCAATCGCGCTCGACTATTGCTACTTACAGAGCGGGCGAAGCTGCACTGGTTCTATCCGGTGCTCACCCGCAGAACATTTCGGCGACAACGCAGACGAATGAGAAAGTCGCGACGGCGGTGAAACCGGGGCGAGACTTGACGACCCGCCACCCAACCTGGTGCTGGGCGATTAAGTGGACCCGTTTTCGATTGGCACGGGAAGTGCCTAGGGCGGCGGCTCACTTCGCAATTTGTCTTGCCAGTTTGGCGCATCGCCCCACGTCTCAGGCCGGACTCGCCGGTCGAGGAATTCCAGCGGCCAGAAGAACCGATCGGTCTTTGGATAGCCAAATCGGTAGTTAGACCACGTCCAGGACGGTTCTAGCGTTTGTTGGTCCACATAATTCGGTCGAACAACGCTGCGGCCACTTGGCACGACCAGCGCCAAATAGCTCCCCACATACACCACCGGCAAGAGCAGCAGCACGATAGCGACGATCAGCGGTGCGCGGGATTCGCGTTTCATGTTATTTCGGCGCACCCTCCACAGGATCAGCTGCCAGGAGCGAGGGCGGCTGTACGAGCGCTGCCTCAAACATCTTAAGCGTGTTGACCAAGGTGTCGAATTCAAGCTTCGTGAGCTTTGACGGAACATTCAGCCATGCGACCTTGAGCGATGGCATCGTGATGGGCAAGTTAACGGTTTCGGCGACCACCCCCATGCTCGGCATGATCGGGTTTGTCGGCAAGTGATAAGTCGTTGTCGTCATTTGATTTGGAAGCGGAGCTTGGTTTCGCCCCGCCGTATTTGGGTATGACGTTGCTGAGTCGCTCGATTCATGCGAGTCCAGATCGTCATCATCGTCTTCAATTGTATCTGGTTCCGCGACGCGAGCATAGGCAACAGTTTGAGACAACTGCCGTATGAACTTATCAACATGGGCATCATTGAACTCCATTTCGCGGATCAGAAACGCAGATAGCGAAGCATTTGACGGCAGGTGTCCACCGTACTTTTCCCAGATCTTTCGATGTAGCGGGGGTGAAAGGGCAGCTGTCTTGATGGCCTTAAGCCGTTCCGGAGAAGACTCGTTTTCGGCAATCAGAATATCTAACGCGAGATTTGACAGTCGCACCTGACGCGACTCAGTTCCGCCGTCTTCCTCGACCAAAAGGCCAAATTGCTTCAGCGCAGCAACTGCACGAAGTCCGCCGCTGCTTGCAGCCGTTTCGTAGCCGAAATGCTCGCAGACTACAACATCCACTGGGACTGCATGCCGTTTCTCGTGGCGGTAAATGACCGAAGCCTTTTCGATTGCCTCTTGCAGATTGATTGATGGGTATGCTGGGCTGCGCAGTCGCTGTTTTTTCCGGTCGTCGGCCATAAATAGATCCTGGTTGAGTTCCTGTCTGATCGGTATCTGAGCCATATCATTGCAGACAAAACAGATTTGTCAAGAAACATCGCAGACAGGGGCTAGACTCGTGCCTCGACGACGGGTAAGATTTGGAAGTCGCAGCAATGGAAAGGATGGTGCGCGATGGCTAGAAGGGAACGCAGGATCAGCCAGTTGGTTGTCGCTGGTTGATCTGCCGCAGGCTCAGAAATGAGCGAGTCAGAAGAGGGGCCGGGACCGCAAATCGAGGCTACCCAAATCTGGCGAGATGACCTTTTTCAAGATCGTTAGAGTGGTGAATCGTTAATCCTGGTGCTGGTCGTGTCACCGACCAGATGACCGTCCAAAGGATCAGGACGGAGCTTCCAAAACTTCGCGATTCACCGCTCGCTTTTGCTTGCTAGTGCAAACATGGCTTTTCACTATCATATACAGCCTCGCTTTTCGAGGCTATGGCGTCTCCGCTGATTTTGTGGAGACCGGCCCGCGTCTTGGTGGCGCAGCAGATTTATAAACTGCCGAAGGGTACGGCGTCGCCGTTGGGATCGTAACCCCCGCTCTCCGCTCAGCCCTTCTTGCTAAGCAATTCGCGAATGGCAATTGTGACCGCCTGTGAGCGGTTCCAACCCTCTTTCTCGCGTAGCTCATCGAGTTGTGCCACTACGTCACTCGGCACTGTAACGGCCACCAGAACGGCCTTTGCGTCAGGGTCAATTGGCTTCCGGCCAGCGCCCTTCCGTTTGCCGCCGTGCGCCTTTTTCTTCCCTATTTTCCACTCCTTGAAAGAAATATAATCGAATCATGTTGACGGCGAACATGATTCTAATATAATAGAAATCAACGCGGGCCGGCAAGCCCACGAAAAAAGCCCAGTCCAACCCGGCAAGGTCGAACTGGGCCAGCAAAGAAAACCAGGCTGTTCGCCCGATTCCCCAGCGTAGTAACTGGAATCATAAGCGAGGCAGCCGCAACTTTGAAGGCTGTCCCTATGATCGGTCTCCCAGAATGCAATCACCCCCGGAGCAAGAAGAGCGGGATGACGAAGTGCGGAACGCAGCGCTACAAGTGCTTGGAATGCGGTAAGCGGTTCACGCACAGCACGAAGGTGCTCAGCGGCATGAGGCTTGGAGTTGAGAAGTCGGCGCAGGTCATCAGCATGCTTTGCGAAGGGTTGAGCATCCGTGCTACTTCGCGTTTGTCGGGTGTCTGCAAAGACACGATTCTCGAATTGCTGCTGACCGTTGGCCAGCGCTGCAAGACATTCCTCGAAAACGTGATCGTCGGCCAGCCAGTGAAGGACGTGAGCGTCGACGAACTTTGGAGCTTCTGCATGATGAAGGAGCGGACCCGCAAGATTAACAGCCTGCCGGTTGGCAGCTGCGGTGACAACTACTGCTATGTCGGCTTCGAGCGCAACACGCGGCTCATCCTCGCTTGGCATTCAGGCGAGCGGACTCACCAGAACGGTTTGGAGTTCGTGCAGAAGCTCCAGCGGGCTTGCGAGAAAGGCCGCTGCCAGATCAGCAGCGACGGTTGGAAGCCCTACAAGCACCTGATCCCGAATCACTTCCCGAACGCCGACTACGGCATGGTCATCAAGATATTCGCGAGCGCTGGCGATCAGACCCGCTACAGCCCCGCGAAGATAGTCGAAATGAAACTGCGGACTATCGCTGGCAAGCCAGACGAGAGCCGCATGAACACCA
Source organism: Anatilimnocola floriformis (assembly GCF_024256385.1). Lineage (NCBI taxonomy): Bacteria > Pseudomonadati > Planctomycetota > Planctomycetia > Pirellulales > Pirellulaceae > Anatilimnocola > Anatilimnocola floriformis. The sequence goes on from NZ_JAMLFW010000001.1 coordinate 5,613,296, forward strand.
GCCACAGCGAACGTTTCAATCTGACGATTCGCATGGGCATGCGTCGGTTCACTCGGTTGACGAACGGCTTCAGCAAGTCGCACGAGCACCACGAAGCGGCCTTGGCTTTGTTCTTCATGCACTACAACTACGTCGCGATGCACGGCACGATTAAGTCGACGCCAGCACAAGCGGCAGGTCTGGCAGATCGGCAGTGGACGATTGCCGAAATGATCGAAGCGGTTGGCACCTACGTGAAGCCTGAACCAAAGCGACCATCGATCATCGAAGCGATCGAGCGGATAGGCGACAACTAGTCGCCAGTCGGCCCCGTCAGAAATGGCGGGGCTTTTTCATTTCTTGTGGTAAAATTATTTTCAGATTTTTCGCAGGTCCACTTAGTCGACCACTACCCCCAACCTCGATAATGAACATAAGTTCACATGCCCATTGGCCGCGCTCCAGGAGCGTAGGGTCTCGATTGTTGCTGCGCGGTAAGAAAATCCGCAGCGGTGAAGTGAGATAGCAGTTGCGGCTAGATCGCGCGGTTATGAAGGTGCGCGAGTGGGGTTATAAAAGGTTATAGGCTCATGAGCATTAATCTCCGTAAGCCGCTGCTACACAGCGACTTACAGACGAAGCGAATTGCAATAACCTGTTATAATATAACAGGTGAAATGCCACTGCCCAAGCGCGCGTTATGGCTTGCTGAGGAGGTCAAACTTCGCTAGGGGTGCGTTCTTTTGGACGTCCAGTTCCAACGTCGTCTCGGCGTTGTATTTGCGAGGGATGAGCTCGACCACCTTGTCGCGCATCATGCTATTGGACCCCGGATAAACCGGTTCCTGGCCGATCACTTTGCTGGCGGTGATGCGGACTTTTGCTTTACCGACTGCCACATCCAACTTGAATTTGCCGTCGTGGATTTTGTCGCCCGCGGTTGGGTCATCGCCGTTGCTGGGTTCGAAGCGGATGTTCCCTTCGGCCAGCGGTTGGCCATCGAGGGTCACATCGCCGGTCACGGTTGCCATGGGCGGACCTTTGGGACCGCAGCCGGCCACTACCAACGCCAGCCACAAGAAACAGAACACACCCCAAGAGCCAAATCGGATCACGTTGCGTCTTTCGTCGTCTGGTCGTCGTTAATCTACTTCAGCGCCGTTCATCGTACCCATCGCCCGCCACGAAGTGAGGCTGATGTTATCGGTAATGAATCGTTGCGAGCCGTCGGCGAACATCACGTTCACACCGCCTGGATGCTGACTACGGGCTGCCTTCGAACGATTGGCGCCGGTGGTGCAAGGCAGTTTGTGCTGCGTGTCATCCACGCAGTAATTGGGCGCCATGGTATCGGGCGTCCGAGAGTTCGGCGGATCGTTGGTCATGAAATAGGTGCAGGCTTCATCGTCGTTCAGCATGTCGCCGCGATGATCCATGTGAGTATTCACGATCGGAGCGCGCATTTCGGACATCAGCATCGTCGAAGACGTGCCGTCGGTGATTTCGGCCAGCTTGCTCTGCCGCGGCTTGTCACGCGAAGCGAAGTCGGTGTAACCAAAGGGCGAAAAGGCCACGGGAGTGGTCAAAGCTGGCTGGGTCACATCGCCCCAGTTCAAGTTGTAGTTGCCCTTGGCCCGAAACGAAGGATCGCCCGGCGCGAGCTGCATCGCATTCACGCGGTCGCTCGGGCAGTAGTAGATGTTGATGCGCTTGCCGACCGGCGAATCGAGCGAATTTTGAATCGTATTCGGAACGTCCGAAAAATTGAGATCGAAACGGTACGAATCGAACAACGCTTTTTGTTCGACATAAGGCCACAGCTGCGGCACCCACACCGTGCGCGGATTCGACTTCGCAGCGTAAGGGAGCTTTTCGAAGGTATCGACGTGCAAGTGCATGCCGAGGCCCCATTGGCGCAAGTGATTAAGGCACTGGGTTCGGCGGGCTGCTTCGCGGGCCGATTGCACGGCCGGCAGCAAGAGCGCCACCAACACGCCGATAATCGCAATCACCACCAGAAGCTCGACCAGGGTAAAAGCACTTTGGGTCTGCTGCGGACGACAAGCTCGCACGCGAAAGAGAGACGAAGACTGGCGAATCATTGGTGTACTCAGGGAGAGCTTGGTACCTACGGAAGCAGGTCGGTATAGCCTACCAACGGGGGCGGGTAGATTCAATCTAGTTAATTTTTGCAAAATCGTTACGAAAAATGTTCGCCGGACTCGCGCTGGTGTTTGGTCGCGAGTTTTAGCCCAATTTCGCCCTGTTTGAGGGAGTGCTGCGTGTTGCCGCACTGGGGGCGAGCCGGGTCGCGATCTGTTCGGCCGCGGCGTAGCGTTGCAGCAGTTCTTTCATTCGCCGTTGGCGATGGGCTTCGCATTCGACGGCGATGTTTTCGACGGACCAAACTCGCACGGCCGAGCGGGCTTCGTCGGCGAGGTCTTCGCGGACGATGGCATCGAGCCAGGCGAAGGCGAGGGTCGGAATGGCGATGGCGGCGCCGACTTCGACTTGATATTCGGCGACCGCGGCGGCGACTTCGCGCAGTTCGCGGCTAGGTTGATCGGGCGTATCGAACAGTTGCAGCATGTCGGCGAGGACATCGCACAAGAACTCAACCCGCACCTGGCTGGTCAAGCGGAACTGCTGGCCGTCAGCGCGAACCCAGCCGGTGGCGAGAATCGCCTCGCGCAAGAACTCCAGGGGAAAACCTTCCCGCAGCAGCAGCGAACCTTGTTGCGCCGGGGCCGAGGCGAGTTGCAGCACGGCGAGGCGATAGGGTTCGTCGTAGATCAGCGTCAGCTTGTCATCGAGCATTTGGCACCACCTCTTGGCGTGATCGGTGGCATCCAAGCCCGCTGGTTTTGCTGCTGCAAACACCGGCATATTCCGAATAAACGATACCCTTTGCGCAGCTTCTGTGCAATTTTCAGGCGACAGCGCATTCCGTGGGATTTTGAATATTCATTCGGCTCGGAGAGGGGGGTATACTCGAACTGTCTTGGCTGAAAACGATCATGCACGACTTGCCGCCTCTTCAGGCAAGTTGCACGGACGACTTTGCGTGTTCTGACTTCGTCCGTCATCTAGTCCGCAGATCATTTCGTCAACGCAGGTGCTTCGTGGCCAAACCGCTCGTCTTTCAGTGGGGTGACACCGACCTGTCGTTTCAGCTCAGCAAAGTCGATCGCAGCAAGCTCTACGGCTACAAAGAAGTCGAAGTGCTCGGCGAAGGTGGAGCGGTGTGCGAACTGGCCACGCTGGCCGATGACGGCCGCACCGTAGTGGGCCGCGGCGGCACCGGGCTGGGCTATGTCGATGCCGATGGTCTGTGGAGCGACAAAAGCAAGCTCAAGCCGGTCGATGTCGAAGGGAATGAAATCAAGCCGGTCGCATCGTCGTTCAGTGCGCCGATCAAGCTGTTTGAAACGGTATCGGCCGATCATTATTTGAGCCACAACATTCGGATGCTCTATCAGCTCGAGTGCGAAGGCGATCTAGAAACATTGCGCACCGAGCTCAAGCTTGGCACGATCTTTTCGTTCCCCTACAGCTTTCGCGGCGGCCTCGAAGCCAACGCGGGATTTTTGCTGCTGGGAGACGATGGCAATATTTTCCTGGCCGTGGGCGATCCGACGAAAGTCGAATTCATCGGCCTGGCGCAAGTGGCAGTGTTTGAAGAGGAGGAAGGTGGCGACGAGACGGACCTCATGGATTTCGACATGATCTAGGGGAAGTTCTGAGTTTTGAGTTTTGAGTTCTGAGAAAAGCAAGAAGCTTTTCTCCCGTCTCAGAACTCCGAACTTAGAACTCAAAACTGGCAAAACCGCGAGGGAACCGTGGGAACGATCAATCTCCTCAACAGCGCCGGACGCGACGCTGTCGTGACAACCGAAAGCGTGCGCAGTGCGCTCAAGGTCCGCTGGGTCGACGATAAAGGCCGGCAAGCGGCGAGCGTTCGCGTCGTCAAAGCAGCCGTCGATCGCAGCATCGATGCGCTCCGCGATTCGCACCAAGGTGAACTCTCGGCAGTTGCGCAAGCGATGCTTGATGGCGACCCGGAAATCGACCTCGAAACGACGGGCCGTGTGCTGGGTGAGACGTCGCGGGTCTATGTGAATCCCAAACGCGACATTGTGCACAAGGTCGAGTTCTTCGAGATCATCCATAACCCCGACGGCAGCGTGCGTGATCGCCGGCCGCGGAAAATGCCGGAGCCGAACCTCGGCGGCGAAGTTCCGCTCCGCTGGTCGGGCGTCTACATCGACAAAGCCGAAGCGATCAAAAAGTTTGTCTTCAGCGGCAAGGTGCAACTGCACCACATCAACGGTTTGACCTACGACTTCCTCTTTGGCATGGCCAAGGAACTCGAAACGCGCAACGCCCTGATGTTGCTCGGCGCCGGGCCGAAATCGAACCAGCCGCTGATCCTTCGCCGCGGCTCGACTCCCTACAAAGGTTTTCTCGAAGGCCGCACGCAGGGTGACAAGTATTGCCTGCTGCTGCACTTCTCGAATCTCGAACTGAAAGCTCCCGCCAAGACGGAAGCCAAAGAGGACGCCGAATAGTGAATATGCTCCTCGATAAATCGCGGGTTGAGATCAAGCTCGGCGACTATGGCGTAGCCCCGGCGACGGCGTTGTCGGACTCCGGTTTGCTGCCAAAAGTGCAGGAATATCGCCGTTTGGCGTCTTCGCGGATGGTCCCGCTCGAGCCAGAGGAAATCGAAAAGCGGATCCCCAAAGCCGGCTACTTCGTCAGCCGCAAGGTCGACGGCGAATTCACGGTTCTCATCTATCGCGACGGCCAATGCGTTACCTGCAATCCGGGCGGCACGGTGCGCAAGGGATTGCCGTGGCAGGATGAAGCAGCCAAGGCGCTCGCCAAAGCAGGCATCAAGAGCGCGCTGATCGCCGGCGAACTCTATGTCTCCGTCGATGGCCGACGGCCGCGCGTGCACGATGTGACAACCGTTGCCCGCCAGCCGCAGGGGGCTGCCGATCTCAAGCGTTTGCGTTTCGCCGTCTTCGATATTCTCGCGATCGACGACGTTCCGGTGCAGCGACCATACGCCGAGACCTGGAATCAAATCGAAAAGGTCTTCGGCAAGGGAACGAGCGTTCATCCCGTCGAAACCAAGCAAGCCGCCGACGCGGGCGAAATCCGCAAGCTGTTCGCCGATTGGGTCGAAGACTCTGGCGATGAAGGACTCGTCGTTCGCAGCGATACGGCAGGGATTTTCAAGATCAAGCCGCGTCACAACCTCGATGCGGTGGTCGTCGGCTTTACCGAATCGGTCGATGATCGCCGCGGCATGCTGCACGATCTGCTCCTCGCGGTGAAGCGTCACGACAACACGCTGCAGATTCTCACTCGCGTCGGCGGGGGTTTCAGCGACGATGTTCGCCGCGAAATGCTGAGCGACCTCAAAGACATGGTCGTTCACAGCGACTATGCCGAGGTCAATTCCGACCACGTGGCCTATCAGATGGTCCGGCCCGATTGGGTTGTGGAGATCAGCTGCCTCGATCTCATTTCCGAAACGACCCGCGGCGGCCCGGTCAACCGCATGGTGCTGAACTTCAGCGGCGTCAACGGTCATTCCAAATACGAGCCGGTTCGCCGCTTGCCACTCGCTGCCGTCATTTCGCCACAGTTCATCCGCCAGCGCGAAGACAAATCGAATCACCGGCAGGACGTGCGGATCGAGCAGGTCAGCGAGCGCGTGGAAGTGACGCTGCTCGAGCGCGATGCCCGGCAAATGACGCTGCCGAAGAGCCAAATGCTGCGGCGCGACGTTTACAAAAAAGTCGCCAAAGGAGAGACGATGATCCGCAAGTTCGTCACTTGGCAGACGAACAAGGAAAACGACAGCGAAGAGTTCCCCGCTTACGTGCTCCACTTCACCGACTTCAGCCCCAACCGCAAAGACCTGCTGGAGCGTGAAGTCCGTGTCTCGAGTTCGCTCGACCAGATCAACGCGCTCTTTGCCGAGATGGTCGCCGAGAACATCAAAAAGGGTTGGGGCCTACACTCCTCGCAGAAGTTCGACGTCGAGCCCCGACCAGCAGCCGTCGAAGTTGCTGTCGCAGTCGCTGAGGTAAAGACGCCGGAACTGGAACTCGTTGCCGTCGCAGTCGAAGCCGTGGTTGCTGCCGAGGAACCGGCGCCGACAAAGAGCCGAAAGAAGGCCGCGCCGAAGCTCGCGTCGTCGGAGCCGACGAAAAAGACCAGAAAGAAGTCGGGCTAACAACGGTCTTTGGCCCGGAGAATGGCCTGTCGAGCGGCTGCGGGGAATAATCCAGTTGCCCCCAGCCGAATCCATCGTAACGGGCCTGCCAGCCAGAACCAATAAAGCGATGGAGACGGATGTTGCGGTCGCGACGACGGTGGCCAACCCAGAGCTGCGGATTGACTGCTCTTTGAGGGGGTGCCTGCGGAAGTAGCTGGCTCGTTGAGGCCGGCGATTGCCCGGGATCGTTCGTTTTTGCCGTTCGCTAAACTGTGGTTTTGACTGATTTTGTAGCGTTTCGTTGAATTTGCCAACTGGCGAAATTATACTGCAGGGACGTTCTGCTCTTCTGTCGCAATGGGCTCGCTGGTGCTGGTCAAAAACCGGTGCTGGCATGGATCTTGAGCCCGGTGCGAGATTGCGGCTGCGATCCAGAATGTTTCGCCACAGCGTTGTCGCTGCGAATGTACAGCGCTAATCGCGTCCTTGGTTAAGGTAACCAGCCATGACTCTCGTCGGAAAGATTTTCACCGTTTTGATTTTCGTCATGAGCATTTGCTTCATGACGGCCTCGGTGATGGTCTTCGCCACTCATAAGAATTGGAAAGACTATGCCACCGCGACCACGGCCGCGGCCGGCAAGCCTGTGGGTCTCGAGACGCAGCTGAAAGATCTGCGGCTGCTCGAAACCGGCTTGAAGGAAGAGCTCGAACGGCTCAAGAAGCGGCTCGAAGAAGAACGCGTCGCTCGCCGGGCTGTTCTCGGCAGCCTCACCGCCCGCCTGGTGAAGGCCGAGAGCGAACTGCTCGTCAAGCAACGCGAATATGAAACGGTGGTTGCCGCGCTCAATACTGCAACCGAAACCGCCAAGTTGGCGCAATCGCGACTCAGCACGCTCGAAGCTGAAATCGCCCTCACCCGCGGCAAACTGCGCGACACCGAACAAGACCTCGACGACAAGTTCAACAAGGTCGTCACCCTGCAGGACGAACTCAACCAAGCCAACAATCTGAAGTCCAACCTCGGCGAACGCAACAATCAGTTCGCTCAACAAATCACCCGCATGAAGCTTGTGATGGACTATCACGGTCTGGATGAAATGAGCCCGGTGCGGCACATCGCTCCGCGAGTGACGGGCGTGGTTCTCGCCATCAACAATTCGGACCTGATCGAAGTCTCGATCGGCTCCGACGACGGTCTCAAGCCGGGTCACGTGCTGCAAGTTTATCGCGGCAATCAATACCTGGGTCAAATCACCATTCGCACCACGGGACCCGATCGGGCCGTGGGTCAAATCGACAAGACGCTGCAGCGCGGCAAGATTCAGAAGGGCGACAATGTCACTACCAAGCTCATCTAGTCCCGGTCAGCCTGCAGTGCAGAAGCAAGCGATCAACGTCTATACCGTGATGTTGATCCTGTCCTTCCTCGCGCTGGTCACTGGCACCGTGCTCCTCTCAATGGAACTGAACCGCTACGGCCAATACCCGTGGTGGAAGACTCCCGCGAGTGCTGTCGGCAGCGGTTCTTAAGAAATTAGGCCACTGAAGTAGCCGGCCGAATTTCTTTTGCAGTCGCTTCTGCCGCCGCTAAAATGGGCGTTGTCTCATCTCTGTGGACAACGCTTTTTCTTAAGCTGGCCGCATGGCAAGTATTTCTCCGACGCATATCGTGATCGCGACTTCGCTCGCCATCGCCGCGGTCGTACTTCCTCTCGGCCCGGTTCTGCTGGCTCTTCCCTGGTTGGCGGTCATCTGCTGGGCCTATTGGCGTGAATCCAAGCGTCAACGGTTGGCGTCAACGCTACTGACCTATCTAACCATCACCACCGTGGTCTTCGTGGCAGCGATCGTCGCGCCGGTGAAGACTGTCGATCGGGTACTCGACACGAAGGTGGTGCTGCCCAAAACCGAGATCTCTCTGGCCGAGATGAATGACGACGACTCTGACAATCGCTGGTTATCGCGATACATCCGCGTGGGAGCGACGCAAGAAAATGCGGCTCAAGTAATTCACTTTCGCGAACGAGAAATCACACTTCGAGAGTTTATCGAAACTGTGGAAACGCAATCCAACCTAAAACACAGCGTTGCTCATTGCGGCAACGGCTACTCGATTCTGTACGGCGGCGACTGCTGTTTTGGACTAAGAATGAGCGAACCTCGCAAGTCGCAGTGGCCGCCGGCATAACCGGCACAATCGTTAAAGCTTGCCTCGTTTATTCGCCGATCTCCCTGGAGGAACCACACTTCGGGGGCGGCTGATGTTCTGTTTACCTGCCAGGTACTATCGCACCGTTGCCAGCATTGGGCTGGCGTTGCTCATTGCACATTCTGCGTTCGGCCAGGCATTTCCGCCTGCGCCACCGATAGAGGATGCTTACAGCGATGCCGTACCGCCGCCGGTGATCGTTCCTGCAGCGAGATACAGCATCGAATCAGCGGCCGTGGCCGAACAGCAGTTGGCTCCTCAGCCGGCGTGCCCTGATTGTGTTTGTCCGCAGTGTCAGTGCGGCACGTGCATCTGCCCAGTCAAACCGGCGCCCTGCCAGCCTTGTCCGCACGTGTCGACGCTCCTGCCGTATTGGAACGTCAACATCTTTGGTGCGTTGCAGGGAAACATGATGTTCAGTACGGCCCGGCCGATCGCGCCGGGCATTCCGCTGTTTCTGGCGCCGAACTCGGCGGAACCGGAGAACACCGTCGACATTCATGCCCGCTCCAGCAGCCTGGGAGCCGTTTTCAGTGGGCCCGACGTCGGCAATTTCAAAGCCGGCGGCATGGTGCTGGGTTTGTTCTACAACGACGCACTGATCGTCGATCGCTACGGCTTTTTGCCCATTCAAGGGTTCGGCGAACTGCGCAATGAAGACTGGCGGATCGCGGCCGGTTTGCAATTCAATGTCTTTGCCCCGAACCTCCCCACAATGCTGACGTTCTCGTCGATGTTCGCGTCGGGTAATGCGGGCAACAATTTTCCCGGGCAGTTCCGCATCGAGCGGTATCTGCATCCCACGACTGATTCGCAGTGGACAATTCAAGCCGCTCTTTCCGATCCCGTGCCGACGGGCGTCACTTCGAATACACCCATTTCGAGCATCATCACCGGCGCACCGCCACTGCGAATCACCGAGGACAACGGCTGGCCGACGATCGAAGGTCGCGTGGCTTACTCAGTCGGTGAAATCAAACAGGAAGGACTCGAGGCCAAGCGTGCGTTCGAGGTTGGCGTCTCTGCAGTCGGCGGTCAGCTCCGCTCTGCATTGCTGCTACAGCCCAACGTCGTCGCCAATACCTACGGCTTGGCCCTGGATTTTCGTTGGCGGATCAACGACCAATGGGGCATCGTCGGCGAAGCCTTCACCGGTGAAGGGCTTGGCTATCAAAACGCCGGCGTGCTGCAGAGCGTCAACTCAGCAACCTTCAACAGCATCCGCACTCGCGGCGGCTGGGCCGAGATCTATCACTACCTCACGCCCTGCCTGCACACGCATTGGGGCGGCGGCTTCGATAACCCGCTCGATGCCGATCTGAACCTGGCGCAAATTACTTACAACCAGACGCTCTTCGCGAATCTGATTTGGGACGTGACCCAACAATTTCGCGTCGGCTTTGAGTTGACGCATCGCAAGACCGACTACGTCGCACTGCCGAACAACCAGGGCGTCGGCTTCCATACTCAGGTGCAGTGGTCGTTCTAGGCGTGCATCACTTCACCTTTTCAAAATCGTCCGGCTTCCACGATTTGTCGAAGGCCGGCGCTTCGGGGCCGTAGATGCGGAAGTACGCGAACCAGCCGCGGCCCGGTGTGGTCTTGATCCACTGCTTCTCTTTCCCTACCGGCGCCTTGGGACCGAAGTAGAGTTCAGTGGGTTCTGTCTTCGAAACATCTTTGAGCTCGAACAGCGAGCGCAGCGCGGCTTTGTTCTGATCGGTCTGCACCTCCGACCGCGTTTGCGCATCGTAGGCCGTGACCGACCAGAAGAGGCCGGCTGGCACGGGCTGCGGAACCTTCAGGCGATAAGTGCTCCCGCCGTCGAGATACTCGCCTTCTTTGTCGCGATGCCCCAGCCAGTAGAGTGAACCAGCTCCCGCGCTCCGCTTGAACATCGCGGGCGACGTGACAATCGCCTGCGCAAACCAGCGATCGCGGGCCTCAAGATCGATGCCGCTGGCCGTTTCGAACTGAGCACTCCCCGGCACCAGACCGACCCATTCCCATTTGCGATCATCCCAAGCCAAACGGTCCGGTCGGCGACTGGCGAAAGCGGCTGCGAGCATCTGATCGCGGCCTGCTTTGGCAGCGGCGGTTAGCATTTTTTTCTGTTCCGCTGTGGGAGTGAACGGCTTTCCTTTTTCAATTCCGATCGCAGCCAGTAAGCCGTACATGGGCAGATATTTTTCGACGAGCGGTTCGGCATCGATCACGGCGTGCAGTTTTTCCCAGTACTGAAGATTGTCTTCCCACTTGAGGCAAGTGCTGTCGAGATCCTTGTCGCTGACATCGATAAACGTGGCGAGCTTGGGACTTTCAACTGTCGAGAGCGGATAGATTTTCACCTTACGCAAAGCATCGAGTGCGCCCTGCACGTCCCCATTTTGCGGCAACGCACGGAGCGCGATGAGCACTTTGTTCGAAGTCGATTTGCCGATCTGATATTCCGGCGGAACGAGCACGTTATTGCCAGGCGGCATGATCACGTGCTTGCCACCCTTCGGACCAAACGGCCCGGGAATTCCCAGGTCGAGAATCCAGCCCTGGTGATGATCGTTGGCCAGGCCGATGAATGGCCCCGGTGGGATCTCAATCACGATCGGGCCATTCGAAAGATCGAGCGCACCGGCGCCGTAGGGCGTGTCGGAGTTCGGCGTGAAGGCCACCTGCCGCGGTGTGCAGGCCATGATCAAGACACTTTCGTTGTCTTTCACTCCTGCCGCTCGGGCTCCGTTGAACATGCCCTCGCAAGAAACCGTGGGATACCAGAAGCGATACGCCACGATCGCACGCTGCAGCTCAGCATCGCCATTCGCCGCGCGAGCTTGCTCTACGCTCGGAAAGCCGAGCGGCATTTTGTCCTGACCGAAACTCACCACTGGAACGAGAATGAGTGCCGCAAAGAACAGGCGAGTGAACATCATCGATTCCTTCTTCGTTAAGGGACCAATTCCAGATCCGGCAGCGACCACTTCTTTTCGAACAGTTCTTTCTTGGGGCCATAAAGCCGGAACAAGACTTCGAACTTCCGCTTCGGATCCGTCGGCACCCAATTCGTTTGCTTCCCTGCCGGCGCGCTGGGGCCGAAATAGATTTCCGTCGAGCCGTCGTCGTTCTTTATCACGGCGGCATCGTTCGAAGCCAGGCTCGGGCGCGACATGCCGCGAATCAGCGCATGTGTCTCGCGATCATAGGCCGTGGCCGACCAGTACTGCTCGATCGGGGCGTTGGCAGGAACTTTCAAGCGATAGGTTTTGTCTCCTGCGAGCGGTTTGCCATCGCGATCGCTGATATTAATCAGGTAAAACTGACCGCCGCCGAAAACCTTCGGGCTGAAGTAGGCCATGTGATACATCACCGCCCGGCCGTCGACGCCGTACTGATTCGGATCGGCGAACATGTTGCCCAATCCGTCGCGCGTCTCGGGCGGAACTGGCACGCCCCAGCCGGTGTTGTCGAAGAATGCGGGCGAGAATCCCGCTTCATATTTCAGGGCAATCACCTGATGGGCTTCGCGCACAGCTGGCTCAAGAATCCCCTTTGTTTTTGCATCTGGCTTGAACGGCTTGCCTTTTTCGATGCCGAGCGTGCGGAGTTGATCGATCATCACCTTGTCACGCGTCAGCCAGGGCTCGAATTGCACAAAGCGATCGAGATGCCCGAAGAATGTCGCGTCGTAGGGAATTGTCGACTCAAACGGCTTGTCGTAGCAATCGACAAATACAGTTGACTCGGGGTTGCCGCCGAGGGGATGGAACCTCACTCGCTTGCCGTGCGCAACGGCAGAGGCAATATCGGCATCCGAACGGCTCTTGAAGTTCGAGCGCAGGATCACGAAGCCCCGGAGCGTTTCGGATTGTAGCGCAAAGTAACCCTCGGGCACTTTTTCTTTGTATCCAGGCGGCAGAATTAGATACTTGCCTCCTTTTCCTTTGTCGAGGCCGGCTGGGCCAACATCGGCGAGCGCGTTCTGCCAGGCGACATCAAAGCTGCCGACGATCACGTTGTTGTCGTCGGCAGGAGGTAGCTCCAGCACCATTGGACCGTGACTGGTGTCGTAAAACGGATTGAGATAAATCGTATCCGGGTTCGGCGTGAGAGTTTGATTCTTCCAGTTCACCGGCTTGGACCAGTAGACGACTTGGTTGATTTTCGCGCCGTTTTCGATGGCGGCTTGCAGCATCCGTTCGTAATTTACGGCTGGCATGCCCCAAATCACGGCTTCGACAGCGCGACGCTGCAACGATCGTGCGGCCAGTTCATCGGCAGAGAAATCCTGTGACCAAGCAGAATTCAGGCTGCCAGCGCAAGATAGCGCGCTGGCAGCGAACCAAATCGCCAAGCGATGCATTTTCATTTCCTCAAATCAAGACTGGCCTACTTCGTCGGTTCAACGAGCAACGGAAACGCTTGCTCGATCTTTTGCTTCGCTTTGATTTCGCGCAACTTTTGCTCGAGAATGTTCGCGGGATTAAAGGACGGCGGCACCGACCGCGGCGGGAACTCATCGAACGTCTTGGCGAACTTAAAGACGTCATCCATCACCCCGTACATCGAGGCGACATGGTCGAGTTGCCAATCCCAGAACGTATTGGAGGTGATATCTGCTCGCTCAAACGGATCTTGCATCAGATTGAAGATCTTTTGCAGCCGCAGGGTCGTAAACGGCTCGGCCCACACCCCCATGGTCCCTTGCTTCCGCTGTTCCGAATATACGTACTTGTAATCACCCTTGCGCATGGCAACGAGCAAGCCATCGTCGTCGGTATAGAAGAAAACATTGCGAGCGCTCTTTGCGCCATTGTTCTTCCCGACGGTTCCTTCGACCGTGGTGATGAACTTCGATTGATCAAAGCCATCGAGGTGGACCTTGTAATTAATGCCGTTCGCGGTGTAGCCCTGCTTGCACTTACCGACGACGTCGGCTTCGCCAGCGATGGCGCACAGGGTGGGAATCCAGTCATTGTGACTCATCAGCTGATTCGTCACGGTGCCGGCTTTGATCTTGCCGGGCCAGCGAATGAGGCACGGCACGCGGAAAGCGCCTTCCCAGTTCGTATTCTTCTCCGAGCGGAACGGCGTCATAGCGCCATCCGGCCAGGTATTCATGTGCGGGCCATTGTCGGTCGTGTAAACGACGATCGTGTTGTCGGCGATCTTCAGTTTGTCGAGTGCATCGAGAATCGTACCCACCGTTTCATCGTGCTCGATCATGCCGTCGTTGTATTCGCTGTCGCCGTGAGTGTAGCGGCCGCGATGTTCCTTGCGGACGTGCGTCCGCAAATGCATGCGAGTACTGTTGAACCAGCAGAAAAACGGCTTGTCGGCCTTGCTTTGTCGCGTGATGAATTCGATGGCCCGGGCCGAGGTTTCATCATCGATCGTTTCCATCCGCTTCTTCGTCAACGCGCCAGTGTCCTTGATGGTTTGCTTACCGACCTTGCCAAAGCGGGGATCGGTCGTGGGATCGTCGACGTTCGTTGCTTTGCAATCGAGCACACCGCGGGGACCAAACTTTTGCAGGTAGCCCGGTTCTTTCGGATAGTCCGGCAGCTCTGGTTCTTCTTCCGCGTTCAAGTGATAGAGGTTGCCAAAGAACTCATCAAACCCATTGACCGTCGGCAACGATTCATTCCGATCGCCGACGTGGTTCTTGCCGAATTGCCCGGTAACGTAGCCCAAATTCTTCAGCAAGCCACCGATGCTAGGATCTTTCTGACTCATCCCCATCGGTGCGCCAGGAAAACCGACTTTCGTCAGCCCAGACCGAATTCCATGCTGACCAGTCAGAAACGCTGCTCGGCCGGCCGTGCAACTCTGCTCGCCGTAGTAATGCTGGAAACGAATGCCCTCCTTGGATAGGCGATCGATATTCGGCGTTTCATAACCCATCAGCCCGCCGCTGTACGCGCTGACATTCGTCGTGCCGATGTCATCACCAAAGATGACCAAAATGTTCGGCTTCCGCTGTTGCGCAGCGGCATCCTGCACTGCAATTCCGCAGAATACGGCTCCCAGTAGCAATAGAAATACTTTGGTACCAATCGCCAATCTGTGATACATGGCAGCTGCCTCCCAGAAGAATCATCTCACGCCAAGCGCTAGCGACTGAGCCGTCGCAACAGAGAGCGCCGTCCACATTAAAACAGACGGCGTGGGTCAGCCGCCAGCAGGCGCAAGAGAGTGAGTCGACGAGAGTGACTCAAGATGTCAGCGGTTGCCGATCAAATAATCAACCGCTGATATTTACAAGAGCGCGCACAACCTCTCCTCGCTTTTCTAAAGCGAGGAGAGGGGGTTAGCAAAAGAACTATTCGCCCTGCGATTCTACGGCGTAGGGGCTCTCAGAACGCCGACGCGGGAGGTTACCTTGGGTCCGTTGCGGGCGGCGGAACCGAGGATCGTTCAGCACGCTCGATTCGCCGGGGCGAACGCGAGTTTCGATATTCTGGTCGAGCGAGTCCAGGGTATCGACGATGCGGCTCGTGCTGATCCGTTCATTGTTCGCCAGCGGATTCTTGCCGTTTTGCGGATCGAAGAATTCCGAGAGCTGCATGAACGCTGGGCTCATCAGGATGATGAGAGCGGCCGGTGCGAAGCAGAACAGCAGCGGGAACGTGAGGAACACCGGCAGCCGGTTGGCTTGCAGGTTGGCCAGGTTCTTACGGGTCGTGCGGAAGTGGTCGGCTTGTTCGAGCAAAGAGCCGCTGATGCTGGCGCCCAGTTGATCACCGCGAGTGAGCAACGTGGCGACCTGGCGAACTTCCGGCGAGTCGATGCGGTTGGCCCAGTCCGACAGAGCCATACGCAGGCTGCCAACATCGGCCTGGCGACGCATGATCTGCAACTCTTCGCCGAGCGCGGGATAAGCAGTCAAGTTCTTCGAAACGTGATCGAGGCTGTGCGACAACGGCATGCCACCGCCGAGACACATGCCCAGCATATCGAGCATGTCGGCGAGACCGGCATTGATCTGAGCCACTCGCTTTTGCCGCCGCAGATACACCCACATACGAGGCGTGATCGAGAGAATCGCAGTAATCACGCCGCCCACGATCAAGATCCGCCAGGTCTGGCTCGGCGGCGAGGCGATTGCGAGCAATCCCGTGCAAAACAGCGGGAAGACTAGCAGGATAAAACGGTAAGCGTAAATGCTTTGGCGAGCGGTGGGGCTGTACAAACCAGCCTGCCGCAACATCTGGCCGAACTCGACGCGTTCCTTTTCCGATTCCGGAATCTGCGAGGCGAGAGCCTCGGTCAGCGGACCAAACACACCACCGCTTGATCGACGCGGATCGGCGGGTTGCTCTGGCGTCGCGTCCTGCTTCTTGCTGAAGAGCAAGCGCAGCACGACCGGAACAGCGAGCAATAAGCAAGCGACACCGAACCAGGCCACCGGGCTTTGCAGCCACTCGGGAGCACCTTGATCGGCGAGCCAGGCTTGAATGTCTTGGATCATGGTTGGTTCCGTATGAGGTAGCCCGTAGCGTGAGCGAGGGCGTGTTCTTGAAAATCGTGAGCGAACGAG
Organism: Anatilimnocola floriformis; assembly: GCF_024256385.1. Classification (NCBI taxonomy): domain Bacteria; kingdom Pseudomonadati; phylum Planctomycetota; class Planctomycetia; order Pirellulales; family Pirellulaceae; genus Anatilimnocola; species Anatilimnocola floriformis. The sequence goes on from NZ_JAMLFW010000001.1 coordinate 5,629,249, forward strand.
GACTCCCTCGCTAACGCTACGGGCTTCCTAGTAGCTAGTGCGAAGGATGCGCCATACCCACAGGCCACCGATGGCTTGCAGGATGAAGGCGGTGGCCAGCAACCACGGGCCCTTCGAATTGGCCATGAACTTGTTGATGTAGTCGGGCTCGATCCAACCCAGGATGAAAATCGCGAGGATGGTGCCGACGAACATGCCGATCGCCGAAAGGCGACCACCAGCCGTGACGGCCATCATGTGACTGCGAACTTCCTGACGATCGCGAGCGGCTTTGCTCATGCGCTCGCTGAGGAGCGACAAGTTACCACCCGCGCGACGGTGAACCACGACCGCCGTGCTGAAGATCCGGAACTCCGGCAGCGGAATGCGGCGGGCCATGCGAGTCATCACGCTCACGGGAGCATGACCGAGCTCAAGTTGTTCGTGGGCATAACCAAATTCGGCACCGAGCGGGCCTTTGATTTCTTTCGAGACCAACGAGCACGCTTCTGACAGCGTTTGCCCCGAGCGGATCGAGTCCGAAACGGCTTGCAGAGCTTGCGGCAGGGCGTTCTGCATCTTCCGCAAGCGGAAGAAACGAACGATGCTGAAATACAAAATCACCAGCGAAATGCCGAGGACCATGCCACCGGCAGCACCGAGCAAATTATCGAACAGCAAGAACGGCAAGCCGGCCGCAGCCAGGCCGACACCGAAGGTCAGCATCAGCGCGGTGGACATATCCATCGCAACGCCCGATTGCTCGATCAGCCGGAAGAACCAACCGTCGATGCCGCCAGTGGGCTCTTCGGCAGCGAATTCCAGCCGTTGCCGGCCCGTCTTGGTTTTCGTAAACAGGTCGCGCAGGAACAAGCCGATGGCGGCGAGTCCGGCTGACACCGAAGCGAAGGTGATGGTGATGAGTGCGAGTTGTGCGGTCATGCGAGGTTCCCTTGCAGAGCCAAAGCAGCCGTTCCTTCGGCAACGGTCATCGGCCCGATCGCTTGATCGGCGCTGAGTTTGCGAGCTGTGAACAACCGTTCGTTGAGTTCGATGCCGGTTTCATTCAGGCGGCGGAGGAAGTTCGGCTTGTTGCCAGTGGCAAAGAAGTGGCCACGAGCAATGCCTCGTTCATCGACACCCGTTTGCTGGAAGCCGAACAAGTCCTGAACCGTGTAATCGTTGTTATCGAGCGAAGTGATTTCCGAAACCTTCATCACGCGACGCACGCCACCCTTGAGGCGAGCGAGATGCACCACGACGGTGATGGCCGACGCGATGTAACGACGAGTGACGCTCACCGGCAGCTCGAAGCCGCTCATGCTCACCATCACTTCGAGACGCGAAAGAGCGTCGCGAGTGTCGTTGGCGTGAATCGTGGTCATCGAACCTTCGTGACCTGTATTCATAGCCTGAAGCATGTCCAGAGCTTCACCTCCGCGGACTTCGCCCAGGATGATGCGGTCAGGACGCATACGCAGGGCGTTGCGAACCAGGTCGCGTTGCGACACTTCGGCGGCGCCTTCGGGATTCTTCGGACGGGTTTCCAGCTTCACAACGTGCTTCCGTTGCAAATTGAGTTCCGCCGAATCTTCGATCGTCACCAAACGTTCGTTCGCGGGGATATAGCGCGATAGAATATTCAGCATGGTCGTTTTACCGCTACCAGTACCACCACTGATCATGAGGTTAATGCGACCTTCAATGGCTGCTTCGAGGACCTGCATGATTTCGGGGCAAACCGAGCCGCGGAGCATGATGTCGTTAATTTGCAACGGACGATGTCCGAAGCGGCGAATTGACAACACCGGGCCGCCGAGGGCCAGTGGCGGAATGATGGCATTCACGCGGGAGCCATCGGCGAGGCGGGCGTCGACCATCGGCGAGTGTTCGTCAATGCGGCGGCCGACGCGAGCGGCGATGCGCTGGATGATTTGCAGCAAGTGTTCTTCGTCGGCAAAGACAGTGTTCGTCTCTTGCAGCCGACCGAGGCGTTCCACATACACTTCGCCGGGGCCGTTCACCAGAATATCGGTGACGTCCGGATCCTGCATGTAGATCTCGAGCGGGCCGAGACCGAACGATTCGGCGATCAATTCATCGACCAGGCGTTCTTCGTCGATCGGCGGCAGCTTGCGGCTGCGAGCCCGCATCATCCCTTCGGCGAGATGACGAATGTCTTCGCGCAGCTCTTCTTCGGTCAGACCGGCGATGCGCGACAGATCGAGCGAGTCGAGCAGTTCGCGGTGGATGCCGGTTTTCAGCCGCTGAAATTCGGCTTCGACGGTTTCCGCGTGCAGCAGCGCATCGGTTTGGCTAGTGCCGTTTTTCTCACCGGTGTGCCGGGACGATTGCAGAAACATGCTGTGAGCTCCTTCGAACGATTGGGCTACTTCGCTGCGGCGTGCTTAACGCGTGAGGCGAATCTTGTGGATGTATAAATTTTCTGGAACGCTGGTCGCACCCGGAAAAGTCCGCTGGGTTTCGACCGTGCTGTGAATGACAAAATCGGGTTGCAGACGCACTCGCAACCGACCGCCAGCGGCATCGGCATTGAGAACGCGAGCGCCGATGAAACCGACGATGCTGGAGGGATCGGTAAACGCGCCGTTGTAAATCGGAAACGCCCGGCGGGGATTGGTGCTGGCCGCCACGCCGTTGAAGGCCGCAGCAATATTCGTCAAATCACCGGCGGGGCTCATTTGCGTCGAGTCGAACAGCAACGGAGCCGCATTCGTCAACGGACCAAGCGTTCCCGTCACGTTGTTCACGTCGGCTGGGCCGATACCATTCGTCACTTGGTTGGCCACCGCACCTGTCGAGAGGGCCGACAAGTTGTTCAGGCTGATTAGCGCACTGTTCGCCGTGCCGAGACCGCCCGAGGTGAGGAGCGTGAAATCGAGCTCGAGGCGACCGTCTGGCAATTGCGAATCATCTGCATTGGTAACCCGCGTGGTGAACCAGGCAGCGGCGTTGAGTGCGAGCGGCGCGACGGGCGAACGCGTTGCGGTCAGCGGGCGGAAGCCCACGACGCGACTGTCGAGCGTGGCGTACGAGGCACTCGTGATCTTGGCTGTTTGATCCGAACCCTGCCCGCGGAAGATTAGTTCCACGGGGTTCATGCTGTTCGGAGCCCGCAGGATTTCGACCACCAGCGTGTTGTAAGGCTGGCCGGCAGCAGGGGTCGTGGTGTAGTTGCTGGGGGCAGCGACGGCGGCTGCAGCGTTGTCGATGCGGGCCGCAGTGATTGTCAACTGATTGGCTGCCGGCCGCAGATTGGCGCCCGCGGCAGCATTGTTGCGAGCGAGGAAACCAGTTCCCGCCGTCGTGATCTCGGCTTGAGCCTGCGTGATGTCGTCGGTCTGCGTGCCTGGGAAGGCTTGCGTGTCGGACAACACTTGCTCGTCGAGCAAAGCTTTGACCGCGGTCAGCGACAGCGAGTCGCTCAGCCGGAGCGTATGCCGGCTGACGAGCACGAGGTAGGTCCAGTTCACGACCAGCATCAGAGTGACGATGCAGATCATGATGAACATGATGGCAAACAGCGACGAGAAGCCGCGGCGCAACCTCCGACCGGCGCCGCGCGGCCGCAGAGCGGTCGCGAGCAAGTCGCAGGTCGTTGTGGTGGTGAGGTGGCTCATGGTTACGTTAGGCAAGAGACGTTGCTGTTGAATCAGACTGGATACTGGTTACCGCGTAGCGTTTACTGCTCGAGTACTTCAGCCGGCACTTCCGCCGGCAGATCCACCGGTTCGGTGACACCGCTGGGGATGTAGCTCGTGTTGAACTTGGGTTCGGCCGGCGGAGCCGCAATCGGCTTGCTGGTCGTATTCACATCGCGTGATTCCTTCACGCGGTCGTCGCTCATTTCGACAACGTTCAAGCGGCCACCGCTCCACTTCTCGACGACGTACTTCTTCGCCGGTTTGGCGGGCACAACTTCCTTCAGACCCAGCAATTGGCGACGAGTGACGATGTCCGAACCTTCAATCGGTTCAGCTTCCAGATCCTTGGCGGCAACCAGGTTGACGCTGAGGACGCCGGTCCGCTGAGCCACGACCAGTTTGTTGGCATCGGCCGGCTTGACAGCGACGGTCAGCGTTTGGACGTTCCGCTGCACGCGAGTATTCACGCCACGGATGAGCGGCCGGCTAGCGGCGGAATCCACGACGAGGACGTTCCGCATCAGCGTGCGAGTGGCCACTTCACCGATCTCCGGGTGAGTTCCTTCGACGGTCAGCGAGATATCGACATAGTCACCTTCGCCGAAACGCTTGCCGCCGGATTCTGTGTTAGCGACGCTCACCGTCACCGCTCGCATACCAGCCGGAAGCCGATCAGCCAGGTCTGGCAGAGCTTCGCCGATTTCAAGCAGGTATTCTTCGCGAATCGCCTGGCCAGCCTTGATGATCTGGTTGGTGATTCGCCCTTCGGCGATTGCCACGTTGGCAAAAGTTCCCTTGGCCGCCTTCGACGTACGAGGAACGTATGCGATCAAGAGGTCCGCCGGGAGCAGCTTGCCGCTCTTGGGAATGTTGTTGCGGGCAAACACGACCTGCACGCCCGGATCGATCGGAGCCGGAGCCGGCGGAGGTACAACGACCTTCGCGACTGGAGGTTTGTGCATCGCCTGTTTGACGATGTAAGCGGCCACGAGGCCGAGTACCAGGGCCATCACGCCAAAGGTCACGGTTGCGGGACTAATTCGTTTCACTGCAAAATCTCCTCACCACTGCGAATGCTGTAAATTCCGAAAAGATTAGTTATTCCTTGCGAGTCACGTACGTTGTCGTGATCTCTTTACCAGCCAGGCTAATGCCGAAGTACTTAAGCAAATCCGGGGCCGCCTGATCCGACTCGACGTTCACCGTCACGCTGACGATCGAACCCGAAGGAGCGCTCGACAGCACTGTGCCGGATATGTCTTTGACAAACCCGCCGCCGGAATCGACGTAGATCACCGTTTCCTGAGCGCTCTGCCAGATGTAACCGTCAAGTGCGGCATTTACCGCAGCTTCAACGCTGGCTTTGCTGGAGCTAGGCAAGGCCGAGTTGCGGCTGCCGTGAGCGGCCGCTGCTCCCACGCCTTGCGACGACATGAGCAGAATGCCGAACTCGACCGTGGCCAGCAGGACCATCAGCAGAATGGGCAGGACCATAATCAACTCGAGCGCGAGCACAGCTCCCTGGCGTGTGCGGCGTTTTTTAGTGAATTGTTTCATGATCTTTACTGAGTGAATTGATTTCGAAAGTCGTGAGGTATCGCGTCAACGTTTCGCAACACTTTGTTGCCATTCAGCAACCGAAACCTCGATTTCTGCCAGCTGGAATACTGTTCTTAACTCCGAAGCAACATCCAGGCCAAAGTCAGGTACGTGCCAATCGCAACTGGAATGGCGAAGGGGAGAACACGTTTCGTTTTCTTAGCCTTCGCGTCGGCATTCACGGTTCCGCCGTTAGCGCCGGCCGTGAGGAATTTGCGCTGCGTGCTGCTGATGCCGCTGGTGACAACGCTGCCGAACATCAAGCTCATCGCCATCAAGGCCGCGATCCCCGCGCCACAAGCAAAGGCCACCAGAATGCCGATCGGTCCCAGCCAGGATCCAAGAGCGGCCAGCATCTTCACGTCGCCCATGCCGCCGCCGCCGAGCAACCACGGCAACAGGAGCAGGCCGAAGCCGATCGCAAATCCGGCGAGCGCCATCCACGGGCCAAAGCCATTGGGCGCAAAAGAGTGATAGAGCAGTCCCAGTACTGCGGTCGGCACCGTCAGCCAGTTCGGGATCTTGCGTGTGCGATAGTCGGTGAAGGCCGCGGCGGTGATGAAACCGGCCACGAGCACGACATAGTCATAACCCACAATCATCGGCGGCCTGCCTTGATAGTGAAAGCGGAAGTGAATACACGGAAAACCCACCGGGCGCACGAATGCGCACCGGGGGCACCTTGCTCTGCAACTCTAGGTTGAACTTTAGGTTTTTCCGGCGGAGGTGCGGCTTCATGCCACTCCCTCATCCGAATGTTGCCCGTGGGCAACGCTCACTCCCGAAGAAATGCTTGCACTGCGCGGAATAATCGTTACGAAACGAAATTCTTCCGCCTGGAAGCAAAATTAGGAATCGCTGTCGTCCCGCGGGAACTGACCGATCACACCGCCGCGATCGCAATCCTGAAAGGTATGCGTGGGCTGCGTATAGGTGATTGCGGGAAACGGCCCAAAGGCCGCGAGCGTAAAGCTCTGGTCGATATTCAGATAGGCCTCGGCCACATCGCCGAGCTCATCAATGATGGCATCGCGACCTGCGGCCAGGCCGCCGACAATTCCGAAGACAACGAGGATGCCCAGGATCGTCCACTCGAAGGAAAGCACGCCGTCGGTTTCCTGCCACAGGGCAGAGATAAACTTTTGCATGAGGAACACCTGCAGTTGAAAGATGAGATCGTTCAGAAGTGGCCGAGACGCAATTCGATTACGAATCGCTGTCCGTCACTCCCTGCGGTGTTTGACCGATCGGCGCCGCCGCGCGAGTGCAATCGGTATAAACAAAGTCTTTCGCTTGTTCCTGAAAATCGCTCGCCGGCGTAGTGAAGTCGGCCGTACCGTTGCCGTCGAAATCGATCGACAGGCCTGCCAGACTAAAGCTCTGGTCAATACCTTGAGCGGCTTCGGCAAAGTCGCCCAACTCATCGATGATTGCATCGCGAGCGCCGGCCAGGCCGCTAACAATGCCGATCACGAGCAGCGTTAAGAGCATGGTCCATTCGAACGAAAGGACAGCGTCTTGTTCGACCCACATCTTCTGGAGGCAGCGTTTCATGTTGCTTTTTTCCATCGCATGAAGCGCGCCGGCAACATTGCCGACGCATCGGTTAACCAACAAATTCAGGAAGCGGCTTTCTCGATGCGCTCTGTGTTTCTGCGGCCGCTGTCATCGTGACCTGCGGCAATTTTGTTCGGCGAACGGTGTTCGCCAGGGGCAACATGGCCTCGTGATCCAGCTCTATTGCAAGCCGGATGCCAAAAGCCAGCGATTGATTACGAATCGAAGTCGTCAAGTTCAGCGTGCTCGAGCGAGCTCTGGTTCGGCAGGACGTTGTTGCCCAGACGATCGCAGTCGGTGTAGATCAAAGCGTCGGTAAACGACGAATCGCTGGCCGAGCTGGTGGTCGAGGCGTGGACTTGGATGAGCAGCGGGAAATCGATCGTGTACGACTGATCGATCGAAAGCATCGCCTGTGCGGCGTCGCCAAATTCGTCGATGATCGCGTCACGGGCCGCGGCGATGCCAGAGACGATGCCAAAAGTCAACAAAGTGATGAGCAGCGTCCACTCGAACGAGATCACGCCGTCGTCTTCATTCCACATATTCGCGAGCAGGTGCATGTAAGTAATCCTGAGGGGTTGCGATTGTCTTCTCGTGCCAATCCTGGCAATTGTTCCGTTGGTTATGTCCGTTTTGCGTGCTGCAAGGAGCAAGCACGAGCCGTTGCTTAGGAGTCTGAGTCTGCTACGTTGCGCGGGTTCTGCCCGACAAACGCCGACCGGCTGCAATCGGTATATCGAATTGCATCCTGGAAACCGCTGTCGCTGGCGCCGCCCGTGCTGACGCCGTCGATGAGAAACACGAGGGGAAAGTCGATCGTGTAGGACGCATCGAGTGCCTGCATGGCCTGGGCGACGTCGCCCAGTTCGTCAATGACCGCATCACGCCCCGCTGCCAAACCGCCCACAATGCCGATGCACAGGAGCGAAGTCAGCAGCATCCACTCAAACGAGAGAACACCGTCTTGTTCCTGCCAGAGGAGAGTTGCGAACTTCTTCAGCGAGCTTGCGTTACGTTGCATGACTTTTCCTTTTACGTTCAATCCAGTTGTTGCCTGTGAACTGCGGAGGCAAATCGCCCGACGTGAACTCACCCGACCAAATTGGCCGGGTGAGTTCGTCGCCGTTCAGGCGATTCCGATTAGGAATCGACGTCCTGCACTTGTTGCGGACTCTGTCCAGTCGGCGCAGCCGAACGGGTGCAGTCCGTATACGTCAAAGCATCGGTGAACGACGAATCGCTCGCCGAGCTTGTCGTAGCGGCGTGCACTTGAACCAGCAGCGGGAAATCAATCGTGTACGATTGATCGAGCGCCAGCATGGCCTGCGCCACGTCGCCGAATTCGTCGATGATCGCATCACGGGCAGCAGCGACGCCCGAAACGATGCCAATCGTCAACAAAGTCAGCAGAAGGATCCACTCGAAGGAGAGGACGCCGTCCTCTTCCTTCCAAACACGAGCCAGAACTTTCTTCATCCCAAACTCCTAGTACCAGGAACACGGAAAACACGCGTGGAGCGAACCAACATGGTCCGTTCCCGTCGGCGCTAGTTGTGCCCAAGCGCCGACTTTCTCGTGCCGAGGTGCTATGCACCGGCCATGCCGCGCAGCAAAACACATCAACATTTTTCTGTTGATGAGGGCAACGCTACTGCAATTAGCTGTTATGTCGATTGGGCTTAGAGAAGATTACGCCGTGCTCAATTTTTCTCGCGGCGGAATTGCAATATCCGCATGTGTTGCCATCGCGATACATGCTGTGCACGAGCGCTGAAGCGCAATGTTTACGCCAGGCAACAGGCACGTTCAAAAAGCAGCACGGAAAAATCGCTATATTCGCTACGAGATGACTGCGATTGCGTGCGTAATTCGCGCATTTCTGCTGCGCATGTAGTAATGACGAAGGCAAGAAACAAAAAACTCCGCTGCTGGAGAACCAGCAGCGGAGTCTGCTTTCCGTGAACCAGCCGCCGCTTCGAACACTTTCGCCTGGTACAGCGAAAGAGTGAGTCTGAGATAACCTGACGGGGGGCACTCCCATCCTGGCTATCTATCATGCGGGCGTACAGTCACGACACTTCGTAGGAGGTTGGTAGCTGATTAAAATTCGAGGTTGAGCGCTTCAATGTATTGTTGTGAAGTCTAGCTCATGTTTCAGACGGTGAACCGTTGCTTACCTTTTTCGATTCTGCCTTTAACAACACTGCCGGTTAGGGCGATTTTTCTGAACGCTTTGTCAAGCGTTGTTACTGAGGGGCTGGAGCAGCTTCGGCTGGATCAACCAGACCTGCAGGGCCAGTGAGGCCCGGGCCGCCTGCACGCCATTTGAACTCTTGCACCTTCGGACCACCGCGGCTGCAATCACTGTAGGACATCGCATCGACAAACCGCGAGCTGGCGGCCGACGACGGAGTGTTGTTGATGCCATAGGCCCAGTCGTGCACACCGATCACCAGCGGGGCGTCGATGAAGTACGACTGATCGAGGCAGAGCATGGCCTGCGACAGATCGCCGAACTCGTCGACCGTGCTATCCCGCACCGCCGTGATACCAGCGACAACCCCGACAGTCAGCAAAGACGTCAACAGCGTCCACTCGAACGACAACACGCCATCCGTATCGTGCCACATCTTCCACAACAGATTCTTCACGGAAAAGCTCCTTAACCTCAGGCTGCACGCCGCCAGGTAAATCGCTGGAAACACTCCAGTCAATCTTTGGCGACTCTTCAGGGAAAACATCGTAAACATGTTAACCGGTCTTACCGGCATGTTTACTATCATTGGCAGAATCCGTACCAAATGCAAAACAGGCGCGAAGAAATCTTGTCACAATGTTCGCAAGATGAACATCCGTAAAGAGTTAAAGACACTAACGAGTGTTTCGCGCAAGAGACAAGATGTTCAGCCGATGTAAAGCGATCTTAGCGCTGCTGCGCGGCGTGCTTGACACGATGTTCAGAAAACTGAACAGCGGGCTTAACATTCGAGGCGAAATGTCAACGCGCGGGCGCGCCGCGTTTGAAAACCGAATCGCGCGGCGCTAAGCAGATTGAAGTTCAGCGGCCTGAACAACTCAAACGGCGACCTCGCGCGGCCGTTTTCTGAAATTTGAACATTGCCGGACGGATCGGGACGGCCTTATGCTACCGATTCCTCTCGTCGCCCCGCTTCTTCTAGCCAGGTTCAAATCATGAAATCCCGGTTCGCCATCATGTTGGCGTGCGCGATCACTTCGTCACTTCTGGGCTGCAGCGCAAAGCAGCCTGCGTTCGACCCGCTGCATGTGGTTGCCGGCAAGGTACAACGAGCAGGCACTCCGCTGGCCGGCGGCTTTCTCCGCTTCAATCCCATTCCCGACAAGCAAGAGTTCATCATCAACAGCAGCGTCGGCGCCGACGGAGCATTCAAGCTCACCACGGTCCGCACGACAGACTCCAAGGGAGAACGCCGCCCAGGCGCTCCCGCCGGCGAGTACTCTGTGGTCTATACGCCAGACTCGCCCGATCAAACCGCCGCCAATCCAATCACCTTGCCGCAGAAAGTCGTAATCGAAGCCAAAGAGAATACGCTCACGCTGGAAGTGCCAGCCCGTTAATAAGAAGAGGTATCGGGAGGAAGATTACCGGAACGATATGCTATCGCTCCCCCTTTGACGAGCGAGTAAGCTAGTACGCAATCGAAGTACTTTGCCAGACCACCTTTCTGAGCGCGAAACCTCTTCCCTATGTCGCAGCAACATCGATCGGCTCACCGAGGTATTCCCAGCCCTTCAGCGCGACAGCGCAATCAACAAACGGGAAAGCGGCACACTCGGCTGATCTACGAAGCGCTCGAGAGCCGCTTTTGTTTGAATTCCGATCTGGGATTGGCGTTTGCGCTGACCGGCAATGAGATTTATGGCGTGTCGGATATGGACCGGGATGCGGCGGGGAATTTTGTCGTCGCCAGCGATCAGAATTTGCAGAAGTATTCGGCAACGGGAACGCTGTTGTGGAACATTCCCGTGGTGTCGGCCTACTTCAAGCATGTCGACATCGATGCGGCTGGTAATGTTTATGCAGCAGGCATTTACTTCAGCACTACGTTGACAATCGGCGGAGCGTCGGCGACCACCAATGGGCAAGTCGATTGGTTCCTCTTCAAGTTCAATAGCGCGGGGCAAGCTTTGTGGGGCCGGTCAATTGGCGGCATCAAAGGGGACGAGATCTACGACATCTCGGTCGACAGCGCGGGAAACGTTTACGCCGTCGGCGAATTCAGCGACACGATGACGTTTGCCGGCAACACGATGACGAGCGCGGGTGGCACCGACGCTTACGTGGTGAAGGTATCCCCGAACAATGTGCCGCTGTGGGGACGACGACTGGGTGGAACCGGCGACGACGATGCCATTCGCGCCGACGTCGACTCCAGCGGCAATATTTACTTCATCGGCGAATACAACAGCGCGGTCACCGTATCGGGCAGCATTTCGCTTCCTGCCGCGCAGCAGTTCGGCAGCCGCTATGTGGCGAAGCTCACGTCGACGGGAAATTTTGCCTGGGCTCAAGGACCTTATGCCTATGACGGTGGCCTCGAAGATGGCGCGATCGCCGTTGATCCGGCGGGGTCGGTCGTCATCTTCAGCAACTACGACGGTACTCCCGATTTGGATCTGGGGCCCGGCGAAGCGATTTTGTCGCAGCAAGGTCCCAGCGGCAGCGACTTCGACAGCTATGCCCTGAAACTCTCGCTCGATGGCCAGTTCATTTGGGCCAAGGGGTTCGGCGGCGATTCGTTTCAGGACTTTTGGCGAGTGGCGATCGGCCCAGCCGGCAACATTTATGTGGCCGGTGTGTTCCACGGCCAGCATTCAGACTTTGACCCGTCCGAGCGGCAGTTCTTTTTGGCGCCTGATACTTACGACGCATACCTCCTCACCTTATCGACGAATGGCGACTTCATCGCCGCGCGCAATTGGGGCGGCGGCAGCGTGGATGAAGCCACCGGACTAGCTGTCGATTCACAAGGCCGCGTCTATCTCGCCGGCAGTGTTGGCAGCGGCGGCACGGTGGATATGGATCCCGGGGCCGGGACGTACAACTTGACCTTTGGCAACAGCGGCAACTACATCATGCGGCTGGATCCCAATAGCAGCTCCGTGGAAACGCGACTGTGGAACGACCTGGATGGCGACGGCTTGCAAGATGCCGATGAGCCGGGACTCGCGGGCGCTGTGGTGCAACTGTATGCCTCGCCCGATGCGGTGATCGGGGGCGACGATGGAATGCGCGCGTCGGTCATTACCGATGAGACGGGCCGCGTGCGCGTCGATGGCTTGTTGAGCGGTAACTATTACTTCGTGGTGCGCACGCCTGCTGGCCTGACCATTCCGACAGCCAACGTGGGGAGCAACGAACTGCTCGATAACGATTTGCTGCCGACCGGCAACACGGCGATGTTCACGCTGGATCCTGGCGAATTGAAAGTCGATCAGGATCTGGCCCTAACCGGCACGCTGCGGAATTTCGGTATGGCGTTTCAATACGACAAGCCGGATAGCACGGCCACGCACGAGATTTTCACCGACGCGGCGGGCTATATCTATTTGCTGGGGAAGTCGAGTTCGTCGAACGCCGATCTTGATCCGGGGCCGGGCACGCTCATCACGAACGCCTTCACGAATGGCGCTTTCGTCGCCAAGTACACTCCCAGCGGCGCGCTCGTCTGGTATCGCCCTTTTGACAGCAGCACCACGGCCACCGATCTGGCCTTCGATGCAGCCGGCAACATTTACGTCTTGTCGCACTTCAGCTCAACGCTGGCCGACGTGGATCCGGGAACGTACAAGACGCGCGAGATCGCTTCGGCAGGGAGCACCGATATTCTGCTGGTGAAGCTCGACAGCGACGGGCAGCTCGTGTGGTTCAAGCAATTTGGCAGCACCGGTGCGGAGGTCGCGGGTGGACTCGAGTTTGATGCCGCGGGCAACCTGGTGATGACTGGGCGGTTCACGGGCACCGTCAATTTCGCTTTCCTGCCAACTGACTCGGCCACGCTGACGAGCGCGGGTAACACCGATGCCTTTGCTGTCAAAATCGATTTGAATGCCGGTGTCGTGTGGGCGAAAAACTGGGGCGGCACCGCGCTCGATGCGGTGAGCGATGTGAAGCTCGATGCCCAGGGAAATGTTTATCTCGCGGGCTTCTTCAGCGGTACTGCCGATTTCGATCCCAACGCAGCGCAGACAACCAACCTGACTTCGGCTGGGAGCTCGGATGCGTATCTCTCGAAGTTGAATGCCGACGGCACGTTTGCCTGGGCAGTGCGCTATGGCAATACGTCAACCGACGATGTGATCTCGCTCGCGCTCGATCCGAGCGGTAACGTGATCACCGTCGGCAGCTTCAGCACCACGATCAATATCGGCGGCACATCGCTGACGACCGCTGGGAGTACGGATGGCTACATTGCCAAGTGGAATGCGAGCGGCAGCCTGCAATGGTTGCGGCAATTTGGCGGCACCGATGGCGATAGCGCGCTGGGCGTGACGACGGATGCTGCCGGCGCGGTGTATGTCAGTGGGTCGCACGGTCGGAATGGGAATTTTGGCGATGGTACGACCGTCGTGCCATTTACTAGTGTGGGGACCACGAACGCGTTTGTCGAGAAGTTTTCCGCGAGCGGCCAGTATCAAACGCTGTACGACCTTCCTTCATCGAAGGACGGGCGCGCCAATTCCGTGGTGATCAATCCGCTCAATCACCGCATCCATGTTGCCGGCGAGTTCATTGGGACCGTCGACTTCGATCCCGCCGCGGGATCGTTCCCGCTGACGAGCGCGTCGACCTTTCAATACTCAGCGTTCGTCGGGCAGATCATTCCTGATAGTGAGCAACCGCAGCTGTCGCTGCCGGCGAACAGCGTGACCGAACAACAGGGGATTCAGCCGATTGCCCCGCTGATGATTTCTGGGAGCACGCATGAGACGTACACGCTGCGAATCGTATCGGGGCCAGCCGGTGTGTTCTCGATTTCGGGGAACAACCTCATCGCCGATTCGCGGCTGATTAATTACTCGCTGACTCCGATGTTGCAAGTTGAAGTGCAAGCGATTGGTTCGCATGGTTCGCTTTTGCAGAAGCAGTTCACCATTAATGTGCAGGACATCAATGTCGCGCCCGTGGTTGCCGAGATCGCCGAGCAGAATGGTCAGATCAACGTGCCGGTCGCGGTGAATGGTTCATTCAGCGATCTCGATGCTGGCGACGTTTGGGAAGTGATGGTCGACTACGGCGATGGCGACGGCATCGAACCTTTGGCGTTTGATGGGAACACGTTCGCGCTCAATCACACCTACACCAGTGGCGGTTACTACCAGGTCACGGTCGTCGTGAGCGACGCGGAGGGACTGACGGATGCGATCACCTTCCAAGCCGTCATCAATCCGCTGCCGCTGCCGGTGATTGCTTTTACGGCTGGCAGCCACTGTGGCGTGCGCGGCGAAACGCTGCAGTTCGCCGCTTCTGCCACCGGAGGTACGTTGCCGGCGGGGGCGAACACGATCACTTGGAATTTCGGCGATGGTTCGCCGCCGCTCACATTGCCCGTCGCTTCGGCTTGGCAGAATCAAGCGCATCTATTCTCCGTCGCGGGTGAATACACGGTAACGGTAACGCTGAATGCCGGTGATGGTCGAACGGTGTCGGCGGAATACGACGTGACTATCTCGCCGGTCGAGGTGCGGACGGATCCCGGCAATGCGGATTATCAAACGCTGGTCGTTGGTGGCACTACTCGGCCGGACGTATTGCGCGTCGTTCCGGGCAGCGCTGGTGAGCTGAAGGTTTTTGTCGGCCGGACGCTGATTGGCACTTATCAAGACGTGGAACGCGTGGAACTCAACGGCGCCGACGGCGACGACATGATCATCGGTGCTGGCGATGTCGACTTCTGGCTGCAAGGCGGCGCTGGCAACGACACGCTGATGGGGAATAGCGGCAACGATGTGCTGCAAGGCGGCAGTGGTGACGATCTGCTCCGTGGCGGCGCCGGACGCGACATCCTCGTCGGCGGTACGGGCATCGATCTAATCGATGCCGGCGACGGCGAGGATTTGCTCGTGGCCAGCGAATTGAATCTTTCCAATCTGGCAAGCGGACTGATCGATATCCATAAGGAATGGACCTCGACGCGCACGTTTGTCGAACGAGTCGATAACCTCAAAGGCGACAATAGCGGCCCGCGCGACAACGGCACCACGTTGCTGCTCGTCAATCAAACCGTCGTTGACGATGTCGATGCCGACACGCTGCTGGGGGGCGCTGACAACGATTGGTTCTTTGCCGACGAGGGCGAAGATGCCTATCCCGATTTGATCGCTGGTGATGTGCTAGATCTGCTCGGTTAAAACCGCGTGGGAGCGAATTGCTTCACTCCCACGCTTCGGATCACCACCAGCGATTCACGGAATCGCCGTCACCACGCCGCTGCCCACCGTGCGGCCACCCTCGCGGATCGCGAAGCGGCTGCCGATGTCGACGGCGATCGGTTTATCGAGCGACACATGCACGAGCGCGTTGTCGCCCGGCATTGCCATGCCTTGATCAGCCGGCAGCTGAATCTCACCGGTGACGTTGGTCGTGCGAAAAAAGAATTGCGGCTTGTATCCGCCGAAAAACGGCGTATGACGGCCACCTTCTTCTTTGCTCAGCACGTACACTTCCCCCGTGAATTTCACCCGCGGCGTGATCGTGCGCGGCTGGGCAATCACCTGGCCGCGCTGGATCTGCTCGGTTTTGATGCCGCGCAGCAGCAGGCCCACGTTCATGCCAGCCACACCTTCGTCGAGCGGTTGCTTAAACGCTTCGACCGCCGTCACCACGCTGCCGAGCACTTCGCCCAGGCCCAAAATTTCGACGGGTTGCCCCGCCTGGATTCGGCCCTGTTCGATCTTGCCCGTCGCCACGCAACCGCGACCTTCGATCGTGTGTACCCCTTCGATGGCCATGAGGAACGGCCTGTCGACGATGCGCACGGGATCAGGAATGTGCCGATCGAGCGCGTCGAGCAGTTCGACGATACAACGATTCGCTTCCGGATCGCTCGGGTTGTCGAGCGCGCCTTTGGCATTGCCACGAATCACCGGCACGCGGTCGCCGTTGAAGCCGTGCTTCGTCAGCAGTTCACGCGTCTCCAGTTCGACGAGCTCGAGCAAGTCGGGATCGTCGACCAGGTCGCACTTGTTCAAAAACACGACCAGCTCCGGCACGCCGACCTGCCGCGCGAGCAGTATGTGTTCGCGCGTCTGCGGCATTGGTCCATCAACGGCCGAAAGCAGGAGCACGGCGCCGTCCATTTGGGCAGCGCCGGTGATCATGTTCTTGATGTAGTCTGCATGGCCGGGGCAATCGATGTGGGCGTAGTGACGCGTCGCCGTTTCGTAAGCCACATGACTGGCCGTGATGGTGACCGTCTTGGTGGGATCGCGAACGATGCCGCTCTTGCTGATTTCGCCGTAGCTCTTGAGCCGGGCCAGGCCCTTGGTTGCTTGCACCGCCAGGATGGCGGCTGTGAGGGTGGTCTTACCGTGGTCGATGTGACCGATCGTGCCAACGTTGACATGAACCTTGTTCACGCGAGAAACTCCCTGGCTGCAACGAGCAGCCGTCATGGGAAAGTGGCTCTTTCGCCCAACCGCGTCCTGCTTTAGTTTTTAAAAATCGCAGGCGGGTCTTTTCTCTACAACGAGTAAACCCAGGGCGTCTGAAAACCACGAAATGCCGACAGGCGAAGAGATAGACACAGCAGTTCATTGCAAGGTTCACCGCCGTTTTGGATTTTATCTCACTACGCAATTTTGCCAGCAATTGAACTACTCTCGGCAATTCCCAACACAGCAAAGTACTCCATGCAAATCGTCACCACCAACTGCTCCCGCTATCATCACGCCGAGTTCGTGCTGGAAGCAAAGCACGACTATTTGCAGCAAACTCTCCAATCAGTGGGGACGACGATCGAGCAAATGGTAGCGTCCGGCTCTCGTTTCAAACCGAACCAAACTTTTCAAATCGGCTTGTCGCAGACGATGGTCAAGCCGTTCGATCAATGGCGACTCACGCTCGTCGAACCCGACATGGTCAGCTTTCCGATTGCCTGGACGTCGGGGATTTCCTGGACGGTGCAGCAGTTATTTCTGCAGAGCAGTTGCCTGGGATCGGTTGGCCTAAAGCCTGAGTTGCAGAACGTGGTGCTCAATAAATCGCTGATTGTTTGTCGCCGCTATGCGGAAGCCGGTTTTCTCATGCACCGTTCCGAACCGAGTGATCAAAACGACAGCGGCTGGTACTTGGGCTGCAATGACGAGGGCCATAACCATGATGACCCGCGCAATCTCGAGCGAGTTTCGCTCTACGCGGCGCTCTTAAGGCAGCCCAGCATCGGTGCCTTCCTGACCTTTCCCTTCGAATCGGAGATTCAGATCGACCCGCAGCGCGGCCTGCGACTCTCGCTTCACGAGCAGCCGATTGCAATCCCGCCAGGTACTTTTCTCGCGGAGTGGTTCAAGCGAAAGTAGGTTCATGAAACAACTACTCTTCCTCTGCACCGGCAACTACTACCGCAGCCGATACGCCGAGATACTGTTCAACGAACTAGCACCGCAGGCCGGACTTGCCTGGCAAGCCTTTTCGCGCGGACTGGAGCCCGATCCGCGCAATGCCGGGCCGATGTCGCAGCACACGATGGCCGCCCTCACTCGGCAGGCAATCAAGTTCGATCAGCACCTGCGCATGCCGATTCGTGTGACTGCGGCTGATTTTGAACTGGCCGATCATGTCGTGGCCGTGAAGGAAGCCGAGCATCGGCGGATGATCGAACAGGGATTTGCGGCCTGGTTGCCGAAGGTGGAGTTCTGGCACGTGCACGACGTCGACTGCTGCGGGCCTGAGGAGGCGCTGCCGCACTTGGATCGCGAAGTGGCGACGCTGGTCGAACGGCTGAAAGCCGCGCACACTCCAGCTTGAATCAAGATTCTTTTGCACAGCGAGACACCTTCATGTGGAATCTCAGCGCCCCATGGTACGAATTCGTCATTCGCGCCATCGTTGTCTTTGCGTTCTTGCTGCTCCTGTTGCGGCTGGCTGGCAAGCGGCAAATCGGTCAGATGACACCGTTTGATCTCGTGCTGCTGCTCGTTATCAGCAATGCCGTGCAGAACTCGATGAACGGCGGCGATAACAGCATCACTGCGGGGCTGATTCTCGCGGCCACGCTCGTGGGTATCGATTCGGCGCTGGGCTGGGCTGCCTTCCGCAGCAAGCGGATCGATCGGCTGCTGGAAGGAAAGCCTCTCATTCTGGTCCATAGCGGCAAGATCGATGCCGACGCCCTAGCCGAAGCAGAGATGACTCGCGAAGACCTGCAAGCCTCGCTCCGCGCGAATGGCTATACTGCGGCTAGCCAGGTACATCTCGCGATTCTGGAAACGACCGGCCGAGTCTCCGTCATTCCAAAGCCTGCCGAAAATGAAAAATCACCGACTTAGCCGACTCCAGGATTGCGTGCGATGAAAATCTATCTACTTGGTTTGCTCTGTCTCACGCTAGCAATTCCACTCAGCGCCGCTGAACCGGCTCGCAAAGTTCTTTACATCGGCATCGATGGCACGCGGTTCGATGCCATCGAAAAGGCCGATACGCCGCAGCTCGATGCACTGATGAAGGACGGTTGCTATTCGCCAACGTGTTTGATTCTCGGCGAGCGATATCAAAAGAACGACACCGTCAGTGGGCCGGGCTGGTCGTCGATTCTTACCGGCGTGTGGGCTGATAAGCACGGTGTCAATGACAACCGTTTCGTCGGCAGCAAGTACACGGAGTTCCCGCACTTTTTTGTGCGACTCAAAGAGGCAATTCCCACCGCCCGCACCGTTTCGCACGTCACCTGGGAGCCGATTCACAAGTTTGTCACCGCCTCAGCCGACGTCTCGGTGAACTACGAAGAGAGAGCCCACGGCGTGCTCGATTACGATCGCTACGACAACGCCGCTGTCGCTGCCTCGGTGAAGGAACTGAGCGAAGGAAATCCCACCGCACTATTCACCTACATCGGTCAGGTTGACATCGCAGGACATACGCATGGTTTCCATCCGAGTGTGCCGCAATACATCGAAGCCATCGAACGGGCGGATAAACTCGTTGGCCAGCTCATCGCCGCGATGAAGGCTCGCAAAACCTTCGCCGACGAGAACTGGCTGGTCGTCGTCATCAGCGATCACGGCGGTAAAGGCAAGGGGCACGGCAGCGGCCACAAGTCGCCCGAGATTCTCAACAGCTTCTTGATCGTCAGCGGCGCGAACGCCGAGCGCGGCGAAATCGACGGGCCGACGTATCTCGTCGATGGGCCTGTTACCGTGCTCACGCATCTGGGTGTCAAGCTAAAAGACGAATGGCAGCTCGACGGTCAACCTCGCGGGCTGAAGAAATAGCCGGCTGGCGATTATTTTTCGATTTCCGGCTTCGGCTGCTCTGCCGGCTTCTTTTTGCTTGGCAGGAATGGGTAAATCCATTGGCCGAAGTAACTCTCCGGCACGTCGTTGCTATGCACACCGTAATACGCCGGCCAGCGATTGCCGGGCAAGTGAAACGTACCGAAAACCATGTCGAGCAGCGGAAAGTGGACCGCGAAGTTCTTGTCGATCGCTTCCCGCTCGGCGCCGTGATGCCAGTGATGAAACTGCGGCGTGGCAAAGATGTAGCCGAGCGGCCCAAAGTTGAACCGCAGGTTGGCATGAATGAAGACCGAATAACACTGCCACAAAAATGATATACGCAATCATCGGCCCTTGATTGAAACCCAGCACATACGCCGGCACATAGATCAAGCTACGCGTCAGAGCCAGATCGACCAAATGAATGCGATTGCCTGCCATCCAGTCCATCACCTCTGCTGAGTGATGCACCGCGTGAAACTTCCACAGCCAGGAGATTTCATGAAACATCCGGTGTACCCAGTACTGCACCAGATCGGCGAGGAACATGATCTCGAGAAACTGCAGCCACGTCGGCTGACTGCGAATCCAACCTTGCACCGTTGGATTCACTGCCCAACCAAACAGCACAAACGCCGGTTGCAACGTGAGATAAGCCGTGATCTGCACCATCAGCGCGCTGACAAAGAAGTACGTCAGGTCAATCGCCCAGCCTTTGCGAAAAACGTCCTGATGCAAACGGCCGAACAGCCTTTCGAGCGGAATGAACACCAACGAATAAACGACGAGCACCAACAAGCCGTAATCGAGTCCTAGATAAACGTCCTTCTTATCCCAATCGCCATCAATTGGAACCGTCGACCCGCCGAGCAACGCAGCCACAAGCACCAGACAAATGCCGAGCATGCCGAGCGTTTTGTTGTGCCGCAAAACCACGCTCAGCATGCCGAGCGCGAATGAACCGACGAGGATCAAGTGAATGAGCGCGCGAATGATCGGCAACGGATAATGCTCGCGGACATCCGGCACGGTCAGATACTGCGGAAAGTGCAGACAGAGCACGGCGCCAAGGCCGAGCACGCCGAGAGCAACCGACAACGTGCCGCTGATCCAACCGGTGCCGAAGTGGCGAGGGGAGTTTGTTTCTGTGGCTTCCGGCATGACCCCGCTCCGTTGTGTATTCGCCAACAACGCTCGGCAAAAAGTTTAACTAATCCTACTTTTTGTAAACGTCACCCGGCTCGACCATTCTTGAGGCCACCACGCGCACTCCGTTTTCATCGACTTGCCGGAAAAAACAGTTGCGATAGCCTTCGTGGCAGGCTGCACCCACCTGATCGACCTTCAGCAGGATCGTATCGGCGTCGCAATCGATATAGACCGATCGCACCGTCTGCCGATGGCCGCTCTCTTCCCCCTTTCGCCAATATTTGCCGCGGCTGCGGCTCCAATAGGTCGCCTGACCGGTGCGAATGGTTTCTTCAAAGGCTTGCTGATTCATCCAGGCCAGCATCAGCACTTCACCGGTCTCGGCATCTTGCGCGATGGCCGGCAGCAACCCATCGTTGCGCGAGAAATCGGGACCGGTGACGTTCGTAGCGGTGGCAGACATGGTCTAACTCTTCTTCCGTTTCTGCGGTGCTCTTTTGGCGACCTTTTTCGTGGCCACCTTCGACTTCGCGGTCTTCTTTTTTGGCTTGCTCTTCTTCGCCGCGCGGGCCACTTCAATCGATTTGGCAGCCCAGGCCGACAATTCAGCAGGGCGTTCGATCACTTCCAACGGCACTTCATAGTACTGCATCACCATCCGTTCATCGCCGAACGGACAGAACGGGCTCATTCCCGCCGCGACAAAGTCGGCCCGATTGGTATCGTCGACTTTCAAGTACAAGCGATCCTCGGCCAGCAGGGCAAAGAACAACTCACCGGCATAAATGCCCACGCCGCCGAACATACTCCGATCGCGCAGTTGGCGAACGTTGGGGCGGAGTTGTTCGGCAACCCACAAGCGAAATGTTTGACTGACCGGCATGGCGGCTATTTGGCGGTGCACATGGACTCGTCAGTCTATTGTGAACCATTGCTATGGGGCTCACAACCGACGCCAGATGAAAGCGACAGCCGGAGCTAATCGCGGGTTCGCGCCTGGGACGATGCCACTAATCGCTTTGGCGGCGAGTACCACTGCTCCCCCGTGTCTGAAGGCGACCACTCCGCGAGCCCCGGCTACGCTTCCTGGTCGAACGTTCTTCAGCCGGGCCGAGCGGCTTGCCGCCCACTCTTCTGCGAGGCACCCTTGAATAACACGCTCAGTCTGATCATGCCCGTGCGCAATTGCGAAGGCACGCTGGCCCGGCAAGTGGCACGCTGGATCGAAATCATTCCGGAACTCACCCAGCGGTTCGAAGTGCTGATCGTCGACGATGGTTCGACCGATCACACGTTCGACGTCGCGACTGAGTTGTCGCGCGAGTATCCGCAGATCCGCGCTCTCCGCAACACCGTCAGCCGAGGCTCGCAACAAGCCGTTCGCACCGGCATCGAACAAGCCCGCGGCGAAGTGGTCTTCGTGCAGGACGAAGACGCTTCGATCAGCAGCAACGATCTGCGTCGCCTGTGGGAAATGCGGCAGGATAAGCAGCTAGTGATGGCCCGCACGCCAGCCAAGCCGCTGAACCTGAAGCCCGAGTTGCTCGATCGGCTAACCGCTTGGGGAGAAGCCCTGAAGCAGCACGCCAGTGAAACCAACCAAGCCGGTGCCATCCATATGATCCGCCGGGGCGCGATTGAAGAAATGCGTTCGGAAGACGCCGAGCCTGTCGTTGCCATGCACTCGCGAACCGATGCCAACCACGAAGGTGGCATGCAGCGCGGAGTGCGCAGCTTTCTCGGTCACCTGCGCGAACTGGCGCTCGGTGAATAACAGTGTCGTCGATCACTCCGTGCTCGTGGGTTGAGATCAACCGACCGCGCGCCGCCGGAAGAGCTCCGCGACTTTCGGCGTGTTTGGCAAGCGGAGGGACGCGAAAATCGACGATAATGGTCACTGCGGCAAATCGTGCGCAATATCCCCCGCCGCGGTAAACATCCGCACGACGCCGGGGCGCAAGCCACGAAAGGCTGCCGCATAGCGATTCGGGTCGTTCTTCGGGCCCGGCAGGCTGCGAATCAGGATCTGCTTTACCTGGTTCGGAAAATGACGCGCCGCCGCGCCGTAGATCTCTGGATCGGCTTCGACGCTGTCGCCGACGAGCACGAATTTGCGTTGCGGGAAGAGCTTGAGCAGCGAGTGAATGACAACTGCTTTCGTCGGCTTGCGCAGTAGCAGCTTACGCAGCAAATGATCGCGCAGCCGAAACGCGCGCAGGTGGAACGAGCCAACGGGAAAACCCGACGCGCCGAAGAGCGCCTGCAAGTGCGGATAGAGCTGCCAGGGGCAAGACGAGACGTAATGAAACGCCGCGCCCTGCGCTTCCCAAGACTGAAACAGCTGTGCCATGCCGGCGATTGGTTCAAATTCCTTGAGGAAGGTATTCGCGAGCAGCGTGCGGCGGCACATGACATGCGAATGCTTTAGCGTGTCGTCGATATCCGAAATGATCGACACACCCTGCGGATCGACGAGGTGAACTTGCCCTTTCAGACCCAGCGTGTCGCCGGCCTGTGTGCAGACCTCGAGGGATACCTGCCGGTGGTTGGGCGACGTCGCGGTGATTAGCGGCGAGAGGTGCTCATCGGCGACCTTCAGCGTGCCGACGAAATGGCCGTTGGGTCGGGTCTTGCGCGGCAACGTATGGACGGCATCGCCTAGTTTGACGGCGATTTGCTTGCCGGCTTCATCGTGAGCCAGAAACCGCTGGATGCGGTGTTGGAACAGTTGCGTTTCAAAAGCTCCCGCCGGAACCCGCATGACCCGCTGGAGCACCTTCAACAAAAACCGCTTACCGAGGCCGACGGGTCGCTGCGAAAAGACGTCGCCATGCACCTGCACGTGCCATGTCCGTCCGTCGGCTACTCGGTAGCCGATCGTGGGAAAGAGAACGACTTGGGCGTTGTTCTCGCGCAGGTTGGACGACGCGTTAGAACCAGTCGCACTGGTGCGCCGCGGCAACATTCGTGAAAGCACTTTGGCCAGAACTCCTAAAAACCGTCCCTAGCTCGACTTGACTAGACCTTTCTCGGGGGTCGTTGTCAAGTTGAAGTGACGAAGTTGAAATTAGCGTCCCTCTCAGGCTTAGCATGAGGCGCGTCACTAGGACCGCGGCGACTACACAGACTTGAGTTGCGCTCATTGGAGTACGTACAATAAGAGCTCCCCGCCCATCTCACTCCCGCCGGCAACACCATGCTAAACCTTGCTTGCCGCTGCCTTTCGGGAATCTTACTGCTCTGCTTCACAGCCGTCGCGTTGGGAGCCGAACCGCCGAAAAAACTTAGCTTTGAGCTCGATGTGCAGCCGGTCCTCGCCGCCAACGGCTGCAGCGTTGGTGCCTGCCACGGCAAAAGTCGCGGCCAGAACGGCTTTCAGCTGTCGCTCCTCTCGTTTGATCCCAACTTCGACTACGACGCCCTCACCCAGCATGCCCGTGGTCGTCGACTCTTTTTGGCTGCTCCCGAGCGCAGCCTGCTGCTGCAAAAGGGTGCCGGCCTCGTCCCCCACGGCGGCGGACAGCGACTCGATCCCGAAGGAGCCGATTTCGCACTGCTGCGCGACTGGATTGCTGGCGGAGCCGTGCGGCGGATCGAAAATGAACCGACACTCGTCGGCGTAACACTCCAGCCGACGCAGGTCGCGCTGGCTGCTCGCGAAAAACTGCAGATCGTCGTGACGGCGACGTACTCCGATGGTTCGCAGCGCGACGTGACCGCGCGCACCGCCTTTCAATCGAACGAACCTGCCATCGTCGCCGTCGACAAAGGCGGCTTGATCACCGCCGGTGCTCTGCCGGGCGAAGCGACGCTCATGGCGCGCTACATGACCGTCATCGCAACCTGCAATGTGGCCATACCCGTGAGCGGCGATGTCGATGCAGCTCAATACGCCGCACTGCCGCGCAAGAATTTCATCGATGGCCTGGTTTGGAACAAATTGCAATCGCAAGGACTGCTCCCCTCGCAACCGTGCGACGACGCTACGTTCCTCCGCCGCGCTCATCTCGATGTTATCGGTCGTCTGCCGACGGCGGACGAAGTGCGGAGTTTTCTCGCCGATACGAAAAGCGACAAGCGTGAGAAGCTCATCGACGATTTGCTCGCACGACCCGAATACGTCGATCACTGGGCCGGCAAATGGGCCGATCTGCTGCGGCCGAATCCGTACCGAGTCGGCATCAAGACCGTAATGGCGATGGATACTTGGATTCGCGACAGCCTGCGCGAGAACAAACCGTACGATCAATTCGTGCGCGAGATCGTGACCGCCGAAGGGAGCACCTGGAAAAACGGCGCTGCCGTGGTCTTTCGCGATCGCCGTGAACCCGCGGAACTGACCACGATGATTTCGCAACTCTTCCTCGGCACGCGGCTCGATTGTGCGAAGTGCCATCACCATCCGTTTGAAAAATGGAGCCAGGACGACTTCTACAGCTTTGCCGCGTATTTCTCCCGCGTCGGCCGCAAGGGCACTGGCCTCTCGCCGCCGATCTCCGGCAGCGAGGAATTCATCCTCCTCGGCAAACCCGTGAAAGTTACACACCCTGCCACCGGCGCCGAAATGTCCCCGAAGCCGCTCTACGGATCGGCGCCGCCGATCGAAGAAGGGGCCGATCCTCGCCGAGCGCTAGCCGATTGGATCACGTCGGATCAAAACGAGTTCTTCGTGCAAACGATTGCCAACCGCATTTGGGCCGAACTGATGGGCCGCGGCCTGGTCGAGCCCGTCGATGATCTGCGAGCCACCAATCCGCCGTCGAACCCCGCCCTCCTCACCGCCCTCGGCAATCACCTGCGCGAACAAAAGTACGATCAGAAAAAGCTGATCCGCGCGATCTGCACCTCGCACGTCTACGGTTTGAACGTGAAGCCCGAAGGCTCGAACGTCCAAGACACCAAGAACTTCTCCCGCCGTTACCGCACTCGGATGCGAGCCGAAGTCCTCGCCGATGCCATTTGCGATATCACCGGCTTACCCGAAAAATATGAAGCCATGCCCGCCGAATCGCGGGCCAGCCAACTGTGGACCACGCGGATCGACAGCCTGACGCTCGATACCTTCGGCCGGCCCGATCCGAATCAGGATCCGCCCTGTGAGCGCCTCGCCGACGGCGCCGTGACGCAGGCCTTGCACTTGATGAACTCGAAAACGATCCAAGGCAAAGTCACCTCCGACGACGGCGTGGCCAATAAACTTGCCAAGAGTGAGCGCTCACCCGATCAGATCGTCGAAGAACTCTACATGCTCTGTTACGGCCGCTTACCCGACGCTGCCGAGCGCGACATCGGCGCGCAGGTGTTCGCCCGTCCCGAAACTTCTCGTCGCCAATCCGCGGAGGACCTGCTATGGGCATTGCTCAATACGCCCGAGTTTTTCTTCCAGCGATGATGGTGTGCGGACTGCTCGGCAATGCGTT
Organism: Anatilimnocola floriformis; assembly: GCF_024256385.1. Classification (NCBI taxonomy): domain Bacteria; kingdom Pseudomonadati; phylum Planctomycetota; class Planctomycetia; order Pirellulales; family Pirellulaceae; genus Anatilimnocola; species Anatilimnocola floriformis. The sequence continues at coordinate 5,655,092 of NZ_JAMLFW010000001.1, forward strand.
CGCGGCTCCGCCTGATGTCACGTCGTTGTTCCCAGTTGGCGGTGCGCTCGGCGAAACGCCAGAAGTCACCATCACAGGCACCTTCAACAACTGGCCGGTCAAATTCTGGTGCAGTAACGATCGGCTGAAAGCCGATTGCGGCAGCAGCAAGGGAAAGCTCGTCATCAACATTCCGAATGACGCTCCCTGCGGCATCGCCTGGATTCGACTAATCGATGACGAAGGAGCTTCGCAGCCCCGGCCGTTCATCGTCGCGGCCCAACCGAGCGTGCGCGAGAAGGAACCGAACGATTCGTTCCGCATTCCGCAGGATGTGCCCCTCCCTGCCGTCGTTCACGGCAAGTTCGACAAGAAGAGCGATACCGATACTTATCGCGTGGAACTCGACGCGGGACAAACGCTGGTCGTCGCGCTGCAGTCCTACGAAATCCTCGGCTCGCCCGCCGATGCCGCGTTACAGATTTGCAACGAGCGCAATCAGGTCCTCGCGATGAACCAGGATGCGAGCGGACTCGATCCGATGATCACGTTTCGCGCTGAGACGGCAGGTTCCTATCTCATCCGCACTTTTACCCTGCCTGCCGCGCCCGATAGCACCATCAACTTCGCCGGCGGCGAACTGTTCGTCTATCGACTGTTGGTAACGACGGGCCCTTACGTCGATCACACACTGCCGCTGGCTGTTTCGCGCTCGCAGCCGACGGAAGTTCAGCCCAGAGGTTGGAATCTGCCGGATGAGAAAACCACGCTCATCGCACCAGCTGCGAGAACGAGCGAGCCCTGGTTCTGGTCGCCGCAACAAGCCGTCGGTTTGGTGCCGCTCGCAGTGGTCGAAGTGCCGCTGGTTGTGACGAATCGCGATGCCATAACTGCGACGGGCCAGGGAATCACCGTACCGTGTTGCATCAGCGGCGTGCTCGAGCGGCGGCACTCGGCGCATCGCTATCTCTTCACGGGAACGAAGGGGGCCAAGCTCTCGATCACGGCCGAGTCGGCGGCATTGAACTATGAACTGGATCCTGCGCTGAAACTGATGGGCCCTGACGGCAGCGTCATCGCCGAAGCTGACGATTCGGCCAAGAATCCGGATCCATCGCTCAGCGCGACCCTTCCCGCCGACGGCCAGTATATTTTGGAACTGCGCGACACCTTTCACGGCAGCGGCCCGCGACACGTCTATCGCCTGACGATCGGGCCGCAGCAGTCGCGCGTGACGATCAGCGTCGCGGCTGGCAATTTTGTGATCGAGCCGGGCAAGACGGTCGAGATCCCTGTGACGATCAACCGGCAGAATTTCAGCGATGAAGTGACGGTGACGGCTGCCGACCTGCCGGCCGGAATCACCGTGGCCGAAGCGAAGTCGCAAAATAAAGGGGACACGGCGAAAACGGTGAAGCTGATTTTCACCGCCAGCGAAGAAGCCCAGGCCGGCCCGCTGCGGATCGTGGCGAAGAGTGGCTCTGAAGAAGCTGCCAGTGAACTCGCCACTGCGAGTTTTTCTCAAACGCTCGGTGGCAGCACCTTTCAGCATTTTCAGCCGTGGCTGGCTGTGAAGAAAGCGAAGTAGCTTCGATGGATCAACCACTCGACCGCGCCGCCGCGCTCACGCTGATGCAGGAATACGTGCAGAGCGAATCGCTCCGCCGGCACATGCTCTGCGTCGAAGCGGCGATGCGAGCGTACGCTCGCAAGTTCGGCGAAGATGAAACGGCCTGGGGCATCGTCGGCCTCTTGCACGACTTCGACTATGAACGCTGGCCGAATCCGCCCGATCATCCGCTCCAAGGCGCCGTGATTCTGCGCGACCTCGGTTATCCCGAGCACATCATCTACGCGATCAAGTCGCACGCTGTTTATTTGCCCGATTGCCCGCGGGTGAATCGCGTCGACAAAACGCTCTACGCCTGCGACGAGCTCTGTGGCTTCCTCATCGCCTGCGCTGCCGTCCGGCCCGAAAAACTCGACGGCATGGAAGCCAAGAGCGTGCGGAAAAAACTGAAGAACAAGAACTTCGCCGCGGCCGTGAATCGCGACGACATCGACCGCGGCGCAGCCGACCTGGGCGTAGATCTCGATGAGCACATTCAATTCTGCATCGCCGCACTGCAGCAGATGCCGGAATCGAACTGAGCCATGCGTGAATATCTCCGGCCCATGTTGCCGATGCTGGCGGTGCTGCTCATCCCCATCGTGCCGTTCCTGCTCTTTGCCTGGCTGTATCCCGGCTGGGAAGATCAGGTTGCAAAATGGGGCCAAACGAACCAATCGCAGTGGTGGACGGCCATCATCATCATCGGCCTGCTCGCCAGCGATATTTTTCTGCTGATTCCGTCGAGCGTCCTCTGCACAGCAGCCGGTTGGCAGTTCGGCTTGCTACTCGGCACTCTTATCGCCTGGACCGGCACTTCGCTGGGCGCAGTGATCGGCTTTGCAGTGGCAAAAAGAATCGGCACGCCGATCGTGTCGTGGCTGACAACACCGAAGGAACTCGCCCGCGCGGGAGAACTCACGCGGCAGTTCGGGCCGTGGCTGCTGGTCATCGCTCGCGGCATTCCGGTGGTCGCCGAAGCGAGCGTACTGTTCGTCGGGCTACATCAAATGCCCTGGCGAACATTTCTGCCGCCAGTACTCTTCAGCAATCTGGTCCTGGCGTTTTTGTATGCCGCATTTGGGCGCGTAGCCGAGCAGTTCCAACTGCTGCCGCTCGCCATCGGCGTGTCGATTGGCGCGCCGGTGCTGATGATTGCAGCGTTCAGGCTATGGTTGTGGATGCGGAATCGAGAGAGCTAAGTCTCGCATCCCGCTTCTCTCATTCCCGCTCCTACCACCCCAACCACGCTGGCAACTTATCCGCTGTCGGCATGGGAATGACGCGGACCGTTTGAATGCTCGGATGGGCGAGGACTTCGTCGATCGCTTCCTTGGGCGGAACCGAGTCGAGATTGAGCACTCCGACTGCGGTACCACCGGGAGCAGCGCGACCAACGGTCATTTGACCGATGTTGACCTTGTGCTTGCCAAAGATCGTGCCGACGGCGCCGATGATGCCCGGCACGTCGCTGTGGGTGAAGACCAGCAGGTTGCCGTCGATGTACGCTTCGAGCCGCCAATCGTCGAGGCGAACCAGCCGCGGCATGTTGTTGCCGAAGAGCGTGCCCGATGCCACATGCGACTGACCGCCGACGGTCACTTCGACCGACATCGACGAGCTGAAGGCTCCCATGTCGGCTCGGCTTTCTTCGGTCAGCTGAATGCCGCGTTCGCGAATCAGCAACTCGGCGTTGACGATGTTGACGTCTTCCTCGAGAGCCTTCTGCAGCAAACCTGCACAGAATGCCGACGTGAGGAGCTTTGTATTTCGCTGCGTCACTTCGCCGCGATAAGTGATATGGCACTTCGACGCACCGGCCGGCTGCCATTCAGACATGAGCAGACCAAGACGCCAAGCCAAGTTCAGATAGCCCTTCATCGCTTGCAGCGTGGCCGGATCGACCGAAGCCATGTTCACTGCATGGCGAACTTCGCCGGTCGAGAAGTAGTTGATGAGCAACTGCACCGCTTCTATCGCAACTTGCTGCTGAGCTTCTTCGGTGCTGGCGCCCAGGTGGGGCGTGCAGAGAACGTTCGGCATCTTGATGAGCGGGCTGGTGGTGTTCGGCTCTTCGACGAACACATCGAGGGCTACACCGCCGAGCTTGCCACTCTTCAGGCCTTCGACAAGGGCTGCTTCGTCATAGATACCGCCGCGAGCGCAGTTGATCAAACGGCAGCCGGGCTTTAGCTTCTCGATCGTTTTCGCATTGATCATGCCGGTCGTTTCCGGCGTAAGCGGCGTATGAACGGTGAGATAGTCGATGTGCGGCAGCATGTCTTCGACTTTGTCGAACAGCGTCACGCCTAGCTTGGTGGCTTGTTCCTTCGACATGTAGGGCTCGACGCCGAGCACCTTCATCTGGAAGGCCATGGCCCGCTTGGCAACTTCTTGACCAATGCGACCGAGGCCAACGATGCCGAGGGTCTTGTCGGCGATTTGCGAACCCATGTACGTCTTGCGATCCCACTTGCCGCCCGCGAGCGTCATGTGGGCTTCGGCGACGCGGCGCGACAGCGCGAGCATGAGCGTGAACGTGTGCTCCGCCGTGCTCAGCGTATTGCCGGTCGGCGTGTTCATCACGACGATGCCGAGGCGCTTCGCCGTGTCTTTGTCGATGTTATCGGTGCCCACGCCGGCCCGGGCGATGGCTTTCAGTCGCTTGTTTCCTTCGAGTTCAGCGGCCATGATCGTCACGCCGCTGCGGCAGATCGCGCCATCGAACTCCGCGAGAGCACTCTTCAGGGCCTCGCCCTTGAGCTTGGTGCGGACCTCGTACTCGATGCCGGGAGCGGCAGCGAGCATATCGAGACCTTCTTGGGCGATGTCGTCGAGAACAATGATCCGGGCCATGAGATTGCAGATTTCAGATGGAAGATTGCAGATTGAAGGGAACAGCGATAAGGAACATTAGCCGTTCGACTTTTGGAATTCACGCATGAAGGAGGCGAGTTCTTTGACGCCTTCAACGGGCATCGCGTTGTAGATCGAGGCGCGAATGCCGCCGACGCTGCGGTGACCCTTCAAGCCATCGAGACCGCGATCCTCGCCGTCCTTGCAGAACTTCTTTTCGAGGGCTTCGCTCGGCAAGCGGAAGGTGACGTTCATCAGCGAGCGATTGGCCGGCTGAGCGTGCCCCTTGAAGTAGCCGTTGCTGCCGTCGATCAGGTCGTATAGCAACGCGGCCTTGTCCTTGTTCCGCTTGTGCATCGCGGCCAGACCGCCGACGTCATCCTTCAGCCAGCGAAGGACGAGGTTCATCAGATAAATGGCAAAGGTCGGCGGCGTGTTGTAGAGCGAATCTTCCTTGACGTGATTCTTGTAGTTGAGATAGCCGGGCAGATTGTCTTGCGAGCGTTCGAGCAGATCATCGCGAATGATGACACAGGTCACACCAGCGGGGCCGGCGTTCTTTTGAGCACAGGCATACACCAAGCCGATGTTTTTGAAATCGAGCGGCCGATGGAGGAAGTCGCTCGAAGCATCGATCACCAGCGGCGAGCCACCGGTTTCGATTTCCTTGTCGAACTGCACACCCTGGATCGTTTCGTTGCTGCAGAGATAGGTATAAGCGGCTTTCGGATTCAAACCGGCTTCGGCAGCCGTCGGCAAACGGTCGTAGTTGGTGGCTTTGCCGTCGTAAGCGATCCGCACTTGGCCCTCGCGCTTGGCTTCGTCGACGGCCATCTTGCTCCACGAACCGGTGCTCAAGTAATCGGCCGCTTCGCCTTGGCCGCGGAGCAAATTGATCGGCACCATCGAGAACTGCAACCGCGAACCACCCTGGAGGAAGACGATTTGGTAGTTGGCCGGGATGGCGAGAAGCTCTCGCAGCAGTTGCTTGGTCGAGGCCAGGATATCGAGGAACCCCTGAGCCCGGTGGCTCATTTCCAGAATGCTCATGCCGTAGCCGGGGAGCGAAACCAAATCGCGCTGGGCTTGTTCGAGGACCGCGAGCGGCAGCACGGCAGGACCAGGGGAGAAGTTGAAAACACGCTGGGCGGCGGCGGTGGTCGACATCGGACGTCTTCTCCCGAGCAAATGAAGCAAAAGTGGAAACAAAGATTTTAGGATGATCGGCCCGGGTCGGGGAGGGGACGGAGTGGCCGCAGGAAACCCGCCGGATGCGGGAACCTGCAAATCTGCTGGGCTGAATTGGAGGGGCGAACAATACTCGACAGAGGCTGTCTATGCGATTCTCGCGGCGTGTTATGCTGCCCCGATTCTTGGACACCGTTTCCTTTCCCAGGTTCGCCGATGGAATCTTCGCAGCCCACCTCTGCCGAAATCTGGCGAGCACGTCTGCTCGTGTTGCTGGCGGGGTTGCTGTGGAGCAGCAGCGGCTTCTTTGCCAAGGCACCGGAGTTTGCGGCTTGGCGAACAAATCCGCTCGGCGGGCCGACGCTGGCGTTCTGGCGGGCGGTTTTTGCCTGCGTCATCCTGCTGCCGATGGTTCGCAAGCCGCAGTGGTCGTGGAAGCTGATTCCGATGACCATCATCTTCGCGGTGATGAACTACACCTATCTCACCGCCATGGCCAAGGGCTCGGCCGCCAACGCCATCTGGTTGCAGAACACCGGGCCGATGATCGTGCTCCTCGTGGGCGTGCTGATTTTCAAGGAGAGAAGCCGCGGCCTCGATTGGGTGATGGCCGCACTGTCATCGATCGGCGTGGGAATGATTCTGTACTACGAATCCAAAGGAGCGAACTTTGAAGCCGTGCTCTACGGCCTGGCTTCGGGAATCACTTATGCAGGTGTCGTTCTCTCGCTGCGACTCTTGCGCAATTTCGAAAGCGCCTGGTTGATCGCGCTCAATCACATTGTGACTGCTATCGCGCTCGCGCCGATTGCATTGCGACCCCTCGTTGATCCTTCAACTACCATACCTTGGCCCGAAGGTCGCCAATGGCTGATGCTCGCCGCCTTCGGCGTGTTTCAGATGGGCCTGCCGTATTTTTTGTTTGCCAATGCCTTGAAGAAAATCCCTGGCCACGAAGCGAGCGGCATCGGCCTGATCGAACCGTTGCTCGTCCCGGTGTGGGTTTGCTTGGCGTGGGGCTATGAAGAGCACTTTCCCAAATGGTGGACGATCACGGGAGGTGCGTTGATTTTTACGGGGTTGGTAATTCGCTATGTGGGATCGATCAGAGAGAAGCCAATCGTGCAACCAAGCGAAAAGGGCTGAATTCCCGCTCCTGATATAGGGCGGGCTTTCAGCCCTTCGTATTCTTCGTTTGACTTAACCTTGGGCTGCGCCCAAGGCTTTGATAGGTCGCACCTGAGGTGCTGCGGTTTGTGCGACTATCGCGTTACGCTTTCGCTTTCGCAGGCGTATCGCCATTCCGGCTCACCGGCACTTCAGCGGATGAAACCGGCGAGGCATCGCTGCCGAGCTTGACGAGCGATTCGGGCAGTTCCACGCCGCCGATGTCGCGCATCACTTGCATCATCGGCGGTAGGCTCTTCGCCATGCCGCTGAGGAAGTTCGCCGTGCTGCTGCGACCGTCAGTGCCGCCGCCACCTTCCCACACCACCACCTTGTCGAACTTGATGTTCGAGATCGCCTTGGCCGAGGCTTCGGCCAGGTTGTCGAGGTGTTCGAGCATGAGCATCTGGAAGGCCTGATTCGAGCCACCGCACGCCGCCACAATCTGCTTCAGACCTTCGCCCTTCTTGGCGAGGATTTCGTACTGACCGCGGGCTTCGGCTTCGAGCTTGAGGAAGATCGCGTCGGCTTCGGCCTTGGCTTCGATGCGGCGCTTTTCGGCGATCGCTTCGGAGTCGACAATCTGCTTGGCCTTCTGAGCCTTGGCCGGGGCTTCGAGCTTGGCGCGTTGTTCGGCTTCGACCCGCTCCGCTTCGGCAACGGCCGCCTTGGCCATCGCGATATTTTGGATCTCCATCACATTCGCTTCGGCCTGCTTGCGGCGACCTTCACCGCGTTCGTAGGCTTCGGCCTTCTTGATGGCGAGTTCGGCTTGCGAAGCAGCAACACGGGCCGCCGAGCTGTTTTCGCCGTCGATGGCCGAGGCGTCGGCTTCGGCGACTTGAATACGCATGTGGCGTTCGGCGTCTTTCACCGAGGCTTCGCGTTCGAAGGCCGCTTGCTTCTCACCCACCGCCTGATCTTTTTCGAGGGCCGCGACGCGCACGAGCTGATCGCGCTGCGCTTCGCGAGTACCGATGGCTTGTTCCTTGCGGGCGTTCGAAACCTGAATCGACTTATCGCGCTCGGCAGCGGCGACGCGAGTTTCACCCATCTTTTCATTGTCAGCCACGTCACCGCGGGCCTGTTGAATCGCCAGCGAAGCCGCCTTCTGACCGATGGCGTCGATGTAGCCCGACTCGTCGGTGATATCGGTGATATTCACGTTGATCAGCGTGAGGCCGATCTTGGCGAGTTCCGGTTCGAGTGAGTGCTGCACGTGTTCGAGGAACTTATCGCGGTCGCGGTTGATCTCTTCGATACCCATCGAAGCAATCACCTGGCGCAGCTGGCCGAAGATCATTTCTTCCGCTTGCTTGCGAACTTCTTGCACCGACAAACCGAGCAAGCGGACGGCAGCGTTCTGCATCACGTCGGGCTTGGTATCGATCGCGACGGTGAACACGCTAGGAACGTTGACGCGGATGTTTTCCGACGACAGCGCGCCGCGGAGCGGCACTTCGATCTGGATGGGCTCGAGGCTCAGGTAGGCATAGTCTTGCACCAGCGGCCACACAAAGGCAGCGCCGCCGTGAATTGTCTTGCTGGCCTGGCCACCTTTGCCGGTGCGGCCAAAGATGACGAGCACGCGGTTGCTGGGGCAGCGCTTGAACTGCTTGAGCAGCGTGATGATAAAGCCGAAGAACAAGATCGCCACAAAGACGATGATGATGCCCAGCAAGCCAGCCATCGTGGCCACATCGGCCAGCAGCAGAGTTCCTGACATGACGTTTTCTCCCGAGTATGTGTTCATTTTCAGTTAGGTTCTTGTGGTCTGCGCAGGTTCGGGCGCAGCTCCGGCCGGGCCGGTTCCAGGCAGCGATCTGAGTGAGCTATAAGATTCGCAAGCGGTCACGGCCTGCGATTATTTTGCGATCGGGTTTCAATGCCGCGTCTTAGGCCGACTTGGCGAGCGGCATGACTTCGAGCACGTCTCCCGCCACGCCGACCACGCGCACGTGAGTGCCAGTCGGCAAGCGATCGGCGGCGTCGGTCACCGCGGGATATTCCAGCAGCCGGTTTTGCAACCGCAGCTGAATCTTGCCCGCCTTCGATTTGCCGCCGGGAATCGGAATGTAGACGGTCGCTTCCTGGCCAATCGCCCGTTGGATGCGAACGGTCCCATCTTCCCCCAAACGGCCGATCAAGCGCATGATCCAGTGTACCCCATACATAGCGCCCAGGCCGCTAATTGTCCCCACGACGAGCTGCAAAGGCAGCCCCACGCCACCCTGCTGAGCGGCCAATCCGGCTAAACCGAAGAACGTACTGGCCGCGACCAGCGTGCGGAACGAAATGACTCCAAACAACCAAGTCGAGACATGATCGTGGCTGTGATCCTGCGCGGCATCGCCCGCAGGATCGCTACTCGCCTCACCGCCGTGAAAATCGCCCCCATGATCCACCGACAGATCGTCCGGCACATCATGATTTCCGCCCAGCCCCACCAGCGTGAGCACAAACTGGCAAATCAGAACCGTGCCCCCGGCCACCGCGAAGAAGAGAAACAGATAAGTCATGGCTTGGCTCCGTGGAGTCTCGTCACCCCGATTGGCGACTTGTCGTTAGTTGTTGCGTTGGCAGTACTTCGTCGCTGTCTACCAATTATTGCCGCAAAATCGCCGATTCGCGAACGCGGTGAAACTCGAAGCCGCAGCGAGTGATCTCGCGTCGACGTAAGTCGCACTTCACCGACGACTTACGCCCGTTAAGTCCCTGGCCGAAGCTGCGTCGCATCGCCCCTCTCCATCAGCGGCAAGCCAGGCAATCCGCACAACCCAGGTCGTACAACACTGTTTTCAGAATTTGAAACCCACTAAGAGCATTATCCAGAAACACGTTACGCCAAATCGACCTGTTTTTCTCACAACACTTCACAACAGTTTTTCATCGCTTTACAACACATTCCGCATTGTCTCACCACTACTTCCACATCACTTGGCTACCACTTCGCTGTCGATTCACAACCATTTTCCCCACCTCGCCGCGTTTTTGGGGTCAGCAGACGCACCAAGAAATAGCTACAAGCGACCGACCAAGCGAGTCAATCGCCGATTTCAATCCCAACCGTTTTGCCAAACAAATGCCGTCACCTCGCGGTAACAAATAATATACATTAGTTCACTAATTGTCAAGTTCATTTTTGGGCTTGGCAGCGTGCCTAGTCTGATTGCCGATAAACCTTCGCCGCCGCCACATAATGCTCTGCGGCATGTCGAATCTGGGCGGTGTGACGTTCACTCACAGGACGAACAACTTTGCCCGGGTTGCCCAGGACGATGCTTCCCGGCGGCACTTCCATTCCTTCGAGCACGACGGCACCGACGCCCACGATGCTGCCGCGGCCGATCCGCGCACCGTTCATTACCACGGCTCGCATGCCGATCATCACGTCGTCTTCCAAGATGGCCCCATGCACGATCGCGCCATGGCCGAGCGTCACGCGCTCGCCGAGCACGCACGGCTTGCCTGGATCCGCATGCAAGATGCAACCGTCCTGCACGTTGGTACCGGCGCCGATCGTGATGGCTTCGCTGTCGCCGCGAATCACCGCGTTGAACCAAACGCTGGTCTCGGCGGCAAGCGTGACGTTGCCGATAACAACCGCCCCAGTGGCGATGAACGCCGATTCGTGAACCAGTTCGGGGCGATGGCGGGTTTGTTGTGGATCGATGGTCATAATTTCTATCGGGCTGTGCTTTTGCTCAATATGAACGGACTCCACTGAGCTTGCTCAGTGGTGAAACGATTTTGCACCAGCCACGATCGGAAGGATCTTTGCCCCCACCGACCTTGCTCGGTGGAGCATGTGTTGAACCGCCACGTGAAATCATTCGCTCCACCGACGCAAGGTCGGTGGGGGCGAGGCCGCTAGAGATAAAACTAGCTAGTGCAAAATCACGGCTCCACTGAGCAAGCTCGGTGGGGGCCAATTCGCTCGTTTGCATCGCGACTGTCTCTATCGCACGAACGTAACAAGCGTTAGTTTAGCGGCATGACGCGGGAACTACCTACGATTGCTCGGGCGGCGGAACTGATTCGCGAAGGGGAGATTCGACCGCTCGATCTGGTCGAGCTCTGCCTGGCCAATATCGATCGCCACGAATCGGCTGTGCAAGCCTGGGTCTCGGTCGACCGGGCCGGCGCGCTGAAAGAAGCCGAACGCCTCGGCCGTTTGCTGGCGCGGGGCGATGAACCGACCAGCCCCCTCTTCGGCATTCCGCTGGCCATCAAAGACATTATCGATGTCGCCGGTTGGCCGACGAAATGTGGCTCGCCCTTGCGAGGTTCGCAGCCCGCGCTCAAAGATGCTCCCGCCGTCGCCGCCCTCCGCGAAGCCGGCGCGATTTTTCTCGGCAAAACAGTCACGACGGAGTTCGCTTCGTTTGATCCGCCGATCACTAAAAATCCTTGGAACCTCGCTCACACTCCCGGCGGCAGTAGCAGCGGCAGTGCAGCCGCGACCTCGCTCGAAATGTGCTTCGGTGCCCTCGGCACGCAAACCGGCGGTTCAATCATTCGGCCGGCGTCGTTTTGCGGCGTGTCGGGTTTCAAACCCCCCTTCGGCGAAGTGAGCCTCGAGCAAATCGAGCCCCTCGCCTTCCATCTCGATCACGTCGGCCCGATCGCGCGACGAGTTTCCGATCTCTATTTGATCTATCAGCAGCTCGCCGCCCGCGCGAGTGGCGGCGTCGAAGCGACGGTCACGCGGCCGTGGGCCGAACACGATCTCGAGTATTGGCTTGAGTGCTACAGCGTCTATCGCACACTGTTCGTCGTCGAAGGGCCGCTGCTGAATGCCGCCGATGAGCAAGTTCGCAAAGTCACTTCGGCTGCGCTCGATCGTTTGAAATCTTCGTTCGAAGTTCGTCCCCTCGGCTTGCCGCGCGCGTTCGAAAAAGTCGTTGCCTGGCATCGCACCATTATGGCCGTCGAAGCAGCCGAACATCACCGCCAGCAGTTCGCCGCGCAACCCGATAAATTCGGCCCGCGGATTAGCTCACTGATGCGCGAAGGCCTGGCGACATCGGCCGTCGACTACGCCGAAGCGCTCCGCATGCAGGAAAACGTCCGCAACGAGCTCGCGCAATTATTGCACGTGCAGGGCGACCTGCTCGGTTGCCTGGTGATGCCCTCGACCACCACACCCGCGCCGGACACTTCATCAACGGGCGGCCCGGAATTTAACTCGCCGTGGAGTTACCTCGGCTTGCCGACAATCACGATTCCCTGCGGCCTCGCCGAAAACGGCTTGCCCTGTGGCTTGCAGTTCATCGCGTTCACTTCGCCGCAAGTTTTCGCGATGGCCGGCATGTGCGAACGGATTTTGCATCAATATGCACGGCCAGCGATGTTGGAGACGTAGCCAGTTTGCGGCCCGGCAAAAACGATCGGTTTGGAAATTGATTTGTTAGCCACCAGCTTTAGCTGGTGGTGATAGACGAAAAGAGCAACCGGCTTTAGCCATTCCACGATCAACGTGATTTCATGGCTAAAGCCGATCCATTTTAGAACTCGATCCCCCAGCTAAAGCTGGGGGCTAAGGCAGGCAAACGGAGGCCCCCTATGCGCTCAATCATCTGCATTTTCACGGCGGCTCTTTTCGGCACATCGCTTTCGTCGATCGCCGCCGATATCCCCGATCCGCTTCGCCCTGCCGCGATTTCCACCGAGGAAGTTCCCGCAGTGCCGCCGGCGCTCGCCAAGCGGTTGCAGCAATATCAAAGTCTCCGCGCGGCTGCATTCACGGGGTGGGATCCAGCCGGCAAGGGAATTCTGATTCGCACCCGCTTCGGCAATTCGGTGCAGTTGCATCGCGTTTATCAGCCCGAAGGGCGTCGCGAGCAGATCACGTTTTTCGATGAGCCGGTCTACGGCAGGTTCATTCCCAAGGCGACCGATGAAGGCATTCTGCTCACGATGAGCACCGGCGGCAACGAGAACACGCAGCTCTATCTGCTCGACCGCCATCGCTACGAAACGAAGCTGCTAACCGACGGCAAGAGTCGCAACAACCCTGGCGCGATTCACCCCGACGGAACCAAGATCATCATCAGCAACAACATGCGGAACGGCCGCGATATGGATCTGTATATCGCCGATTGCCGTGCGGGTGGTTTGGAGATGTTGCTGCAGGTGGAGGATGACACCTGGACTCCGCAGAAATGGTCACCCGATGGAAAATTTTTGCTGCTGGAGCGCTATCGCTCGGCGAATGAGTCTTACCTGGCGCTGTTCGACATTGCGAACAAGAGGAAAATCAATCTGCCGATGCCGGTCGGCAAGGAGATCGGCGCTTTTGGTCCGCTCGCTTTTGCGCCGGATGGACGCAGCATTTTTCTAGCGATCGACACGCAAGGTGAATTTTGCCAACTCGCTCGCCTCGACATCGAGAGCGGCAAGTACGAATGGCTGTCGCAAGACATCGAGTGGGATGTAACCGATATTGAAATTGATTACACGACCGGCGAGATCGTGTTCGCCGTGAATGCCGATGGTGCGAGTCGTGTCTTTCAGTTGGTGGGGAAACCGACCATCGATGGCAACTCTGTCAAAATCGTCTATGAAAAGCGCGAGCTGGAACTGCCGCTCGGCATCGTCAACTTTCTCGAATTCTCGCCCGATGGCAAGTCGCTCGGTATGACGATCTCGCGGCCCGACGCGCCGTCGGATGCGTATTCGTACGAACTGGAGACGAAGAAACTCACGCGCTGGACGGTGAGCGAAGTGGGCGGGCTCAATCCGGCGACATTCGTCAAGCCGACGGCGATTCGCTTTCCGTCGTTCGACGACCGGCAGATTCCGGCCTGGTATTACAAACCGCGCAACGCGTCGGCTGACAAGAAGGCCGCCGTGGTGATTAACATTCACGGCGGGCCCGAGGGACAATCGCAGCCGTTCTTCACCGGCGGCACGCAGTTTTATCTGAACGAAATGGGCGTCGCCGTGATTCTGCCGAACGTCCGCGGCAGCACTGGCTATGGCAAGACTTATCTCAAGCTCGACAACGCCGAGAAACGCGAAGATAGCGTGCGCGACATCGGCGCGCTGCTCGATTGGATCAAAGATCAGCCCGAGCTCGACGCCGATCGTGTTGCCGTGACCGGCGGATCGTACGGTGGTTACATGGTGCTCGCGTCGCTCGTCCACTACGGCGATCGCCTGCGCGCCGGCATCGACAACGTGGGCATCGCCAACTTCAACACGTTCCTGCAAAACACAGCCCCCTATCGCCAGGATCTCCGCCGCGCCGAATACGGCGATGAGCGCGATCCCACCATGAAGGCCGTCTTCGAAAAGATCAGCCCGGCCAATCACGCCGAAAAAATTCAATCCGCATTGCTTGTCGCTCACGGCAAGAACGACCCGCGCGTGCCGTTCAGCGAAGCCCAGCAGATCGCCGAAAAAGTTCGCGGCAAAGGCAAATCGGTCTGGACCGTCTACGCCGACAACGAAGGCCACGGCTTTGCGAAAAAAGACAACGCCGATTATCTGCGGGCAGTGGAAGTGCTGTTTTTGAAACAGCATCTGAAAGTGGAGTGAGGGGGAAAGAGGGATGAGGGATGCGAGGCGCGGGATGCGAGTAAGAAAGTCTCGTTTTTCCCGCACCTCGCATCCCTTTCCCGCCTCCCCAGTCAACGCCCCTTGTCCCGGATGCGGGATACGTTCCTAATAGGTAATTACAAATTCACCCTCTTCCATACAAAGGCCTGGGCCATGAAAGTTGCGACGATCGAAACCAATAAGGGAACCATCAAGCTCGAACTGTTTGGCGACAAGACGCCGAAGACGGTTGAGAATTTTGAAACGCTGGCCGGCAAGGGTTTTTACAACGGCCTGAAGTTTCACCGCGTCATTCCGGACTTCATGATCCAGACCGGCTGCCCCAAGGGAACCGGCACGGGCGACGCCGGCTACAAGTTCAAGGATGAGTTTCACAAGGATCTGAAGCACACCGGCCCGGGCATTCTCTCGATGGCCAACGCCGGCCCGAACACCAACGGCTCGCAGTTCTTTATCACGCACGTCGCCACGCCATGGCTCGACGGCAAGCATAGTGTGTTTGGCAAAGTGATCGAAGGCCAGGATGTGGTTAACAAGATCGCTCAAGGCGACGTGATGAAGAATGTGTCAGTCGCTGAAGTCGAAGCCAAGAAGTAAGCAGGTTCCCCACGCGGAGCGTGAGGACGACACTACTCTTCAAAAATTCCATCACCAAAGCCGGGCTTCTTCGGCTTGTTGGTGTTCTCACGCTGTTCTTTGGCGAGACCTGAGTGCGGAGTTTGTGGCCCTTGCGGTGGCGAGGGCTGCGGCAGCATGTGCGGCGCGCGGATTTCGTTTTCAGCGGGTTGAATCTGCGTGTGCGGCGGCAGGATTGGTTGTTGTCTCACTTCCGGCTGCACGATATCCGCGGCATCGATGTCGTCGTCGTAATCATCGTCGTACTTCGAGACATAGCCAGGCTGTTTGGCCCGATCTTGCTCGACGCGAAAATCGGCGATCACGCGACTCTGAATCATTTCGCGGCAAGCTGAATTGATCGGGTGCGCGATGTCGGCATAGAGCTTTGCCCGTCCTTCTTGATCGCGGACGGTGCGGTCGTCTTTCAGGCGGCTGCCGCATTGGTTGCAGTAGCCGGCCTTGAGGTGATTCTTGCAGCCACATTGCGGGCAATGGCTGGTGAGCTTGCGGCTGGGCATGGCGACGAAGGGGCCGCTGCTCCCTTCGATGATTTTCAGATCGCGCACGACAAAGCTGTCGTCGAAGGTGATGGAACAAAAGCCCTGCAGGCGATCGTCCGAGTCCTCCATGAGTTTGATTCGCACTTCGGTAATCTGCATTGCCGCATTCCCTTCCCGTGGCACGCACATGCAAGCATCCCGCTCCTTCGGTCAACCGCGAACTTGGCCACTTCGCGAGTCGAACAACGGCGACGTTGCATTCAATCGTATTCTTATCTTTTCAATGTATCACTTCAGGGCAAGTGCTGCCCGTTTCTGGTTTGTATCTCAAACTTGCTGACTGGCTTTTGCGGCTGCTTGCAACGTGGTGCTTACTGTTTCTGCGACCATCACCGCGCCCAAATTCATACTACGTAAGCGGCGAGCAATTCGTTTGGCCTGCCCCACATGCCAGCAGAGGCCGAAGTAGCTCGAGCCGCTGCCACTCATCTGATGGCCGAGGCAACCAGTCGTTTCGAAGGCTCGCCGCAACTTGCTGATCCAGGGCGATAGCTGCTCGGCAGGCTGCTGCAAACCATTGTGCAACGCTCGCGCCGCGGCGGCGGAATCGCCACGAGCGAAGTCGCGCAGCATGTCGCTCGCTGCCTGCCGAGGTGACGAGGGTTGACAGCGTTTGAAAACGGCTGGCGTGCTCAAGCCGGTCGGCGGCCGCACAATCACTAGCGAACAGCGTGGTGCGCGCACGACTTCAATCTGTTCGCCGCGACCACGACAAACGGCTGCGCCACCAGTAAGAAAAAATGGCACATCGCTGCCGAGCTGCGCAGCGACCTCGGCGAGTCGTTCAATGGGCCAGTGCAACTGCCAGACTGCATTCGCCGCGAGCAACGCCGCAGCAGCATCGGCCGATGCGCCGCCGAGACCAGCTTGGGCGGGAATGCGTTTAATGACATCGACCCGCACGCCGCGAGTCACGCCGGCTGCGATTCGCAAGCGCTCGAGCGCTTTCCAAACCAGATTGTCATTCGTTGCTGGCAACGGCTGCCAGATCTCGATGCTTTGCGCGAGCAAGCCAGCCGCCCATTGGCAACGAACATGCAATTTAGAATCGTCGGTCGGTTCGCAGATCAGCGTGTCACAAACCGAGACCGCGAGCATCAGCGTTTCGAGCTCATGAAATCCATCGGGCCGACGGGCCAGGATTTCGAGCGTGAGGTTCACTTTCGCGGGCGGGTGGAGCGTCAGCCGCTCCCCGGTTTGTCGCCCGGCGCCGCCGAGTTGAGTGCGAAGTGAATACATCCCTGCTGTTGCCTTCGAAAGAAAACTAGCGAAGCAAAACCAGGTGCAGATCGATGAGGTGCCACGATTGTAGCGAAGCAGCAACGAGGGTCAACCAACGGAAGTGGTCTAAGTCGGCAGAGGGAAACGAGCGGCGATTTCCTTAAAGGCTTGTAGCAGAGGCTGCGTGCCACCTTGGATGATTACTTCTTTGCCATCGTGCTTGATGAAGTGGATCATCGGCGGCTTGTCGGTCACTTTTGCTACGTACGCCACTTCGTGAAAGCGAACGTGCCGGCGAAAGAACATCAACGAATCAACAGAATCTGCATAGATGCGAGTTCGTTCGAAAAATGCAATTACACCGGCTACCGAAATCCAAAACAAGCAACCATGAAGTCCCCAATTTATCCAAGGGGATCTTGAGAGCACAGTTCCCGTCCACCACTGGTGACCCAGGTCCAGCATCAAGAAAATCGGAATTCCCAGACCCATGATCCTAACGATGAGTTGGTTGGTGGGACCTTCAACAACCGGCGTCCGCAGATCGTCAGTTGAAGCAGGGGCGGCAAAAGGATTCGGCGTCACAGTTCACCAGGATTTAATCTCCACCGCCGCCCATCACCATGTTTCCCAAACCGCCGAGGTGGTTCAGCATGCTTCCTTCATCCTTATTTCCCTTGCTGCCGGCGTGGGCAAGCACACGACCTGCGAGCCGTGAGAACGGCAGCGATTGCAGCCACACTTTGCCGGGGCCGGTGAGCGTGGCGAGGAACAAGCCTTCGCCGCCGAAGAACGTGTTCTTGATTCCGCCGACAAAACCGATGTCGTAGTTCACGCTCGGCATGAGAGCGACGATGCAGCCAGTGTCGACCTTGATCGTTTCGCCCGGCGCGAGATCCTTTTCATACAACGTGCCGCCGGCGTGCACCATGGCGATGCCGTCCCCCTGCAACTTTTGCATGATGAAACCTTCACCGCCGAAGAGGCCGACCATCACCTTCTTTTGAAAGGCGATGCTGATCTGAATGCCCCGCGCGCCGCAGAGGAACGAATCCTTTTGGCAGATCAATTCACCGCCCAAGCGATCGAGGTGCAGCGGAATGATCTTGCCGGGATACGGCGCCGCGAAGGCCACCTGCTCGCGGTGATTCGTCGTGGCAGTGAACGTCGTCATGAACAGCGACTCGCCGGTCATGAGACGTTTGCCGGCCGACATCATTTTGCCCCAAAAGCCTTGATTCTGCTGGCTGGGATCGCCGAAGACGGTCTCCATCTCGATGCCGTTCGACATATACATCATGCCGCCGGCTTCGGCGATCACCATCTCGCCCGGGTCGAGCGTGATCTCGCAGAACTGCATCTCGCTGCCGTAAATCTCGTAGTCGATCTCATCCGCGCGACGGCCACCGCGATTCACGTTCGGCCCGGCCGCACCACCAAAACCACCGGCCACCGGGTAAGCGTCGACCACATCCAAGCCATCGGGCGTGGCCGCAGGAACCGCGAACACGTTGCCGCAAGCCCGACAGCGAACTTGCTTGCCGGCGATCTCGGCCGAGTAGGGATATTGCTTGCCGCAGGTGGTGCAGGAAATGGTCGACATGATGGCGCGCTCGGGGATGAAACGGAATGATCAACGACAATTCGCCGCTGCCGGACGAATCTTGGATTTCAGCGCTGTGCAGTCCTCACGCTCCGCGTGGGGCGCGCCACGCGGAGCGTGGCGACTACACTAGCCGACATTACTTCACAATCTCACGCCCCTTCAGCCAGCGCAGGCAGGCCTCCGACCAGTCGCCAGTGCCAGGAATGTTCTTGCCAAGCCCCACGCCGTGGCGGCCTTTTTCATACACGTGCAGTTCGCCGGGAACTTTGTTCTTCAGCATGGCCTGGTAGAAGACAATGCTGTTTTCCGGAGGCACGCCGGTGTCTTCGTAGGTGTGCCAGAGGAAGCACGGCGGCGTTTCCTTGGTGACTTGCTTCTCGTTCGACAAGCTGGCCACGAGTTCGGGGGCCGGGGCATTGCCGAGCAGGTTGTTCTGCGAGCCGCGATGCGTGTACGGCTGATCGAAGGCAATCACCGCGTAGCACAGCACGCCGAAGTCGGGCCGGCAGCTCAGCCGAGCGATTGGATCTTCGGCTTTTTCATCGCCGGCATCGAAATGCGTCACTGCCGTCGAGCAAAGATGGCCGCCGGCCGAAAAGCCGAGGATACCGACTTTGTTCGGTTCATAACCGAGCTCTGTCGCTTTGCTGCGCGCGGTGCGAATCGCCCGCTGCGCATCTTGCAACGGAGCGGGATGGCCATAGCCCTTGCCGCGATGGCGGTAATCGCAAATCAGGGCAGTAATGCCGTGGCTATTCAGCCATTCGCCGATTTGTTTTCCTTCGTGATCCATGGCCAAGCCACCGTAGCCGCCGCCGGGACAAACGACGATTGCCACGCCGCAGTTCTTCTCTTTTTCGGGCGACCAGATGATGAGCTTCGGTTTGTCTTTTTCGTCGGTCCCCTTAGCGTCGGGAGCGCCGTTGGGCCAAAGCAATTCCGTCTTCGGCTCGGCATGGGCGAACGATGAAAAGCAAACGAGCAAGGCAAAACAAGTAACCACGCGAACAAGCGACATAGTTGAGCTCCAGGAGAGATAATGTGGGCGAGGCTATCGTAGCCCTTGGCGCGGGGAGGCTCAATCGGCGAAGCTTTTAGTCTCGCGAGAGCAAGTTACTCCCTCTCCTCGAAACTTAGATAACACCATGCCAACCGACTACTCTCAAATTCACGAACTGGCCGGCGACCTATTTACCCTTCCCAAGTCGGCCGGCGAATGGGATCGCTATCGCTTGACCGACGAACAAGTCACGTTCTTCCGCGAGCAAGGTTATCTCGCCGGCATTCGGATTCTGACCGACGAGCAAATCGAAAAACTGCGCGGCGAACTTACTCAGTTCTTCGATTCGCAGCACGACGGCCGCGACCTGTGGTACGAGTATCACACCAACGAATCGGCCAGCCCCGACACCGTGCTGTTTCACGCGCTCGGCGCCTGGCGATTGCGGCCAGGCTTTCACGATATTCTGTGGCATCCGGCGTTCACGGTCCCAGCGAGTCAGTTGCTCGAGGGGGCCGTTCGCTTCTGGCACGACCAGCTCTTTTGCAAACCGGCGAAGCACGGCGGCGTCGTAGCCTGGCATCAGGACTATTCGTACTGGACGCGGACACAGCCGATGGCGCATCTCACGTGCTGGATCGGTCTCGATGACAGCCGGAAGGACAACGGCTGCCTGCATTACGTTCCCAAGAGCCACCTCTGGCCGCTGCTGCCGATCACCGGCCTAGCGGGAGACATGCATGCGATTCGCGAAGTGCTGTCGCCTGAGCAGTGGGAACAGTTTCAGCATCCGGTGGCGATCGAATTGAAAGCCGGAGAAGCCTCGTTTCATCACCCGCAGCTGGTTCACGGCAGCTTCGAGAACAAGTGCGATCGGCCGCGGCGAGCGACAGTCATCAACGTGGTGCGCGACGGCGTAAGCAGTCAGAGCGATCAACCACTGCTATCTGGCGTGCCCGTGGTTCCGCCGGGGCAGACGCTCGACGGGCAGTTCTTTCCGTTGCTGTATCAACGGTAACGATTGCCGGGAGAGGGCGAGGTGCCTCGCCCTCTCGAAAAGCCGCCGACCTCAAGAAAAAAAGGCCCCGCGATCCGAAGATCGCGGGGCCAGATTATTAACTGCGTTTTCGCAGCCGAAGGACTAGGTGGACCGGGTTCATTAAAAATCCGGAATCACGCCGCCGTCGTCACGAATCGCGAGCCGCTTCAGGATGTACGTGGCAGTTTGCTTGGTGAGCAGCAGCACGTGGCCATCCAAGAAGCCGACCATCGCACCAGCCGGGTGAGCGGCCAGCAGCGGGTTGTTCGGACCACGAGGGCCCACGCCCATCGTACCCCAGGCATAGGCGGTGGCGTTCGTGTTGCGATTGTTGACGCCAACCGGGTGAGCCACCGTTTGAAGGTTGCCCACGCTCGAAGCCGCGAAGCTCGTACCACCGCTAGTAGCTAGGTTAGTGATGGTCGCACCACCCATCCAACCTAAACCTTTGCCAAGTGAAGGATTCTGGCGAGTCGGCGAGGTCGTGGTCCCGGTCCAATCGTAGAACCAGTCGGAGCATTCGCCCACAATGATCGTGTTGGCAGTTCCATCGGTGCATGCCGCAAACGTCACCGCATCATTGAGCTGCAACATACCATTGCCACCAAAGCCAGTCGTGGTGGCCGAAGACGTGGGAGCCGACGTCGTGTTGACGCGAGCCTCAGTCACCACGTTGGCAGCCACAACTGGACTGCCACCGAGGTCCGAGCAGCCACCCGCGATGCCCGCATACGAAGGAATCAGGATCGAGCTCGTGCCGAGCGTTTCCATTTCCGGCAATGGACTCGATGGGCAGAGCATGTACTTGATCTTGGCATTATTCGCTTGCGTCAATACCGGGCTTGTCGACGTGCCGTAATCATTGGCGGCACCCGCAATGTCCGAGGCAACCATCTTGTCAAACATCGGTCGTTGTTCGCAGAACGACAACGTGGCAGTCAACCACGACGAACCCCAGTTCGTAGAACCACCGCTCGTACGCACCCGCGCACCATACGGCAGGTACAAGAACGTGTCGTGGTAGTTCTGCAGACCCAAGCACAACTGCTTGACGTTATTGCCGCATTGCATGCGGCGGGCGGCTTCGCGAGCCGCTTGCACTGCTGGAAGCAGCAGTGCGACGAGCACGCCGATGATCGCGATGACCACCAGCAGCTCGACGAGGGTAAAACCCTTACCGAGATGTCTTTTCATAACCCATTCCCTATAACGAAAAATAAGAACGTGGGCGCAAACGCACCCTACATGGTCCTAAAGTTCGCACAGATGCAAAGAAAAGTCAACGAAAAACCCTTGGCAGGGAAATTTTCACGGCTTTTCCAGTTTCTGCTGGGAATCGGGCGTCGCCGGGCGGCAACTATGAAAAATCAGGGGTGGGGAGGAACGTCGTACGAAGCTCCTTAACAAACCGGCTGGAATGCGGGGCCAACCTGCCAATGAATGGCATTCAGGCCACCAATGTTACACGAGAAAGATGGAAATCGAGCACTAATTATTGTCGAAACGCTGAAATTTCTGAACTTGCTTCAAAGGGCCCCGCGATCCGCGGATCGCGGGGCCAATCTGTGCTAACTGCCTTTACGCAGCCACTAACCGACTAGTTGGACCGGGTTCATTAAAAATCCGGAATCACGCCGCCGTCGTCACGAATCGCGAGCCGCTTCAGGATGTACGTGGCAGTCTGCTTGGTGAGCAGCAGCACGTGTCCATCCAAGAAGCCGACCATCGCACCAGCCGGGTGAGCGGCCAGCAGCGGGTTATTCGGACCACGAGCGCCGATACCACCCGAGCCCCAAGTGTAGGTGTTCGCGTTGCGATTGTTGACACCAACCGGGTAAGCCACCGTTTGAAGGTTGCCCACGCTCGAAGCCGCGAAGCTCGTACCACTGGCGACAGCTTGGTTAGTGATGGTCGCGCCACCCATCCAGCCTAGGCCTTTGCCAAGCGAAGGATTCTGGCGAGTCGGCGAGGTAGTGCTCCCGGTCCAATCGTAGAACCAGTCGGAGCATTCGCCCACAATGATCGTGTTGGCAGTTCCATCGGTGCAAGCGGCGAACGTCACCGAATCATTGAGCTGCAACATACCGTTGCCACCGAAGCCACTCAGGGTGGCCGAAGACGTGGGAGCCGACGTCACATTGACGCGAGTCTCACTCACCACGTTGGCAGCCACAACTGGACTGCCACCGGCGTCCGAGCAGCCACCGGCGATGCCCGTGTACGATGGAATCAGGATCGAGTTTGTGCCGAGCGTCTCCATTTCCGGCAACGGGCTCGAGGGGCAGAGCATGTACTTGATCTTGGCATTGTTCGCTGGCGTCAATACCGGGCTTGTCGACGTGCCGTAATCATTGGCGGCCCCCGAAATGTCCGAGGCAACCATCTTGTCAAACATGGGCCCCTGTTCGCAAAACGGCAACGTGGCAGTCATCCACGATGTACCCCAGTTCGTAGAACCACCGCTCGTACGCACCCGCGCGCCATACGGCAGGTACAAGAACGTGTCGTGATAGTTCTGCAGACCCAAGCACAACTGCTTGACGTTATTGCCGCACTGCATGCGGCGGGCGGCTTCACGAGCCGCTTGCACTGCTGGAAGCAGCAGCGCGACGAGCACGCCGATGATCGCGATGACCACCAGTAGCTCAACGAGTGTAAAACCGTACCTCAACCCCTGTCTCTTCATGCCTCTCTCCTCTGTAACCGTAAAAACGAAAAAGAATGAGTTCCTATCCAATACTCAACACCGCGTGAGTTGGTCTGGTTTCTAAAATAGTCACGATTCGGCGACAAAATGTCACACAATTAGAAAAATAGTTCATGTTGTGATTTCTGTCGAATTCGAAAGAATGTCGTGAATAAAATTAAGAGTGCGAATCAAATAAACGCCGTAATTTCCTTGATAATTCACATTCGCCGAGTATCCCGAGCAAAACCTCACCAAGGACGCAAATCCATTCCTTCGCTGGCAAACGAATCGCCGCCGCGGACCGTTTGCGCCGCCGATGGTTACCCGCCCGATCGAGCTAGTCACCAAATAGAGTTCAAAACGCCGAGGAGTCGCCGTCATATCCGGCAGCCCTGACGGGGGCGACCGCTCGTCCCTGATGGTCCCGCTGAAGTCGCTTTGCTAAGATGCCGCGGTCTTCGCTCTCCCGACTGCTACAGGCCCCGCTCAGGTTTCGGAGCACCCATGAAATTCATCGAAATGACCGGCAAGGTGCTCAAAGAAATCATCAAGGAAGATGAACTGCACGTAGCCGACCTCGGCTCGGCCGGCATCGCCGATGACACGATCGTGCGGATCAATCAGCAGGGTGATATCGAGGTCCGCCGCACCGACCGCTGGGATTGCATCGGCGGATTGCTAGGCAACTACGAACATCGCCTGCACAAGCGCACGGGCTTGGACTGGGCTTAGCTTCTGCCTGGGCCTAACCTCTGCCCTGCGCGAGATCTGCGGCTTCGACGCGATGCAACCAGCGATCGAACACAATCGGCCCCAGCGGAATGAACGCCGCCGCAAGTGCCGCACCCCAAAACAGCGGCGACCACCAGGGCCGGCGAATCGTCACTTCGGCGACGCTGAGCAAAAACAGCACGAACAGCCCACCATGAATCCAGCCGGTGATTTTCACCGCCTCGGGAATACCACCGAAGTACTTCAGCGGCATTGCAATTAGTAGCAGCACGAGGAACGAAGTTCCTTCGGCCAGACCGATCATGCGCAACCGTCGAAGCGGCGTATTCAACATCTTCATCTCAGTTTCGAAGCGAGCGAGCAAATAGCAGCCACGAAAGATTATCATGAGCGGCCCGGCTTGTGTTTCACTTTCAGGAATGTCGCATGGCTGCAAAGAAAATCCTCGTGATGGGGACCCGCAATCGCAAAAAGCTTGGCGAACTCATCGACCTGCTCGAGCCGCAGGGCTTTGAGCTGCGCACGCTTGCCGACTATCCGAACTCACTGGAAGTCGAAGAGACCGGCACCACCTTCACCGAAAATGCCGCCTTGAAAGCAACTCAGCAAGCCCGCGCCATCGGCGAATGGGTCCTCGGTGAAGACAGCGGCCTAGCCGTTGATTTTCTGAAAGGCGCGCCTGGCGTTTACTCGGCCCGTTTCTCGGGCGACGGAGCGACCGACGCTTCCAACAATCAACTACTGCTAGAAAAGCTCAAAGGCGTGCCGCTCGACAAGCGCACCGCTCATTACGTTTGTCATGCGACCCTCTCGGATCCCGCCGGCAACATCGTTGCCGAAGCCGAAGATTACTGCCGCGGCCGGATCCTTGAAACGGCTGCCGGCAGTGGCGGCTTTGGTTACGATCCGCTGTTCGAAGTCATCGAGTGCCATCAAACCTTCGGCGAGCTATCGCCAGCCGTGAAAAGCGTCCTTAGCCACCGCAGCCGAGCCATCCGCGCGCTCGTGCCCAAGATCATCGCGCTCATGAAATAGAAGTAGGCCGGAACAAACTGTACTCAGCGCAGTTCCGGCATGATCTTCAGGACGACAAGGCCTGACACCGTTTCTGCTGGCGGGTTAGAATTAACCACTCCCACCGCTCGCTTTTTCCCGAGATTTCCCAATGCTAAACCATACCTTGCGCGGTTGCTGCCTTCTCGCGCTGCTGCCTCTCTTCGTTTCGCTCCAACCTGCTGCCGCCCAAGCGCCGGTTGTCATTGGCCTGTCGAAGGACAAACCCGCCAGCGGCCGCTTTGTCGAAACGCCGCAGGGCTACATGGTTCCCTACGAAGCCACCATCCCTGGCACGATGGTCACCTACAAAATGCAGCCGATCCCCGGCGGCAAGGTGAAGGTCGGCAGCCCCGATAGCGAGAAGGGACGCCAACCCGACGAAGGCCCGCAGTTCGAAGTCGCCATCGAGCCCTTTTGGATTGCCGAGCACGAAGTGAGCTGGGCCGAGTACAAGGTCTACATGTCGATTCACGATCGGGTGAAGCAGCTCTATCAAGACAAGATCCGCACGGCCCCGGCCGATGGCGGCGAGAAGATCGTCACGGCGCCGTCGAACCTCTACGAACCGACGTTCACCTTTATTAAGGGCGCAGATCCCGAGCAACCTGCCGTCACCATGAGCCACTTCGCCGCCCGCCAGTACACCAAGTGGCTCAGCGGCATTAGCAATCAATTTCTCCGCTTGCCTAGCGAAGCCGAGTGGGAATATGCCTGCCGCGCGGGCACCACCACGGCTTATTCGTTCGGCAACGACCCGAAGGAGCTAGGCGATTACGGCTGGTACTTTGCCAACAGTGGCGAAAAGATGAATCACGTCGCCAAGAAAAAGCCGAACCCCTGGGGCCTGTACGACATGCACGGCAATGTCGGCGAATGGGTTCTCGATGAATACATCGCCGATGGCTACAAGGCTCATGCTGGAAAAACTTTGACGGCCGCCGAAGCCATCGCCTGGCCGACGAAGCTCTATCCGCGCGTGATCAAAGGCGGCGGCTGGGACAGCGACGCCGAGAAGTGCCGCACCGCTGCGCGACGCGGCTCGCACGACGACGATTGGCGGAAGCGCGATCCCAACTTCCCGCAAAGCCCCTGGTGGCTGACGGAAGAACCCGCCCTCAGCGTCGGCTTTCGCCCGATTCGTCCGCTCATCGCACCGACGACCATGGCGGACAAGAACAAGTTCTGGGATGCCGATCTGCAAGATACTCGCGATGTGGTGAAAGCGAGGATCAACGAAGAAGGCCGCGGCGCTCGCCTGATCGCCGATGAAACACTCCCCGGCGATTTGAAAAAACTCGAAGCGCAGAAATAGACAAGCATGGTCGGCGCGGTTGACAATGATAGTGGTTATATGTACACTATCGCATCGACAACTGACGTCGCTGCGCACTTGATTCTGCCTCCCAGGTTCACACCATGGCTCGCAACGAACAACTCATCCGCCAGCACAAGTTGCTGCAGATCCTAGAAGCCTATCGTTTTGGCAAAACGATCGAGGAGTTGAAGACGGAACTGGTTGAATCGCTCGGACTGGGAACACTACACGTCCGCACCTTGCACCGCGATCTGCTCGCCCTGCAAGCCGCTGGCGTCGACGTCGATGTGCACGAGACCGGCGATCGCAAGGTTTGGAAGTTCGGCCCGCGGGCTCGCAACTCCGTGAAAATCACGGCCAGCGCGACAGAACTAATCGCCCTCTCGATGAGCCGCGACCTCCTCTATCCGCTCGCCGGCACACCCTTCTGGCAAGGGATCGAATCGTTCTGGCAAAAGCTGCAAGAAGAGCTCCCCCCGGGCGTGCGGAAGCATTACCAGGAATATCGCCAGACGCTCTACGTCCGCGGCATGCCGGCCAAGTCGTATCAAAAACAGCACGGCATGCTGGCCACCATTCACCGCGCGATTCTCGAGCATCGCGTCCTCGAGATCGAATATCAGCCGCCGGGCAAAGATCCGCAAAAGCGAAAGATCGAACCCTACGCGGTCGTCTTCTACAACTCGAGCCTGTACATTCTCGCGGCTGCCCATGAGATTCCCGAGGGGCAGGATCGCATCCGCCATTTAAAGCTCGACCGCTTCCTCAGCACCGACGACACCAACGCGTCCTTTAAGATTCCCGCCGACTTCAATCTCGAAGAGCATCTTGGCCAAGGGACCGGCATTTTCTCCGGCGATAAGCCGCTCAACTTCAAGGTCCGTATCACCGCCCGCGGCGCTCGGTGGGTCACCGAAGATCCCTGGCATCCCGATCAGCAAGTCGAAGCCCAGCCGAACGGCGGCATCATCCTTACCGTCAAAGCGGCCCACGAACTCGAAATCATTCCCCGCATTCTCGCCCTCGGCACCGAAGGGGAACTTCTCTCGCCGGAATCCTCCCGCAAGAAACTCGCCGCCCTCTTACGCCAGGCCGCGAATCAATACGAGTGAACGCAGTATGTCTCTCGCCATCTCCATCGGTGTTCTCACTCACGGATTGGAATCGGAGGCGGCTGAGTATGACCTGCAGAATTTTCGGAAGATCAATCGACTGCTCGCCGCGCACGAACTCCCGCTGCACGACGAGCCTCAGACTTTGCCAAAGTTCAGCTGGCGAGGCGAATTGACATCCTTTCCCTACGCTTGGCTGCCCTACCTGCTGCGAGCTGTCGCTTTTTCGCGAAGGGCACCCGCGCAATTCATTCCCGTGCAGGATGGCGAAAATCCAGCCAAACACCCACACCTTGATGCCGAGCTTTACACATTCGCCGAGTCGCATCTCATCTGCCACTCGCGAACCGAAGGTTATTTCGTGCCGATCGATTTCGAGTTTCCGCTGTGCGACAACCATGACGAGGGACTCACTGGCAGAGTTCTCGGATCGAGCCAACGCGCCCTCGCGGAACTCATCAAGACGGCTCCGCTGCTGGAGATCACGCTGCAAGACAAGCAATTGCCCGACGTAATAGCCCAGAAGATCGCGCAGGAACCCGACGAGTCGCATCCCTGCTGGATCGAGCGCAAGGTTTGGTTCGCGCTGTACGAGTCTTTTCGTACGAGCGTCGATTACAAATGTGCGGTGGTCTACGGATAGCATGGCTGCTTCCGCAATCCACCCTATCCACCCGACAAAAACGCCGAGCGGTCGCCATTTACAAACACCAGTCGAGCCGAAACTGCAGCGGATGATAGTTCATACAACCGCGCGACAGCAGCGCAATACGCTGCCAACTGCGGACGATAGGTTTCGACGCGCGATTCGAACACGCCGTCCTGACTAATGTCGTCGGTTTTGAAATCGATCACTTGCGCGCCGATGATTTTGCCACCGGCGATTTGCAGAACCAGTCGATCGATAGCGCCACTCAGAAGTCGCTCGCCGTCACGCAGCGCGAAAGTCCGTTCGCGATAGACGCGGAACTCGCACGACGCCAAATCAGGACGGGCGGGAAGTTCGGCCAGCAAAGACCGGCGATATTCCTCGCGGCGAAACACCTGCGTGAGCGCCGGCTTTTGCAGCATCGCGGCAAAACGCTGGATCGCTTCGTTCTGATCAAAGCTCGGATCGTTCGAGCCTTGCAGCGTCCGCTGCATGATTTTTCGCAACAGCGTTTCGTCCGGCAGACCGGCATCTTCCCACTCGATCAATTCAATCCACTTGTGAATGAGATCTCCCATTCGCAAGGCTGCCGAAGATTCGCGAAATACGCTGGACAATCGGGCGCTGTTGCCTCCTTCGAGTTGCGATGGCGCCACCCGCTCGAGTCGCCGCGGCAACTTACTCTGCGCTGCGAGTTGAATCGGCGCACTGCTGC
This sequence comes from Anatilimnocola floriformis, assembly GCF_024256385.1. Lineage (NCBI taxonomy): Bacteria > Pseudomonadati > Planctomycetota > Planctomycetia > Pirellulales > Pirellulaceae > Anatilimnocola > Anatilimnocola floriformis. Next base: position 5,683,766 of record NZ_JAMLFW010000001.1, read on the forward strand.
TAGTCTGCGGCGTTTCTGCCACTTCCACGACTGGCTTCTTCCAACTGCGATACCAATCGGGATCGCCATGTTCGAACAGCACTTTGCCGCCGAGCGCCGGTTGATCGGGCGCGAGCGCGGCGCGGAGTAACCCCCCCGAGGTCTTCGGCGGATTCTTTTCGTTCGGCTTACCCGGTTCCAAGATGATGTGCATCGCGTGGATCGCGCGAGTCAGTGCGACATAAAGCACGCACAGCGATTCATCGACTTTTTGTTGCGTCGTTTTGTCGAACAGCTTCTGGAACTCCGTCGGTAGCAACTCGACCAGTGCCTGGTTGGCGTAACGGCAGACGATGTTCACCGGCTGCGACGGACCGGGCCGACCCGTGACAAACTGGTCGGGCTGTCCGGAGATTGGCGACTCAATTTCAGGCAGCACGACGATGTCGAACTGCAATCCCTTCGACTGGTGAATCGTCATCACGCGGATTTGCGTCGGCTGCGGATCGGCGACTTTTTCGGCCGTCACCAGGTTGATGAAATCGACCGTCCGCAACGTGCTCCGCGGCTGAAATGAAAACGCCATTTCGACCAGCTGTTGCAGCCGAGCCAGATCGCGACGATCGCAGTTCGGCGCCAGCCACTTGGCCCAGCGATAGACAACCGGCCCGTAACCTTGCTCAATCAACTCTCGACGCAGTTTCTGCGCAGCAGCAGCCGCCTCGTACGGCAAGCAAGGCCATTTCAAACCGACGTGCTCGGCGAGCGGGCTGTTGCCAACATGAAACAGCGAAGTGGAATCGCCCGGATGATCGGCGAACTGCAGCAGCGACATCAGCAGCGTAACGGCTGGCGAATCGAGCAACGAATTGCCACCCTCTTCGCTCGCAGGCACATCCAATTTGCGCAGCAGGTAAATCAAATGCGCGACCATCGCATTCGAGCGCACCAGCACGCCGATCGAACAACCCGGCGAATTTCGCGCGAGCTCCGCAATCCGCTCCGCAACAAATGGCCGATGATGATCGGCCTTATCATCGTCACTTTCAGCCGCCGGCGAAGTAGCCAATGTCACGTGCCCGGCAAGCTCCTTCCGCGCGGTCGTGTGCGGCGGAAAGGCGCGCTGCCAGGCGAGGATCGAGCCTTCATAACGTTCCAGATTCGGATGCTTCGTCAGATTCTGAAAGACCTGATTCACCACATCAATGATCGGTTGCGCAGAACGGCGACTCTCAGCGAGATTCTCATTCTGAATGCCGGAAAGTTCCTCTTCGAGCGCACCAAAGATTTCTGCGAGGCCGCCGCGCCAACCGTAAATGGCCTGTTTCACGTCGCCGACGCAGAAGAATGAACTGCCGGTTTGCGCTGCGGTGATGATCTGCGCGAGAGGCCGTAGCACCTGCCATTGCTGGAGCGAAGTGTCTTGAAATTCGTCGAGCAACAGATGCGATAACCGCCCGCCCAGGCGAAACGACAAGCGGTTGTTGCCCGCTTCTTCCATCTGCGAGAGAGCCAGCGTTACATCGTCGAACCGCATCAGCCGGCGTTCCTGCTTCAGGTGCTGAAACTCGGTGTTGAAGCGATCGAGCAGTTTGTAAGTCGCTTCCGTTTGCGCGGCGAGCCGCTTGATGAGCAGGCTGCGCGCATGATCGAGCAATGCGCGATACGGCCGAATCACCTCTTCGGGAAAAACCCACGAGTAATACTTTTCAGCACCTGTATTAATCCGGCCACCGATACCGTGGGCGATGAAGCTCTCCCAGTCCCCTTCGCTGGCCAGCAGAATGTCTTCCTGCCAGGCCTTCACGATCGACTTGTGCGCCGGCATTTCGAGTTTTTGAATCTCGCTGATCGTGGCTTCGAGCTGTGCGGGAGTCAGTGGTGGATTTGGCGCCAGCTTTGTCCAAGCCGATGGGTTGGTTTGCAAAAACAACGGATACAAATCTTTCACAGTGGCATCGATCAACTCGCTCACGCCGCGCTGTGTTTCTCCCTTGGCGAGCAAGTGCAACAGCGCGAGTAACTCCGGCAGCTCTTCGCGTTCCAGCACGCGCTCGATGGCTTCCGCTTGTAGTTCAGCATCTTCTTGCGTTTCAGCAATTCGCCAACCGGCAGGCAATCCCAACTCCAGGGCGAACGCACTCGCCAGTTGCGCGAAGTAACTATCGAGCGTGCCGATCCGCAGGCGATGCTGATTGGCGAGCGTCGTGGTGAGCAGGTCGCGACACTGCTCTTGATTCATGCCGGGAATTTGCAGCGCCTGCCCGAGTTTCTCGGCAGCAACACGATCGGTGGCCGCTTCGGCCAGACGATGGAGAACGCGATCGAAGATTTCACCGGCAGCTTTGCGCGTGAAGGTGGTGGCCAGGACTTTTTCGGCCGACACACCGCCGGCGAGCAAGCCGAGGTAGCGGTTGGTGAGTTGATAGGTCTTTCCCGTTCCCGCCGAAGCGCGGATCAACAGGTGTGGAAAGGCGACGCTGTCAGTTTTGGGACGTTTGATGGCAACGCGAGTCACGGCGATTCCTCCACGATGGTGAGCGCAGTGGCGGCATTGCGGCCGAGCGCGTTGTCCTGGCAGATCGCCGTGAATTCGTCCTCGTAAGCCGGCGGATCGGGATTCGGCGGCCAGAAGACGCCGGCGCGGAGATTGCGAATCACTTCGCGAGCTTTTTCATCGGCCGCTGCCAATTCCAGCGCCGACCAGCCAGCGATGCGATCGCCAGCGCCACCTGGATCCTTTGGCAGAGTGATGTAGCCGAGCTCGATGCCCCCTTCGCGCACGTCGCCGATCGGCAGATTCTCGATGGCTTGATACAAATGGCGATACAGAGGCAACTGCAGATCGACCCATTCGCCGCGCGAACGATGGACCTGCTCGGGCCGCTTCGCGGTATCACCCGTTTTGTAATCGAGGATCGAGAGGGTCCGTTCGCGCGGATGATAGTCGATGCGATCGATCCGCCCCTTCAAATAAATCGGCATGCCGTCGACATCCCACTCGTGCAGCAACTGCGTGCCGATCTCTTCGGTGTAAACAATTCGCCAGCCCGCGGCCGTCCGATTTGCTTGCCACTCGGCAAAGGCATGCAGACGCTGGCGAGCTTGTTCCACCTGCACGCGCACCGCGGCCCGAGCATGCCGCGGTTTGCAACGGCTGGCCGCGACGGCATCGAGGCGATCGTCGAAGTACTTTCGCAACTTGCGGGTGTCTGCGCTCGTGTTAATTTTCTCGCGGCCGAATTCCTCCAGCACTTCATGCAACAAATTGCCGAAGGCGAGGGCATCCATTTCGGCGGCCTGATCGCTGCGGGCTTCGAGCTGCAGCACGTAACCGAGATAAAAGCGATACGGGCACGCGAGGTACGCTTTGAACTGCGTGACCGTGATCTTTTGCAAGATCTGGTTAATGCGCTCGGTCCAATCCTGCGGCATGGGTTGCGGGATCGGCAGCTTGGTTTGTGCAGGAATCTTGCCGCGCGGCAGGAGCAGATTGGGCCGAGGTGGCGTTTCGGGAGGAGCCGAAAACCAGCGCAGTGCCCGCTGCGCGACGACGGCGGGTTCGCCGGTGAAGAGCAGACGGCTGGGCGCGAGAGGATCTTTGTTCGTATCGCGCCGCGCCGAGATGAGTCGCAGTTCTTTGCGTGAATGAGCGAGAACTTGTAGCGCGTAGGCATCGCGAGCATACCGCCGGCCGTCGTGATTCAAACCCAATTCGCGGCGGAGATTGTCTGGCAAAAATGCATCGACGCGCGACGACTTGGGAATGAAGCCTTCGTTGACCGTCGTTACGATCAGCGCCGGCGCATCATCGAGCGGCAGTTCGAGCCAACCGAGCATTTCCACGGCAGAAAAATCAGTCGGCGGCGCGATGGCAGTGTCTTCGAGAGGTTCGAGGGCCAGCTCGATGGCATCGACGAGCGTCAGCGTTGGTTGCAGCGAGGGAGGAAGTTCGGCGAGATCCAGCAATGATTGCTGCACTTCTTCCAGGCATTTCAACAGGTAGCGACCTTGAGATTCAAACTTATCAACGATGAGTTCGCCATAGATGGTCTTCAGCAACAGCCTGGCGTGCTGCATCCAAATGCCGATCGGCTGCGGCGTCGTGGGCCAATTCTTGAAGAGCGTTTCTAGCGTGCGGACGAGCGCGATCATCCGCGGCGCGATTGAATCGCGCTCGTCATGATCGGCGAGATCGGCCGCGTCGAGCCAACTCGACAATCGCTTTTCGTAATGCAGATCAAGCGTGGTGAGGAGAATGTCTTTGACCGTGCGATCGAAATTCGATTGCTTTTGCAGCCAATCGTAAATGTCGGGATGACGAACGCAGGCCGCGAGATCGGCAAAGCGACGACGGTCGGCGTATTTCGCAGCGACGTCGAGCAATTTGTAAGGAGCCGACTCGGCGACTTTTTTTCCCTCGACCCAGCGCGAGTGTAAACCTTGCTGCGCGATTTCGCGCTGCAGATGTGGTACGAGCGATTCATCGGCGACGCCGACGATGACTTCCTCGGCAGCATACTGACCGTTCAGTTCGCGGAGCCAATCGACAACCGCGCCGGCTTGTTCGGCAGGGCCGTCGACGCGCTGCAGTTGCTGTTCGCCGATTGGCAGCGGCAATTGTTGCCACGATTCGGGAATTAAACAGCCATGATCGTCGAAGTGAGCCCCTTCACTTTCGGGCGCGACGATCAGGGCGGTGACTTGCGGCGACACGAAATCGAGCATCTTCCGCAGCGTGGTGTTCATATCGACCATGCCCAGGAGGATCACGTCACAATCGGTCTGGGGCTCTTTCTTTTCAATGGCAACGAGCCGCGCGGTTTGCGCGTCCCACAGTTGCAGCGCGTCGAGCTGATCGAGATACGACCGCTGCAACTTGGCGAGCGTCTTCCAGCGGTCGGTTTCGGTGAAACCTTCCCAACGAGTGGCGCGGCGAAGAACTTCGTTGAAGTCGATGCCATCGGCGGCGAACTCGGCGTGCTGTTTGCGAAAGAGTTCGGCAAGCTCCAACCAGCGGAGCGGATCGTCTGCCGCCGGCGGATGCGGCACGAGGGGCCGCAATGACGAGAGCGACATTTTCTTGAGAGCTTGCAGCCAGGTGAGTTGCTGCACAACCACCGACGCCAACGGCCGTTTGAGCTCGTACAACAGCTCCGGCAATTTTCCTTCGGTCACCGTTTGCGGCGGAGTAAGGAGCAGCTTTTTGGCTTCCGCTTCGGCGACGAGCATCTCCAGCAAGCGTCGCCCCGCGCGAGCGCCTGGCGTGACGACGATGACGTTAGCGAGATCCCACACACGTTCGCGCGCGTAGCGGCGGTGAAGAAATTCCGTGGCCGAAACGAGCGCAGGCCGTCGCCAGCCGAGGAACTCTCGCTGAATTCCCATTCCCAAAAAAGTACGTTGAACAGCCATCCCCAATTCCCTGGCGGCGTTGCAATTTGTCGCTACGTCATTATCACGATTGCGTTGACAACTTAGGTCAATGAGCGGCCGTTTATTGAAGAATTTCTGGTAGGTCTTGAAGAGTTGCCGGCGTGGTGAGGCCGCGCGATTGCGGCTATCATGACCACTGGCGAGTCTTTTCGGCCGCCGCGACTCCTGCTGCCAACACTTGCTTCTCCCGAGTAGTTCATGATTCGCGCTTCCTTGATTGCGTTTTTGCTGGCGCTGCTCGTGCGGGCGACGGCGACGTTGGCAGCCGATCCGCTGCCGGTAGTTTATAGCGAAGATTTTGAAAAAGGTGCCGACAACTGGCAGCCGTTCGATCCCGGCCAGTGGAAAGTAAAGAAAACCGAGCAGGGGCAGGTCTACAGCCAGTTTGAGAAGAAATCGAAGTACCAGCCGCCGTTCCGCAGCCCGACGAATATCTCGCTGCTGAAGGATGTCGCCGTCAGCGATTTTGAATTGAAGACCAAAGTACACAGCACGCACGAAGATTACGCTCATCGCGACGCGTGCCTCGTGTTCGGCTATCAGGATGCCTCGCACTATTACTATGTGCATCTCGGCAAGGCGACAGACGATAACGCCAATCAGATCTTCATCGTCAACGACGCGCCGCGGAAGAAGATTTCGCTCACCACGACCACCGGCACCAACTGGCAAGAACGCTGGCACGATGTGAAGATCAAACGGAACGTCGAGGAAGGAACGATCGAAGTCTTTTTCGACGACATGGAAAAGCCCGTGATGACCGCCAAGGATAAGACCTTTGCCTGGGGCCAAATCGGCGTCGGCACGTTTGACGACACGGCGGATTACGACAATCTTGAGCTGCGAGGCGTGAAAGTGTCGAAGCCTGCGAGCGGGGCAGGTAAGTAAGCACGTGACTTCAGCTCTCAACACCTGGTGGATGATCCTGCGGATATCGCTGCAGGAGCGACTTGTTTACCGCGGCGATTTCGCGCTCGGCACGTTGATGCGCTTTCTGCCGATCGTGACGCAGGTCTTCTTGTGGTACGCAATTTTTCAGACGCTGGGCAATCGCAGCATCGCTGGCTATCGGTATGAAGAGTTCGTCGCGTACTACTTGCTGACAATGGTGACTCGCGCCTTTTCGAGCATGCCAGGCTTGTCGTCGCAGATTGCCGGACAGATCCGCTCGGGCGAGATCAAGAAGTTCTTGATTCAGCCGATCGATCCGATTGGCTTTTTGCTACTGAGCCGCATAGCGCACAAACTGGCGTATTACTCGGTTGCAGCGGCGCCGTTTGCACTCGTGTTTTTTCTGTGCCGGAATTATTTTCCCGGTTGGCCCGATGCGACAACGTTTGCGGCGTTTCTCGTATCGCTCGTGCTCTGTTTTTTGCTCGGCTACTTCTTGGAAGCGTGTCTCGGCTTAGTTGGCTTTTGGTTGCTGGAAGTCAGCTCGCTGCTCTTTGTGTACATGCTCTTCAGTTTCTTTCTGTCGGGACACATGTTCCCGATCGACATGCTGAATGATGCAGAACCTTGGGCGACGATCGTGAACACGTTGCCGTTGCAGTACCTGGCCTATTTTCCGTCGGCGGTCTTGCTCGGAAAAATCAAAGGCTGGGCGCTCGTGTATGGACTCACGCTCGAGGCATTGTGGGTTCTCTTTTTTATTCTGCTCAGTCGCTATTTGTGGCTACGCGGTACACGGCGTTATAGCGCATACGGAGGCTAAGCCATGAGCAGTGCAAATACTCCCGCGCTCGCTAAGATCCGGCATCCGTCATACCTCGGCGTCTTCCTGACGTTCGCCCGCAATAGCCTTGTGCGGGATATGACGTTTCGCGGCAACTTCCTGATCGAGTGCGTCACGTCCGTTACCTGGATGGCGATGAACCTCGGGTTCTATCTGATCATTTTCAAATACACGCGGCAGATCGCCGGTTGGGATCAGTACGAGTTCTTTGCGTTCCTATCGACGACGATGATCGTCAACAGCCTGGTGCAGTCATTCTTCATGCCGAACTGCGAAGAGGTGAGCGAGTTGATCCGCACCGGCGGCCTCGACTTCGCACTGCTCAAACCGATCGACACCCAGTTCCTCATTTCACTGCGCAAAGTGGAGTGGGCCGGCCTGTCGAACTTTTTCGCCGGCGTGATTTTGTTGAGTTACAGCTTGGTGATGATGGCCCAGCGAAGCGACACGCCGCTGATCCTCTCGCCGCAATCGCTGTTGCTCTACACGCTGTTTTGCCTGTGCGGCGTGGCGATTATGTATAGCGTGATGATCAGCCTGGCCGCGACCAGCATTTGGCTGGGACAGAATCGCTCGCTGTACGACTTTTGGTTTTACATCACCAACTTTTCGCGCTACCCGATGGAGATCTACGAAGGGCCATACGGTCGGCCGCTGCGAATGATCTTCACGTTCGTGCTGCCGATTCTGCTGGTGGTGAACGTTCCCGCGCGAGTCATCGCCTGGCCGTTCGGCACCGACGCCGAGCAATCGAATCTGACGATGTATCTCGCCGTGTTCACGCTGTTCGCGACGGGGCTGAGCTTGCTCGCATCGCGGTGGCTCTTCACGGCAGCGTTACGTGGCTACCGCAGCGCCAGCAGCTGATTTAACTGGCTTCTTGCCTTCAAAGCAATGCTTCCACGCTAGCCAGCGTTTTTCATAGGCGTGCCAACTCACCCAGGCGATGCCGGCCGTGAGGAGCGACATGCTGAGGATGAAACCAATCCGGCCGATCGCGGCGGAACCAGTTAGCTCCGTGATGGTTCCGGCAGTGAAGAAGCTCGCGAAACCAACGAGCAGCAAGTTCTGATAGACGTACATGCCATAGCTGTATTTGCCGAGCCACAGCAATAGTTTCGAACGGCCCAGGAACGACAGCCAGCCTTGCTTGGCCGAAGCGACGGCCAGGACGATGAACGCGGCGAAGAAAATCGCATAGAGCGTGGTCGGAATCGTTTTCAATTGCAGCCGCATAGCAATCAACGGCAACAGCATCGCGCCGATCGCAACAAGCACCGCGCGAGCCCACGGCACCATGTTCGTCAGGCCATCTTCGCCGCGAGCAGCGAGTGCGATCCACGCGCCAGCGCACAACGCGTCGAGTCGGAAGAGCGTGAAGACTTCCGCGGCTGCGCCATTGCCGCCGGTCAGCATCCACAGCACGCGAGCCCCCGCCGAAGCGAGGAATGCCGTGATGCACACTCGCATCGCCCACTTGCGCGAGCAGGCGAAAATCACGAGCGGCCAAACGAGATAAAAATGTTCCTCGACGCACAACGACCAAAAGTGATTCAGCCCACCGAAATTCCACAAGCCGGTCTGGCTCATGCGAATGTTACTGCCATACCACCACAGGCTGTTCAAATCGCCGGTGGCGTTGAGCCACGAAATGCCGAGGCCGAGCAACGGCAAACCAACGAGCACCAGCGCGAGCGTGCCGTAATAGAGCGGGAAGATCCGCAGCGTTCGCCGCGCGTAGAAATTGCGAAAGTAATGAGCTTCACCTTTGGCATCAAAGAGAATGCCGGTGATCAAAAAGCCGGAGAGGACAAAAAACAAATCCACGCCATGCGTGCCGAACTCCATCGCGGGCTGCAGCCAGCTGGGCAGACCGCCATCGTGTGTGCCAGCGAAGCGATAGATCGTCACCAACAGAATCGCCAAACCGCGAATGCCATCGAGCGCAGGAATATGCCCGCGCGGCAGCGGGATCGGCTCCTGCACGGTCGCGGTGGAAAGGCTCGATTTGAAAAACGGCAGCGCGAGGCCCATGGCGGCTTTCCAGGGATGACATCCAGCTAGGCTGGAAAAATAACGTTTCAGAAATTTACCCCATGGTGACGCTCAAAGACGGCAAACTTCGCCACTATGACCCGGCTCGGGAAATCTCTGCCGCCGCAAACCGTATAGGCGGCCTATTCGGTAAAGCCGCGGAACTCTCGGCTCCCCCGCTCGGGCACTTTTGTGAGGAGCACGCTGTTCGAACCCCAGCCAACGAGTTCGAGGCGAGACTGGTGCGACAGAATGTCCTTGCTGAATTGAGCAACAACGTTGGCTGCATCGGCGATGGTAGCGTCGTCGATTTTTCCCGTCACCAAAGCGACTGGGCCGCGGAAATTTCCAGGCCTCACGAGCACTGCTCCCGGCATGTGATGGTGCAACCTTTCGAGATGATCTCCTTCGGCTGCGTTCTTGGCGACAACGAGATGGGCTTGTTCGCCGCGCCACAAATGGCGCCCCACCTTTAACGTCATGTAGAGATGGGCATGGGGATGCGAATTGATCTTCAGCATCCGCGCGAGGCGGGCTGCATAGGTTGGTTCGAGCAGTGCACAGCCGGCGAGATGTCCTTTCGGTTCGGTCAGTTCCCATTCTCGCGCGAGTTTGAGTTGCTCTTTCCTCGCTTTGCCATGCCAATCGAAAAGGAGATTGCGATCGACCCAGCCTTCGACCTCTGGCTTTGTCGGCGGCAGTAACTTCGCCGACAAAGGCCGCAGCAATAGATCATCCGCCTTGCCGTGATAAGCAATTGTTTCGAGATCGCACGAGCGGAGACTGCTGGGCCGTTGGCCAACGACTTCGCCGGAAATCAAAAACGCTGCACCGAGATACGCGAGTTTCTCCCGCATGCGTGCGACCATCTGGCTGCGGCAATCGAGGCAGGGGGCCATTCCTTCGGCGAAACCCAATCGCGGCCAGATAATCGACGAGGGCAATGAGTAATTCGGCTCGAACCGCAGTTCGATTTGCAACCGCCTCGCAGCTTCGCTGGCTCCACTGATCAGCAGTGGATGCGAAAACAGTGAGTAATAACAAAAGCCGACAACTTCAATCCCTTGCCGCTGCATGAGTCGCACGGCGATTTGTGAATCGAGTCCACCAGTGAAAAGAGCGAGGCAACGCATGATGGACTTCAGACTGCAGCGGCGTTTCGGTGAAAACGCGATTGTAGGAGTTTAATGCAGCTGCATTTTAGCCATCGGCTGAAGCCGGTGGCTAAGCACGAAAGCACTGACGTTGAGCGTATTGGACCAACGCGATTTGCTGCAGCTGTGGCCTTTCGCCTGTTTGGCAGCAACTTACAATAAACAGCGGTTCATCGCCCTACTTCTCTCCAGAGGATTCCCCCTTGGCTGGCCTGGTGCTCGACGGCAAGAAAATTGCCACGCAAATTGAAACGGAATTGGCCGTCGAAGTCGCCGATTTTGTCGAAAACAACGGCTATAGCCCGACGCTGGCCGCCGTGCTGGTCGGCGACGATCCGGCGAGCGCGGTCTATGTGCGGAACAAGGGCCTGGCCTGCGATCGCGTCGGCATCGATAGCAAAATGCATCGCCTGCCAGCCGAAACAGGCGAAGAAGAACTGCTGGAACTGATTGCCACGCTCAATGCCGATGAAAACGTCAACGGCATCCTGGTGCAGTTGCCGTTGCCGCCGCAGATTCGGGCATCGCGAATTCTCGACGCGGTACATCCTCTGAAGGACGTTGATTGTTTTCATGCCGAGAACGTCGGCCTGCTCGTGCAAGGCCGACCGCGCTATTTGCCCTGCACTCCGCACGGCGTGCTGCAGATCATAGATCGCAGCGGCTTGAGTGTCGCGGGCAAGCATTGTGTTGTCGTGGGCCGAAGCGATATCGTCGGCAAGCCGATCACGACACTCCTCGCGGCCAAGGATTCTCCTGTCGGTCCGAATTGCTGCAATGCAACGGTCACCATGTGCCACAGCCGCACGGCCGATCTCGCGGCGATCACGCGCACTGCCGATGTGATCGTTGCCGCCATCGGTCAGCCGAAATTCATCAAAGCCCACATGGTCAAGCCGGGCGCGATCGTGATCGACGTCGGCATCAATCGCACCGACGCCGGCATGTGCGGCGATGTCGATTACGACGCAGTCCGCGAAGTCGCCAGCGCGATCACGCCAGTGCCGCGCGGCGTCGGCCCGCTCACCGTCGTCATGCTGATGCACAACACTCTCTCCGCGGCCCGCTGCCAACTGACGTAAGATCCAATCATGCCCAGCGAACACGTCGATCCACCCCAAAGCATCCGCCGCGATCATCCCGCCGGCGCGCTGCAGATCACCTGGCACGATGGCCTTGATGTCGCCGTGCCGTATCGCGTCGCCCGCGCGGCCTGTGGTTGTGCTCATTGCGTTGACGAAATGACCGGTGAACGACTGGTGTTCATCGATGACATCGATCCGAATGTGATCGCCAATGAACTGCAAGCTGTCGGCGCTTATGCGATTCGCATCCAGTGGAGCGACGGTCACAACACCGGACTGTACACCTGGCCTCAGTTGCGAGCCCTCAGCGAAGATGCCTCGCGGCCGAAGACTGAAAAAAATACGACCGGCAACTGATTTTCTAAGTGAGCTTCAAATGAATCGCCTCTCGCTGGTTGCGTTGTTGTTGCTGGCGATAGTCAGGCAAGCTCAGGCCGGCGATTGGCCACAGATTCTCGGGCCGCAGCGTAACGGCCAGGCGGAAAAAGAAAAGCTGTTCGATACTTGGCCGGCCGCAGGGCCGAAGTCGGAATGGAGTTACTCACTCGGCAGCGGCTACGCCGGCCCCGCCGTTGTCGGCAAGCGCGTGATTGTGTTTCATCGCCGCGAAGACCAGGAAATCGTCGAAGCCATCGACCTGACCACCGGCAAGCCGCTGTGGAAGGCAGAGTTTATCGCGACCTATAGCGGCGGTATCGATAGCGACAAAGGGCCGCGCTGCGTGCCCGTTGTGAAGGACGGCCGCGTGTTTGTCTACGGCGCTGCCGGCGACTTGCACTGTGTTTCGCTCGACAAAGGCGAGGAACTCTGGTCGCGCAGCCTGATGGCCGACTACGCCGGGGATGAAGGCTACTTTGGTGCGGGAAGCACGCCGCTGGTGATCGGCGATTATGTCGTTACGAACATCGGCGGTCGCGGAGCGGGGCTCGTCGGCGTTGACGTGAAGACTGGCAAAACGGCCTGGCAGTCGAGCAACGAGGGAGCGAGCTACGCAGCGCCGACTTCGGTCACCGTCGGCGGCAAGGAACAAGGGTTGTTCGTTACGCGACTCAACGCATTGCTCGTCGATCCAGCAACCGGCAAGACCAGCCCGCTGCTCCCTTTCGGCAAGCGCGGGCCGACGGTGAACGCTGCCACTCCGATTGTGTTCGACGGCCAGGTGTTTCTTACTGCGAGCTATAACATCGACGCCGTGCTGGCCACGGTCGCCTCACCTGCCGAAGTTCGTTGGCAAGACGGCGACACTCTTAGCAGTCAGTATGCGACCCCCGTTTATCGCGACGGCTATCTCTATGGCATCCATGGGCGTGAAGATCAGCCACCAGCAGGAGCCCTACGCTGCATCAATGCCAAGACGGGCAAGGTAAAGTGGGAGAAGCCCGACTTCGGCATCGCCCACGCCATTCTCGTCGGCGACAAACTGCTGCTCACCAAAGTCAGCGGTGAATTAGTGCTAGTCGCTGCATCGCCCGATGGCTACCGCGAACTGGCAACATTCACGGTCGCTCGCCCACGTGATCCCAGCCACAACATCCTGCGGCCGCTGCCGGCCCTCTCGCAAGGTCGCTACCTGACGCGAACTACGGAGGCGGGCCAAGGAAAGTTGATTTGCTTGCGCGTGGGAGAATAAGGGAATTCTGGCAGCTATGCAGCCAATCGTGAAAATGCTGTTGCGCGGCGCTGTGTTGCTGCTGATCGCGGCCTTGGTCTGCCTCGGTTATCTGGCCTCGCACTACCGCGTTTACAGCCTCGCAGGATTGAATTCCTACAGCGCGATGGCCAAAGAGTGCCCTGCGGCTTGGAGAGAGTTTCACTTCCGACGCTTTCGCGCAGGGGCAGATATCGAGGAAGTCATCCGCGTAACCAAACCGCTCCATGTTGAGCGTCACAGAGATTGGGTGACGCTGCAGTACCAGGCTCCGGGCTCTTCTAGTGGAATTACGGCCCATGCCCACCACGGCCAACTGGTCCTCGCGTATGCCTGGAGCTGCGCGTGGATCCGACTCTTCGTCGACGATCTGTCGGAAGGGGAATCGCAAGAGCTGATGGGCGTTTCCAAACGTGATCCACGGCGATTCGGTATTGTGCCCGTTTACCGCTGAGATGGCTTACTCACGCGCTCGACCTACGCCTTCCGTCCCAGCATCCGATCCATCGCATCGCTGGTGTGATAGACAATCGCTTCAGGCCAGTGCGGGAATGGGTTGAAGTATTCGAACGTGAGATAGCCGCGATAGCTGGTCTGGTCGAGTGCTTCGAGGACCGCGGGCCAGTTCGTCGTGCCGTCGAGAAGTAAGCGGAAGGTGTTGAGGTTGAACTCATGCACCTTTTTGCTGTACTCCTTAAGGTGAATGTTCTGGATTCGTTTACCAAGCTGCGGGATCCAGTGCTCCGGGAAGTGATACTGCATGATGTTGCCAGTATCGAAGTGAACCTTCACCCACTTGCTGTGGAATGAGTCGACGAACTGGTTGATCTCTTGCGGGCTGTGCAGAAAGCCGTTGGCGAAGATGTTTTCGATGTTGATGTAAACCTGATTTTTCTCGGCCGCGGGGAGCATCTTCTTCACTCCTTCGGTCGCGCGCGCGAGCGCTACGTCGTGAGCGACGGGCGGTTCGTCGGGAATCCACGGCGCGTAGACGGAGCCCGGCACGCAGAGCAGGTTCTCGGTGCCGACCAGGCGAGCGGCTTCGATCATCTTCAATGCGAGCTCTACGCCCTTCTTACGGCGATCGGGATCCTCGTGCGTGAACGCATAGGGCCAAAAGAGAAACGAGCACACGCCGCTGATCTCGATGCCGATGCGGCGGGCCTGTTCGCCGATCGCTTTGATCTGCTCGGGAGTTGAATCGGGCGACAAGTCGCCGTCGAGTGCGTAATTCACTTCGACCGCATCAAAACCGGCGTCCTTGCAAAGCTTGAAACACTCGACGAGGGACATCTTCTGCGGATACGGCAACGCCCAGAGATTGATCGACTTCTTCATCTCGTATCGCTTCGTCGGCTTCGCATTTCCACCGACCGAAGCCGGTCCCGGCGTTTTCGTCTTATCATCGGCGAGCAAACCTTGCGTTGCCAAAAACGAAGTACCAAACGCCGCCGAGTAAGCGAAGATTTCGCGACGGCTGAGCGAGCTTTGCGCGGCGAGCGAGTCATCAGAAGAGGCAGTCATAGCGCAGTTTCCTCGGGCTATTTCGCGGAGAGGGAAGGTCGATACGGCGCAGCGTACTGTCTGTCTCGGCGCAGCGAAAGCTGCGGTGCGGGCAGCTAGCGCTTACTTACGAGACTTTGCAAGATAGAATATAGGTATGACCACTGTCTCCCTTTCCGAGTTAAACGCCAACCCCCTGGAACTAATGCGCCGAGTCGCAGCAGGCGAGACTCTGCTTGTCTTGGATGGAGAGAAGGCAGTGGCCGAGATTCGCCCTGCTGAAGTTCGCCGTCCCTCGGGCTTGTGCGCTGGTCAGTTCGTTGTGCCAGATGATTTCGATGCACCGCTGCCGGATGAAATCCTGCGCGACTTTAACCTGCAATGAAGTTGCTACTAGATACGCAGATTTTTCTTTGGCTGATCGCTGGTGACCCCCGGTTACCGAGGGCGTGGCATGTCGCGATCACGGACAATTCGGCCGATGTGGCCTTGAGTGTTGCTTCGATTTGGGAAGCAACGATCAAGTTCCAAATCGGCAAACTGCCGTTGCCAGGGCCTGCCGAGATGTTTCTTCCAGCCGCACGCGAGAGTCATCAGATCAGTTCGCTACCCATCAATGAGGAAGCGATTGTCGAACTCGCGAAACTTCCATTGTTGCATCGCGATCCATTTGACCGAATCATCGTTGCGCAGGCGATTCAAGATCAGCGCATTCTGGTAACTGCTGATCAGACGCTTCGGCAGTATCCCGTTCGTTGCCTGAGCTAACCTACATCTCAAACGTCTTCACCACTTCGGGCGGCGCCGGAGCGTACATGAGGGGTTCCATCGAGCAACTGGCGCGGCCTTGGCTCAGGCTGCGCATCGCTGAGGAATAGCCGAAGAGTTCTTTCAGCGGTGCGTGGGCTTCGATGGTGGTGAGCGTGCCACGGTTGTCGGTGCGAGAAATGATCGCGCGGCGGCGTTGCAGGTCGCCGACGAAGTCGCCGTGGTAATCGTCGGGGGTGACGATGTCGAGCTTCATGATCGGCTCGAGCAGGACCCTGCCTCCCTGCTCGAGTCCCTTTTCGAAGGCATCGGCGGCCGCGACTTTCATGGCGACGTCGGTGGTTTGTTCCGGGTTCCACTCGCCACCCAGCACGCTCACGCGGATCTTGATCAGTGGGAAACCCGCGATCAAACCGCCCCCTTCGCCCTTGCCCTTGAGTTCATCGACGGCAACGGTCATCAGCTCCGCTGGCACGCCATCAACAGGATTGAAATTGAGGACCTGCACCGGCGAAGCTGCCCCGCTGACCGGTTCCATCTTGAGCCGGACTTTCGCAAACAACTGTTTGCCGTTGATCAGGCGGTTGCATTCCCCAACGACTTCCACCGCGTGATCGATCGACTCGCGATAGCTCACCTGCGGCTTGTGGAACTTCACGTTGAGCGCAAAGTCACGCAGCAGGCGGTTCTTCACCACTTCGAGATGCAATTCACCCATGCCGCTGATCAGCGTTTGGCCGGTTTCGCCGGAGATGACCGAGAGCGTCGGGTCCTGCCGCTTGAGCATGTCGAGCGTGTCGTTGAGCTTCTTCCGTTCGGTGCTGTTCTCGGGCTCGATCGCCATCGAGATAACCGTCTCGGGGAACTTGATCGTTTCAAGCAGGATAGGCTCGCGCGTGTCACAGATCGTATCGCCGGTGATCGACTGCCGCAGGCCGATGATGCCGACGATGTCGCCGCAGCGGGCCTCGTCGACTTGCTCTTCCTTGCGGGTCGCATGAATGTGCCACAGCTGCGCGACGTTCTCTTTGATGTCTTTGCCGGGATTCAGCACGCGCGAGTTCGACTTGAGCACGCCCGAATAAACGCGGACCCAGTGCATGTCGCCCGTCTTCGCCGGCAGCACCTTGAACACCAAGCCGCAGAACGGCTCGTCGGGTTTTGGTGCGCGCTTATCCGTCGCAGATTTTTTCTTCTTATCGCCGACGGCTTCGCCTTCGACGGGCGGCATGTCAGCCGGGCTGGGCAAATAGTAGCCGACTGCGTCGAGCACAGGTTGCACACCCATGCCGTGCAGCGCACTGCCGCATAAGACCGGCTGAATCTGCATCGCCAGCGTCGCTTCGCGGAGCGTTTTGCGGATCAGTTCCGGCGGGATCGGTTTTTCTTCGAGTGCGAGACTCATCATCTCGTTGCTAAAGCTGTAGAGCTTTTCGAGCATCTGTTCGCGCCAGGCGGCGGCATCGAGCGCGTGATCTTCCGGAATTTCGCCGACGTAGATCTCGCGAACAAGCGGATCGGCGGGGAAGGTGATGCACTTCATTTCCACGAGATCGATCACACCGCGAAACGGGCTGGGATAGTGCGCCGGGCCGATGCCGACCGGAATGGCGATGACCAGCGGATTGCCGTTCAGCCGGTCGGTGATCTGACCGACGACGGCTTCGAAGTTGGCTCCTTCGCGGTCGAGCTTGTTGATGAAGCAGATCCGCGGCACTTTGTATTTGTCGGCTTGTCGCCAGACAGTTTCGCTCTGCGCTTCGACACCTTCGCGAGCACTGAAAACCACGACAGCGCCATCGAGCACACGCAGGCAACGCTCGACCTCGGCCGTGAAGTCGACGTGGCCGGGAGTATCGAGCAGATTGACGACGATGTCCTTCCAGTTGAACGTCACGCACGCGGCGTAGATCGTGATGCCGCGTTCCTGCTCTTCGGCATCGTCGTCGGTCGTCGTCGTTCCCAAATCGACGCCGCCCGGACGGTGCTTGGCGCCGCTGTAAAACAACATCTTCTCCGTAACCGTGGTCTTGCCGGCGTCGATGTGGGCAATGATGCCGATGTTGCGGATTTTTTCGAGAGTACGAGAAGCCATGGCTGGATCAATTCAGTTCTGAGTTTTGAGTTTTGAGTCCTGAGACAGAAAGAGGATGAGTTGCTGTCTTGTCTCAGAACTCAAAACTCAGAACTCAGAACTGCTTTCCGTCGGCGCACGAAAAAGCCGCGAATCGTTTACACGCGCCGCGGCTTTAAGTTTATCAGATTGACTACCAGGCGAAGTGAGCGAACGCCTTGTTGGCGTCGGCCATGCGGTGCACGTTTTCGCGCTTGGTGAAGGCGACGCCTTCCTTGTTGTAGGCGGCCATCAGTTCGTCGGCCAGCTTTTGGAACATCGGGCGACCCTTCTTCTCGCGGCAAGCAGCGAGAATCCAGCGGATGGCCAGCGATTGCTGACGGTTACGATTGACCTGCATCGGAACCTGGTAAGCAGCACCACCGACGCGGCGGCTGCGAACTTCGACGTAGGGCTTCACGTTTTCGACGGCAGCGTGGAAGACCTCGATCGGTTCCTTGTCCGGAATCTTTTCCTTGATCTGGTCGAGCGCGTCGTAGAAGAGCACCTGAGCGACGCTCTTCTTACCGCTGAACATCAAGCAGTTGATGAACTTGCCGGCCAGGACCGAACGATAACGTGGATCCGGCTTGAGGGTGGTCGCACTGGCAGTAATCTTGCCCATACAAAATCCGAAACAAAGGCGTTGAATTGTTGAAAGCAATCCGCCGTGCAATTCACGGCGGTGAAATGATCTGGGGACGAGCAGCGATTAGCTTAGCTTCCCTTAGCCCCGTACTTACTGCGGGCCTGTTTGCGGCCCGAAACGCCCAGCGTATCGCGGACGCCGCGGACGACGTGATAGCGCACACCCGGTAGATCGCGAATACGGCCACCACGCACGAGCACGATCGAGTGTTCTTGCAGGTTGTGACCTTCGCCTGGGATGTACACGGTCACTTCGCGACCGGTGCTGAGGCGCACGCGAGTGATCTTCCGCAGAGCCGAGTTCGGCTTCTTGGGAGTCATGGTGCGCACAATCAAGCACACGCCCTGCTTGAAGGGGTTCTTCTCCAGCACGGGCGACTTGCTGAACACGCGCTTCTGGCGGCGTGGTTTGCGGACCAATTGATTGATCGTGGGCATACGTACGTTTCTTACTGTCTCTGAACTTTCAGGGTCAGGGGAATCCAATAGCCTATCAGTCTGGCCAGGGCTGTCAAGGCAAGGTGACGGCCTTTTCGGGGTGTGTTTGAGGAAAAGAGTCCCACACGCAGCCAGGGGAAATGGTCCGGGGCTCTCGGCAGTTGCTAAGCCACCTTCCGCAGCACCAAACTCGTGTTACTACCCCCAAAACCGAACGAATTTGACATCACAACCCGCACATCTGCCGCCTGGCTCTGGTTGCGGATATGGCAGAGCTCGTGCTCCGGGTCGTCCAAATTGATGGTCGGGGGAAGAGCCTGCCGCTGGATGGCGGTAATGCTAGCAAGGGCCTCGAGCGAAGCAGCCGCACTCAGCAGATGGCCGGTGATGCTCTTGGTCGAGCTAACCGGGGTCGATGCCGTGTGCGCGCCGAAGACGCCCATCAGGGCTCGAGCCTCGGCGTCGTCGCCAACCGAGGTGCCCGGGGCGTGCGCGTTCACGTAGCTGACCTGGTCGGGCGTGATCTGAGCATCGACCAGCGCGCCCCGCATTGCGGTCATCGCGGGCTGTGGATCCTTGCTGGGAATAATCATGTGAAAGGCATCGCTCGACGCCCCAAAGCCAGCCACTTCAGCGAGCACGTTGGCGCCGCGACGGCGGGCTACATGCTCCGATTCCAAGACGTGCGCGACGGCTCCCTCGGCCATCACAAAGCCATGGCGTTCCTTATCGAACGGCCGCGAGGCTCGCTGAAAGTTGTCCACGTTGCGCGACAGCGCCCGCAGGTTATGAAACGTCGCGCGGCAGATCGGCGTGACGACTTCCACCGCCCCGGCCACACAGACATCGACCAAGCCCTGCTGAATCCAATTGCGGGCCACGGCGAGCGCATAGTTGCCGCTGGCACAGGCAGCCGCGACAGTGCTGCTGGGACCACGCAGTCCGAGCCGAGCCCGGGTCAAACTGACGATCGATTCTGTCTCGCGCGATTCGTAGAGATCATTACCGCCGACAGCGCAGTCGTTCTCCCAGTGATTCACCCATTCGCCGCCGCAACCAAGCACGATTCCAATTCGCACGTCGTCGCGATTCAACCAACCTGCATCGGCGAGCGCCGACGAACAACTCCAGAGCGCGGCTTGTTCTCCGGGCAACAATTTGCGGAAGTCGCTCTCCGTCCAGCCTGCCGGCACGGGGATCGGCGGCAACAAGCAGCCGGGCGAGCGAAACTCGTGATCGCCGACACGGTCGACCACGATCTGCACCGGCGAGCGCCCGGCCAGCAAGTTGTCGCTGAAGGTCTCGCGATCCGAGCCCAAAGACGTCGTCAGGCCAACGCCAGTAATCCAAACGCGAGGTGCAGTCATGTTGCTTCTTTTAAAAATGAACTCGTTCGACTATGCCGCCCGAACCAACGACTGCGCCGGCTGCGCCAATTCCACCTCGATCGCTGCGCCCCAATTCAAGTTCCAAGTCAGCTGCAGTGGCTGTCGCTTGACGTCGGCCGCTTGCAGTTGGCGAACGAGTTGCGGCGTGGTGATTTCTGGATGAGTCGTTGCGGCGCTCGATTCCGTGCGCAGTTGCAATGAACCACACCTTTCCTGACCCGCAGGCTGAGCAATGAGGGCAAAGGCAAAACACTCTGGCTCGTTCGTGCAATTGCCCGTCTGATCGATAATCGGTTCGGGATCCCAACCGGTGCCGACCAGCAACACGCCGGGGATATCCAACTGGCCAAACATGGTGAGCAGCGTGACGAACGCATCGTCTAGCACATGAGGCCCGCCGCCGACGCCCACGTTCGGGCCTTGGCAGCCGAGCAGCACGCTGATGGCACCCGATACGCTGTGCAGCGAGTGCTGCGAGATGATGTGCGGCGTGACTCCCTGCGCGCCATCGCGGCGGTAGCGGCGAATGACCGCTTCGCCGGCCGCTCGGCCGAGAAAACGGGGAGCCGCGAGCACACCAAACTTCGCCAACGACTTCGGATCGAACCCATGCCGCTGGATTGCGTCATCGACGGCCTGCGCCGCGAGCATCGACTGCTCATCGGCGTGCTTGAAGAAGTGGCCAGGTGTGCCTTCCACAGCCCATGCCGGCAGCGAACGCCGCAGTCCGGCGAATTCCGCCAGTTGCATTCGCGCGTAACCCCAGCCCATCACTTGAATAGCCGAGCCGAAAGTCATGAGGACACCGCGCAATCCATTGCGAAGAGGTAGCTGCCGCTGACCGCGTCATGCGAGCAGGGCTGGAATGGCCAGGCAAAAATCAGGCGGCCTTGGTCTTCGGCCGGGCGGCGATCTTGGCTTGCAAGAGATTGAGCAGGTCGCCGAAGGTCTTCACGCCTTCGAATTCATCGGAGCCAATCGCGATGCCGAATTTGCGTTCGGCGTGCAGCGCCATGCTGAGCAAGTCGACCGAATCAATCTTCAAGCCGGTGCGTAAATTGGTGGCGTCGGTGACGTGATCTACTGATTCAAACGTTTCGAGTTGCAGCAGTTCCAGCAAGCTCGCGCGAATGGCCTGACGATCCATGGAAATCCCTTTCCTGAACTCAAATGGTAATCCTTGCCAACAATAGGAATACCAAAGATGGCCCAAATGGGATACCTGAGTTTTTCGCGCAGCCGTGCGTCAGGCGGCCTTCTTGTTCGCTGCTGGCTGTGCTGGCATTTCCGGTGGAGCGGCATTTCTGCCTTGCACGCGAACGCGGGCGGCCCACTCCTCGGCCAGTCCGCTCACGCGTTCCAGTTCCGCTTCCAAGTGCAGCCGCCAGTGTTCCAAGCCGGCGCGATCGAGATCAGGCGGAATGCAAACCGGTGCGCTGGCAACCGCGCAGATGTGACTGCCGGGAACCGGCACCGCAAAGCGATCCCAACTATTGGCCCGCCAGGCGCGCGAGTAACCAATGCCCAAGAGCACAACGGGAATGCCCGTGGTCGAAGAGACCCAGACCGCGCCCGATTGCATCTGCCGACGAGGGCCGCGCGGGCCATCGGGCGTGACGACGATGTTGTTGTTCGAGCCGCACTCCTGAATCATCGAATGCACTGCCTGGCAACCGCCACGCGTGGTGGAACCGCGAATGACTCCCAGCCCCAGCCACTGACAGACCTGCGCAATCCACTCGCCGTCGGCATGCTGACTAATGAGAACCTTGCATTGCCCCGGATCGCACAGCGGCCCGAGATGCGCCTCATGCCACAGCGCATACAAGTACTGCTCGCTGGCAGGATTCGAGGGATGGTGACGGCCGTCGACACTGAACCGGGAAAAACGCATCGTCCGCAGCCAGCACCAAACCAGCGCCGCGACTCCGGCAGAGAGGAATTTGATTAGCCAACGATTACGAAGTTTCATAGGGGCGCGACGACTAAAGGACGGATCGAGGATGGCGTTTTGATCGATCCGGGCGGACGTGGCAAGATCAGTTCAGTTGCTAGCGATTCAGTGGTGCTGACGATACGAAAAAAGGACGGTCGATTTGCATCGACCGTCCTTCGGATTGGTTAGTGATCATCTCGCAGAGCGAGCTGAGTACCAGGTTTATTCCTTGCCACCGCCGAGGAGCGATTCCAGGGCGTTGCTCGGGGCCGGCTTGGTGCCAGGGGCCTGTGCTCCACTGTTGCCATTGCCGTCGCCTTGGGCGAGCAGCGGGAAGGCCGATTCGAGCACCTTGTCCTTCTCGAGCGACATGGCAGTGAGGGCTTCCGGACGGTAACGAACTTCCGAGTCCTGGAACTGACGGAAGCCAGTACCAGCAGGAATCAAGTGACCGAGGATCACGTTTTCCTTGAGGCCCACGAGATGGTCGACCTTGCCGGCCAGAGCCGCTTCGGTGAGAACCTTCGTGGTTTCTTGGAAGCTCGCAGCCGAGATAAAGCTGCTGCTTTGCACGGCTGCCTTGGTGATGCCGAGCAACTGCGTGCTCGCAGTCGCGCTCTTCGGCTTCACGCCCTTGGCTGCCTTGCCATGCAGCGACTCGATGCCCGTGTTGGTCTGTTCGATGGCTTCCTTCGGCACGATCGAACCATCGGCGTACTCCGAATCTCCCTTGTCGGAGATCTTGAGGCACTTCGACAGGTTCGTGTTGACCGAGCGGAAATCGAAGCGGTCCATCACGAGGCCCGGCAACAAGCTGGTGTCGCCCGAGGTTTCGATGCGGACCTTACGCAGCATGCGAGCCACGATGATTTCGATGTGCTTGTCGTTGATTTCCACGCGTTGGCTGCGATACACACCCTGAATTTCGTGCAGCAGGTATTGCTGCAGGGCTTCTTCGCCCGAAATCCGGAGGATGTCGTGCGGCACGAGCGGACCATCGACGAGGGCCTGGCCGGCCTTCACATGGTCGCCGGCATGCACGAGGAACCGCTTGCCGTGTGGCACGAGGTGTTCGCGTTCGATGCCGCTTTCGCTGCGGACGATGATCGTCCGCTTGCCACGCCGCTTCTCTTGCAGGATTTCGACAATGCCATCGACCTCGGCCATAACGGCTGGATCCTTCGGCTTGCGAGCTTCGAAGATTTCCGTAACCCGCGGCAAACCACCGGTGATGTCGGCGATGCCCGTGGCTTCGCGAGGCGTCTTACCGAGGACCGAGCCGGCTTTCACGATCTTGCCTTCTTCGACCACGATGTGGGCTCGTTCCGGCAGGTAGTAAACTTCGACCGGCTTGCCTTCGGCATCTTCGATCACGATCTGCGGGTGGAGCTCACCCTTGTGATCCATGATCATCCGCCGCATGTTGCCGCTTGTGTCCTTTTCGACACGCAGCGTTTCGCCTTCGATCACGTCTTCGTAGCGGACCTTGCCCGCGACTTCGGCGAGAATCGGAATCGAGTGCGGATCCCATTCGAGCAGTACCTGACCTACCTTGACCGCCTCGTTTTCGGCCACCTTGAGGATGGCACCGTTCGGCACGTCGTACTTCTCGAGTTCGCGGCCCTTCGGATCGAGCAGCGTGATTTCGCCGTTACGAGTGAGGACCACGTCCTGACCTTCTTCGTTCTTCGCCGAACGAATGCGGGTCAGCTTGACGATACCTTCGCGCTTCGACTTGGTTTCGTGCTCTTCGACTTGACCGGTGTGCGTACCACCGATGTGGAACGTACGCATGGTCAGCTGAGTACCAGGTTCGCCGATCGACTGAGCGGCGATGATACCGACGGCCATGCCTTCTTCGACCATCGAACCGGTCGCGAGATCCATGCCGTAGCACAGCCGGCACACGCCGAGCGGAGCTTCGCAGGTCATCGAGCTGCGAACTTGGATCTTCTCCAAGCCCATGTCTTCGATCCGCTTGGCGACTTCGGGAGTGATGAGCTCGTTTTCCTTCACCACGGCTTCGTCGGTGATCGGATTGACGATGCTCTGGCGGCTGACGCGACCATGAATGGCTGCGGACAGCTTCACTTCCACCTTTTCGCCGCGATAGATCGTCCCCTTGGTAATGCCCTGGGTCGTCTTGCAGTCGTAGGTCGTGACGACCACGTTCTGCGCGACGTCGGCCAGCTTACGCGTGAGGTAACCCGAGTCGGCCGTCTTGAGGGCCGTATCGGCGAGACCCTTGCGGGCACCGTGCGTCGAGCTGAAGTACTCGAGCACCGTCAAACCTTCGCGGAAGTTCGACTTGATCGGCGTTTCGATAATTTCACCGGTCGGCTTGGCCATAAGACCACGCATGCCGGCTAGCTGACGGATTTGTTCGATACCACCTCGGGCACCCGAGTCCGCCATCAAGTACACCGGGTTAACGTAACCGTGACCGCCGCGGTCGTCGGTACGCATCGCTTCACGCATTTCGCTCGTGATCGCTTCGCGAGCGTGCGTCCAGGTGTCGAGCACCTGGTTGTAGCGTTCTTTTTCCGTGATCACGCCACGTTCATACAGCTTCTTGAACCGCATGACCTTCTTTTCGGCGTCGCTGATGTGGTTGACCTTGGTATCAGGTGTCACCAGATCGTCGGTGCCGAACGATAGACCGCTGCGAGTCGCTTCGCGGAAGCCGAGCTGCATCATGTCGTCGAGCAGCTGGATCGTCGGCTTGCGGCCGAGTGCTTGGTAGCAGTCGCTGATGCAGCTCGCCAGGTCCGAACCCTTCATCGCCTTGTTGTAGAAGTCCATCCCCTTGGGCAGGATGTTGTTGAACACCATGCGGCCGTAGGTGGTATTGATGATGGCGCCTGACTTGTGCTTTTCATCACCTTCGGTCTTCAGCTTTTGCCACTTCGGCAAGCGCACCTTCACCTTGGCGTGCAGGTGGATCTTGCCCATCGCGAAAGCCATTTCGGCTTCGCCGGCCGAAGCGAAGGTCATGCCTTCACCCTTTAAGCCGGGAAGTTCGACAGTTACGTAGTAGCAACCCATAACCATGTCCTGCGAAGGGCTCATGATCGGGCGGCCGTTGCTCGGGGCAAAGATGTTGTGCGGCGACAACAACAGCGTGTGAGCTTCGACCTGGGCTTCGATCGACAGCGGCAAGTGCACCGCCATTTGATCGCCGTCGAAGTCGGCATTGAAACCTTTGCACACCAGCGGATGCAGGTGGATGGCGTTACCTTCGACCAGCACCGGTTCGAAGGCCATAATACCCATGCGGTGGAGCGTGGGAGCACGATTCAGCATCACCGGGTGATTCTGAATGGCCGATTCGAGGATATCCCAAACTTCCTCGTCCTTCCGTTCGAGCATCTTCTTCGCGCTCTTGATGGTATCGGCGTGGCCGAGTTCCTTGAGCTTGCGAATGATGAACGGCTGATAGAGTTCGAGGGCGATCTTCTTCGGCAGACCGCACTGATGCAGGCGAAGACGCGGACCGACCACGATGACGGAGCGGGCCGAGTAATCGACGCGCTTACCGAGCAGGTTTTCGCGGAAACGACCTTGCTTACCCTTGATCATGTCCGTGAGGGACTTGAGAGGGCGATTGCTCGAACCGAGCACCGGCCGCTTGCAGCGGTTGTTGTCGAACAGAGCGTCGACCGATTGTTGCAGCATCCGCTTTTCGTTGCGAATGATGACTTCCGGCGCGTTCAGATCGACCAGCTTCCGCAGGCGGTTGTTGCGGTTGATGATGCGGCGATACAGATCGTTGAGATCGCTCGTCGCAAAGTTGCCGCTGTCGAGGAGCACCAGCGGACGCAGATCCGGCGGAATGACCGGCACGACGTCGAGCACCATCCACTCGGGACGGTTTTCGCTGTCGCGGATCGATTCGACGATCTTCAGCCGATTGATGAGGTCTTTCTTCTTCTGCTTCGAGTTGGTTTCGAACAGATTCTTACGGAGCGTGTCCGACAGCTCGACCAGGTTCAGACCACCGAGGAGCTTGCGCACCGCTTCGGCGCCCATGTCGGCTTCGAACGAACCTTCGCCGTACTGAGCGCGGGCGTCGCGATATTCTTCTTCGGTCAGCAGTTGTTCGCGTTCCAGGTTGGTCGAACCCGGATTCACAACCACGTAGTCCTGGAAGTAGATCACCTTTTCCAAGCTGCTGGTCTTCATATCCAGCAGGTTGCCGAGGCGGCTCGGCATGGCTTTGAAGAACCAGATGTGCACGACCGGCGCGGCCAGTTCGATGTGACCCATCCGCTTGCGGCGGACGCGGCTGTGCGTGACTTTCACGCCGCAGCGATCGCAGATCATCCCCTTGTACTTCATGCCGCGGTACTTGCCGCAGGCGCATTCCCAGTCCTTTTCAGGTCCGAAGATGCGTTCGCAGAACAAGCCGTCCTTTTCGGGACGATACGTGCGGTAGTTGATCGTTTCCGGCTTCTTCACTTCGCCGAAGGACCAGCTACGGATATCGTGCGGCCGGGCCAGGCTGATCTTGACCGAAGCGTAGTCATTAATGCGGTCGTAATTGGTGTCGCCGATGGACGCGTTCGACATTTCTTGCTCCTAAATTGCACCGGTGCTGCTGGTGCGTTGCTAACTGGCTCGAATGGATAACTGGGACTGGGGTGTTTGCTGCGAGGTCGCAGCACGGCTGGGGCGAATGGATTCATTTGCCCCAGCAAACGACGTTGCTACTGAGGAAACTCAGAGCCACGTCACACGCGTCGTTTCTCCAATTGGATGTTCAGGGCCAGCCCGCGGATTTCGTTGCAAAGCACTTCGAAGCTGGCGGGCGTTCCGGCTTCGAGTGTGTTTTCTCCCTTCACCATCGATTCGTAGATCTTCGTGCGTCCTTCCACGTCGTCGCTCTTAACCGTGAGGAGCTCCTGCAGAATGTAGGCAGCACCATAGGCTTCGAGCGCCCAGACTTCCATTTCACCGAATCGTTGACCGCCGAAGCGGGCCTTACCACCCAGCGGTTGCTGAGTAATGAGCGAGTACGGACCTGTGCTACGGGCATGCACCTTGTCGTCGACGAGATGGTGCAGCTTGAGCATGTAGATGTAACCGACCGTCGTTTCCTGCTGGAGCAGGTCGCCGGTCCGGCCATCTTGCAGCCGTTGCTTGCCGTGGGCTGGCAACTTGGCATTGGCCAGGCACTTGTTGATGTCCTGTTCCGTGGCGCCGTCAAACACCGGAGTAACCGCCTGGAAACCGAGCGCCGCAGCGGCCCAGCCCAAGTGGGTCTCGAGAATTTGACCGACGTTCATACGCGAAGGCACGCCCAGCGGATTGAGCATGATCTGCAAGCTCGTGCCGTCCGGCAGGAACGGCATGTCTTCGACCGGCAGGATTTTCGCGATCACACCCTTGTTACCGTGGCGTCCGGCCATCTTATCGCCGACCGAGATCACCCGCTTCGTCGCGATGTAGACCTTGACCATCTGCAACACGCCGCTGCGAAGCTCATCGCCGCGCTTCATGCTGTTCAGCTTACGGTCGCGGTTGTCGGTCGCCAGTTCGACGTTCGGCCAATGCACCTTGTAAGCCTTTTCGGCTTCGGCGATTTTGTCTTCGCTGCGCATCTTGCTGGTGTGGACCGACAGGCGGAAGTTCGCGGCCTTTTCGGCGATGAACTTCGGATCCTGATCCTTGGCCAGCGGGGTGCCGTCTTCATCGGTCAGCGTCTTGCCGATGATTCCTTCGAGCTCTTCGACGAGCGTGGTGAAGGCCTGCGAAACCCACTTGTTCCCTTCGGTTTCCGCGTCCTTCAGTTCCTTTTCGAACTTCTTGCGCTCATCTTCCGACAAGCTCATGCGGCGCGAGAACTTCTGCGTGTCGATCACGATCCCTTCGATGCCCGAAGGCACTTCCAGCGAATCGTTCTTCACATCTTCGCCAGCGCGACCAAAGATCGCGTGCAGCAGTTTTTCTTCCGGCGTGAGTTCGGTCTTGCTCTTCGGCGAAACCTTACCGACGAGGATGTCGCCCGGCTTCACGTAAGTGCCGACGCGGACGATGCCGCTCTCGTCGAGGTTGCGGAGAGCCTTTTCGCTGACATTCGGAATGTCGCGCGTGAACTCTTCGCGGCCAAGCTTGGTTTCGCGAATTTCGACGTCAAACTCTTCGATGTGAATCGAAGTGTAGGTGTCGTTCTGCACCAGCTCTTGGCTGATGATGATCGCGTCTTCGTAGTTGTACCCATCGAACGACATGAAGCCGACGAGCACGTTGCGGCCGAGGGCCAGCTCGCCCTTGTAAGTCGCAGGGCCATCCGCCAGCACTTGGTTCTTCTCGACCTTGTCGCCGACGTTGATGATCGGCTTTTGGTTGAGGCAGGTCCGTTCGTTCAGGCCCTGGAACTTACGCATGTGGTAGATGTCGCTGCCGATTTCGATGCGAGTCGCATCGGCATACGAAATCTTGCCGGCCCGTTTGGCGCGGACGACCATCGAGCTGTTGCGAGCGACGTCGAGTTCCATGCCCGTGCCGACGATCGGCGGCTCGGTAACGAGCAGCGGCACGGCTTGGCGTTGCATGTTCGAACCCATGAGCGCGCGGTTGGCATCGTCATGTTCGAGGAACGGAATCAAACCAGCCGACACACCCACCATCTGGCTCGGGGCAACGTCGATAAACGACACCTGCTCGGGCGTGACGATTTCGAAGTCGGAACGGTGACGAGCGATCAGCGACGGGCCAGGGACGATGCGATTGTCTTCGACCTTGGTATCGCACGGCGCCACGTAGGCGTCGGCTTCTTCGTCGGCTCGCAGCCACAGGATTTCGTCGGTCAACTTCCCCTTCGCCACCTTGCGGTACGGCGACACAAGGAAGCCGTACTCATCGACGCTCGCGTAGATCGCGAGGCTGCTGATGAGGCCGATGTTCGTACCTTCAGGCGTCTCGATCGGGCAAATGCGGCCGTAGTGAGAAATGTGAACGTCGCGGACTTCGAAGCCCGCACGCTTACGATTCAAACCACCTGGGCCGAGCGCCGACAGACGACGTTCGTGAGTCAACTGCGACAGCGGATTGGTCTGGTCGACCACTTGCGAGAGCTCACCACGGCCAAAGAAGTATTCGATGGCAGCCGAGATGCTCTTCGGATTGACCAGGCTCCGCGGCGTCATGTCCTCAAGGTCCTTGAGGCTCATGCGTTCTTGCACCGTACGACGCAGCTTGAGGAAACCCTTGCGGAGTTCATCGGCTGCCAGTTCGTCGATCGTGCGGAGACGACGATTGCCGAGGTGATCGATGTCGTCGATCTGGGCCCGGTCGTTTCCTTCGAGCAAGTCGATCAGGTACTTCACGGCCGAGATCAAATCTTCGGGCCGCAGCGTCATTTCCTTGTCGGCGACTTCTTGCTTCAACTTGCGGTTGAGGCGGAAGCGACCGACGCGGCCGAGGCGATAGCGGTTGACGTCGAAAAACTTTTCATTGAACAGCGTGCGGGCTTTTTCCAGCTGCGGAGGATTGCCCGGACGAAGCCGCTGATAAATCCGCAGCAAGGCTTCTTCGTGGCTGCTGGTGGCATCTTCGGCCAGGCTGTTGAACACCACCTGCACCTTCGGCACCGGGCAAACCTCGACTTTGGTCACGCCCGACGTGCAGATGATTTCGGCTTGCGTCTTGGTGATCTTGTGGCCGGCCTCGACGATGATTTCGCCGGCACGGTCGGAACCGACCGGATAGCAAACGTCATCGACCGAAATCTTGCCTTCGACCTTCACCACGCTCCGGCCGTCACTGATCTTCTCGATCGTCGTTTCATAGAACGCGCGGATCAGGTCGGTGTCGGTGCTGTACTTCGGGCTCATCGCGCGGAGCAACGTCACCGCGCTGAACTTGCCACTTTGATCGATACGAACGTTGAGGGCTTCTTTCTTCGTGACATTGACTTCAATCCAGCTGCCGCGCTCAGGAATGATACGGCACGACGGCAACTTGCGATCGCTCGTCCCTTCGAGCTCCATCACAAAGTCGACGCCGGGGCTGCGGTGCAACTGGCTGACGACGACGCGCTCGGCGCCGTTGATGATGAACTCACCGCCGCCGAGCATCACCGGAATGTCGCCGAGGTAAACCGATTCTTCAATCGGCTGCTCTTTGTTCAGCCGGAGCGACACATGAAACGGCTTGCCGTAAGTAAGCCGAAGTTGGCGGCATTCGTCGGGCGTGTAGCGCGGCTTGCCGAGCTCGTAGCGGAGGTATTCGAGCTTGATCGTCTTGTCGTAGCTCTCTACCGGAAAGATCTCGCGCAGCACCGATTCCAAACCGTGGTCTTTGCGCTTCTCGGAAGAGACTTCTTCCTGTAAGAAAGCCGCATAACTGTCGGTTTGAATCATCGTCAGATTCGGAATCGGGTGCTGCTCACGGCCCGAGCCAAAGAGACGAGTTTCGCGAGGAATAATGCGGCGCTGGGTAGGGATTGCCATAAGCCGAGAACACTCCCAATTGGAGAAATATGGACAGCTAGCCGCCGACCGTCATCCGTGATCTATCAGCGAGAACGAACCGGGTACTCCCGGCAACGATCCGGGCATGCCCGGAAATAACGAATCGGGTCGCGCCGCATATTTCCCACTACAGGAATGCAGCCCGCCCGACACAAACGGGGTGATCTAAACGAGGGAAAACCTGCTGCCACGAAAGCAAAGAGCAACGCGACATCGGCGCGCAATACAACCCCGCTCCTGTCCAGTAGCGAAAAACCGCTGGATGGGTCCGGGGTTCTAATCAACTCTGCCTGCCTGAGCCGCGATAGCAAAAAACCACCTGCGGCGCCGAGGTTTAGAAGCAACAGATAAAGAAACAACATCCGCTCTGGTTAAGCGTACGCGTAAAACAATCCGGGGGCCAGTGGGGGCCCCCGCTTTTTTGCCAAATGCTGCTCGACGAAAAGTCAAGCTGGCGAACTACTTGAGCTCACCCAAGCCGAACTACTTCAGCTCGACCGTGGCACCAGCTGCTTCGAGTTCAGCCTTGGCCTTGTCGGCGTCAGCCTTCGAAGCCTTTTCCTTGATCTTCGCCGGCGGGGCGTCGACCAGCTTCTTGGCGTCCATCAGCGAAACGCCGGTGATGGCCTTGACCACCTTCACGACTTCCAGCTTCTTGTCGCCAGCGGCGGTCAGAACGACGTCGAACTCAGTCTGAGCTGCAGGAGCGGCAGCGCCACCACCGTCACCGGCAGGAGCGGCCATCATCACACCGCCACCAGCGGCTGGCTCGATCTTGTACGTTTCCTTGATGTAGTCGCTCAATTCCTTCGCTTGCTTCAGCGTGAGGTTGGCGATCTGATCACCCAATGCATTAATGTCAACTTCAGCCATGACTCAGAACCCTTTCAAAACCTGCGGCCGGCTGATGCAACAAGCACCGGCCGCTTTCACCGCTGAAAACCACGAATTGCCAAACGCCCAACCAAACGCAGTGGGCGACTTTGTATTAAACAACGAGCCAATTAGCTGGCAGCGGGTTCGCCGCCATCTTTGCCTTCGGCTGCCTTTTCCGACAGCTTCTTGAACTGGCTCTGGAGCGCCCCACCAGGGGCATTGATTTGCGACAACAGCTGCGCCCCGGGCGACAAAATCTGCCCCAGCAGCAAGCTGATCTGACCGACGCGATTCGGCCACTTCGCCACTTCCTTGAGCTTCTCGGGCGAGAGCTTCTCGCCGTCCATCACGCCGCCGCGCGACTCGACCTTCTCATATTCCGGCTTCTTGTGTATCGCCACCATCTCTTTAGCCAGAGAGATGAAATCCTCACCGCCGTAAACAACGGCGACACTGCCCGAGCTTCCTTCGAAAGCCGGAGCCAGGGAAGTGCCTTCAGTGGCACGAGCAGCCAGGCTCGACTTCACAACCAGCAGGCTCAAACCCTTCTTACGCAGGTCGCGCCGCAGGTTGTAGGTATTCAGCGAGTCGAGGCCAATCACATTGACCACAACAGCGTCAGTGACGCCGGACAACCGCTGCTTGATTTCTTCGGTAATCAGTCGCTTGAGTGTCTTGCTCATTCCAGCACTTCAATTTCTAAAAACCAGCACTGCTCAACAAATTAGACTGCGATGCGAACCGAAGGGCTCATCGTGGCACACAGGGCAACGCTCTTCACGTACACACCCTTCACCGAATTGGGCTTGAGACCCACTACGTAGTGCACGAAGGCTTCAATGTTTTCTTTGAGCTTCGGAGCATCAAAGCTCGCCTTGCCGACGATGGCATGCACGATGCCGCCGTTGTCATTGCGGAACTCAACCTTACCAGCCTTGTATTCCTTGACGACCCTGGCCACATCAGGCGTGACAGTGCCAGCACGAGGCGACGGCATCAAGCCACGCGGACCGAGCACGCGGCCGAGAGGACCAACCAGGCCCATCATGTCCGGAGCGGCGATGCAGACATCAAAATCCGTCCAGCCATCCTTGACCTTCGTGGCCAAGTCTTCTTGACCAACGAAATCAGCACCAGCAGCAGTCGCCGCGGCAGCCAAGTCACCCTTGGCAAACACCAGCACCCGCTGAGCCTTGCCAATACCGTGCGGCAACACAACGCTGCCGCGGACGATCTGGTCGGCCTGCTTGGGATCGACGCCGAGACGCATATGGATCTCGATCGCCTGGTCGAATTTGGTGTTGCCAAACTGCTTCAAACGCTCGACGGCCCTATCCAAGGAAACAGTATCCTTGGTCGGCGGAGCGACCTTGAGCAGGGCACGAAAACGCTTCGATTGCTTTGGCATGAAACAGAGAGCCCCGGGCTCTCCTCGCAGAAAGGCGACTTATGGGGAATCGAGTATCCTAGCGGCCTGTCAAAAAGTGAGCAAGGCCTACGACGATAAAATCCAGTGACGAAAGCAGAAATGCGACGCGAGCCGCACTCGTTGCCTGGCACAAGACACTGCAAAGGCCCTAGCCTTCGACCACAATGCCCATGCTGCGGGCAGTTCCTTCGATCATCCGAGCAGCACGCTCTGGATCGGTCGAATTCAGCACGTCTTCCTTCTTCTTGACGATTTCCAGCAGTTGCTTCTTCGTCACCTTGCCCACTTTGTCCTTGTTCGGGACGCCGGCGCCCTTGGCACAACCGGCAGCCATTTTCAGGAGGGCCGAGGCCGGCGGGCTCTTAGTGATGAATTCGAACGAGCGATCGTCATAAACGGTCACAACCACGGGAATCGGAATCCCCATGAACTCGCGGGTTCGTTCGTTGAACTGCGACACGAACTGCCCGAGATTGATACCGAACTTACCGAGCGAGGTACCAACTGGCGGCGCGGGAGTCGCCTGGCCACCCGTCACCTGAAACTTCGCCTGACCCTTGACTTGCTTGACCTTAGCCATGACCTGCTGCCTTCACGAAACAAAATGGAAATTTGATGGAGATCGGATTGATGGTAAAAGACCAGGGAGCAACCGTTACACGAGTTCAATCTGCCAGTGCTGGAACTCGACTTCCGTGGTCCGCCCAAAAATCTGAATAAGAACCTTGACGCGCCCGTTGGCTTGATCGACACCGCCAACTTCGCCGTCGAAGTTCTGGAAATTGCCTTCCTTGACTCGAACCTTGTCGCCCTTCTTGAACGGAATGGTCGACTTGACCGGCGTGGCTTCGTCGGTGAGCACCTTGCTCTTCCGCAGAATCTGCTCGACATCGCGCGTCAACATCGGCGTGGGCTTGCCGCCCGAACCGGTGAAGTCACCAATGCCCGCCGTTTCGCGAATCGCAAACCACGACTCGTCATTGACGGCCATGTTGATGAGCAAGTAGCCCGGATAGAGCTTCTTCTTCACGACACGACGTTTGCCGGTCTTGGTGAACTCAGCGACGTCTTCCGTCGGAACCACGACTTCCTTGAAGTACCGCTCTACGCCGTTCATTTTGATGCGGCGGAGCAAGGCATCGCGGATCGAGTCTTCGCGGTTGACTTGAATTTTGAGAATGTACCAATCGAACTGCAGGTTATTGTCGGCCTGCGATTCGTCGATGAACTCCAGCGGATCTTGCGCGGGATATTCGACCTCGGGCTCGTCTTCGACTTCTTCCTCTTCGGCTTCGGCAACAACTGCAGCCGGCTCATCGCCAGTCTGGCTGGCAGCGGCTGCAACCTCCGGAGAAGGAGAAGATTCAGGAGCCGGATTATCGGCAGTAGCCGCGACGGGCTCGACCGGCGGAACCGGATCGCTAGACGTACCGGGCCCGACGGCGGCGGCACCGGCTTCTTCCGGGGCAACTGGTTCGGGATTTTCGGGGCTGTCGGGATACATGTTCAAGCCTTCACCGGTATTCAATGCCAACGCCAGGGCAACAACTGCTTCTTAATTACCTGGGGGTTACGCCTAAGGTCTGCAACAGGAACTGGAAAATCGCGTCGAGACTGAAGAGCACCGCCGTGAGCCCCACAATCAAAACGATCACAACCACCGTGCTCCGCGACAACTCGCGCCACGTCGGCCACGAGACCTTGTTCATTTCCGCTTCGACCGCAATCAAAAAGTCCGCAAAGGGCGGATAGTTGACCAAGCGATAAGCGATCCACATGCCGACGACCAGAATTGCAGCAGGCACACCGTAGCGTACCGGCGCTTCCATACGATTGAGAACCGCCGCCGACATCCGCCAACAGCCAATCGCCAGGACGAGCCAGATCACCAGGCAGGTAATCTGCCGCGCCATCCGCCCCTGGCTACGCTTGTACAGCGCAACACTCGTTAATTCTTGTAGGAAGACACTCCCCATCGTCGGCGCTTTATCTTTTGACATTGGTTGTTGATCCAATCATTTGGCCGCGGCAGCCTTGCCTTAGCCGCAGTGCATTTCAGCAGGGGCGAAGGGAATCGAACCCCCAACCGCTGGTTTTGGAGACCAGTGCTCTACCAATTGAGCTACACCCCTAAGCAAATACCCGGACCGCGAAGGGCCCGGGCAGCGTAGACAGCTAGAACTTGCCAGCTGTCACAGTCAACGCATAACTTAACTATCCGCCAGCAGTCGCAACACCCCAAAAATGACGATTGCGACCCGCAGATGAATAACTACTCAAGAACCTTGGTCACAACGCCCGAACCGACGGTCTTACCACCTTCGCGAATAGCGAAGCGGATACCATCATCCATGGCGATGGGCTTGTGCAGCGTGACCACAACCTTGACGTTGTCGCCAGGCATGCACATGTCGGCGCCAACCAGATCGGCGGTGCCGGTCACGTCCGTAGTACGGAAGTAAAATTGCGGGCGATAACCGCTGAAGAACGGCGTGTGACGGCCGCCTTCTTCCTTCGACAAGCAGTAAACTTCAGCTTCGAACTTGGTGTGCGGCGTGATCGAATTGATCTTCGCGAGCACCTGGCCACGTTCGATATCTTCGCGGCGAACACCACGGAGCAAGCAACCGACGTTGTCCCCTGCACGACCTTCGCCGAGTTCCTTGCGGAACATTTCGACGCCCGTAACGATCGTCTTCTGCGGTTCCTTGCTCAGACCAATGATCTGAACTTCGTCACCGACCTTGACCATACCGCGCTCGATACGACCGGTGGCGACAGTACCGCGACCTTCGATCGAGAACACGTCTTCGACAGCCATGAGGAACGGCTTGTCTTCTTCGCGCTTCGGCTGGGGAATGTAGCTGTCGATCGCGTCGAGCAGGTCTTCGATGCACTTACGCGACTTCGGATCGGTCGGATTTTCGTAAGCCGGCAGCGACGAACCACGAACGATCGGAATGTCGTCGCCAGGGAAGCCGTTCTTATTGAGCAGCTCGCGAATTTCCATCTCGACGAGCTCGAGAAGATCCGGATCATCGACGAGGTCGATCTTGTTGAGGAACACGACGAGAGCCGGCACATCAACCTGACGGGCCAACAGCACGTGTTCGCGAGTTTGCGGCATCGGGCCGTCAGCAGCCGACACGACCAGGATCGCGCCGTCCATCTGGGCAGCGCCGGTGATCATGTTCTTGATAAAGTCGGCGTGGCCGGGGCAGTCGATGTGAGCGTAGTGGCGCTTTTCGGTTTCGTATTCGACGTGAGCCACGGCGATGGTCACGGTCTTCGTAGAGTCACGAACCGTACCACCCTTGGCGATGTCCGAATACTCCTTCTTTTGAGCCAAACCCTTCGCGGCGCACACCGAGAGGAGAGCCGCAGTCGTGGTGGTCTTGCCGTGGTCAATGTGGCCGATCGTGCCGACGTTGCAGTGCGGCTTGGTCCGCTGAAAAGTTTCCTTGGCCATTGCTTTCTACACCTACATTACTTTGTGAATCGATGCCTAAAACCCGAATTGCTGTCAATTAGGATACGGACTTCGCGGGGTTTTCACCACGGGGCACATTCCGCGACACGCACGGCAATGCCCCACAGGAAACCACGAGGTACTCCTCGCAAAACTCGCGACGCCAGGAGTCCGATCACTAGAGCTGCTGTCGGGACTTGAACCCGAGACCTCTTCCTTACCAAGGAAGTGCTCTACCAACTGAGCTACAGCAGCTTATCCAAACCAAATCAACCAACCATCCATCTATCCGAAAGAGCGGGTGAAGGGAATCGAACCCTCGTCATCAGCTTGGAAGGCTGTTGCTCTACCATTGAGCTACACCCGCATCAACCGACTCGATTCCGTTCTTCTTAACCGCCTATCGCAAACCACCTGCCCGCAGGCAAGTGGGGAGTGAAGGATTCGAACCTTCGAAGACCGAAGCCAACAGATTTACAGTCTGTCCCCTTTGACCGCTTGGGTAACTCCCCGGAAACACAACCACGAACCGCTTTTTCGAATCCGAGCCGTGAAACCGGCGGAAAGGGCCGTTCAACGCTGGCGCGAACGAATTAACAGAGCCAGCGGAGGGACTTGAACCCACAACCTACGGTTTACAAAACCGTTGCTCTGCCAATTGAGCTACGCTGGCCTGATCGGTGAAAATGCCCTGCCTCAACGGCAAGACAACCTCAGCTCGGGACCCTGACTCAAAGTCGAAACCAGTAAATATAGTGAGCCAGCCGAGTTACGCAAGATGACTTCGGGGTGAATTCAACCCCTCCTGACAAAAGAGCCTGCAAAGCCGCAAAAGGTTCACGATTCGGGCGTTTGAGAAAAGTACCATCGGCTATTTCGACCCCTTCGCCGCGGTATTCCTGCGGGCGAGGTTACAGCCAAAACAGCAAGACTACGTTCTCCGCTCGCAAAGTTCGGCACAAGCGCCAAATCCTGCCGGGCTACATCAATTTCGCCAACTGCATCCCTACCCACACCAGCAGCAAGCCGAAACCGAGATTCGCCCCGATGTTGGCGAGGCCGATGAACTGCTGCGTGCTGTTTTTGTCGACGAGACGACTGACTGACTCCCAGCCGAAGGCCGAAAACGTCGTTAAACCGCCGAGAAAACCGACCATCACGGCGACTCGCAGCAAGTGAGCCAGCGCCGGGTTGTTGCCTGGCGGTTCGAGCTGCGCGACCCGTTGGCCGACGAAACCGATGATCAAGCAGCCAATCAAATTGGCCGTCAGTGTTCCCCAGGGAAAGCTCTTGCCCAGCAAATATTGCGTTGAGATTCCCAAGCCATAGCGGGCAAAACTCCCCAGGCCGCCGCAGAGAAAGACGAGGGTGATATCGCGCAGGTAGTTCATGCGTGTAGGACTACTTCCCCGCCCCGTGCAACGCTGCAGTCGTCACGATCTCGGCCAGCAGATTGCGAATGTGGAATTCGTTGGCGACGAACTTCTTGGTGAGGTCGGTCCGCAGCGTCGGGCTGTAAGCTCGCCACGGCTGCTTCACCACAAAGTGAAACAACTGCTCGACAAAAGCCGAGTGCGATTCATCGCTGGTGGCCAAAAAAGCCGCCAATTCGCGGGCATTTTTGAACTGCTGCTGCTGACCAGCACGAGTCAGGTACGAACCAGTGGCGTCGACGGCCTTCCCTTTTTCCTCAGCCCGAAAACGACCGATGGCATCGAAGTTTTCGAGCGTAAAACCCAGCGGATTGATCATTTTGTGGCAGCTATTGCAGGCCTCGGCTTTGGTCTGCAAGGCAACGCGTTCACGCGTGGTCAGGCTGGCGTGCAGATCGGGCGCGAGGGGCGCGACGGCTTCCGGTGGTGGTCGCAGCGAACGGCCGAGCAGGCTGCGTGAAATGAACACGCCGCGATGAATCGGGCTGCTGTTGGCCGTGTAAGCAAAGCCGGCGAGCAGATACGGATGCGACATCACGCCGGCCCGCTGTTCGGGATTGAGGGCCACTTTTTCGAAGCCGGCATCGGCGGGCAAATCGGCGCCATAGAGCTTCGCCAGACGGCCGTTGAGATAGAGCGAATCTTCGTTCAGCAGCCGGCGAAAATCGGATTTCTCGCTCCACACGATGTCATCGAGCATGATCTCGAGCGACGAGCGGAGGTCGGTTGCGATGGCTTGATCGAAGTTCGGAAACAGCTCGCTGTCCTTCGACAGATCAGGGGCCTGATCGACGCGCAACCACTGCATGAAAAAGGCCTGCAGCTTGGCGTGCGTCCGCGGATCGGGCATCATCCGCTGCACTTGTTTTTGCACCTGCTCGCGCGTCAGCAACTTCCCCGCCGCGGCTTCTCGCAGCAGCGTGTCATCGGGAATGCTGTCCCACAGAGCGAAGGAAAGTCGCGCGGCCACTTCATAACTATCGAGAGCTTGCATTTCCTGCGCGTGAGCCACTTCTTGATAGAGAAATCGCGGCGACTTCAGCACAACGAGCACAAACCGTTTCAAGCCGAGCTGCAAATCGCTGGCGTCGTTCAGCTGCTGATCGATGTAGAGCTGCTGCTGGGCTTCATCGAGCGGCCGGCGAAACGCCCGTTCGGCGAACTTCAGGCAGAAGGCGCGGAGCTTGTCGCGCTGATCGGATTTGCTCAGGTCGACGCCGGAAAGGTCGCGCAAATACTTCACGATGTAGGTCGCGGCTTCGAGCGCGCTGTCGGTGGTGGCCGCATCCCAGGCCTTGCTGATCGAGGTGCCGCGCTCGTAACCAATGCTGCGGTCATCGGGCGGAAAAGGCGTTTGCGGAATGTATTGCGTGGCGAAAACTTTCGGCGTGAGGTTGCGGGCCGGAATCACTTCCTGAGCCCGCTGCGGCGGCTGCCACTCGAGGGCGATCATCGCGGGTTTAGACGGCTTTTCCTTGGCTTTTTTCGAGTCATCAACCCCTTGGTTGGCTTTGATGAACTCAAGTCGCAGTGGATAAACGCGGCCAGCCAGCAGGCGGATCGTGCCGCGATATTCGTTATCGTTGCCGCTCTTTACCTTGGCATCGATCAGCGGTTCGCGAAGGTCATTCACCCACAGCTGCATGGCGTGATCGGTTTTGACCACGATGTCGTAGCTGCCGGTTTCGGGGGCGAGGAGCGAGCCTTCCCACTTGATCGAGAACTCTTGCGGCTCGGGCATTTTTTCGGCGTCTGGGCTTTTGTCGCCGAAGTCAAAATTCACCACCGGATCGGTCCGCTCGATCACACGATCGTTGTTGCGGCGGCTACGCGTCTTGAAATATTCGCCACGCAAACCACGCTGTTCCGGCCAGGCCTGGGCCAGGCGAAAGCTGCCGATGAGGTCGGCGACGCTGTTTTGATATTGGCGAACGGTCAAGCGCGAGAGTTCGATCCGGGCCGATTGATTGCGAGCTTGCGCGACGGGCGAATAGAACGAATCGTAGACAAACTTCGCGACGTTCTGCGTTTCCTCGCCGTTGACTGCTTCTGGCTCGCCTTCGGGCATCGTTTTTTCGATCAGATCGGTCAGTTCGACAAGCGATTTATCGCCGACCAGCGGCTGGGCGTACTCGGTTTTAACTCCCTCGCCCTTCGCACCGTGGCAACTGGCGCACTGGGCCTGGTAGATCACCTCGCCAGAGCGCGGCGGAGCGGCGAGAACAACGGCGGGAAGCATTGCCGTGGCAAACGAAAGAATACGAGCGAATCGGCTCATCAGAACAAGTCCAAAAGGGCTGCAGCAGATCGAACAGCCTAGGCGGGAGGCGGGCGGGTTCTTTCATCGTAAACCGCGGCGAAAAATCTGGCAAAGGGTTTTTGGCCCAGGCAGTCGGATGCGCCTGGTTCGACGAAACGCCTCCGCAAACCGGCGGGTATCATTCGGTATGAAACCGCCTCACCCTGAAAAATCACTGTTCCGACAGAACCTGCTCGGCATCTTCTGCCTAGTGATGGCTATCGTCGCTTTGGGTCTCGCCGTGATTCCGGGAATTGCCTTCGATCGGCCGCCGCAGCCGTTTGTCGTGAACGAGCCAACTGCCTTGCAGCCCCCGATCTCCCCCTCGGAAACAACGGGCGGTTTGACACTTCGCTACAAAGGCTTGGCGGTGAACTTTGGCGGTAAAACAAAGCCGGCCGAGCCGACGACAGCCGAAGCGGCAGCCATCGAAGCCGCCGCGGTCGCCAAGGAATCGCAGGCCCAGCGTGATCACATGCTGAAGTGCTTCATGCTCGCTGCAGCCGGCTGTTCGATGCTCGCCCTGGTATGCGGGCCATTCGCTTGGGTACAGGAAAAACAGCCGGCAATCTCTGGACCAGCAATGTTGATCGCCACGGTCGCACTCACTTGGCAGTACATTGCCTTCGGTATCGCTGTCGGCATGGCCATTGCGATCACCCTGCTGATCTGCGGGGCGTTTTCGTAGTTGCCACTTGACTGCTGCCACTGCCAGCAGCGAACGAAAGCTCCCCAAACCGCCAAAATCCCGCCGTTTATTACGATTTCTGCCTTTTTGCTAGGGCGGCTATTTCCTTCCAGTTCCGCAACTCGCTAGAATGTGGTGGTTGAGGATTGAAAACCGGCATTACCTTATCAACCATTGCCCCCTTCGCGGGCACCGCCGGTTCGATATCGGTCGAACGTATCGTCACATAACTCGTCATTGAACTACGTAATGGGTCCGGCGCAGGCTATTGCTGCGAAGATCCAAATCAGCTCGTTCCGGTTGCAGCGGCGTTTTGTCGTTTGCATCTGGCCGGGTGAAGGGCAGCGCATGAACCCGGCGGCACTAGCAACGCTTCGGCCTGCATTTTTTGCAGATCGGCTCGTGCTGGTTTCGCGGGACAAAGTTTTTCGTGGCCGCGAGCAGGAACTGAACAAGCCGAGTTCGCGGCAGGGACAGGTTGCAAGGAACGGAATTCCTGAACCTTTTTTCGTGACTGGTTTCACAGCTGGCTACGAAGGTTCGCAGAGAGGCAAATATGATTTCTACCGTGATGAAAGCCGTGCTAAACGACTCTAACAACGACGAACCGCGTGAAGACGAGGGCCCACAAACGGTGGATCCGCGCACATTGGAGCGACTCCCCGCCGAAACGGGCAAGGAGCTGGTACAGCTCTTCAAGCTCCTTTCCGACGAGACGCGGCTTCGCATTCTGTACTTCCTCATGCAACAGGAAGAGCTGAATGTCCGCACGCTGTGCGACCTGCTCCAGCAAAGCCAACCGGCAGTCAGCCACCACCTGGCACTGCTGCGCGTGGCCGGCATCATCGAATGCCGCCGCGACGGCAAGCACAACTTCTATCACTTGGTGCCGAAGCGGTTCCAGCACTTCCTCGACATGCTGTTTGTCATCGAAAACGGCCAGCCGCGGCGGATTCGGATCGAAAACGCCCTGCTGACGTATTCGCACGACGAAGCGGCCAAGTAATTTGGCCTGTTCTGATCGTTGAGCTGTTACCCGCTGGCATCTGGGTTGCGCCGCGGGTCACAATTGAGAAGCCGTGAACCTTAGCGACCGCTGGGTGTCTACAGCGAGTCGCTTCACCTTCTCAAGATTCTTACGACGATCGCCCTCATGTACGTCCCTGGTGCGTTTCAAGTCGCGGATTCGGAACAGATTGCGGCATTCATTGCCGAGCACAGCTTTGCAGCGGTGATCACGCAGCACGCCGGCGCTCCGTTCGCCAGCCACGTGCCGTTGCTGTACGAGCAAACCGCCGGGCCGCTCGGAACACTTGTTGGCCATCTAGCGCGGCCGAATCCGCAATGGGAAGACGCCGCTCACGAGCCGGCTGGCATTCCAGCGCTGGCCATTTTTAGCGGCCCGCATACCTACATTTCGCCCACTTGGTATGCCGAACCGAACACGGTGCCAACCTGGAATTACATCGCCGTGCATGCCACCGGCCGGCTGAAGTTGATCACTGATCAGGAGCGTTTGCTGCAGCTGCTCGGCCGCACCGTCGACTTTTACGAGTCGCCGCAGCCGCAGCCTTGGCGACTCGAAGATCAAAATGCCGAGTTCATCGAAAAGCTCTGCGGCGGGATCGTTGGCTTTGAGCTCGTGATCGAAAAGCTCGAAGGGAAATGGAAGCTGAATCAGAACCACACGGCAGCTCGCCGCG
The DNA here is from genome assembly GCF_024256385.1 of Anatilimnocola floriformis. Lineage (NCBI taxonomy): Bacteria > Pseudomonadati > Planctomycetota > Planctomycetia > Pirellulales > Pirellulaceae > Anatilimnocola > Anatilimnocola floriformis. The sequence goes on from NZ_JAMLFW010000001.1 coordinate 5,726,002, forward strand.
AGCGGGTGATGCAGGTGCTGGAAAAATCGTCCCGCCGAGATGACCAGGAAGTAGCCGCGGCCATGCGGAAATTGCCGAAGTAGGGCTTCCCTCGCCTCCCGCCTCCTGGCCTTTGCACCGTATAATCGTGCGCTCTGCATTCTGCCTTCTTCCTTCTGCCTTCCCGAGAGCTCCCATGCCTGTTGTTGGCACTTTCCCTACGTTGCGTTCCGAAATCGCCGGTGTCAAAGTGGTCGACCTGGCCCAGCAGTTTGGCACGCCGACCTATGTCTACGACGCCGCGTCGATCGTCGAGCGTATCAACGATCTGAAGCAGTTCGACGTCATTCGCTTCGCTCAAAAGGCCTGCTCGAACATCGCCATCCTCAACCTCTGCCGGCAGAACGGCGTGGTGGTCGATGCGGTCAGCGGCGGTGAGATTCACCGGGCACAAAAAGCCGGTTACAAGCCCGGCAACGTCGAACATCCCGAAATCGTTTACACGGCTGACGTCTTTGATCGTGATACGCTCGACCTGGTCGTGAAGCTGAAGATCCCGGTCAACTGCGGCTCGCCCGACATGATCGATCAGCTCGGCGAAAAAGCCCCCGGCAGCTCGATCACGCTGCGGATCAATCCCGGCTTTGGTCACGGCCACAGCCAAAAGACGAACACTGGCGGCGAACAATCGAAGCATGGCATCTGGCACGAACAGCTCGACGACTGCGTCGCCCGCGCCGCGAAAGCCCAGATCAAGATCACCGGCATTCACATGCACATCGGCAGCGGCACCGACTTGCATCACCTGTCGCAAGTTTGCGGCTCGATGGAAAAAGTCGTCGAAAAGATCGGCGCCTCAGTCGACACGATCAGCGCCGGCGGCGGCTTGCCGATTCCGTACAACACCAAGCAATCGTACGTCGACCTCGATCAATATTTCCAGCTGTGGGATGCTTCGCGCAAACGCCTGGAAGCCAAGCTCGGTCACAAGATCACGCTCGAAATCGAGCCAGGCCGATATCTCGTCGCCGAGAGTGGTTACCTCGTCAGCGAAGTCCGCACCGTGAAGAAGATGGGGAACAACACGTTCTACCTGCTCGATGCCGGCTTCAATAACCTGGCCCGGCCGATTCTCTACGGTTCGTATCACCCCATGTCGCTGGCCCCGGTTAGCGGCGCGACGAACCTGCCGGAACAAGACGTCGTGGTCGGCGGCCCACTCTGCGAATCGGGCGACATCTTCACGCAAGAAGAAGGTGGCTTCGTCTGCACCCGCAAACTGCCGCAAGCCAAGGTCGGCGACTACCTCGTGCTCGAACGCGCCGGCGCCTACGGCTTTGTGATGGCTTCGAACTACAACAGCAAACCGCTCGCGGCTGAAGTCCTCATCCAAAACGGCAAGCCGCATTTGATCCGCGCTCGGCAGACGTTTGAAGATATTACTCGCGGCGAAGTGATTCCGAGCTAAGTCGTCGAACCGCTCCGCGGTCGATGAATGAATTGAGAGCACACGTAATTTTCGCGCACTGTGCTCTATCGCAGGATAGAATTCAAGTATGACCAGCATCAGTCTGCAAGAATTCCAGCGAGATCCCGCCTCCGTCCTTGAACGGATTGTCGCTGGCGAGAGCTTTGTCCTTACAGACGGGAGCCGTATGGTTGCTGAAGTACGCCCCGTTGATCCACAGCGCTCAGCGCCGCGGCCATTCGGCTTAGCTAAAGGGGAGTTTGTCGTTCCCGCTGAGTTTGACCTGCCACTGCCCGAAGAGATCCTGGCTGCATTTGAAGGCCGATGAGAATCATTCTTGATACTCACGTTTTTCTGTGGTTCGTCTCAGGTGATCCTCGACTCCCGACCCGTTATAGGTCCGAGATTCAATCGCCTGAGAACGACATCTTTTTGAGTGCAGCTTCTATCTGGGAAGCAGTGATTAAAAACCAACTTGGCCACCTTCCTCTACCCGAGAAGGCCAGTGTGTATTTGCCTCAGCAGCGACTCATGCATGGCATTCACTCGCTACCAATTGATGAAAACGATATGGCTGCACTTTCAAACTTGCCTGCTCATCATCGGGATCCCTTCGACCGAATGATTATCGCGCAAGCCGTCAAGCATTCGTTGGTGCTGGCATCTTTGGATTCGCAATTCAGCGCTTATCCTGTGGCACTGCTTCCTTCCACGTGATGCGACTTTGCCGCCGTGAAGCTACGAGTTCAAGGTGCCAGCGGAATCTTCTGCTCCGCGAGTAACTGACTGAGCGACTCCTGCAACTTCGGTTCGTGAGCGATTTGCAGGGCGTGTTGCTGTTTGCCGCCGACGATATAGTTGGCGTTCGAGCAGTGGAAGCAGATGAGCAGGATTACTTGCTTGCCCTGGTGCTCGACCGTGATCGCATGCCGCGGAGCAAAGCAGGCCGCGCCGCTGTGTTGATCGGTGGCGGTGACGGCTTGTTGCAGTTCGGCCAGCAGCTTTTTTCGCACCGCAGCGTCGGTGATCTTTAAACTGCCCAGGGCCGGATATCCCTGGACCTTCGGCATGTCTTGCGGATAGGGCTCGGACGGTTCGACCCAGCCGGGATCGATCGAAGTGAGCTCCCAGGTTGCGGCTTGTTCCAAGGGAACCGCGAGGTCGTTCGGCAAGCCGGTTGAGCGCGAAGCACCGCAGCCGGCGCTGGCCAGCGTGATGAGAATGACGACGAGAACGATAGTGGTTCTAAACATGCGCAATGGATTGGCAGTGACTCAGGGAATCCAGCAGGATGAGCCGGTAATGATAGAGCGTAAGGCTCGCGGGTGGGCATTCTACTCGGGCACGAAATTGCAGCGTGGAGATCGCAGTTTGCTCGGTTCGCCGCCGCTCTGCGGGCACTTAGTGAGGTGCTGCCCCGCTTGAGCAACCGCGATTAAAGCCACCCGATTTAGCGGCAATAAAGTACGATATTCTACTTGCGATATCACCTTCAAATATTGACATAAAGTATTCTAGGAAAAGAACTTGCGAACCGATTCGAATTTTGCATCAACTGCAATATTCTCGGGGTACGAAAGTGGGGGATCGGTGAGAGCTGCAGGGCGCGATCGGCTTCGATTACTAGGCTGTCAGAATGGTCGCGGCAGACGTCTTGGAGGGGCGAGTTAGGTACCAAAGCAGCGCTGCCTGTGGGCCCGAGATTTCTTCTTCTAATCCCGGTTGTTTTCCCCCTTGTCACCGAACCGAATTTTGGCACAATGGGGCGTTTCCCCACGTACCAAAGTCGGGGCCGGGCGTTTGCGTTGTCGCGTTGAGCCGGGCTAGTTGGAAGAAGATAGGAAGCGGTCATGTCGGATACGCTGGTTGTCAAAAAGCGTGCAAAGCTCGGCACTTCGGCCACTCGTCGCCTTCGTTGGGAAGGCTCGATCCCGGTCAATTTGTATGGCCACGGCGAAGCCAATGCCTCGCTGGCAGTGCCGCTGGCTCAGGTCGTCGCGGTCATCAAGCACGGTGGTAAGCTCGTAAAACTGAGCGGCGACATCACCGAGACGGCGTTGCTCCGCGAAGTCCAATGGGACACCTACTCGAAGGAAATCATTCACATCGATCTGCTCCGCGTTTCCGAGAAAGAACTCGTTGAAACGACGGTCGCGGTCGAGCTCAAGGGAACGGCCCCGGGCACTGGCGAAGGTGGCGTGCTGCAGTTTGTGCTGCATGAGCTTCACATCGAATGCCCCGCCATTTCGATTCCCGAAAAGCTGTACGCCAATATCAACGATCTGCACCTCGGCAAGGCCATTCACGCCAGCGACATTCAGCTGCCGGAAGGGGCCAAGCTCGCCAGTGATCCGCACCTCGTCATCGTCAGCTGCGTTGCTCCTCACAAGGAAGAAGAAACAGCTGCCGGCCTCGAAGGCACGGTCGAGCCCGAGCTTATCCGCAAGGAAAAGACCGAAGAAGACGCTGCCGAGTAAGTTCGCAGGTAGTCATGTTTGCGTGGCTGCGAGGTTGGTGGACAGCAAAAGAATCAGATGCCATGCCGGCGGGAATGAAACTGATCGTCGGCTTAGGCAACCCGGGAAAGCAATACGACGGGACGCGGCATAACGTCGGCTTCGCGACTTTGGCGAAGCTGATTGCCACGCGAACCAGCGGCCCTGGCAAAGGAAAGTTTCAAGGCGATTTGTACGAAGCCACGATTGCCAGTCAGCGAGTTTTGTTGCTGCTGCCCCTCACTTACATGAACGGCAGCGGCGGCAGTGTGCTGGCGGCTCGTGATTTTTATAAGATCGAAACAAACGACATCCTGGTGATCTGCGACGACTTCGCCTTGCCCCTCGGCAAGCTCCGATTTCGAGCGAAAGGGTCCTCCGGAGGTCAAAAAGGGCTCGACGATGTGATTCGCCGACTAGGGACCGATGATGTCCCTCGGCTGCGAATCGGCATCGGCTCGCCCCCCGCGGGACGCGATATTCCCGGTTATGTCCTCGGCAAGTTTGCTCCCGATGAGCAAGCAGCTGCAGAACAAGCCATTCAGCGTGCCGCGGAAAGTGCCGAAGCCTGGGTCGAAAAAGGCCTGAGCTTTTGCATGAATCAATACAACGCAGCTTAAATCGCCCCGGGCAACCCTGGCGGCGATATTTCCGAAACACCACCACCGGTAATTTTCAGTTCAGTTCGAGGATTTTCCCTTGGCAAGCAAAACTAGTGTCTACGAGTGCCTGGTCATTTTCGATTCCAACAAATACGCGCAAGACCCGGCCAAGGTCGGCAATCAAATTGCCGCTTTGGTGCAGAAGCTCGAGGGCGAAGTCCTGGTCAGCCGCTTGTGGAATGACCAGAAGTTGGCTTACCCAATCGATGGCCATCGCAAGGGCACGTACTGGCTGACTTACTTCAAACTCAACGGCCAACGGCTCACCGAATTCAATCGCGACCTGGCGATCAACGAAACGGTTGTTCGTTCGCTGACGCTGCACGTCGATCCTCGCCTGGTCGAAGCGCTGGTCGAACACGCCAAGGGTGGCCTCAAGCCGCGTGCTCCCGAGCCGACCGTTGGTGCTCCAGAACGCGTGGTGGAAATGCCCGACCTGGAAGAAGTGGGCGAGCTCAACTAGTTCACCCGAAATCGCGCACAGGTTGCGAAGCGGCACGGCAGCCCCTACACTGCAGTTGGTTAACTTTTGTGCAGTTAGGCAAGTTCGGCCACACCAGCAACACCTGAATGAGGAGTTCCCATCATGGCTAGTTTCAACCGAGTGATCCTGCTGGGAAACATCACGCGCGATATCGAAGTCAAGCATTTGCAAAGCGGCATGGCCGTGACCGAAATCACGCTTGCCGTCAACGATCGCCGCAAGGATCAAAGCGGCTCGTGGATCGAAGAAACAACCTTTGTCGACGTGACGCTCTGGGGCCGGCAAGCAGAAATCTGCGCCGAGTACTTGGGCAAAGGCTCGCCGATCTTGATCGAAGGTCGGTTGAAGCTGGATCAGTGGGAAAAAGACGGCCAAAAACGCTCGAAACTGCGTGTGGTCGGTGAAAAGATGCAACTCATGCCTACCGGTGGTGCCAAGGGTGGCGGTGGTGGTCGAGGTGGCAACCGCGGTGGCATGGGTGACGACGGCCCTGGCTTTGATGAATCCGAATACGGCGGCGAATCGTTTTCGGCTCCTGCCCCGCGTGGTGGCGGTGGCGGCCGGTCGCAACCTTCGCCTCCGCCCAGCGACGATATTCCGTTTTAAGTAATTGCCGGGTACACCCGGCGCCAATCAACTGCAGCAATCAACACTAATTTGTTAGTTCGAGAACGATCATGACCAAAAGTGCTCTCGCCGCCCGCGGCAGTTTTCAAGAACTCCCCAAGGGCCCGCACCACACTGTGCAGCTGCTCCTCATTCAATCGGTCGATCACCTCGGCAAGCAAGGTGACATCGTCCATGTGAAGCGCGGTTACGCTCTCAACTACCTGCTGCCGCAAGGCCTGGCCACGATCGCCACGAACCATCACAAGCGGATGGTCGAAAAGCACCGCGCCAAGCTGCAAGAAATCGAGAAGGCTCGCCTCGCGACGCTCCGCCAACTGGCCGACGCCATCGGCAAGCAGAGCATCACGATCGAAGCCAATGCCAACGACGAAGGCCACCTCTACGGCAGCGTGAATGCTCACGAAATCGCCCACGCTCTCAAGCAGGCGCATTTCAACATCACCACCGATCAGGTCCGCCTCGAAGGCCCGCTGAAGGAACTCGGCCTCTATACGGTCAAGATCCACCTCCACCACGAGATCAATGCCGAACTCAAGGTGTGGGTCGTGCCGACCGTCGTCACCGAACCGGCCGCCGACAAAAAGAAGGCCGACAAGCCGGCTGAAAAGAAGCCCGAAGCGGCTCCGAAGGCCGAAAAGAAGTAAGTGCTCGGCCGGGGCTCTTTCCCCGGCATTCGAGTTGCACCGACTCGTTGGAATATTGCGATTCACGTAATATTCCAACCCAAAGGAGTCGGTCATGGCGAGTTTAGAAGCCATCGGCAGCGGTTTGGCTGGTGCACTGGCACTCACCGCGGTTCACGAAACAGCACGCCAGCAAATCTCCACCGCACCGCGGATGGACATGCTCGGCATGCAAGCCATCGAAAAAGGCTTTCGCAGCGTTAACGCGCAGCCACCGCAAGGGAAGTCGCTCTACGAACTGGCCCTGGCCGGCGATGTGGTCTCGAACGCCATGTATTACAGCATGGTCGCGCAAGGCAAACCTGAAGATGCCATCCGCCGCGGCGTGATGCTCGGCTTGGCAGCGGGCATTAGTGCCGTTGTTCTTCCCAAGCCCATGGGCCTGCAACCGCAGATCAATCGCACGGCAGCCACACAGGCGATGACCATCGGCTGGTATCTGCTTGGCGGCGTGGCAGCGGGTGCCGCATATCAGTTGCTTTCCAAAATCGCCCGCCGCTAATTCGCATTGCGGCAGACGCAAAATCACTGCGCCGCTACAATGGTGTACATCAGTACCTGCGGCGCGATCGGGCAAAAGGTTTCATGGAAGTTCGCGACAAACTAGCCATCCTGGCCGATGCGGCGAAGTATGACGCTTCGTGCGCGAGCAGCGGCGCGAAACAAACCCGCGCCGGCAGCAAGCTCGGCACGACCGAAGGTATGGGCATCTGCCACAGCTACACGCCCGACGGCCGGTGTGTGTCGCTGCTGAAAATTCTGCTCACGAACTTCTGCATCTACGACTGTCAGTACTGCGTCAACCGCGTCTCGAGCGATACACCGCGAGCCCGCTTCACGGTCGATGAAGTGGTGTCGCTAACGATTGAGTTCTACAAACGGAACTACATCGAAGGGCTGTTTCTCAGTTCTGGCATCATTCAAAACTCCGACTACACGATGGAGCAACTGATCGCCGTGGCGAAGACGCTCCGCACGCAACAAGCCTTCGGCGGTTACATCCATCTGAAAACGATCCCGAATGCCTCGCCACTGCTCCTCACCGAGGCAGGTCGTTGGGCCGATCGCCTGAGCGTGAATATCGAGTTGCCGACGGCGGGCGACTTGCTGCAACTCGCGCCGGAGAAGAAACGGGAGCAAATTACTGACGCCATGCAGGGGATCGCGGAAACGATCACCGAAACCAAATCCGAGGAGCAGGCCGGCTTGCATCCGCCGCGCTTCGCGCCCGCCGGTCAGAGCACGCAGATGATCGTCGGCGCGACCGATTCGCCCGACGCCGACATTTTGCAAACGGCGACCGAACTCTACGACAAGCATCAGCTCCGCCGCGTCTACTACTCGGCTTACAGTCCCATCCCGCACGCCGATGCACGCTTGCCCGGCAAGTCACCGCCGCTAGTGCGCGAGCATCGCCTCTACCAGGCCGATTGGCTGATGCGCTACTACGGCTTCGATACGCAAGAGTTAATCGTCAGCCCCGATCGCAATCTGTCGCTCGAACTCGATCCCAAGCTCGCCTGGGCTCTCGCCAATCGGCAGCAGTTCCCCATCGATGTGAACCGAGCGCCGCGCGAGCTACTCCTCCGCGTTCCCGGCTTCGGCGTGCGGAATGTCGAAAAGATGCTGAGCGTCCGTCGGCACCATCAGCTGCGGACGGAAGACTTACGAAAGCTGCGCGTCGCCTGGAATCGCGCCCGGGCTTTTGTCATCACCGCCGATCACAATCCCGCGCTCGCGGATCTCGACAAGCTCGATCTGGCGCGTCGCACGCAACCGCGACAGCGGCAACTCCTTCTCTTCGAAGCGGCAGAGTCAGCCCGCAGCGGAGAGGTCTGATGCGGTTCGTGCAAGCCGAGCGATTCGATGATTGGCGAGAGACTGCGCGCGAGCTCCTTTGCGCTGAAGTGCCGCCGGCCGAAGTTCATTGGTCGGCCGAAAGCGATTCGCTGCTCTTTGCCGATGAACTTGCTCCTGCCGCGCCGAAAACCATTCACGTGCCGCCGCAGTTTGTCGCGCTCGCGAAAGACGTGGCCTTTCATCGCGACTCTCGCCGCTGGGAAATTCTGTATCGACTCCTGTGGCGGCTCACGCACGGCGAGCGACAGCTGCTCGAGATATCGACCGATGACGACGTGCATGCCGCGACGCAGATGCAAAAAGCAGTCAAGCGAGATGAGCACAAGATGCACGCCTTCGTCCGCTTCCGCCGTGTGCTCGAGGGCGAGAACGAAAGTTACGTGGCCTGGCATCGGCCCGATCACCTGATCGTCCGCCTCGCTGCTCCTTTCTTCGCGCGCAGGTTCAGCGCGATGCAGTGGTCCATTCTCACGCCCGACGAGTCCGTGCATTGGGATGGTCACGAGCTCCGTTACTCGCCCGGCGTGCCGGCGACCATGGCGCCGCAACAGGACGCGCTCGATGAACTGTGGCGGACGTACTACGCTCACATCTTCAATCCGGCGCGCGTGAACGTCGCGCAGATGAAGAAGGAAATGCCTGTTCGCCATTGGGCGACGCTACCCGAGGCTCAGTTAATTCCCGAATTGATAGCGCAAGCCGAATCGCGCGTCCGTACGATGATCGATACGCGCGAGGGTTTCGCCACTTCCGCCCAGCAGTTCATTCCAGCTCAGTACGATCTGTCGTCGCTCGCAGCGGCTGCCCACAATTGCACCGCTTGCGACTTACACTGTCACGCGACGCAAACCGTCTTCGGCCGCGGACCAGCAACAGCGCGCATCGTGCTCGTCGGCGAACAGCCCGGCAATCAAGAAGATCAGCAAGGCCAGCCGTTTGTGGGTCCGGCCGGGCAGTTGCTCGAAGAGACGCTGACGCAGGCCGGTCTGCAGCGATCCGAGTTGTATTTGACCAACGTCGTCAAGCATTTCAAGTTCATCCTCCGCGGCAAACGGCGATTGCATCAAAAGCCTGGCAGTCGCGAAATCGCCGCCTGCCAGCCGTGGCTCGCTGCGGAGCTGAAAGTGCTGCAGCCTGAGTTGCTCGTGTGCCTGGGGAGCACGGCAGCGCAGGCTATCTTCGGCCGCGGTTTCCGTCTGACGTCGGATCGCGGCAAGTTGATCACCACGCAGTTTGCACCGCGTACATTGGCGACCTGGCATCCTGCGGCCATTCTGCGGATGACGAATGAAATCCGGCAGCAAGAGATGCGCGAACAACTCGTGCGGGATTTGACGATCAGCGCGGCAATGCTTGCCTGATCAGAAAATCTTGCCAACCGTCGTGCCGCTGGTCGATGAAGACCCTATGACGACGCGCCCCCCCTCAATCGCCTCGTCGCCGGAACGGAAGCTTGCGCCGAATTCTCCCAACTTCACCTTACCGCTCGGCTGGCGGATCGGGCTGAGCGCGCTGCTGCTCTTCCATCTGCTCGCGGTCTTTCTGCCGCCGTTTCAGTTTGCCTGCCGCGTTGGTAACGGCTCGTCGTCGCCGGTCGCCGATGGACTGGTGAGTTGGTTCCGCCCCTACATCGCGGCGATGTACCTCGACCACGGCTATTTTTTCTTCGCGCCCAATCCAGGGCCGACGCATCTTGTTGACTACAAAGTGGAATTTGCCGACGGCAGGCCGCCGGTGACGGGCCGCTTTCCGAATCTGGCCGAACACACGCCACGCTTGAAATATCACCGGCACTTCATGATCTCGGAAGCGCTGAACAACCAATACGAACCGCCGACTCCGCCGCCGGAACCTTCGCCGCCGGCGCTCAATGCCCAGCAAACGGACCGCGAACGCAAGATTCAGGTGCAGCGCAAAGAAGCCCATCAGATCGCGCTCACCGAGTGGACGCATCGCCGCAAACAATACGAAGCCATGAAGAGCTCGATCGAAGAGCACCTGCTGAAAACGTACGGCGGTTCGAAGGTGACGATCACCCGCGTCGAACATCGCTTGCTCAGCCCGTTCGATGTGAGCGACCTCGGCATGCGGCCGGGCGATGCTGAAACGTATGTCAACCTGCCGGAAACGCCGGTCACCACAGGTCCCCTGCCGCGCAATCTCGGCAATGAACCCGCTGCGGGAGCCAATCGATGAACGCCCTAGTTGCTGCGGTGCTGAACTGGTTTGTCGGCGTGTGGACGGCTTGGAACCGCTTTTGGTTTCAGCCAGCGTTGCCACACACGATGGCCGTGCTGCGGATCTTCGGCGGCGGCATGCTGCTGTACACGCAATTGATCTGGACCATCAACCAAGGGATGTTCCTTGGCCGCGATAGCTGGCTCAATGCCCAGACCGCGCTGCTGCTAAACACATCGTCCGACGGCCAGCGTTACGCCTGGAGCTATCTGTATTACGTTGATTCGCCCTGGCTGCTGTCGCTGCTCAATGTCGGCGCGCTGATCGCATTCGGCATGCTCGTCGCCGGTTGGCACACGCGAATCGTTTCGATCCTCTCGATGATCATCACCCTCGCGTACTGCCATCGTTTGACCGGTGCGCTCTACGGCCTGGATCAAATCAATGCGGTGATTGCCACCTACCTGGCTGTGGCCAACTGCGGCGGTGTGTACTCGGTCGATCACTGGCTGGCCAAACGTCGCGGCCTGGGCGAGATTTTTCCGACTGTCGATACCAACATCGCCACGCGATTGCTGCAACTGCACATGTGCGTGATTTACCTGTTCGGCGGCATCGGCAAAGCCCGCGGCGAACTCTGGTGGGACGGCAGCGCCTGCTGGTTTGCGCTGGCCTGCAAGGAATACCAAAACTTCGATCTCACCTGGCTGGTCCGCTACCCGTGGTTCCTCGCCACGTTGACGCACATCACCGTGTTTTGGGAAATGTTTTACTGCTTTTTCGTCTGGCCGAAGCTCACCCGCCCCATCTGCCTGGGCCTGGCCGCGGCCGTGCATCTCGGCATCGCACTGTTCCTCGGCATGCCGACCTTCGGCTTGATGATGCTGTTTGGCAACCTGGCGTTTGTCTATCCAGAAACCGTCGCTGCGGTCGTGGGTTTGAAATGGCTCCGCGGCGAGGTGAAAGAACCAGTTGTCGCGACGCTCGTGAATGACTCACCCGTGCGGAAAGCCAAGTCGGTGAGTGAGACGACGATCGAACCGCAAGAACGAATGCGGATCGTGGCGCGGTAGACTGTCCGCGTCCGGCTCTGCTGTTGCCGATCGGCAAGAAGAGTTCTAGCTGCTGCTCAAAAGTGGCAACGTTGCAGCTCATTGCCGGTAGCATGCGGAATATTCTCGCGGTCTAGGTCCGAAGCAGCAGCATGGATGTGAAATTTCGGCATTTCGAAATCGCGATTCTCGTCGCCAGTATTCTGTACGCGGTGAATATCTCGCCCGTTGTGTACCGCGGCATCAAGTCATGGGACCGTTACGCCACTCTGGGCTGGCCTGTTGAGGGCGATGAGTATGTTATTCGGGTAGACGATAGGACTGATGGCGAGCCCGACTACTCACACTCAAGATTTAGACTCGAAAAAACGCAAAGAGAAGCCTGGATCCTCAACGGTCAAATCGCACTCGCCATGCTGGCGGTGGCGATGTTGGCCATGCCGCGCCAGAAGGTGATCACGCTTTGCGTCATCGGCGCTGTTGTAGGGTTGATTCGCTGGCCACCGCTCATTCATCTATGGCTGCTCGGCGGAATATTCTGGCTATTGATTCCTGCTTATCGTCGGCACTTTCCGTCGCAGATCACAGCTGACGGCCAGTTTAATTTGCGCGATGGTCTTCTGCTGACCATTGCGATTGCCGCCGCTCTCGGTTGGTCGATTCGCGCATTCACGAATGCGCGTTCTGGCGTGCCATCTTTGGAATGGATCGATCGCACCACTGCCTCGGCTTGCGCGATCCTGCTGGCCTTCCGAAGTCGCCTTGCCTTTGCGGATCGACAGCGAATTGCAGGTGCCGTCCTGGCTATGGGGTGCGTCTTGTTCGTGCTGGCGAACACTTACATGCTGCCCGCGGAGTACTTCCATACTTGGTGGGGCCGTGCGCCTAGGCTGGGCCCTCGGTGGCCGACGCTATTGCACTATCTTACAGTCACTTCGCTGTTTCCCTTTGGCTTGATCTATGCCGTACAGCGGATGAATGAATTTTCCGAACATTGGCCTCCTAGTAGCCAACTTTCAGTCGCGAATCGATCAGAGTTGCAATTCTGGTCCGGCATTTTGCTGGCAACTGGCGGCTTGGTGGTCTGCGTTGCTTGTTCCTGGCTGGATCTGCCGCGGCCATTGATTGCACTATTGCAATTGCCGGTATATGTCACTTGGCTGCGCGCGGCATGGGGAACTCCTCGTGCCTAAATGCGGAATCGCTAGCGCTCTTCCGGCGTAACTTTCGCGGAGCGAAAGTCGACTATGGGTGCGGCGGCGCGGCGTCTTCGGTTGTCGCTTCTGTCTTCTTCGTTCCCGACTTGGCTCCCACTAGCCATTGGATGACGTAGAAGAAAATCGGCGTCAGGAAGATGCCGAACATCGTTACGCCGAGCATGCCGCTGAAAACGGCGACGCCGAGCGTGCGGCGCATTTCGGCGCCAGCGCCGTGACCAAGCATCAGCGGCACCACGCCGAGGATGAACGCGAACGAGGTCATCACGATCGGGCGGAGGCGAACTTTGCTTGCCTCGATCGTGGCGTCGAACAGCGACAGGCCGTCCTTTTCCATTCGCTCCTTCGCAAACTCGACGACGAGAATCGCGTTCTTACACGCGAGCCCAACGAGCACCACGAAGCCGATTTGCACGAAGATGTTCATATCCATCCGCGCGATGAAGATGCCAATGAGGGCGCACAGCACGCACATCGGCACCACAAGCAGGATGGTCCAAGGGAGCGTCCAGCTTTCGTACTGCGCCGCGAGAATCAGGTAGACGAGCACGACCGCGCCAATGAGAGCGGTAATTGGACTATTTCGCAGGTCTTGGATTTTGACGATGCGGGATGCCTGCCGTTGCAGGAAGGAGATTTCCGTCCACTCGGGCACCATCGAGTTCGGCAGTTCACGAGCACTGAGGGCTTCCATGTTTTTCAAAACGTCGCCGGTGCTGACCAGCGGCGAGTTCACACCGTTGACCACCGCGGCGGGATAAGTGTTGAAGCGGTTGATTAGCACCGGGCCCGTCGTGTCTTGAATGGTGGCCACGGAACCGATCGGCACGGCGTGCCCTTCGCGATTGAGGACCTTCAGCCGGCGGACGGTATCGGCGTCGACGCGGAACTCGGCCGAGGCTTGCACGTTTACCTGCCAGGTGCGGCCGAAGTTGTTGATATCGTTGACGTAGACGCTGCCCATGTAGATCTGCAGTGCGTCGAAGACTTGCTTCAACTCGACACCCATCGATTTGCATTTCACGCGATCGACGTCAATGTAGAGCTGCGGAGTGTTCGCGCGGAAGCTGTTGAAGACGACAAGCATGCCGGGCATTTTCCTCGCCTCATCAGCAAGTTTGTCAGCTTGCGCTTGTAACGCTTCGAGACCGATGTTGCCGCGATCTTCAACCATCAGTTTGAAACCGCTCGCATTGCCAAGGCCATCGACCGGCGGCGCGCCGAAAATCGAAATCCGCGCATCGGCGATCGTGCTCAAGCGTTTTCGCAACTCCGCAGCTACGGCATCGGCCCCTTCGGCATGGCCGTTACGATCGTGGAACGGCTTGAGGATGATAAATCCGCCGCCGTAGTTAGAGCTGATTGCATTCAAAATGAACGACTGGCCGCTGACGTCGAGAATGTGGCCCACCCCGGGCGTTTCGAGGACGATCTTCTCCACCTGCTTCATCACATCGTCGGTCCGTTCCAGCGCCGCCGCGTCGGCGAGCTGCACGTCGAGCAGCAGATAGCCCTTGTCTTGATTCGGAATGAACCCGGTCGGAATCTTCGTGAAGCCGATGCCGGTGAGCACCAGCAGGCCGCCGTAGACGAAGAGCACGATCACGGCGGTTCGAACCATCCCCTTCACCAGCACGCCGTAGCCGTTCGTGATCCAGTCGAAAACCTTATTAAAGCCGCCGAAGGCAACTTTGAGGCTCTTGTTTACCGGCTGGGCGAGCGCGAAACCGATGATCAAACCGGGGACGAGCAGCATCGCCCGCAACGACCAGAGTCGCAGCGAGCTAGTGGTTTCGCCAGCCTCGCCGTGGCCATGATCGCCGCCACCCATGCCGAAGAGACCACCGAAAAAAGTCTCGCCGATCCAAAGTGTGAGCAAACCGGCGAGGAACATAATGCCCCACCAAGGCAAGGCTTCGCGATGGTCGTGATGTTCGCCGGGAACGGGATCGCGGAAGACCGACGTCGCCCGCGCGGGAGTCATCGTCATCGCGTTGATGGCTGAAATCACCATCGACGCTGCGATCGTCAAAGCAAACTGCCGGAAAAACTGCCCCGTGATGCCGCCGAGAAAAGCGCTCGGCAGAAACACGCTGCTAAGAACGAGCGTGATCGCGATGATCGGCCCGGTGATTTCATCCATCGCCCGAATGGTAGCTTCGCGGACCTTGTAGCCCATGCCGATCCAGCGCTCGATATTTTCGAGCACCACGATCGCATCATCGACCACGATGCCGATGGCCAGCACCAAGCCGAAGAGCGTGAGATTGTTGAGCGAGAACCCCATCAGTGCGAGAACCGCCAGCGTACCAACCAGCGACACACCGACGTCGATCAGCGGCAGAACAAGGGCTTTCCAGTCCTGCAGGAAGAGGAGCACGACGATCGCGACGAGAATCACCGCGTCGCGCAGTGTTTTGAAAACTTCGGCTACCGATTCGCGAATGAAGGGAGTGGTGTCGTAGTCGATGCGGAATTTCAAACCTTCGGGAAAGCGCGGCTGGAGTTCTTTCATCCGTGCGCGAACGCGATCGGCGGTGTCGAGAGCATTGCTGCCGGGCAACTGCCACACAGCGAGGCTGGCGGCTGGCAGACTGTCGAGCCGGCAAGTCGTGTTCATGTTCTTCGCGCCGAGTTCAACGCGGCCGATGTCTTTCAGCCGCGTGATCTTGCCGCCGTCGCCGGTTTTGATCACGATTTCGGCAAACTGCTCGGGCTCGGTCAAACGGCCCAGCGTGGTCATGGTCAATTGAAAGTCGAGGCCAGCGGGGACGGGCGGTTGACCTACCTGGCCCGCGGCGACTTGCACGTTTTGTTCTTGCAGCGCTTTCACAACGTCGCCGCCGGTCAGCTCGCGACTCGCGAGCTGATCGGGATTTAGCCAGACCCGAATGCTATAGTCTTGCTGGCCGAGAATCGTGACGTCGCCAACTCCTTCGAGCCGCGCGAGTTCATCGCGGACCTGAATCGTGGCGTAGTTGCTGATGTAGAGCTGATTGAACGGCGGCGGTTCGGTGGGACTCTTCCCTTCAGCAAACAAAGCCACGGCGAGCAGAATGTTCGGCGACTTTTTCTTGGTCGTTACGCCCGTCTGCTGCACGATGTCGGGCAACTGCGGCAAGGCTTGCGCGACGCGGTTTTGTACGAGCACCTGGGCCATGTTCAGATCGGTGCCGAGTTCGAACGTCACGGTGAGCGTGTAGCTGCCATCGCTCGCCGATTGCGATGCCATGTAGAGTGCGCGTTCGACACCGACGACTTGTTGCTCGATGGGCGCGGCGACGCTGTTCTGCACATCGACCGCGCTTGCGCCGGGATAGACGCAGGTGACTTGCACGGTCGGCGGCGCAATATCGGGATACTGCGCGATCGGCAGGATGTAGTTGCAAATGATCCCAGCGAAGACGATGACGATCGAAAGCACCCAGGCGAAGATCGGGCGATCGATAAAGAAGCGAGCCAGCACGGAGTAAGTCCTTGTTGCGCGGCAGGTTTTGGCTACGAGTACGCAAATAATTGCTGCGAGCACGCAGGCAGATCAGCGAACAGGCGGCTGGGTCAGGGATTGGCGCTCGGGGGTGGCAACGGTTTGGCGGGCGTGTCCGGAACAATCGGAGGAGGTGTTCGGTCCGGCGCTGCTTGAATGGGAAGCTCCGGCGGGGGAGCGGGTTTCGCAGGCTCTGAATTCTCCATCGCGGTCGGCGGCTTGGGGAGAGCTGGCAGCGACGAGATGTCGACAGCTCCCTCTTCGGGAGTTACTGGCAAACCAGCCCGGACAAGCAAGCCGCCGCTAATCACCACGCGATCGCTCGCGCCGAGACCACTTTTTACGACACGCAGTTTGCCGTGCTTGGTGCCGAGGACGACGTTCCTTCGTTCGGCGATGTTTTTGTCGTTGATGACATAGACAAACTTGTCGCTTTGATCAGTGTTGATCGCTCGCTCGGGAATCAACACGGCCTGGTAGGCGTCTTCGGATGCAATGTGCAACCGGACGAACAGTCCCGGCGTGAGAGCTCGCTTTGGATTGGGGAAGGAAGCCCGCACGGTAATGGTTCCGGTGCTCGGATCGACGGTGTTCGAGGCAAAGTCGATCAAGCCTGCTTCGGAATACGTCGTGCCGTCGGCCAGCGTGATGGTGACGACGATCTTTCGTTCTCGCAAGTGCGTCGCTTCCATCTTGCCGTCGCCGGCGACGCGTCGCTCGGTGTATCGCAGGAAGGCGATTTCGTCGGGATTGAAATAGACATAAACCGGATCGACCGAAACGATCTTCGTGAGCACCGGCGATAGCGCGCCGGCTTGAACCATGTTGCCGCGGGTGATGTAGGTGCGATCGATGCGGCCGGAGATTTCGGCTTTGATTTGCGTAAACTCCAGGTTCAGCCGCATTGTCTCGGTATCGGCGAGAGCCGATTCGCGGGCTGCGAGAGCCTCGGCTTCGGAAGCCACCGATTGATCGAATTCTTCCTGAGCCACGGCCTTGGCTTTGAGCAGGCTCTCGTTACGAGCGCGAATCGTGCGAGCCAGGTTGTACTTGGCGTCGTAGAGCGTGACGCGGGCTTTCGCCTGGTCCCACTCGGCGCGGTAGGTGCGAGGATCGATTTGATAAAGAACCTTGCCGCGTTCCACAAAGTCGCCGTCGGCGAAGTAGACCTCATCGAGAATGCCGCCGACGCGGGCATGCACTTCGACGGTTTGCGTCGACTCAATCCGGCCGGTGTAATCGTCGATGTCGCGCACCTCGCGAACCGCCGGAACCGCAACGGTCACCTTCGGAGGTTGCGGAGTGGGAAGATTGCCCGCGGCAGAACCGCAGCCAGAAGCGGCCACCGCCGCAGCGCCCGCAAGTAGTAGAAAAGCGAGTCGCATGGTAAAACCTCTCGGTCTTCAAGCAGATTATCATCGAATGGTGATAGCATACCCTGATCGTTGAGCCACAGCCATTACCAAGGACGAGTATGCACTTGCTCATCGGCACCGACGAAGCGGGCTATGGGCCCAACCTGGGACCTCTCGTCGTCGCGGTGAGCGCCTGGCAAACGCCGAAATCTGTCGCGCCAGAAAAACTCTACGAACATCTGGCCACAGTGATCGCAGAGGAAGAATGCGATGATGACGATTTGCGTCTGGCCATCGCCGATTCGAAGGCACTTTATTCGCCCGGCAGCGGACTAGCCGCGATCGAGCGCGGTGTGCTGACGTGTCTCGCTTTGCTGGGTCAGCAACCCACTTCCACCGTGGGGTTGTGGACTGCACTCGCTGCCCATTGCCAGACAGACCGAACCGCACTGGCCTGGCATGCAGAGGAAGAAGAAGCGGTGCCGCTCGATGCGTGCAGCGTACAAATCGGCAAATGTCTGCAGCATTGCAGCGCAGGAATGAAGCAGGCCGGCGTGGAACTAAAATCGCTGCGCGCCGCAGCAGTGTTTCCTGAAATGTTCAACGCTGAAGTTGATCGGCATGAAAACAAGGCGACGGTCCTGTCACTAGTCACGCTCGAACTCCTGAAAGACGTGCTCGACGAGCACGCCGAGTTGCCGGCCACGGTCACTTGCGACAAGCACGGCGGCCGCGATCGCTATGCTCATCTCATTCAGCATGTCTTTGGCGATGAGCCCGTGCGTACGGTCCGCGAATCGAAAGCCGAGAGCGTTTATCGGCTGAATTACGCTGGCCGCCCGTTGGAATTGCGGTTTCTCGCCAAGGGAGAACGGATGCTCGCCGCGGCCCTGGCGTCGATGACGGCAAAGTATCTCCGCGAGGTTTCGCTGCGACCGTTCAACCGCTTCTGGCAGTCGCATGTACCCGGTCTGAAAGCGACGGCGGGCTATCCGAACGATGCGAAGCGTTTCAAATCGCAAATCCTCGCCGTGCAACAAAAGCTCGGCATCGACGATCGCGTGCTGTGGCGGAATCGCTAGTCGTCGATCGCTCCCGCGATCGATGAATCGATTCGGGAGCGTTATCGAAGATCGTCAACAAGCAATCCGCGTCCATGCATCGAGCGCTGAGCGGTTGACGACTACAGCTTGCCTTCTACGGCCAATTGGTGGAAGTAATGCTGCACCTTGTCTTGATTGTCGAGCAGCCAATCAATCGATGGTTCGTTCCGCATCGCCTTGCCGATCGCTTTGGCTGTGGCTTCGCGATTGGTTTTGAAGAGCAACTCAAAGTCGACCTTTTCTTCGTCGACGATCGACGGATCGAGCCAAACCGAAACGATAATTCCCAGATCGTTGGCTTTCTTCTTGGGAATGTCGCCGGCCCGCACTGCATCGAGCACACCGTGAGCGATCGCGGATTGCACGGTGCCCATCAGGATGTTGGTGTACTTTGAACTCTTGACGGTCACCTTGCTAACCATCAGTGTCGTCGGCCTGATCTGCACGTCGCTATTGAGAATCGCAAAGACCTTGGTGTGCCCCTTCACCTGATCGCCGATCAGATTGGCGATGGCATAACCGACCGGGCCATCAAGCTCGCCAATCACCACTTCCGGTTCTGCCGCCGAGTAAGCCGGTTCGCCTTCGACGAGGGCTTCGCCGGTGCGGAGGATGATGCGGTCGTCACTTTTCTTTTTCGAATCTTTTTTACTTGGCTTTTTCTTGGCCACGGTGCGGTTTCCTTGCATTGAGAATCGTTGACCCGGTTGTCAGGGTCATTCATGATAAAGTATCGAAGGCAGGTAACGGAGATCTGGCGCATTCGCGATGAGTAAGTCTTCACAATTCGATGCGTACCACGAATTACTCGGGATTCCGCCCGCGGAACAGCCTCCGAATTTGTATCGGCTGGTCGGCATTAGCCTGTTCGAGAACGTCCACTCGGTCATCGAGCGCGCTGCCGATCGGCAGATGTCCCACCTTCGCAGCTTTCAGGTCGGCAAGCATGCAGTCGATAGCCAAAAGCTCCTGAACGAACTTGCTCGCGCGCGACATATCCTGCTGGATGATGCCGAACGGGCTGCCTACGACGCCAAACTTCGCAAACAACTCGAGCCCAAGGCCGCACCGAAGCCAGCGCCTGCCGCCGCGCCGAAACCGGCGGCAGCCAAGCCAACACCTGTTGCCCGGCCGCAGCAACCTGCCCCTGTGCAGCCTAGGCCGCAGGTGCAACAACCACTGCCACAGCAACCACCTGCGCCGCAGTACCCCGTTTATCCGGAACTCTCCGCGCCGGCGTCTGCGTTTCACTCACACACGCTGGGGCCCGCGCACGGCGGCAACGACTCCATCATGAGTCCGGCCCTGGTTGCCGCGATTGTGGCGGGAGTTGTCGTATCGCTGGGCATCATTGTGTTGTTCGTGAGCCAGATGGGCGGTAGTACGCCGCCAGTCCCAGTGGCAATCGCGCCGGATGTACCCGCACCACCAAATCTCCAGCCAACGATTCCGCAGCCTCCGCTGCATCAAGTGCCCGGACCGCCCCATCCAACAATCCCACCGGCAGCAGTTCCGCGAGAGATGACACCGGACCCTTTTGTGGTTCCTCCGGCCTCCGAACCGCCGCCGACGCCGACAACGCCAGAATCGGAACCGACGGAACCCGTGTCAGAGCCCGTGTTGGAATCGAAACGCGAGCCGCTGGAGTCTCATACGTGGATCGAATTGATTCCGCTGGTCGAATTCGATCACGATCTGGCCAGCGGAGAATGGACTCGCAACGGCAACCAACTGAGCGTGACCGGCATCCGCAATTCACGGCTGCGGTTTCCGGTGATTCTCACCAACTGCAGCTACGATTTTGAAACCGAGTTCAAACTAGGTGTGGATCATGACGACATCCACCTGATCATTCCCGTTGGCGACCAAAACGTCCTCGTCAGCACCGATTCATATGGAAATCGCAAGTACAGCTATCTCGATCGAGTGGCCGGCAAAGAGGCGTGGGAAAATCCCGCAGCCGTCGTCGCCAACTTGCTCCAACCCAATACACTGCATCGCATCAAGATGAGCGTGCGGTTGACCGGCGATCATGCGCAGGTGGCCTACACACTCGATGGCAAGCAGCGGTATATGTACGAAGGGCCCACGAGCGATCTCCAGGTTGCTCCCGCGTGGAGCATCGGGACCAAAGCCCAGCCGGCGCTCGCCATTTACGACACTCCTGCCACGTTCACGACGTGCCGCGTCAAGCTTCTCGAGGGCGAGGGCTTTTATGGCCGAGCCGCGCCGCTGCTGCAACCCATCCCCGAGCGCTATGCCGAGATGAGAGCGACCTCACTCACCTCGCTTACTCCCGCGATCAAGACTCACTTCGAAGACAAATTCGGCATCAACGCGGGGACCAACCCGATCATCAACGGTCAGCCGTGCACTGACTTCGTCTATGCTCACGCGCCTTCGCGTTTGACCTACGCCATTCCTCCCGGCACGAAAGCGTTCACCGCGATGGCCTATTGCGCCCGCAGCGGCAGTGTGAAATTCATCGTCAGCGCCGACGGCCAGGAGCTGTACTCCGTCGAGCGCCGCGCCATCGCTCCGGTCGCTGTCAACATTCCTGAGGGGGCCAAAACGCTGACGCTCGAGTGCGACCCGCTCGATCGCTCGTGGGACGACGACAGCTGCTGGTGCTTTCCGGCGTTTCGGGAATGATCGCGCGCCGGCAAATTACCGGCGGCCCTTCCGCTTCGACTTCTTCGGCTTCCCAAAGCTCTCGGCCCGGTGCGAGCTGCCGCCGCGCGACATGTCGCCGGAGCTACTGCCCGAGTTGCCACCCGACGACCGACCGCCGAATGATTTACCGCCGCTCTTGCCGCGCGGGGGACGGCGGTCCTTAATCATGTCGGCATCTTTGGACCGGCGCCTTCCACCGAGTGATTTGCCGCCGGCGCGTTCGACGGTTTCCATTCGTTTGACGACGCGGAAGTCGAGTTCGCGCTTGTCGATGTCGACACGGGCTACTTCGACTTCGATTCGATCACCCAGCCGGAAGCGATTACCCTGGCGATAGCCCACCAGACTATGGCTGGCCGAGTCATAGCGGTAGTAATCGTCGCCGAGGGCGTCGGTGCGGATCAAGCCTTCGGCTGGCATGTCGATGCCCTGCGCGAACATGCCCCACTCTTCGACGCCGGTGATAACAGCCGACATCCGCAGGCCAACCTTCTTGGCGAGGTAGGTTAGGAGTTTGACCTTCGTCAGTTCGCGTTCGGCCTTCTCGGCTCGTTGCTCGCGATCGCTGCAATGTTCGCCCAGCAACATCTGCCGTTCGAAATCAGCCGCCGGTTTTTTGCCGAGGCAAATCGCTTCGATCATCCGATGAATCGTGAGATCGGGATATCGCCGAATCGGCGATGTGAAATGGCAGTAGTGTTCGCTGTTGAGCGCGTAATGCCCTTCTTCCACCGGGCTGTAAACCGCCTTCTGCATGCTGCGGAGCACTGCGTAGTTCACCGCATGCTCTTCGGCTTTACCTTCAACTTCCTTGATGATTCGCTTCACTTCGAAGCGGCTGTGCAAATCCTCGCACTCGATGCCGAGCTCCTTGATGAAGCCGTTCAGCGCGTCCATCTTCCGCAAGTCGGGCTGCTCGTGAATTCGTCGCAGGAATGGCACTTCGCGCTCGGTGAGGAGTCGCGCGGTCGCCTCATTCGCGGCGAGCATAAATTCTTCAATGATCTGATGGCTGACCGTGTTGATCACGCGATGCGCGCCAACCACTTCGCCACGGCGATCGAGATCGATCTTCACTTCCGGCAGCGTCAGTTCGATCGCGCCTTTGTCCAACCGCCGACGGCGGAGGATCATGGCCAGCTCGTGCATCATGCCGAGCAGATCGAAAACCCGCGGCTCGAGCTTGGCTCGCCACGGTTCGGCGTTGGCTAGATACTCGTCGACCTCTTCGTAAGTGAAGCGGCGGCAGCTCTTGATCGCACTGCGATAGAACTCGCTGTGAACCGGCACTCCCTCGGCCGAGAACTCGATGAACGCGGTTTGCGTGTAGCGAACTTTGTTCGGCTGGAGGCTGGCCAGGTTGTTGCTGATGATCTCGGGCAGCATCGGAATGACACGATCCGGCAGATACACGCTCGTGCCGCGCTCGCGGGCTTCGCGATCGAGGGGTGAGCGGAACTGCACGAAGTGCGACACATCGGCAATATGCACGCCGAGTCGCCAATGGCCATTTTCGAGCCGTGTGAGCGAAATCGCGTCGTCGAAGTCGCGGGCGTCGACCGGATCGATCGTGACGACCGTCGTTTCGGTCAGATCGAGACGATCGCCGATGGCTTCGTCGAATCGCTCAGCTTCTTCGCGGGCAGCGATGACGACTTCATCGGGAAAATCTTCCGGCAGGTCGAACTCACGCAGGATCGACAGCGTGTCGACGCCCGGCTCACCCTTCTTACCGAGGACCTCGGTGATGACCGCTTCGCCGTCGCCGTAGTGCGTGGGGAACTGCACCATTTCGATCACAACTTTATCGCCCGGAGCGGCGCCCTTCGCGCCGGGATCGCCGACCGGTACCGGCTGGGCAAAGAGCTTACCGTCGACATCAACGAAGGCGGCCCCTTCGACTTCTTTGTACAAGCCGACGAACTGATGCGTGCTCCGTTCGACGATCTTGGTGATTTCGCCGCTGATCTTCGGCTGGCCCTTTTCGTCGCGGTTGCTGCGATCGCGCATCACGCGAACCGTCACGACGTCGCCGCTGGCAGCATCGAGCGTGTTCTTGAGCGGGATGAAAATATCGAAGTTGCGTTCGGCACTGCGAGGTGTTCCCAGCGGCCGAACGAAGCCAAAGCCTTTGGCCGCGCGGCGGAACTTGCCGGTGACGAGGCCGCGGTCGACTGGTCTGTCGGCGGACTTCTTCTCCGACTGTGGCCGCGTCTTTTCACGGGGTTCTAGTTTTTGAATTGGCGTCGCAGCCACCGCAGTCGGTTGCTTGCTCGCCGGCTTCACCGGCGGTCGCACAATATGGCCGCTGCCGAACGACAGCTTGCCTTGCTTCACGAGCCGGCGGATGCAGATCTTCAGGGCCTGGTGCTGTTCGCTCGGCAGCTTCAACTGCTTGGCGATCACCCGCGGCTTCACGGGTTGATATTGCTCGCGCAAGACGTGGGCAAGCACGAGCGGCTCGAGCTTGCGAGCGGCGGGAGAGGCTTTCTCTCGCGGCGCGGCTTGTTCAGCGGCTGCTTCGTCGCCTTCTTCATCGGTCGCATCTTCGGCGACATCTTCAACTTGCTGCTCGAGCAATTCAGGCTCAGTCGCCTGGGGTTCGGGGGCAGCTTCCTCCGCTTGATGGCCCGCATTCGCGTCGGCCGAGGTGGGGAGGGATTCTTCGTTCTCTTCTGGATTCATCATTCCTATAGTCTACAAAACCATCCTGCCAGCTGTGAAAAAACTTGGGCCTTCGCGGGCAGGATACTGACGCGAGGCGGAAACGCCGAAACAATCTCGTTCGGCGAGGCAGGCCAGCGAAACATCATCGCGGTGCAGTTTTCGGGCGATTCGTGCTAGGGAGAATCGAGCCGGAAAACCGGGCCTGAAAGCGAGAAAGTACCTGCGTCTTCGCAGTGTAGTCTCGCGGCGGTTGGCTGCGGCCAGCGTGGCCGATGCAACCTGTGATTGAGTACAGAGACAGCGAGCCCACATCAAAGGTTCGGGCTCGGGACAATCTTTTCTTGCGATCACTGCTGTAAGTATAGCACGCCGGTGATAGCTGAATAGGAGGAAAACTCGCTGTCAGCGGCTGCTTTTGGCTGTTCGGCAACCGCCGTGGCCGAATTTCGCGCGCTCCGCGATCGATTGCCGCACAACTGAAGGCAAAATCGCGAGATTTGCAACATTTCCCGCGTGGCACGAGCATTGCAATCCAATCGTTCCGACAAAGACAAACAAAGCGAGGCGGCGAAATCAGTCGCCCCTCGCTGTTGGAAGCCAAACGAGGAGCCCTGCACGGGAAACAAGTCATGCCGAACGCTCAAACATTGCAAGGAAACTGGAACGAAATCAAAGGTAAGCTCCGCACCAAATGGGGCCAGCTGACGAACGACGATCTCGGCGCGTTCAACGGCAACGTCGATCAGTTGGTCGGCATGATCCAGCGGAAGACCGGCGAAGCACGCCAAGCCATCGAGCAATTCCTCGATTCGTTTAATAAGGGTGGCTCGTCGATCGCCGGCCAAGCCGCAGAATATGCCAGCCAAGCCACGAACCGTATCGCTGAGTACGCTCAAGGCGCCGGCGAATACGCGACCGACTTTGCCAGCCATGCCGGCGAACGGGTTCAACAAGGGTTCCAGCAGGGAACCGAACAGGCGAACGAAATGGTTCGCCAAGGATACAAGCAAGCCACACGCGTAGTGAGGCACAACCCAGCCGAATCCGTAGCAGTCTGCTTCGGAGCCGGTGTTCTGGTTGGTCTCATGTTTGGAATGATGCTCAGCAACCGGTAGAACCAGTCCGGAACTGACAGTCATTCAGGTATTGAAGACGCGTGAGGCAAGCAGCCACGCTCGGTAAAAGAGCAGATTGAACCGACTACTCGATCGAGAATTGAGTAGCCGACTCAGTCTCCCAATTACTGGGCGTGGCATTTTTTATGCGCACATCTCAGCGCAACAGGCGAGGAACCTATGACTACGCAAGCGGCGGCACTACCCTCCTATGCTCCGATGCTGAAGGCGTTTCATCGCGAGTTCGCCCGCGAACTCCGTTCGATGATCACGAAGCTGCCGATTCACGCCGGGGCGCAGGTCTTGGAAATCGCAACTGGCGACGGCAAGTTTGCGATCTGGCTCGATGAGATGGTGGGCCGGGCTGGCTCGGTGACGGCCGTCGATATCTCTTCCGCTTGGCTGAGCGAAGCCTCACGCAATGTGGACCGCTCTAATGCAAGCGACATTGACTTGGAACGCGCCGATGCGACCAAGCTGCCGTACAAAGATGAGACCTTCGATTTCGTGTGGTGCGCGCAGAGTTTGTACAGCCTGCCGCGAATCAACGCCTGCCTCGCAGAGATGCAGCGAGTTCTGCGGCCCGGCGGAAGAATTGCCTTGCTCGAAAACGACTCGCTGCATCACATTCTCTTGCCGTGGCCCGTCGATTTGGAACTTCACATCCTGGCCGCCGAGCTAAAGCACTTTCAGGCCACCGCCAGTCGACCTGCCAAGTTCTATGCGGGACGCTGGCTATCGCGTTTGCTCCGCCAGGCGAAGTTCGTTCGGCCGCAAGAGCGGAGCTTTGCTTTCACCCGACAGCAACCACTGAGCGCCCACGGCGAAGAGTATTTTCAATCGTTTCTGCACAGCCTGCGCGAACGCGTCGAAGCTTGCCTGAAGCCGAAAGCGCTGCGCCGACTCGATCGTTTGATCGATCCCGACAGCCGTCACTGCATGTGGAAACAGCCTGACTTTGTGGCCGTCTGCATCGAACGCGTGGTGTGGGCCGAGAAGCGGTAGTTCTGGTGAATGGACCATGGCAACCCATGGTCCGTCCCACTTTTTTCGGCCGATCAAGAGGCTCTTACTCTTTCGCAATTGCCGAGTGATCGAGCAAATACGCCCGACGTTCGCGGGCGAATTGCTCCAGGCTGTGGCGGCTCGTGGCGCCGCCGGTCGCTGCTTCGAACTCCGTGAACGGCGACAGCTTGCGCGTGTCAGCCGCAACTTCTTTCTCGATCAACTGCGAGTATTCCTTCACGATCGGGCCGAGGTTGTTCCAATCGAGCGATTTCTCGGCGATGGTCCGGACGTTGGCCAGATACTTCGCGCGATACTTCGGCACTGCGAGCAACTTGCTCCGCAGCGGCTTACTCGTGTCGTACAAACCAACGAGCGGATCAACCTTGTAACCGCTGTTGCCAGCGCCGCCACCACCACCCATTGGCGGACCACCACCGGGTCCGCCAGGACCGCCGCCCGGTCCACCGGGTCCGCGACCACCAGGGCCTCCGGGTCCGCCGCCTGGGCCACCCATGCCCGGTCCCATACCGGGCATCATCGTTTCGTTCATGTCGTGGGCGATAATGTGAAACTTGCCGTCGCTATCGCGGAAGATGCTGTAATCGCTGGCCCGAATCCAATAGCCGTCGCTGTTGACCAGGGCGTTGTCGAGCGCCAGGAACCACAAGGCACCTTCGACATCGAGCAGCGGTTCAATCGCTTTTTCGAGTTCTTCGGGGGGCGTTTCGTTCAACGTCTTCGTGAGCTGAATCAGCGCCTTCCAAGCCTTCTCGTCATCATTCGACTTCATCTCATACAGCCGCTTGTAGCTGTCGAGGTTTTCGCCGAGATAAGCCAGCGAGCCGCCGCCACCGGGGCTGCCGCTTACCTTCCAGCGCGTTCCCTTTTCCTTCTTCGGAAAATTCTCGGCGACGAAAACTTTGTCGAATTGCTGAGCGTTCACATACACGCCCCAGCTCTCGCCGTTGACGACGACCTTCACTAGGTTCGCCTTCGGCGCGGGGATGTGCTCGCGGCTGATCTGCGAGAAGAGGACCGTGTGCAGGAACGTTGGGTCATCGTTGGCGTTGAGCAAGTTCAACGTCTTGTAGCCGTACAGCCGTTGATCCTTCTGCACCATGTCGAGCGACAAATTCATCGACCGCTTCGAGCCGCGGGGAATGCTGCCGTACGACGACATACCTCGGAAGTGAATGCCCACGTTCGGATACTGCTTGCCGTCGACAGTCAGCGTGGCCGGCACTTCCACATCGGTATTGTGAAAGGCTTCGAGCTCTTCTTCCCAGTCGCTGTTTTCGAATTCGATGAAAATCGTTCGCAGCACGTTGGGTGCATACAGCGGAGCATCGGGAATCGGCTTTACATCGGTGACCGCGACCTTCGGACCGGGTTTGCCCGGTTCACGACGTCCACCGCCAGGGCCGCCCATCATGCGACCACCTCCCGGGCCACCAGGTCCACCACCACCAGGTCCACCACCACCAGGTCCACCACCGCCAGGTCCACCGCCGCCAGGTCCACCGCCGCCAGGTCCACCGCCGCCGGGTCCGCCGCCTCCAGGTCCGCCTGGGCCACCACCGCCCGGGCCACCCGGACCGCCGCCTCCTGGAGGACCAAAGCCGCGCTGTTGCGGTTGGGTCTTGAGAAACTCACGGGCCACTTTTCGTTCGGCGACATTCAGCACGCCGTTGTCATCTTTGTCGTATTCCTTGAGCAACTTCCGTTCAGCACCACCGAACGGCCCACCACCGGGCCCACCCGGACCGCCGCCGCCGGGAGGACCAAAGCCGCCAGGACCACCTGGACCGCGCCCCGCATTCCCCGCCGGTTGTGACGTGAACTTGAACGGCTTGCCACTGAGCTCAGTCCATTGCTGTTGCTGATCGGTTGAGAGGACCGCGAGCATATCGGCATACGCTTGTGGTGAAACCACAGCGGGGCCCATGCCGGCAGAACTGCGGGCCTGCACTTCGGTCAGCAGTTTTACTTGCTTCTCCGAGAGCTTCAGCTTGTCGACATTTTCAGGCCGAACAATCGCCGAGGCGCCTTCGCGCTGCAGCCGCAGTTGATCGAGCCGCTTGGTTTGTTTGGTCGACAGGATCCTCCGAAATGTATCATCGGCTCCTTTGTTCGCGGCTTCCGACTTGGTCCGCATCTCGGCAAAGAGCTTGTTCCGCTCGTCTTCGCTCATATCGCCCATGCGACGTGGATCGAAGGCACCCACGGCGGCTTGCGTCGTCTTGTTCAGCTCTTCGACCGCGGCAGTGATCGCTCGCTTTTGATTGGCCGAAAGCTCGAGTTCTTCCTGAACCTCAGGCATGCCGAGCAACGTCGCCGTGGGATGCTGCGGCTGACCGCCGGGGCCACCGGGACCGCGAAAGAAACCACCCGGTCCACCCGGACCTTGACCGGGACCACCGGGCCCTTGGCCTGGGCCGCCGCCACCAGGCTGACGCGGCGGCGGTTGAAAACCTTCTGGCGTCTGAGCGAGCGCCAAAAGAGAAATGCTGCCGAGAGCTACCAATCCCACCGCAACTGCAATTCGCACGCTGAGCCTCAATTTCATTGCTGCGGCTCAGCGACAGTTCAGCTGTTCTCCCAGCCCAAGTCTGCTGTGCCAAAAATCAGATCGACATCCTCGGTCTGCGTCGGCCGGGCGGTTTCGGCCACTTCCGTCACGGAAATATGGTCATTCGCCCACAACCGAATCAGCTCGTTCACTTCTGCAAACACCGCCTGCCGCGGAAGGTTTCTTTCCGTCAGGCGGGTACCATCGTCAGTACGCAATCCGGCTTGGGAGGGAGAACGGCTGAGGGCTGCGAATATTGCACCCGCGAAAAAATCCCCCGCTGCGGTCAGCCGTGACGCGCCGTTGCTGCTGGAACTAGCCGAATTTGCTGCAACCAGATTCGCTGAAGCCGGCCGGGCGAAATTATCGGCCGCGGCCATGTTCACGGTGTATCCCAGATCGGCGAGCGAAGCGACCGTGATGCGGCTGAGCGGATTTGACCCGGCATTGATATAGCCGGTCATGATTTCGTTGTTGAAGACGCTCTCGCGCCAGTGCGAATCGCGGGTCCCACTGCCGCCGTCATTTTCCACCGGCACGCCGGTCGCATTCGTGCCAAAGATCGCGTTATACGCCGCCGTCGCTTGCGGGCCGATGAAAATCGGATTGCTCGTCCCCGCGCCCACCAACAGCCCCTTCGATTGCCACAACGTGCCAATACCCAGCACGTGACCAATCTCATGCGTGATCACGCTCAGCAGCGAGCCGTCGGCTTCCATCTCGGCCAGGTCAGCGGAGTCAAACTCCATGCTGCCGTGGTAGGGCAACCGCGTGCCGCTGGTCCGGGCGCGATCGTAACCGGCCTGGCCCAGCGTGCCGCCCGGGCCGTCGATATCGGTCGAAGTCGCATTGATTAGCAGATCGTCGACAATCGCGCCGTTGTAAATCGCGCTCGGTAAATCGCCGACGATGATCGATTCCCACTCAGCAGCGGCCCATTCAAAAATCGCTCGCTGACTCGCCGTGAAACCGGTGTAGTTGATCTGAATATCGAACGCACCGCCGCTGCTGACCGGCGGCGGCGTCGCAGGTTGCGCCGGCGCGTTGATCGACAGCGAGTAATTGGGATTGGTCGCGCCGGTGGCGCTGTACACGCGCACGAAGTACGTTCCCGCCGCACGACCCGAGAGCGACACCGATTCGGTATTGCCGCTCCCATTCGATGTGGCCAGCACAATGCCGTTGGCGTTGACTAGTTGCAGCGCGAGATTGCCCTGCGCGTTTTGAAAACTGATCGTTGCTGTGTTCGCTGTCGTACCCGTCGCTGTGGTCGTGAACTTGAACCAATCAGCCGAGTCGCGCAGCTGCAGATTCGAGATCGTCGTGTTCGTCGAAAGCGTTCCCAAGTTTGCCGCAACGGCTTGCGTGTCGTTGTTTTCGTATTGATCATCCGTCGGCGCCTGCACCGCGCTCGGCAAATTGATCGACAAGCTGTAATTCGGATTCGTCGCGCCGCGATAGCCATACACACGTACGTAGTACGTTCCCTTGGCCAGGCCCGAGAGCGAAATTAGTTCGCCATCGCCGATCCCCTGCGAGACCTTCAGCCGCGTGCCAGACGAGTTGTATAGTTCCAGATCGAGATCGCCGCGCGAATGCGTGAAGATGGTCGACACCGTCGCGCCGGCCGCTGCCGTCGCCGTCGTGGTGAACTTGTACCAATCAGCCGCGTCGGCTTGCACCAGATTGTTGATCGTCTTGCTCGCCGTCAGCGTACCCAGGTTGCTCGCTGTGGTGCGCGTGTCGTTGTTTTCATAACTGTCGTCCGCGACACCCGCGGCGAGATTCAGAAAACTGGTCGCAACATCAGCTGCCAGGAGCGACCGATGCTCCAGGAGTTCAAATTGCATTTTTCGTGCGGACCGGACACGCATCATGCGCATGGAGTCTTCCCTGATCGAACGAACAAACTCAAGCCTTGCACGCCTCTTGCGTGCGGGCGAACTATACCGCGAGCCGCGAAAAGCCCGGACACCACTTACGGAAAAGAATCGGCTTTTTCGCGGTCCAAATCATCTTTACCGATCGATGCCCTACCAATGTCCGTTGTTGCGGGGGCGACACCCCTGAGTCGCCCCCGCAACTTGTCGCACTAGCATCCTTTTACCGGCGCAAGCTGGAGGTAGAAGTCGTGCCGGTGCTGCCGCTGCCACTGCTGGTTCCGCCACCAGCTCCGCTCCCCGCTCCACCACCAAATCCGCCGAATCCACCAAAGCCGCCACCGAAACCACCAGGGCCACGACCACCGCGCGGCCCGCCTGGACCACGATGTCCGCCGCCTTGACCACCACCGCCACCCATCGCCACGCCGAGATTAATCAGCTGTTCGCCACCAACCGTCGCCGTATCGGCCACCGTCACCACATCGTCTGCGTTCGAACTCGTAACGCGCAAATCGCCGTCAATCGTCCCGTCGTCCGTCAGCGTGTTGCTGCCGCTGCCAAGTTGAGCCGACAAATTGCCTTCGATCGTCGCATCTGAGGTGACCGAGACCGTGTCGTTCCCCGAGCCGCCGCAAATATTCACGTTGCCAGTCACGTCACCGGCAATCGAAACCGTGTTGTCGCCGCTGCCGACGCTCGTCAACAACGAACGACCCACTGTTGCCGCGGCCAGAATGCTGATCGTGTCGTCGCCGCTGCCGGTCAGAATAGCTGCATCGCGCGTCACATCGCCGTCGAGCGAAACATCGTTGTCGCCGTTGCCAAGATACGCCGCAAACATTCGGCCGATGACCACATCCGTAGCCACCGCCACACTGTCGTCACCCGCGCCGGCTTGCACGCTCAGGTCACGACCGACGTCGCCGTTCACCGTCGCACTATTGTCGCCCGCGCCCAAGCGCAGCGCGACCGACTTCTCAACATTCGCATCGTCGGCGATCGTCACGTTGTCATCGCCATCGCCACCCTTATAGAGAAAATCCCCCGCCATCGTCCCGCCGGTCAGCGTGAAATCGTTATCGCCGCCGCCGAGATCGACCATCAGCTTGTCGATCGATTGGCCGTTGAGATCGAGCGTCACCTGGTCGTTCGCATCACCACTCGCATCAATCTTGATGCGAATGTCATCAGTCACGCCATCGAGCGTGGCGACCACTTCGTTGCCTTCCTTCACTTCGTACGTATCCGCATCGACGGCAGTGATCGTGACGGCGGCGGTTGCATCGCCAGTCACAATCAAATCGCCATCGTCGACCACCGCGGCCACCGTCAACGCATACCGGTGTTCCAAACCCTCGATCATCGGTTTGAATCGTTTCATCGCTCGCCTCACTCGCCTGTTCCAAAAGAAAAGATGTTCGGCCCCGGCTTGTTAGGACGAGCGTGGCGGCAGCATGTCACGGGTGAAATTCGAAAGGGAGAGCGAGGTAGGAGGTGTCAGAGTTGGAGAGATCGGGCGATGGGGGTGATTGGGACAAGACTTGGCGCTGGACCACAACTTTACAACACCTTTTGGAATTTCGATTTCCCCGTAAGACATTGACAACCAATGCCTTACGCAAAATGAAGCCAAAAGTTTCACAACACTACTCCGGAGCCTTCGATTGCTTAAAAACTCGCGGCAACTCCTTGCCAGGCTGAGAGTTTCGCAAAATGTCGACTCTACATTCAAAACAACTACACACAACAGTTTCACAACAAATCGCACAACAGTTCTGTATCTGAAAAACAACAAATTCCTAGTATTTGCCAACAGCCTGACAACCACGCCGCGACTTTTTCCCAATGCGCAGCAGTTATTAGCTCCAAGCGCGTACACTTCGCGTCTGAGTTTGGTGCTGTTTCAGATTGTCTGCTGTGATATCCTTATTAGACAGCGACGCCGGACAACTCAGGTCAAAACGGCCTTCGCAATTCCACCTCAGCGGGAGCCGCCTTCCCGGTTGCTCGACAACAAGAAAAAACACCGCGGCGTGCGAAGTTGGCCTTCGTGCGCCGCGGCGAGAGAGGTTGTTCGAGTTCCAAGACAACTGCTTAACGACCCGGGAGAATATCGAGCGATTGACTCGCCGAGATCGGGCTGTAGAGCGAACCGTTGTTCGACGCGAGCAACTTGCTCGCCGAGTTCGGCGTGGCAGCCGGAGTCTTCAGCTTCTGTTCGCGACGCTGGGCCGCGAAGTACTGACGCTTGGCCAGGTTTTCGGCTCGGCGAGCCTGATCTTCCATTTGTTTTTGATAGGCCTGCATGGCCATCTGACGAGCAAGCGCCTGACCGAGCATTTGGTCATAGGCCCATGAGCCCGGGCCGCTGTACATCGAGCCGCCGCCGCGATTTGTGGCGATGCCGCTCCCCATGCCCATGCCGCTCCCCTGCGAGCTGCCGCCCCCGCGGCCTCCGCCACCACCCTGACATTGGGCGTGCACGCTGCCTGCCAGCAGACCGGCGAACAATAAACCCACCAGACATACCACGCTGCGATTCATTTGTGCCTCTTTGCGGTTCCGGCCGCGTTGAAGGTGGGCAAATCCAGAACAGATCTGCCGCGACACCCTTTTAGGACGATTTGCTGGCAATAGTGTCACACGCGAATTTTTTCGCCGGCGACTCTCGCTGCCCAAGTAGCTGAATTCGCCGGAATTCAGATGGTCGCCTCCGTTTGCTGGTCACCTCTGTTTACCAGTCCTGAATTCTGGCAAATTCAGCTACTTTCAGGCCGGCGGATTGCTCTTGGTCGCCCGAATGCAGTCAGGCTATAACTTTGGCGGACGGAACCCGGTTTTTGGTCCAGGAAGGACTTGCCGTGCGCACTTCAACACCGATCGCGGCCAAGCCCGAGCTGTCGATCATCGTCACGACATTTCAGCGGCCGCAGCATTTGCAGCGGGTGCTCACTTCCATCGCTGCGCAGCGAGGCCATGGCGTTTCCTTCGAAGTGGTGGTTGCCGACGACGGCTCGACCGATCACACGCCCGATGTCGTCCGCGAGTTCGCTCAAACGGCCGACTTTCCCGTTCACTTCACGACGGCGCCGCACCACGGCTTTCGCGCTGCCGCCAATCGCAACCGCGGGGCCGCCGCCAGTTCGGCTTCATACCTGCTGTTTCTCGACGGCGATTGCCTGATTCCTCCCGATCACCTGGTGAAGCATTTGGCCGCCCGCCGCGCAGGAATCGCCAATACCAGCTACTGCGTTCATCTCGATCAGCCGTCCAGCGAAAGTCTCGGTGTCGCCGAAGTAGCGGCGGGCAAATTCACGCAGCTCGGAACCTGGCGGAACCGTTTCAAACTGTGGAAAGACGCCCAGAAGAGTCGGCTTCATTTCTTCTTGAATCATCCAAACAAGCCGCGGCTGACGTCGGGAAACTTTGCTCTCGCCCGGACCGATTTCGAACGAATCAACGGTTTCGATGAATCGTTCGTCGGCTGGGGCTGTGAGGACGACGATCTGGGAATGCGACTTCGCGCCGCTGGCATACGGGTTGCTTCGATCCTGCACCAGACCCACACCTATCATCTGTGGCATCCCAAATCTCCCTCGGTGCCGAAGACCTGGCGCGATGGCGCGAACGTCGCCTACCTACATCGCCGCGGCAAACTCGCCCGCTGTGCCAATGGCCTCGTGAAGCGTCGCCGGGGTGATCTGCAACTGCATATTTTGGAAAGCGCCGCGCTGCTGCTCGCAGCGCCGGGACTCGCCAAGTCGCTGCAACGTTATCAAGTAATCGCCGAGCCAACGGCTGCCGATGTCGAGATTCGCCTGGCAGGCGACGGCGCGTTTTCGAAATCGGCGAGCGTGAAATTGCTCGTGGTCAATCACTTCACGCCGGCGCTCAAGAGCTGCCGCGGCGCTGATTTGATTTTGTGCGATTTCGAAGTCCCCGCCGAGTTTGCTCAGCGAACTTGGCCGCTTCATGCACTCGACATCGCGCTCGAGTCGTTGCTTTCGCGCCCTGAGGCAACCGAGCCGCGCCGTGCGGCCGCTTGAGGAGTGAAACATGCCCACTTCCACAATCAATGCCTTCTGGTGGCGAGCCGAAAACTTCGGCGATTGCCTGACCGAAACGCTGCTGAATCATTACGGCTTGGGCGTGCAGCACGCTCACCCTTACTTCGCACAACTGATCGGCGTGGGCAGCATTCTCGAACGCGTGCCGCAGGGCTTTGCCGGCTACGTTCTCGGCGCCGGCTTGTTGCATGAACACAGCCGTTGTGAATTGCCAGAGGCAAAGCTACTCGCCGTTCGCGGGCCGCTGACTTGGGAGCGCGCGGGGCGTCCGCAAGGTTGCCTCTTTGGCGATCCCGGTTTGCTCGCGCGACAATTGCTGCAACAAGCGCCCAAGAAACGCTACAAGCTGGGCGTCGTCCTTCATTACGCCGATCAGCAGACGGCAGCCTTTCAAGAATTGGCCGCTGCTCATCCGAGCGATGTGCTGTTGATCGATGTCCGCCGTTCACCAGCTGATGTGATTCACGCGATCGACAGTTGCGACGGCATTGTGTCGTCTTCGCTGCATGGTTTGATCGTGGCCGATGCGTTGCAAATTCCCTGTGCTTGGAAATCGGCCGGCGAAGTTCTCGGCCATGGTTTCAAATTTGCCGACCATGCCCAAGCCGTGAAATCGCCGCGCAAGCCGCTCGATTTTCGCGGCCCGCTCAGTCTGGTTACGGTTCTTTCGCAACTCACTCCACCGCCGCCGCAAGCCGTGAGCGCTGCAGCCGAGTTGCACGATCTGATGCGTTCATTACCCCAGCGGTTGCAAGCCGAACCGCGCCTGCCGCGACTGCCGTGGCTTCGTTATTCCGTCGCCAAGGTGCAGCGCCTGCTGCGTCTGAAGCGCGCTGCCTGATCACCAACCTCGAGAGATTGAACATGAGCATTTTGAGTCAAATCCTGAAGCCCTTGCAGCGTTGGACTTCGCAGGCCTATCCGATCGTCGAGATTCCCGCGCAGGACTTGCCGAACCTGCTGTTCGGCCAGCAGCACTTGGGAACGCAGGATTATTTCAAGCAGAAGTGCGGACAGTATCACACCGTGCCGCTCGCCCAGTTTCCGCATCGGCAGTTCATGCAAGCGCTGGCTGATGACAAGCCGCAACCCGAACAGGCTTATCTCGATTACCTGACGGCGAGCTGGTCGTATCACTACGGCCCGGAGAAGAACACGCCGGAACTGCGCGCTGCGCGAGCTCTGCGCTTCGCCGAGCAATACTTGTTGCTTTCGAAGAGTCGACAGATCGAACCGATTCGTGTTTGCCAGCGACCCGATGGTCGACTGGTTGTCGTCGACGGCAATCACCGCGTCTCGATCGCTCATCAGTTGGGCATGAGCGTGCGGGCCGAAATGATTCCGCTGCAGCAACACCTCCGTTCGGTCGCCACGATCCCCGATGAGTTCTACGGCTCGAAGCGGCTCGACAAACCGTATCAAAGCATCTTCCACCAAGGCAAAGAATTGCTCGAAGGCCGCCGCAAGGATGTCGCCGAGCGGATGAAGATGATTCGGCCTGCCGACCTGCAAGGCAAAAGCGTCATCGACTTCGGCTGCAACCTGGGTATGAGCTGCTACCTGGCCGCCGAGCGCGGCGCGCGAGAAGTACTCGGCATCGAAGGAAGCAAAAACATCGCTACGGCTGCCATTCGTTTGAACGCGCTGTTTGCCGCCCCGTGCTCATTCCGTCAGCACGACTTGGGGATCGAAACCACGACCGGCAAGTTCGACACGGTCTTCTGCTTTTCGATCATCAACCACGTGCAAGATAAAGAAGCCTTCGTGCGTACGATCGATCAAGCCCTCGGCGGCGTGATGTACTTCGAAGGGCACGCCAACACCACGCAGCACAACTACGATTACCTGCTAAACGATCAGCGGTTCTCACAAATGGAACTGCTGGGCTACACGCAAGACGGCATTCACAAGACCTCGGCCTCGCGGCCGTTGTGGCGCTGTGTGAAGCGATAGAACCGTAGAACGTCGTAACTCTCGTAGGACGAACCATTGGTTCGTCCCGCGCGAAGGTAATTTGCAAAACGACGTCAGTACCCGCTGCCGGTACGGACCAATGGTCCGTCCTACGAATCGCTTGGCAACAACAGCTTACGCGACAAACAGCGAATCTCCGCCGCGAATATCAAAGACACGGCGCGGCGTGTTGCCTGCTGCCGGCCGGACGTTTTCACCGAGCGGCTTGAACACGCCTTCGGCAACGTCGTACGAATTAACACCGCCGGTCGCGATGTCATAGATCCAGGCGTGAATGCTGAGCGAATCCTTGGCCATCGCCACGGCCACGGCGGGATGGGTTTGCAGATTTTCGATCTGAGTGAGGACGTTCTCTTCGGTCATCACTCGCAGCAACTCATCGCCGGTGGCTTCGGGATACTTGGCCTTCACCAGCCGACGAGTCGCTTCGGCGTGTCGCAGCCAACTGGCGACCGACGGCATTTCGCCCAGCGCGCCGGGATTGATCAAGCCCTTCATCGCACCACAGCAAGAGTGGCCGCAGATCACAATGTGCCGCACGCCCAAGGCTTGCAGGGCAAACTCGATGGTCGCTTCTTCGCCGCCGGTCTGCACGCCGAACGCAGGAATGAGGTTGCCCGCATTACGAATGACAAACAGATCGCCCGGATCGGTGTGGGTGATCAGGTTGGGATCGATGCGCGAATCGGAGCAAGTAATGAAGAGCGTCTGCGGACTCTGACTCTTGGCAAGTTCCGAAAAAAGTTCCTGCTGCGTGTGAAAGACGTTCTGGCGAAAATGTCGCACACCAGAGAATAGATCGTTCATTCCTGTCCCTTCATTCTGAAAGTTCTTCCCGGCAGTGCGTTCGATCCGACTGCGGCCAAATCTAACGGAACTGTAAGGTTGAGGCCCGAGTGAGGCAAGAGCGGAAATGCCTGCGCGAAGCCGCGAATGCATCGCCCGCCGCCATCATCGCGGCTGACAAGCCGTTTGAGAACTGCGGGGAGACGCAGGCCAAGATGAAAAAACTGAAATAGCCGGGAGTTCACTTTTCGGACTATCATGCGAGCAGAACGCTCGCTGTCTTGTCTTTTCAACATGTTTTTTTGCGGGGAGATTGCCATGGGATTGCTGAAAGAGTTTCGCGACTTCGCAATGCGAGGAAACGTCATCGACATGGCCGTGGGCGTGGTAATCGGTGCGGCGTTTGGCAAGATTGTGACTTCAATCGTTAACGACGTCATGATGCCGCCGATCGCCTATTGGCAAAAAGGAGCCGACTTTTCGAAGCTGGGCCAGGTCATCGGCACCATCAGCAAGGAAGTGGAAAAAGACGGCGTTAAGACAATGGTCACCGAAGACGTCACGGTGAAGTACGGCGCGCTGATTCAAACTTGCGTCGATTTCGCCATCGTGGCCTTCTGCCTGTTCATCGTCATCAAGCTGGTGAACACAGCCAAGAAACGTTTCGAAGAAAAGAAGCTCGAAACCCCCGCCGAAGCGCCGGCCGATATCAAGCTCCTCACCGAGATCCGCGACCTGCTGGCCGCGAAGCGGTAACCAAGGAAGCCCGACGCGTGAGCGAGGGTTTGGGCGAGTGGAGTTAGTTGCCACCAAACGTGCGGCAGCACCAAAACGGTCGAGGTGTGCGAAGTCGGGGATCTGCTACGACTCTTTTTTGTGCTTCCGCACGTCGGTGAACCAGGAGTGAACTCGCGGCCCTCCCTCGCTAACGCGTCGGGCTACCTTTTCGTTGCTACGCAACATCAACAAAAAAAGCCCTCTCGACCGAGAGGGCTTTTTCGTGCGCGTGGCTGACTGCTGGGAGCCGGCGTTGCTGTCGGTAGTGATCGCGATTCCTCAGGGCAGGAGCGGCGGGCACAAGGACGGGTTTGGGTTAACAGGAGCGTGGGCGTCTGCAGGTGCGGCGAAACCAATGCGGACGGTGGTGCTGCTGCCCAGTGTTGCTGCGAGTTCGCAGGTTGATGTTTGCGGTTCGCAGCGTTGTCTTCTCTCGCTCTGCGGAATCACGCGGCTCTGGTAGCAATCTGGTGGGCCTCACGGAGTACCGTTCGACCCACCCTACGAGACGCGTTCTTTTGCGGAGCAAAAGACGACACTACGATCTGCGGCTACACGAGCCGCGGCGGGTCTTCGGCGACGAAGACACAAGTCGAACGGTAAGAGAGCGTAAGTCTCCGCGAACGAGGTGGGGGTGGACCATCGAAGTCCGGGTAAATGTCATACGGCGTGGCCGCGGCGGTGTCGATGAACAACCGCCACTTCGTGCCCTTGGCGACCGGCGGCAGGATGAACTCGCGCGGTTCGCTCGTGGCATTGATCAGGATCAAAACATCGCGTGCTTCGGGATGCTTCTCGACCAGGTCTTCCGCTTTCAATAAGCAGATGAGGGTATTGTCCTCACCATGCCAATCGACCGCGGTGCCGAGAGCGCTGTACCAGCTGACGTCGGGCAGAGCCCCTTCCGGCGCTTTGCCGGTGAGGAACGATTCGCGGCGAATCGTCGGCTGCACGCGGCGGAACTTGATCAAACCCTGCGTGAAGCGGAGCAGATCCTTGTTCTGATTGACCTTTGACCAGTCGAACCAGCTGATGTTGTTGTCCTGGCAGTAGGCGTTGTTATTGCCCTTCTGCGTGCGGCGACATTCATCGCCCATCACCATCATCGGCACACCCTGACTCATCAGTAGCGTGGCCAGGAAGTTCTTGATCTGCCGCTGACGGAGGTTTTCGATCTCCGGCCGAGTCGTCGGACCTTCCACGCCGTAGTTATCGGCGTAGTTGTTGTTGTCGCCGTCGCGATTACCTTCGCCGTTCGCGTCGTTGTGCTTGTCGCGATAGCTCACCATGTCGCTCATGGTGAAACCATCGTGCGACGTAATGAAGTTGATGCTGCAGTGGGGCGTGCGGCCCGAGTGTTCATACAGATCGCTGGAGCCAGCGAGCCGAGTGACGAACGCGCCGAGCAAACCACGATCGCCCCGCCAGAAGCGGCGCACGTCATCGCGATACCGGCCGTTCCATTCCGCCCAGCGCAGATCGCCGAACGAACCAACTTGATAAGCACCGGCAGCATCCCAGGCTTCGGCGATGATCTTGGTATCCGCGAGCAGCGGATCTTCCGAAATCGCTTCGACCAGCGGCGGGTTCGGCACAAGGTTGCCGTTCCGGTCGCGACTCAAGATCGAGGCCAGGTCGAACCGGAAGCCGTCGATGTGATAGTTGTGCACCCAGTGACGCAGGCAGTGGAAGATCATTTCGCGAACGACCGGATGGTTGCCGTTCACGGTGTTACCGCAGCCCGAGTAGTTCATGTAATGCGTGCCACCATTGGCCAGCATGTAATAGGTCTTATTCTCGAGCCCCTTGAAGCTCAAGGTCGGACCCATCTCGTTTCCTTCGGCCGTGTGATTAAACACGACGTCGAGAATCACTTCCATTCCGGCTTCATGCAGGGCTTTCACCATCTGCTTGAACTCGTTCACCTGGCTGCCAGGCTCATTGCTGCTGGCGTAGCCTCGGTGTGGCGAGAAAAACGCCATGGAGTCGTAACCCCAGTAGTTCTCGCGTTCGAGCTTCTGGCCGTAGATGCCACCGATCGGGAACTCATGGATCGGCATGAGTTCAACGGCAGTCACGCCCAGCGATTTCAGGTACGGAATCTTTTCGATGATGCCCGCATAAGTGCCAGGATTTTTGCACTGGCTGCTCGGGTCTTTGGTGAAACCCTTCACGTGGGTTTCGTAAATGATCGTTTCGCTGATCGGACGACGGAGATGGCGATCGCCTTCCCAGTCGAAGTAGTCGTCGACCACCACGCACTTCGGCGGACGAATCACGCCGTCGGTGCTCTCTTGAAAGTTACCAGCCAGGGCTTTGGCATAGGGATCGATCAGCCGGGCTCGCCCGTTGAAGCGATGACCATTGGCGGGATCGAACGGCCCGTCGGCTTGAAAGTGATACAGCTGGCCGGCGCTCAGGCCTGGAACAAAGATGCTCCAGATGTCGCCCCAGCGATCCGTGGCTCGCTCGAAATCGATGATCTCGATGGGTTCGCGGTCTTCGACCGCATCATACAACAGCAAACGCATCGCTTCGGCGCTGCGGCTGTAGACGACGAACTGCACACCATTCTCATGAAGAATGGCGCCGTACGGCATCGTGTAAGTGAACTGAAGTTTGGGATGAACGTGTCGCATGAGCATGTGGTGGGGCCTCGTGCTACTCAGGTGGGTGCGACTGACTGCCATTTCCAAGTGGCTTGTCATGTCGCTGCCCACCGCGGAGAGATGCGGAGAAACCAACGAAGAACAAACCTGGCAGACCACTACGCCCAAAACGTACATCACCTGCAGCGCGAGGCGGCTCAGACAGCCAATATACCTGCAAAAAAAGCCGGATCAGCGGTCTGACACGCGGATTGCCAAAAGTTTGTCCGTCGGCGCGGTCCCTCGCATCGGCTAAACGTTGCCGCCTGCGAAAGCTGTCCGGCGGAAGCTGTGAGCCTGGTTGGGGCTGTAACGGCTGTGCCGGAAGAGGGAGGCGAGGGACGAGAGGCGGGAGAAGGACCGAAGCGTGATCGTGCGTCAGCTCAAGCTCCCTCTCCTCGGTACTCCGGGGAGAGGGTTGGGGTGAGGGGCCGAAGCGCGAAAGGGCACTGACTTACTCGAACGGGTCTTTCTGGAGCTTCGCGGGCTTTACGTTTTCTTCCTCCTGCTCTTCCTCATCTGCGGAGCGCGGCACCACGACCCAGCGCAATTTCGCCTGGGCGCTAGCCTTCAACACCCACGTATCGCCAGTTTTCGAATCAAGCAGCATCGTGTTGCCTGGCAGCGAGACAATTCGAAAACGGCCCGTGTCGTCGGCCGGTGTTTTCCGCAGGTGCAAGTCGTTGATCAGCTCCATATTTTGCGTTGGGTTGCTCGGCTGTGAACCGAACTGCCCCCAACTGACGGCCACTACCATGCCCAGCATCACGAATGACACCAGCGTCACAATTACCACCGAGCGGAGTTTCATGGCGATCCCCCAGAGTTAGCTGCCCCAGGCGATTGATTATAGAAGCTCCCTCGCTTACTCGCTTGTGCTACCTCTCTCCGAAGTTGCGGAGGGGATCCTAAAAAGGCAGCAAGCCGATGGCCGCGTTGTATTGGGCCTCGGCTTGAAAATAGTCCTGCAATGCCTCGATCTCGAGAATCTGCGCGTCGAGCTCGGCTGCTTCCTGGATGGCGATGCGCAGCAGGTCGCTGTTTCCCAACTCAAAGCTGCGATATTCGGCCAGCACCAATTCCTTGGCGAGCGCCGCGCCGCGGCGAGCCCTGCCGACGCGCTCAAAGGCGGCCACACGGCCCACCTGGGCGTCTTGCACTTCGGCGACCACTTTGTTGACCGTGAACTGTTGCTTCTGGGTTAATTGGTTCAGCTTACCGCGGGCGGCTTGGATCTTGCCGTGTGCTTTGTTGCGTTGAACAGGAACATCGAACAACAAACCGGCTTCGAGTTCGAAAGGTGTTTTGTCCCCTTTGCTGCTGGCGGGATAACCGACATCCTTCGAGGCTTCCATCACCG
This sequence comes from Anatilimnocola floriformis, assembly GCF_024256385.1. Taxonomy (NCBI): domain Bacteria; kingdom Pseudomonadati; phylum Planctomycetota; class Planctomycetia; order Pirellulales; family Pirellulaceae; genus Anatilimnocola; species Anatilimnocola floriformis. The sequence continues at coordinate 5,768,182 of NZ_JAMLFW010000001.1, forward strand.
CGGTCAGGTTCGGTAGCAACTCGTTCTGGCTTAATTGCAAATCGACGTCGACCAGTTGGCGGTCGATCTGCAACAGCTGCAGTTCGGGCCGGCGATCGAGGGCGGCGGTGATCGCATCTTCGAGCGGGAGCTCGCGCGGGTCGACCATCGTGGGAAAGTCGATGGGGAGTTGCTTGACGGTGGGAACGATCGGATCGCCCGCGGCGTCGCGCAGGAAGAGGGAAAGTTTGACGGCAGCGCCTTGCAGCTTGCGGTTTGCTTCGATCAACTTGGCCTGGCGAGTGGCGATCAGGCGTTCGTTCTGTTGCACTTCGGTGCGGGGCAAGTTGCCGAGTTCTTCCTGGCGAGCCAAGCCGCGATTTCGCTGCTGGGCGACGTCGAGCAGCGATTCGGTGGTGACATACATTCGCCCCGCGGCCACCCAGGACCAATAGACATATGAAGCCACCAAGAGCGATTCGAGTTGCTGTTGGCGAATGATGGGATCGACCGCACCCGCTTGCAGATCGGTGCGAAAGATTTCGGCGCGTCGTTCATCGATCGCGCGGCCTCGCAGCAACGGCGTCGCAAAGCCCAGCTTGAACTCACCACCTTCGTTCGTCGCTCGTTCGCCGTACCACGGCTGAAAATAGCCGCGACCAATTCGATATTGCCCATACACCGAACCGCCGGCCAGGGTTGGTTGCTCGGCTTTGACCAGATGGCGGTAGTTTTCGTAATAGCCTTGCGGCATGTTCAGCGATTCGGCGACCAGCTTGACGTCGAAAGCCCCCTGGGCCGCTTGTTGCTTGCCGGCAATCACCTGCGCTTCTTGAATAGCTGCCAGCACGAGAGGAAACTGCTGAATCACCGACTGCTGAATTTGCTGCAGCGGCAACGGCCCGGCGGGAAGTGCATTCTCCGGTGTGTCGATGAGCGGCAGCAGCGCATCGAAACGCTCGCGCGCAGTGCGAGAAGGCGTGGCCGTCCCTTTCGGCTGCGCAAGCACTTCGGGAGCCTTGGAATTTTCCTTGGGGCGCGGCGTTTCTCGCGGCGCAGGGAGTTCAGGCGGCGCGGTTACTTCGGGCGGTGCGTCAGCTTGCGCGGATTGCTTCGACTCGGCGAGCATTCCGCGACAACCCAGCGACGTCACGCCAAGGCAGAGTCCAACCCAAAAAGACATCCGTGTCATTTCGGTAGTTTCACTTTCTTCTTTTCTTTCTCGTCGTCTCCCGAATCGTCCGATCCCTTGTCGGAATATGACGCCGCCGGGGGAAATCCATTCAACTGCCGCCACAATTCAAATCCCAACGTGACTTCATTCAGAAGCACCCAGCCATTGGCCCGCGCCCCCTGTCGCAAATAAGTTACCGAGGGCCAATCCTGATCGGCGCCGGGCCGAACGAGCACGCGGAACTTTCCTCGACCGTCGTCAGTTGCATCAACGGCGATTACCTCACCCCCAAAGGTTCCCACGGCGACACTGGGCCACCCGGCAAACTGCACCGCCGGCCAACCCTCGAACTGCAGTCGCACCTCGCGGCCAAGCTGCACGAGGGGAACATCATTGCCATTAACCCACAATTCCACGGCTTGTTGCGAAGTCTCGGGCACGATCGTGAAAAGTGGGGCTCCCTTTTTGAGCATCTGCGCGTTGTCCGACACCAGAATCCGATACAGAATTCCGTCGCGCGGTGCAGCCACGCGTCGTTGACCAAATTCGGCAGTTTTGCCCTGAATTTCTGCTAGATCCTTGCGGGCCAATGATTCTTCGCCCTGGGCGTTCTGATGTTTGGCCGCGGCTTCTTGAACCTTGGTCACGGCTTCGCGCGCCTTGGATTCGCCCTCAGCGAGCTTGGCGCGGCGATCGTTGATGCTGGCGGCCACATAGTTCTCGGCGGCCCGGCGCTTGCTCACCGCCTGATCGTATTTAGCTTTCGCTTCCTGGGCTTTTACGACGCCCACCAAGCCCTCGTTGGCGAGTGTCGATTGCCGTTGATAATCCAACTCGAGTTGCCATTCGGCAGCCTTAGCTGCCGCAAGATCGGCCTCGGCCGCCTGAATCTTTTGCTCGCCGACCGCGACCAGTTGGGCATACGATTCGATGACCAATTTGTTGGCCTGGCGGTATTCTTCGATCTGCGAATGGTACGAACCGACTTTCTCGGTTGCAAAGGCTAGCTTTTGCATGGCGGCTTCGACCTGTTGTTGCAGACGAACGTCGCGCGAGTTGTCGTTGTCGGCAATCTCCAGAATGAAGTCACCCTTGGCGACGCGTGTCCCTTCCACGATGTTTTCACCCCAGCGCGCGACCCGGCCGTCGATCGGCGCCTCCACCGTTTGTGGGCGTTCGGTCGGATGATAGGCGATGACGCGCCCCGCCCCGCGCGACGTCTGTTGCCACGGCACGAACAACATCGCCAGGATGGTTCCCACTAGCGCCACCAGAATGACACTCGCCAGCAAACGAGTGCTGAACAACGGCTTCATGAGCTGCATCGACTTCCACTGCGTGATCGCCTGGGAACCGACAGGAATATTGATCACGGTAGTTGCCATTGCAGTATCGCCAGTGAAATCAGGAGAGGTCGTCGTCGTTGTCAGGTTTCCAGCCGATCGCAACTAGTGCAACGAAACCAACTCAGCGCTCGAATCGGGAAGGTCAGAATCGCGCAGGTAAGGCAAGGCTGACCCGGGCGCCGGATCGCGCGGCGGCAGCGACAACTCGCGATCGCAAAAATCGGCGAGCCGCTCGCGATTCGAGATCAGTAGCACCGTGCAGGGCTGATCGCTCGCACCCATGGCCGTGAGCGCCTGCCGCAAATGCGTCTCCGACAATTGATCGAGGAGTGCGTCGATGAGCAGCAAGCGAGGATGTCCCGCGAGGGCTCGCGCCAGCATCAGGCGAATTCGCTGACTTCCCGAAAGACCACCGCCACCGAACGCGACGTTTGAGTCGAGCCCTTCCGGCAGGTTCATGATCTCCTGCCACAGCCCGACCGCTTCCAGAGAACGGCGGACGTCGCTGTGCGTCACGTTGGGGCGACCGAGGTGAACATTCTCGGCAATCGTGCCGGCGAGTATCTCTGGGTCGCGCAGCAGGACGACTTGTTCCCGCAGCTTTGCAGGGCAGATCGAACGCAGGTCGATGCCGTCGAACTCGATGTAGCCCGCGGTGGTCGAGTAGAGCGCGTAGAGCGTATCGAGCAGCGAGCTCTTACCGCTCGCCGACGGTCCGGTGATCAAAATTCGTTCGCCAGGCCGAATCTCGAAGGTGAGTGCGCGGCGCGGAGCGTGCGAACCGGCAGGCTGTTCGTAGCCCAACGGCCAGTGAACCTGATGAAACCGCAAATGGGCTCCCTGACTGGTTCGCGGCGGCGCGTGACCGGTTTCCTCTTCGATCGGCAGCTCGAAGAGATAGCCGAGCTTGTCGCAAGCCGCGAGCAAGTCGTAGTAGCTCTCCATGTGCTTGCCGAGTTTGGCGAACGAACCGACGACCACGGCCACGATGAGTTCAGCGGCTACCAACTGCCCCAACGTCAATTGGCCGTTGATCACCAGAAACCCGCCGATGCCAATCATTCCCGCCGCGGCGCAAGCCTGCGCTGCAAGGGTGAACGCGATTTGACGAAACAACACGCGGAAATGAGCGGCCCGCGCCTCCAGATAGGCCACGGTCAAGTCGTCGGCCGTTTGCAGCGCGTTGTGCAAGCCACCACCGAGCTTGAACGTGGTGGGATAGAGCGCGAGTTGCTCCAACCACGAGGCCACCGCGTACTTCTTGTAAGACTCGTCGATCGCTGTTTGCACGGCGCCGCGCCCCAAGGCGAAGACCGCAAACAGAACCGTGCCGATCAGCACGATGTTGAAGCCGAGTAAGTATGGATGGTAGAGCGCGAGCACAATCATGCCGATGATGCCGGTAATCACGATCGCAATGCCATCGAGCACCAGCACGGCGGCCGATTTCTGCACCGTAATCACTTCGAAGAAGCGATTGAGCATCTCCGCGCCGTTCTGCCCGGCAAACGCCGAGCCCCGCGCACGCGGCAAACGCTCGGCGAGATAGGCCACCACGCGTACAAAGATCCGCCGCTGCATCACCTCGGCGACGTAAGCCTGCAAGCAACGCAGAAACGCCGCAAACGACAAAAACGTAAACAAGAGCAACGCAAGGACAAACAACGGCTGCAAATACCGGCCGAAGGCGACCGTGTTGACGAGCGCTTCGACGGTGATCGGCGTGGCCAGCGACAGGATGCCGACAATCAACGAGAACAGCGTGACGACGCCAATGTCGAACAACTCGGGTTGCAACAGCTTGGTCAATCGCCGGAGCGGCGACTGATGATGGGCGTCGTTGTGATGTCCAACCATGGGCAGCCCTTAAAATCTGACTTGAGAATACAAGACGCCGAAAAGATTACAACTCCGTAAGTATCGCAACCTAGCCGCCTAAAGGCAAAGAGCAAAGCAGCCGCGCGAGTCATTGAAAAAAGCAATGGCCCCGTCGCCCACAAGCCGGCGACAGTCGTCCCAAATAACCACATCGGCCGCTGTAAATAGCGGTAGAAACGCCTGAAGAGGGGCGACTACAACGCGATCGGCAGACAGTCGCTGCCGATCGCACCATACGCGTGGGCATCCCAATTAGCGGCTAATGCATCCGTCAGCCTGACGCAGAGTCGCCACTCATTCCAAGACTTCGCCGCCGCAGCGCGACAGCATGGCCGAGAAGAGCTTGATATCCATCGAGTTCATCAAAAACTGCGTCGAGCCATCACCGAGCAAAAAGTGACAGCCGCCGGCGTGCCAGCTGTGAAACTCTTGGCCGTAGTCGCAAAAGTTGCCGACCTTGCTCCGTAGCGTCGTGCCGCACGAGCTCCAGGGCGTGCCGATTTGTGAGCTCGGCGGGCTGCTCTGGTCGAAGACGTTCTTGTGGCCGATCCACAGCGAGTGCAGCCCCTCGGGTGCTTCGCCGAGCACGATCGTGTTCGTCAGTCCGTCGGTGATGTCCTTGAAGCCTACGTTCGGCTCGGTGGCCATCAACATCACGCCGCGGCCCGTGCCGGCAAGTTGTCCGGTGTCGCCGTAGTTGTTCTGACAATTGGTGCTGGGAAAACAACGCAAGCCGCGCTCACCCCAGTTGCCACCGTAATCGCTGCGAGCGTAGGTGGTCGTGTTGTTCGGCGTATCGCCATTCGGTCGCATGAGCGGCGATTTGCCAGACGCCGTTGGGCACAGATACACCTTCAACACCGTCTGCCCCGGCACCAAGTTATCGGCGTGGAGATACGGCTCGTTTTGATTGATCGTCGAGTAGAGATTGGTCTGCTCGATCCCCGGCAAGATCGCGGCGCCCCAACTCAAACAGGCCCGCGCTCGCGTCACCGGAATCGTCAAGCTCGCCACACCAGGCCCACCCTTGGGCAACATGAAATGGACGTCGTGATAATTGTGCAGCGCAATTCCCATTTGCCGGAGATTGTTTTTGCACTGCGTACAACGAGCCGCTTCGCGCGCGGCTTGCACGGCGGGGAGGAGCAGCGCGACTAAGAGACCGATGATGGCAATCACGACGAGCAACTCAACAAGAGTGAAAGCTGCGCGACAACTTCCGGCTCCCTCTCCTCGGTACTCCGGGGAGAGGGCTGGGGTGAGGGGCTGATCTACGAGAAGACTCCGGCTGGGCGAGATTAGTACCCGCTTCCGCCCCCTCACCCTAGCCCTCTCCCCGTGAGTACACGACGCGAGGGAATGATTCCTCGCTACGCGAGGCCGGTGACTGCCAGTGTGGAAATACGCGGAAGAGATACGCGACATCGAACAGGGTCCTTTCGGATACTGCGTGCCGCGGCCGCGCGGGGATACCATGGGCGCTAGACTACGAGCGCCGAAACATGCCCCCAGGATGCTTAAAGGCCGAAGCATCGCAGGCTACCCGAAGGGCCGTATTCTGGCTCGCGAGTCGAACGGTCCGGACGCCTTCCCGCGATCGCCCCGGCTGATTTAGCCGCGCAATCGCAGTGGCATATTGTCCGCAACCTTCTCGCTTACAGCGGCGGTCCCGCGCCGGATTTACACCGGCTTCCTGTTCTGCGGCGAGGTTTTTGATCCTCCCCACAAAACGCCCATCGGGCGTGCGTGAATCCTTTATAGCCTCACAGGCTCGATTCGTAAGGTGTCCTCATGCTCCACTCCCTCTCCTCGGTACTCCGGGGAGAGGGCTGGGGGTGAGGGGCCGAAGTGCGATAACCGCCTCCCAAACTTGCGATCGCATTTCCCCCGCAGCTAGAGCGGTCAACGCAATCCCCAAAACCTGTTTGAACCACTCCCGCCCATCGGCCATAATCCACGCTTAGCCCGCCTTCCAATCTGCGATCTGAAATCCTCAATCTGCAATTGGGCCCCTCCCATGCTCCGCCTCCTTGCCGACGGACAGACGTTTTGTGATGGTCATTCGCGCCGCGAAGCCATGCGCGTTGGTGGTTTGGCACTGGCCGGTTTATCGATGGCTGGAGTTGCACAGTCGCGGGCTGCGGTGGAAAAAACCAACAGCACTTCGGCTTCGTTCGGCAAAGCGAAATCCGTCATCGTCTTCGGCTTGATCGGTGGGCCGCCGCAGCATGAGACGTTTGATCCCAAGCCGGATGCGCCAACCGAGATTCGGGGCGAGTTCGGCGTGATCCCGACGAAGACGCCCGGTTTGCAATTTGGCGAATTGCTACCGCAGACGGCGCAGTGGTCCGAAAAGATGGCGATCCTGAGGGCCGTCGTGACTGGAGACAGCGCGCATTCGAGCAGTGGCTATCAGATGTTGACCGGCGTGCCGCACGTGCCGCTGAATGCCGAGAGTGCCACGCCGAAAGCGCCGAACCATTGGCCGTCGCTCGGCGCGCTCGTCCGCACGCAACTCGATCGCGCCGGCCATTTGCCGGCCGCAGTCACCTTGCCCGAACACATTTGGAACGACGGCAACTTTCCCTGGCCCGGTCAAGACGCCGGTTGGCTCGGTCGGCAACGGCATCCGTGGTTGCTGCACTGCGATCCTTCGGCGGCCGATTTTTCGGTGCCCGGTCTCGCACTGCCCGAAGGAATGCCAGCCGTCAGGTTGTCGGAACGGAGGAATCTGCTCGAACAAATGAACGGCGGCCTCGATTCGCTGGCTCGCTCACGACAAGTCGATGGCTATGGCACGCACGCCCGCAAAGCCATCGATTTGCTGACGAGTTCGTCGGCCCGTTCGGCGTTCGAGATTTCGCAGGAGAGCGATAAGACGCGCGATCGCTATGGCCGGAGTCGCTTTGCCCAAAGTGTCCTCCTCGCGCGACGGCTGGTCGAAGCCGGCGTGTCATTGGTGCAGGTCAACTGGACGCGGATCAAAGACCAGCCGAATCAAGGAGGCTGGGACACGCACGCCAAGCACAATGAGTCGTGCAAAAAGCTCCTCATGCCGATCGCCGATCAATGTTTCTCGGCGCTGCTCGCCGATCTGCAAGAACGAGGTCTGCTCGACGAAACACTGGTGGTGTGGTTCGGCGAGTTCGGCCGCACACCGAAGTTCAACGCCAACGGCGGCCGCGATCACTGGGGCCGTTGTTTTTCACTGGCGCTGGCCGGCGGCGGAATAAAAGGTGGCGTGGTGCACGGCGTGAGTGACAAACAGGCGGCAGATCCCGTCGAAGGAATAGTGCGCGCGGCAGACCTGCACGCCACCATTTTTCATTGCCTGGGCTTATCGCCCGAAACACAATTTCACGACGTCGTCGGTCGGCCGTTGCCGCTCACGCGCGGCCACGTGATTGCGCCGATTGTTTCCTGATTCCGTCAAGACATTTGGTATGGATCCCGACTTAGAGCTCGCGCTAAACGATTTCGATGCTCCGCCGGGAAGTGAAGACTGCGCAGACATACTTTTGCTGCGTGCGATTAAGGCCCGCATGTTCTGCATGTACCTGGAGCCGGATTCACCTCACTACGAGTTAGGGGTGAAGCTAAAAGCTTGGCTCAGGTCATCAGAAGGCATGACTCGCATTCGTCGAGGAATCGAAGACCCTCATCCCGAACTACGAGGCCTTTGTGGACGGCTCTTAATTTTGAAGAAAGAGCCCGGAGCAGAAACAACGGCCCTGAAAATGTTGTCCGATCCGGCGTGGGAAGTTCGCGAACTGATTTGCGAGACTCTACATAGCTCACCATTGGCCAACTGCGAAGATCGCCTGCTGGAACTCGCACAACGCGACGACAGTTTCGTTGTTCGCGGCCGAGCCGCGAAAGCCCTCGCCCGTTGTTCACGCGTACGAGCGATTCCGGTGCTCTTGGCGATGATGGAGTCGGACCATGAAGTCGACAGCGATCCCGACGTGCTCATCCCGCCTCCCAGCAGCGTCGCAGCGTCGGCACTCGATGAACTGCTCCATACGAACTGGGTTGAAACTCGCTTGCCAGGAGGAACTGCCACATTTCCACCTGGAATAATCGACCTCGACCGTCTCAAGGAGCAAGCGATTTTGGAACTAGATCGCCTCCGTCGACTCGAGCGATAGCCGTGAATGCCTGAGTGTGCCACTGGCCAGAGCCAGTGCTCGTTGGGCGCCGAACGGCGACACTCGGCGCGACGGTGACACTGGCCATTCTGGCATGAGGCTGAGCTGCGATCCGAAGGTTGTTGGTAACAACCGTGCCCGCCTCGGATGCTAGTGCAAAATCACGGCTCCACCGAGCAAGCTCGGCGGAGGCCGCTCGGCGATTGCGGCTATCCGTCGCATTGGAATTTTCTTTTCCCGAAAAGCCACTTTTTCGGCCTTTTTTGGCATTTCCTCCGCCCCAAACGGACCTTGCTCCGTAAGATGGGGCATGCCTTTTTTAGACTCCATTTCGACCTTCGGAAATGCCTTCCTGCTGGCCGCGGCTGATGCTGTGCCAGTCGTGGCCGACGCCGCCCATGAAGCTGCCGCGCATGGCGGGCATTTGGAACTCATCATCACGCTGACGGTCGGCTTGGCAGCGGCCCTGTTGATGGGCTACATCACGCAGCGACTCGGCTTGTCGCCCATCGTGGGCTATTTGCTCGCGGGCATTTTGGTCGGCCCATATACGCCCGGCATCGAAGCCAACGCCGCGCTCGCGCAAGAGATGGCCGAAATCGGCGTGATCTTGCTGATGTTTGGCGTGGGTTTGCATTTTCATTTCAAGGAACTGCTAGCCGTGCGGCGCGTTGCCGTGCCGGGCGCGATTGGCCAGAGCGTCATTGCAACGCTGCTCGGCATGCTCGTCGGCTGGTTGCTCGGCTGGGATGTCGCGTCGGGAATCGTCTTCGGTCTCGCGATCTCTGTAGCGAGCACGGTGGTGCTGCTGCGCGTCCTCTCGGATAACAACGATCTGCATACGCCGACCGGGCACATCGCCGTCGGTTGGCTGGTGGTCGAAGATTTGTTCACCGTGCTGGTGCTCGTGCTCATGCCAGTGCTGTTTGGGCCGAACAAAGGTTCGCTGGCAACCATCTCGACCGCCGTGGCCTTGGCCGTGGTGAAGATCGCCCTGCTGGTGGCCTTCGTGATTTTCGTCGGCGGTCGTTTCGTACCGTGGTTCCTTGCTCGGATTGCGCGGACTCGTTCGCGCGAACTCTTCACGCTCACGGTACTCGTGATCGCTCTCGGCATCGCCGTTGGCGCCGCAAAAATTTTCGATGTGTCGATGGCCCTTGGTGCGTTTCTCGCCGGCATGGTCGTCGGCCGGAGCGAGTTCAGCTCGCGGGCGGCTTCCGAAGCGTTGCCGATGCGTGATGCCTTCGCGGTGCTCTTCTTTGTTTCCGTCGGCATGCTGTTCAATCCGCATTACCTGATGTCGACGCCCGTGCTGATCGCGGCGACGCTCGGCATCGTACTCATCGGCAAACCGCTGGCCGCGCTGGTGATTGTGATTGTGCTTCGCTATCCGCTCCGCGTCGCGCTGTCGGTCGCCGTGGCCCTGGCGCAGATCGGCGAATTTTCGTTCATCCTGGCCAACGTTGGCATGGGACTAAAGGTGTTGTCGGGTGAGCAATTCAACGCACTTATCGCCGCGGCCATCGTTTCGATCAGCATCAACCCAATTCTCTATCGTCTGGTCGATTGGTTCGAGAATCACGCGAAGAAATCACCGCTCCTGTGGAGCTGGCTCAACGCGCGTTCGAAGATGTCGCTCGTCAGTTCGCCTGACGACGAGGAAGAAGAAGCGGATATCAAAAAGCACAGCCGGGCCGTGGTCGTGGGTTATGGCCCGGTCGGTCGCACGCTTGTTCGTCTGCTCACCGAAAACGGTATCGATCCGACGATTATCGAGCTCAATCTCGAGACGGTTCGTTCGCTGCGCGAAGAAGGAATCAGCGCGGTCTATGGCGATTCGACGCACAAAGAAACGCAACTCGAAGCCGGCATGAATGAAGCCCGCGTCCTCATCCTCAGTGCGTCGGGTCTCAACAACAGTCAGGAAGTGATTCGCGTCGCGCACGAATGCAACCCGGCAATTCGCGTCTTCGCCCGCGCGACTTACCTGCGCGAGATTCCCTCCTTGACCAAAGCCGGCGCCGACGTGGTGTTTACCGGCGAAGGTGAAGTGGCCATGACGATGACGGAGTTCATCCTCCGTCAGCTTGGCGCCAGCGGCGAACAGATCGATCGCGAGCGCGACCGCATCCGCAACGAACTCTTCGGCAGCCCGGCGGCACTAGAGATCCTGCTGCCGCCCGTGGCGAAGACAACTACCGCGATGCCCATCCTCGAGCCACCCAAGGACTAGGCGGCTTCTCCGTAGTCGACTTTCTGCTACGTCGACTACGGATCCTGTGGAGCTGCGCAAAGCACGCAATTCTCGACGATCAGCTGTCTGCCAGTGTGTTGCCGAAATTGGCCTAGCACGGTTAAGGTTTGGCCCTCTTTCAGGTCTTTCCTCAACTCGTCTGCAAGTGACCACGAAAGTTGGGCGTTGGCCCGCGTACCGGTTTCCAGGATCGTGAAGGGTCCTTTCGCATTCAAAACCTTGCCGGTGATGACCACCCACTTGTCCGCATACTTTTTGTTCCTCTCTGCACGCTGATTTGGATCGGCAAAGAAGCTCCCGAGTGCTTCGGCGGTCATGACGGGGGGAGGCGGCTCCTCGGACTTCACGACGTCCGATTCCTTGAGGTAGAGATAGGATTCCCCCTGCACGGCTTTGCCTTTGATCGTGACGCGCATACCGGGCGCGACTGTCTTCAAGTGATGCTTTCCAGGGAGTCTCGCACTGATCGGGATGTCGGTATTCGTCCGGAAATTGAGGGTGGGCTCCGCTGTGCGGTAGTCGTAGTCCACTCGCTCGAGCTCGCCCGAGACTTCCACGATTCGGCCGTTGTACTTGTCGAAAATATCTTTCCAGTTCGAGTCCAAGGCTTCCCGCAGAGTGCGCGCGTTGATCGTCAGGGAAACATCCTTGGTGATCGCGGGCGGGTGAGGATTTTCATCATCCTGGCGAGCTCGCGCTTCGGTGGCCAGCGCTACTTGTTGGCGCTTTTCAATTTTCGCGATTGCCGCCTGCGCTGCTTCCAGGGCTTCAGGAGGGAGCGTGGTCAGCTTCGGCAGTAGCTCGGCAGTCGCAGCGTCGCCGAACTCGCCCAGTTCGGCGATGATGCTTGCCTTTTGCAACTTACCCTTTTCCTCCCCCGCTGGTAGCCAATCCAAAACGCACCGCTCTCCTTGCGGTCCCATGGCTTTCAGCTCGTAGAGATATTGGAACGCCCCTTCTTTTTCCTCGCCTAACGCATCGATCATCAACGTGCAGTAAGTAGCAGCAGCTGCTGGACTGCGAAAATTCTCCAGGCGACGTCGCGCTTTAACTCGCGCGTCAAAGTTCATCGACGTGGAGAGTGTCTCCGCGATTTTTGCCAAGGCATCCTTTTCTTCCGGACTGCCGGGCGGTGGCGGAATGAAGCTGGTCGGCAACTCTTCCCAATTCCAAGTGCGCGTCTTGGAATCGAACTGTCGCCTGCCCGGAGGATCCCAGATAAAGAGAATTCCGAACTTACTACGCATGTCCCGCACCGGGCCGACGATGAGCGTGGCCGTATTATCCTGCAGGTTGACATACGACGATTGTTTGAGTCCGGGCGTCGCTAGGAAAGGGGCTATTCCTCGCAGCCAATCGGCTGTTTGCGGAGGCGCTGGGCCATCGTTGAAATGGAGCACGACCTGGCCGACGCGGTTGTTGCCGTAGTGAGCGACCATTTTTTCCCAGGCATCGTCCACGGCCACTTCGGGTCCGATCGTGATCGGCTCGAGGGTATAAGCAGCGGGAACCGGCGGAACTGCCGACGGGGTCTTGCGCGGCGGCGCGATCTTCACCGGCTGCACTTCCGGCAATGCGGCGCACAGCACGCCGTCTTCGAAACTCAGGTACCGGCCATTGTTACGCGAGAACTTCACGAGCGTGACCAACGTCTGTCCGACTCGCAATTGCTTCTTGAGAGTTTGCGAGAGATTCAACGCCACATACGCTTTGGGCTCCGTGCCTGTTTCCAGAATGGCGAAGTTGCCACTCCCTTGCACCTCCAAGATCTTGCCCGTAAGGACCATCCACTTGCCGGAAAGCTCTTGATTGGTCTGAGTCAGTTTGGCCGGATCACCATGCTCGGCTCCAAACGCTTCGGCAGTCACTTCCGTGGGAGGAGGCCCGTCAACCTTCAGCACCTCGGCGTCTTTCAGTTCCAGAAACATCTGAGCAGCAAGTTTGCCTTTGATGGTCACGCGCATTCCCGGCGCCAGTGTCTTGGGAAAATGCTGGACCTTCAGCTTGGCGGGAATGCTGTCGGAGTTGGTCGCAAGCTCGAGTTTGGGTTGCCCATTCTCCTCCCATCCATAGCCCAAGCTCTTCAAATCACCCGTGATCTCGACGAGCTTGCCATCGTATTTCTGAACGGTCTCCTCCCGATTCGCTTGCAGGGAGTCCCTCAGCTTGCTCGCGGTGATCGTCAACGATGTGTCTCGCGAGAGCGCAGCCGGAGGCGAAGTGTCTTCGTCGAGGCGGGCTTGATTTTCCTTCGCCAAAGCCACTTGTCGTCGCTCTTTGATCTGCGCGATCACTTCTTGCGCTGCTGCCGCTTCTTCGGGCGAAAGCGATGTCATCTTTGGCAGTTGCTCGACCGAGGCCGGGCCGCCGAACTCGGCGAGTTGCCCAATCACATACGCTTTGTTGAGCACACCTTTTTCTTTTCCTTCGGGCAGCCAATCCAAGAGAAAGCCTTCCGCGTGCGGTCCAAAGTTTCTCAAGCTCGGCAGGTAATCGATCCAGTCCGACTTATCGTTGCGCATGCGGTCGAGCATCAATGTGACGAAGGTAGCAGCTCCCGCCGGCGTGCGAAAATCTTTCAAGCGGTGGTTGGCATCAAGCTTCGTTTGGAAATCCTTGCTCGTGGATAATGTTTCCGCGCGCTTGGCCAACTCGGCCGTTTCCTCCGGACTGCCGTCGGCAGGCGGAATGTAGGCCATCGGCAATTTGCCGCTGAGCGTGCGCGATTCACGGTCGAGATTAAACTCGGCGGGGCTTCTTGAAGGGAACGCGTGCAACAAACCGACGTCGCGCACGGGCCCGATAGTCGCCGTGGCCGTCTCGCCTTGCTGACTGATGTGCGACGATTGCTGAATGCCGGGCACCGCAAAGAAATGCAGCAACCCACGTAACCAATCGCTGGTTTGCGGCGGCGCAGCACCATCGGTGAAGTTGAGCACAATGCGCACCACTCGATTGTGGCCATAGTGAGCGACCATCTGTTGGTGCGCGGCATCGGGCGCTACTTCAGACCCAATCGTGATCGGCTCAAGCGTGTAAGCAATGGGTGTTGCAGCAGCCGACGTGGGTTTGACCGGCGGCGTCATCGGCGGACTGGCAACGCCCGGCTCCGGACCGTTTGTCGGCATTGCCGGTGGCGGATTCACGGGAGCAGGCTTTGATTTGCCGCAACCCACGGCGAGCGCTACGCCCAGCCCAGCCAACAACAATAGGTTTCGCACGCCTACTTGCGACATCGCTACATACCTCTTGATAGCCACGTAGTCCCCTCTACTCTGAATGGGTGGTGATTATCAGAGGCTGAAATTGCAGCGTCAAGCGTCTACGAGCGCAATCGTCCAGGTGTTCCCAGGAGAAACCTGCTTGCCGTGGATGCCGAATAAACGGCGGGAGGGCGAGGCGCCTCGCCCTCCCGAAATCAGCACCAGCGTGAATCGTTACCATGCCGATTTCGGCCAGACCAAAGTTGGCAACGCGCGTGTGTCTCTAAGTTTGGGGGATCCTCCGAATTTCAATGTGTCGCCATAGGTAATCATGCTCCAAAAGGCGACTGCTCAAGCAACTTGACAACCACCCGAATTGACTATTATAAAGTGCGATATTCCAACGACGAATTTACGATCGAAATGAACATTAAAGCCTTCACAAAAAACAACTTACGAAACATTTTGAGAATCGCATAACCTGTTATATCTCAATGCCCCGAAAGGTGGGTGCCTGCGATCGGAAAAATCACCGATTCCGGCGAACCCCGCCGTCGATCGGCCACGCTCTCCCCAGGTCGCACAATCCCGATATGATTGGGGCTTACTAGCAACCTAACCAAAATGCTATTCACGGAGGCTCTGTATGTTTCGCTCGTTGGTCGCCGCTGTTTCACTGTTGTTGTTCAGCGCGTGGCAACTCCCCGCCGCTGAAGTCCTTGTCGGCGACGCTGCTCCGCCACTCGCCGTGAAAGAGTTCGTCAAAGGCGAACCGGTGAAGGAATTCGCCAAGGGGAAGGTTTACGTTGTCGAGTTCTGGGCCACCTGGTGCGGCCCGTGCATCAAAGCCATTCCGCACGTCAGCGAACTGCAAGCCAAGCACAAAGCGGTTACTTTCATCGGCGTCGATGTGATGGAGCGGGCCGATGACGAGGTGAAGGCGTTCGTCAAAAAGATGGGCGACAAGATGAACTATCGCGTCGCCATCGATAAGCCCGACGGCGACGGGGACAACGGCGTGATGGCTCAGACCTGGCTCGACGCCAGCTATCAGATGGGCATCCCTTGCTCGATGATCGTCGATGGCGCCGGCAAGCTCGCTTGGGTTGGCCATCCGATGAAACTCGAAGAACCGCTCGAAAAGGTCATCGCCGGCAAATGGGATCTCGCTGCCGCGGCCAAGGAATTCAAAGCCGAAATCGAAGCCGCCAAGATCGAAGCGAATCTCACCGAAGCCGTTGATAAGCTAATCGACGCCGAAAAGTACACCGAAGCCATCAAGCTGCTCGACGAAGGTTTTGCCAAGGCCCCAGCGCTCGAACAGAAGTACGGCATGGTGAAGTTCAGCGCTCTTATCGCGCAAGAAAAGGAAGCCGACGCTTACGCCTATGGCAACAAGTTGCTGGAGAAGTTCGGCAAGGAAGACCCGAACATTCCGTTTGGTCTCGCCATGTCGGTGCTCACCGACGACGACGACAAACCGGTCACCGAGCTCGAAGCCCCCGCCGCCAAGTTCGCCGTGACTGCCACTTCGCAACTCGTCAAAACGATGACCACTTTCAAAGGTGTCGACGACGCCAACCGCTCGGTCGCCAACGAGACTCACGCGTTCGCTCTCTTCCTCAGCGGTAATGCCAAGGAAGCCGCGGCGACTCAGGAAAAGGCCATCGCTCTCGCCAAAGGCACGCCGCGGGAAAAGGACAAGACGATGGTGGAGAAACTGAAGAAGTACCAGGCCGGACTGAAGAAGTAAGAAGCAGGATAGGAGGCGGGGAATACAAGGCATTTGCCTTTCCCTCGTCTCCCGTCTCTCGCCTCTGCTCTTACAGCACTCCATACTTCTTAAACGCCGCTGTCGCCGTCATTCCGTCGGCGATGGCTTGGCGGACGATGTTTTCGTCGTGGACTTTGTTCCAGGCGTGACGGACAACTTCTGCTTCGACGGCGCGCGGGATAACCACCACGCCATCGATATCGGCGACGACGAGATCGCCAGGCACAAACCGCACGCCATCGATTTCAACCGGCACGTCGATGTCGATCACGCGATTGCGATCTTTGCTGTCGTAAAGACTCGTGCCACGGGCCCAGATCGGAAAGCCCATCTGAGTCATCTTCGCTCGGTCGCGGACAGCGCCATCGACGATTGCGCCGACACAACCGGTTCGCCGAGCAGCGGTCGAGAGTAGTTCGCCCCACAGACCTGAGCGAAACGTTCCGCCAGCCGCAGCGATGATCACATCGTCCGGCTGACAAGTGTCGACGGCTTGGAGCTCGAGTTCGTAGGGACTCGGATCCGGATGAGCCATGTCGGCCCAGAGGGTTGTCTTGCAACGGCCAATTAACACGCCAGTCGTCGTCAGCGGCGAGAGCGGCACTCGTGGCGATTGGTGCGGGTAGCCCAGCGCATCGAGGGCATCGCAAACCACGGCAGAATAAAAGACAGCCCGCATCTGCGCGAGCGAAATCGATTCATCGGCAGGCATTTTGTCTTCCCTCGTCTCCCGCCTCTCGTCGCTCGCCTCAGGAACTACCGCCGCCAGCGATCCTGCCACACGCAGCCCGCCCAACTCCAGCCCACGCCGAAGCCGATGAGCATGTTGCGCATCTGGCGGTTGAGTTTTCCCTTACGGCGGAGATCGTCGATCAAGATCGGCAGCGTCGACGACACGGTGTTGCCGCAATGCTCGAGCGCCATCGGCATTCGTTCTTCACTGAGGCCCAGCCGTTCGCGCAGCTGATCGAGCATCTTGCGCGTGGCTTGGTGAAAGAGGAACAGGTCGATGGCATCGCTCGTCAGGTTCGCGGCACGGCAGGTGTCATCGATCAACTGCGGCACGGCCGTCACCGTGAAGTTGATCAGGCTCGGCCCGTCCATGTAGAGCGCGCTCTGCCAGCGATGCCGATGCCGCGGTTTGATCGCAGCGTCTTCGGCGCGATTGCCACCCTTGGTCACAAGCAGCGTATCGGCCCCCGTGCCATCGGTGCCAAACTGAAATGCGGTGAGAGACGGCTCATCGGCTGCTTCGATCAGCGTCGCCGCAGCGCCATCACCAAAGATTGTTCGCAAACTGCGATCGGCTTCGTGAATGTATTTGCTGTAGGTCTCAGCCGTGATCAGCAGCACCCGCTTCACCGAACCGCCGCGGATCAGGCCATCGGCCAGCGACAGACCATACACAAAGCCGGAACAACCGAGGTTGAAATCGAGCGCGCCGACGTTGGTGCGGAGGCCCAAGCGATGTTGTAACAAGCAAGCCGTCGTCGGCAGCGGATAGTCGGGAGTTTGTGTGCAGAGCAGAATGAAATCGATCGACTGCGGATCGATGTGGTGTTCGGCAAATAGCTTCTGACAAGCCTTCACGGCCAAGTCGGAGGCACACTCATCGGGCGCGGCAATGTGCCGGGCAGCGATGCCGGTCTTCTCGTAAATCGTGTCGAGATCCCAGCCGGGAAACAGCTCTTTTAATTGGGCATTCGTCTCGACCCGCTCGGGGAGATGAATGGCGATGGGTCCTACCGCTGCGTACTTCACGATCGCTGTTTTCCCGTTGCTTCGATCCTTATGGCGACCGGCGCGACCGCCCTGCCGAATCACTCAACCTTAGCGGTGGCGGAAACTTGGGTCAATTGGGAGAGCCCGCACATCGGCCCACTCCGCTATCCTTAATCCCCAGTCGCATCCTACCACCGGAACTCTCCATGCCAGCCGTCGCTCAAACCAAAGTCCAAGCCAGCAAAGTCGTCAAAGCCCTCGCCCTGGGTTACCCCGACGCCGAATGTGCGCTGATCCACGATAGCCCGTTCCAACTGCTGATTGCCACCATCCTTTCGGCCCAGTGCACCGACGAGCGGGTAAACATCGTCACCAAGGACCTCTTCGCCCAGTGCCCCACGCCACAAGCCATTGTCGATCTGCCGGTGAAGGATCTGGAAAAAATCATCCAAAGCGCCGGCTTCTACCGCATGAAAGCCAAGAACATCAAAGGCTGCTGCCAGAAGCTTGTGGATGATCACGGCGGCGAAGTGCCGCAGTCGCTCGCCGAACTGGTGGAACTTCCCGGTGTCGGCCGGAAGACGGCCAATGTCGTGCTCGGCACCTCTTTCGGCATTCCCTCGGGAATTGTCGTCGACACCCACGTCACGCGGCTGACCAATCGCCTCGGCTTGACCGACAAGCAGGACGCCGTAAAGATCGAAACTGAACTCATGCCGATCGTGCCGAAGCAGGAATGGATCAACTTCTCGCACCGCTTGATTCACCACGGCCGGCGGATTTGCAAAGCGCGCAAGCCACTGTGCAATGACTGCCTCATGCTGAAGTTCTGCCCGCAGGTGGGTGTGGATCAGATTGGCGAGAAGAAAAAGGACGCCGAGTAAGCCGTTGTCGCCTAGCCGAAATTGAGCACGCCGGGCCGACTCTTTTGGCCCAGAAAGGCGTTGAGTTGCGCCAGGTATTTGGGCGTAACACGGGTTTTGTGCGCGGTCACTTTTTTCAGATCGCGATACTGCTCGCCGGCGAACTCTTGCAGGTCAGCATCGCGAACGTTGGAGCCGGAGAGATCGATTTCCTCCAGGCCCGGGCGATTGCTGAGCCATTCGTGTACCAGTGCGAACATTCCTGGCTGGAAGGGAAAATTGTGAATCGTGACGAGGTGCGGCTGGTTTTTCTTCCAGGTGATCTGGCCGTTAAATGCCTGCATGATTTCGCTGAGGGTCTTATGGCCGAACCACCACTTCAGCTGATAGCCGAGTTCTGAGCCAGAAGCGATCGCCGTGATCACGTGACCAGCCGTGTGAATGATGTGATACACATGGACATTCTCGATCTGCGTTTCGCGAACAGTGATCGAAAGAAGGGCCTCGGACCCGGGCACGAGAGCCCCCAGCGGAATCGGCGCCCAGACGACGGGCTTGCTGATGGCGACCTGTTCGAGCTTGACCTCGATGTGTTTCACCTTGTCCCACGGAACCACCTGCGTGCCCCGCGGCCAAGGATAGTAAATCGTCAGCTCGTCGCCAAAGACCACCTCACGGCCGTTGCGGTAGGCATCGTAGAGAAAGTAGCAGCCGGTAAAACCCGCCAAGATGGCCACTAGCGAAAGCACGTAGCACGGAATGCCGACGAGCATGTTGGTGTCTTCGTCACCGAACGGCTGCGACGCAGAAACCCAAGCCGCGAACGCCAGCAGGGCGATTCCTGCCGGCAACGCCAGCGGCGCGAGGAGCAGTTGAAAGAGACTGTATTGGTTGGAGACCAGGCGATACATGGCAGGACTCGCGCGGGCTAAAGTAAAAATCTGGGCAGATCTGGATGCGAATTCTAATCCCAACTCGTTCGCCGGTTGGCTTTTGTTTGTGACTTGCTTTTCTTCTCGTTCAGCCGCCGCACCTTCGACCCCTTCGTGGGTTTCGTCGGTCGGCGTTTCTTCGGCGGGACGAGAATCTCTAGGATCATACCGCGAAGTTTGTCGAGGCAGAGCTGAATATTCTTCGGCTGATCGCGCGATTCCTGGCTGATGATCACGATCTCGCCCTGCGTGGTAATCCGGCTGGCAAACTTGTCGAGAAAGCGCCGCTTCACATCGTCGGGGAGCGAGGGGGACTGCGTCGCATCCCAATGCATGGTCGCTTTGCTACTGACCTTATTGACGTTCTGGCCGCCGGGGCCGCTGCTGCGAGCAAAGGTGAAGCGGAATTCGCTATCGGGAATCAAGATGCGGGAACTGATTTGCAGATCGGCCATGGATTGAGTTCACGGGTTAAGGTTTTGCTATCTGCAACCTTACAACCCCTGCCGGGCCAGAGCGAGATGCCGGGCTGACAAAATTACGCATGCGCATAAAAAAGCCCCGCGGCGAACCCACAACGCCGCGGGGCAGAAGGCACTCGTTATTTGCCGATCAACTACGGGAGCTGATCGACCTTACCACGGGCAGCGTCCGTATTGTCGGCCGGCTTTTCAAGCCGCACGAACACGAACGTCTGCGTCTTTTCCGGTCCCAGGTGGACCAGCACCGGCGTTTGATCTTGAGTCAGGTTGTAGATACCCGTCTCAAACACGATGTCCTTGTTGTCATCGATCGAGAAGGCCATACGCTGCGTCTTCTGATCGATCTTGCCGCTCAAAGAGTGTGTCTCATCGGTCTTCTTGTTGAAGAAGGTACCAGTCACGAAACCCTTCTTATCGACGGCCAACTGGATGAACCGCGAAGGCTCGATCTTGTCGGTCTCGCCAGGATCAGCCGTCTCGACTACCGCGAAGGTACCGAGGGCGAGCCATTCTTCGGCGTTCTGGCTGGGGACTTGGCTTGGGTCGATCGCGGCCAGAGCCGCAGCCGACTGAGCATATTCCTCGGCCGTACCAACCTGCGTACCGTCGACGTAGACGTTATTGTCGCGATAGACAACATTGCCGCCCGAGCCGTAGTCGTAGTAGTAAGGCGAGTTCCAGCCGTAACCGCTATAGAAGCCATTCACGCCACCCCAACCCGGGTTGCCCCACCAGTAACCCCAGGGGCGGTAACCGATGTAGTTGAAGTAACCGTAGGGGCGATACACATAGCGACCCGACCACCAGCGATTGCCGAAGTACGGATAGTTGTTGTTACCCCACCAGCGATTCACGCCGTTGTGGTAACCACCCCAGTAGTTGCCGCGGCCGACGTGAGCGCCCAGATAGTTGTAACCACCGAGGCCGATCGAGGCACCGATGATGCCGCCGAGGTTTGAGTTCAAACGGCTGTTGTTATAAATGCCGTTGTTGTACCAAGACGGCCGAAAACCATTCCGCGCGGCGAGGTTGGCACCAGCCAGGTTGTTTCCAACCCGTGCATTCACGCCCGCCTGACCGTTGAGGAAGTTATTCACTTGAGTCCGGCCGTCAACACCGACGCGAGCAGCGCCCGGAACATTAGCCCGCACCGCGGCATTCGTACCAGCATTCACTCCAGGCAGAATGTTGCTGCGGATCGGCGAGTTGATTCGATTCGCATTCAAAGCTGAATTTACATTCGCCCGAATGTCGTTGCCGGCTACATTCGCACCAGCGCGGATACCCGTGTTCGCATTCACACCAGGTGCAACCGGACGCAACGCAGCACGTGTATCAGCACCTACGTTCGCACCAACACCTGGTCGCACCGCAGCAGCTGCGCCGACGCCAGGAACATTGGCCCGAACGTTCGCAGCCGTATTGGCGCCCACATTGCTGCGAACTGCAGCACCGGGGACATTCGAACTGATTCTAGGCGTGACTGCAGCATTGGCACCCGGAGCAACAGTTGCCGCCGCTCGTGGAGCTGCGGTGACATTTGCACGAGGAGCAACTGTCGCGGCAGCCCGCGGAGCAGCCGATGCACCGACACCTGCGTTTACACGAGGTGCAACAGTTGCGCTGGCTCGTGGAGCAGCGCTCACGTGTGCTGGAGCAGCAGCACCGCCGCCGACTCGCACACCTCCGCCACCGCCACCGCTTACTCGTGCGGCACCGCCGCCACTAAAGCCTCCGCCGCCGGCGCGAGCACCACCGCCCCCACCGCCGCCGAATCCTCCTCCGCCGCCACCACCTCGTCCACCGCCACCGCCGCCTCCACCACCACCTCGTTGGGCCGACGCTTCCAGCGGTATTACGACGGCCAGCAACATTGCTGCTGCTATGTGCCAATAAGTCTTCATTTCAAAACCCTTTCTGACGAACCAGAAACTTGTCGTCAGGCAATTACTACTTGCCCGCCGCGCGAGGTGAGCCTGCATAATGTCGGGCTCTTGTTCGCGTGGAAACTAATTTGCGAACGTCATGCCGCTAGCTCTTATTCTGATCGAAAAGAGTTGGAATGTCGCTAAACCAGCTAATAAACAGCACTTATTGCGTCCGGATCTTGAGCCAAAGATAACGGAAGCTCAAGAAATGGCGAGAATGTCGCCATTCGGCCGCGTGCGGTAATCAAGCAACGCGCTCTTCTGGCAGCCAGTCCATCACGCCACGCAGATCGGTTAGCGCGCAAAGCGTCTTTGAATCGCTGTCAGTTCGCGAGCCAGGCTCTCGACTTCTTCGAGCGTGTTGTAGAGATAGAAACTCGCGCGGCAGGAGTGCGACACGCCGAGGCGCTCGTGCAGAGGCATCGCGCAGTGATGTCCCGCGCGAACAGCAATCCCTTGCACATCAAGCAGTCGCGACAAATCGTCGGGATGCACGCCGGCAAGTTCGAACGTAACCAAGCCACCTTTCTCTTCTGGCGCCGGCCCCAAAATTCGCAAACCAGGAATCGGCGCGAGCAGCTCGTGCGCGTAGCGAGTCAGTTGCAACTCGTGTTCGCGGATGCTGTGCAGGCCGATCTTTTGCAGGTACTCGATCGCCGCACCCAGGCCGATGGCTTGTACAATCGGCGGCGTGCCGGCTTCGAACTTGTGCGGCAGCGGCGCGGGAGTAAAACCGTTGAGGGTGACCCGATCGATCATACTGCCACCGCCGAGGAACGGCGGCATCGCGTTCAGCAACTGCTCCTTGCCGTAAAGCACACCGATGCCCGTCGGCCCGAGCATCTTGTGACCGCTGCAGGCGAGGAAGTCGCAGTCGAGCGTCTGCACATCGAGCACTTCATGCGGCGCCGCTTGCGCCGCATCGACCAGCACCACCGCGCCGACAGCGTGGGCGCGGGCGATGATCGCGCGGAGCGGATTCATCGTTCCCAGTACATTCGAAATGGCCGTTACCGCGACGATCTTCGTCCGCGGCGTGAACAGCTTCTCCGCCGCAGTGAGATCGAGTTGAAAATCGCTGCCGAGGGGAATCCAGCGAATCACCGCGCCGGTGCGGGCCGCGATCTGCTGCCAGGGAACGATATTGGAGTGATGCTCCATTTCGGTCAGCAGGATTTCGTCGCCGGCTTGCAGATTCGCGCTGCCGTAACTTTGTGCGACAAGGTTGATGCCCGCCGTCGTGCCGCTGGTGAAAATGATCTCCTGCCGCGCGCGGGCATTGAGTAGCGTTTGAGCGCTCGTACGGGCCTGTTCATACAGTTGGGTAGTTTCTGCCGCCAGCGTGTGCCCACCGCGATGGACATTGCTGTAGCAAGTCTCTTCGACGTGTCGCATGGCGGCGAGCACCGCCGTGGGTCGCTGCGTCGATGCGCCGTTGTCGAGATAGACCAGCGGCAAGCCATTCGCAAACTTCCGTTGCAGGATTGGAAAGTCGCGGCGGATGACGTCGGTATCGAGCAGCTGAGAACGATCGACGAGCTGTGATTTGGCAACGACGCTTTTAACTCCGTCTCCTCGGTACGTCGGGGAGAGGGCCGGCTGCGCATTCGAAGTTTCCGCTGGCTCAACCAAAGGATGCGGCGGTTCCAAAACCGCTGCCGGCGACTGCTGAGCCAATTCTGCCAGGCCGCGAATTCGTCCAATCATCGATCGCAGGCCGCTGCTTCGCTGCATGCCGATCAGGTTCGTCAGCCCGGCCCGTTTGAGCGTTTCCTCGATCGGATAATCCAGAATCTCCTGCGGCGTGTGGTCGTCATAGGCTGCGAGCAAAAATACTACGAGGCCGCGAACCAGCGCGGCGTCGCTCGTACCTTGGAACTGCAATTTGGTCGGTTCGTGTGAATAGACCGGTTGCTCGGCGACCTGCGGCACGAGCCAAACCTGCGACATGCACCCGAGCACGCGGTTGGCTTCGGTCTGCCACTCGACGGGGAAGTTGCGGACCTCATCGCCGAGTTCCATCAAATATTGCAGCCGTTCCTGGCCCTCGAGGTCTTCGAGTTCAGTAAGAATTTCGTCAAGAGTCGTTTTGGCGGTCATCGCTCGTGTCATTTCTAAAGATCGCGTGATCCTCGATTATATCCGCAACCTGCTTTGCCGAGTCGCCGCACCTTCACCATTCGATCTTGACACGGGCGGACACTTTTTGGGATCAAACAGGGCCACGTAGTCCGAAGCCATGCTTCGGACAAGTGACTGACCCCTGTAAGTTCGCCGGCCCTCGTTCGAAGCATGGCTTCGAACTACGGGACCTTGACCAAATTCCATCGTAGTTCACCCAGGCAGCCCATCATGCGAATTGGCGTCATCCTCCCCAACTGGGTCGGCGATTTGGTGATGGCCACGCCCATGCTGCGGGCGATTCGTGACAAGCATCCGCAGGCCGAAATCGTCGGCGTTTGTCGGAAGTTCCTCACGCCCCTGCTCGCCGGCACTTCGTTGGTCGATCGCTTCCATCCCTGGGAACACAACGGCCGCGGCTGGCTCGGCCGTTCATGGCAACTCGTTCGCTCCCTGCGTGCGGAACAGCTCGACGCGATGTTCGTCCTCCGCAACTCCGCCTACGCGGCTGGCATCGGTTGGCTCAGCGGCGCGCGGCAGAACATCGGCTATGCTCGCCGCGGCAGTGGTTTCTTTCTGACGAAGGCCTTGCTCGCGCCGCGCGTGAATGGCAAGTTCGCGCCGATCTCAGCCGTCGACTATTACTTGCAGCTGGCCGAAGCCTTCGGCTGCGACATTGAAGCGAAACAACTCGAACTCGCCACCCTTCCCGCCGACGAACAAGCAGCCGACGAGCAGTGGGAACGACTTGATCTGCCGGCTGGTCGCGAAGTCATTTTGCTCAATACCGGCGGCGCTTTCGGCAGTACGAAACATTGGCCGCTGGAACAAAGCGTCGCGCTCGCGCGGCGAGTGGCCGAGGAACTCGATCACCATGTGCTGGTGCTCTGCGGACCGAATGAACGAAAAGAAGCGTCCACCATCGTCGCACAGGCCAATCATCCGCGCGTGAAGAGTGTCGCCGCCGAAGATGTTTCCTTCGGCGTGACAAAAGCCATCATCCGCCGTTCGCGGCTGCTCGTCACCACCGACAGCGGCCCTCGGCACATCGCTTCGGCTCTGGATACGCCGACGGTTACGCTCTTCGGCCCGATCGATCCGCGCTGGAGTCGCAATTATCAGCAGCACTCGGTCGAGCTGCAACTGTCGCTCGATTGTGCTCCTTGCGGCAAAAAAGTTTGCCCCCTCGTGCATCATCGCTGCATGAAAGATCTTTCGGCAGGAATGGTACTGGGAGCCGTGAAGCAGTTGCTGAGTACTTCAACGGGTCGCGTTGCCGCGATTCGCGAAAATTGCGCGGCTTAGTTTGCTAATTCTTAACCGCAGAATGGCGACTGCCTGCAACCTCAAGCCCCCCGCCCACTTGACGCTACGGCGCGGAAGGGGATATTCGAGAGCTTTGGTACATCGAACCGGTTCATCGAATCACTCAGCAGGAGTCGAAAATGCGTCGCGCGAAGATCACCATTGTCGGTGCGGGAAATGTGGGAGCCACTTGTGCTCACTGGTGTGCCGCGGCGGAACTCGGCGACATTGTCCTGCTCGACATTCCCCAAGCCGGCGACATGCCGAAGGGAAAAGCGCTCGACCTGATGCAATCGTCGCCGGTCGTCGGTTTCGACTCGAAGATCATCGGCACCAGCGACTACGCCGATTCGGCGAACAGCGACGTGGTGGTGATCACGGCTGGCATTCCGCGCAAGCCGGGCATGAGCCGCGACGATCTTTTGGCCACGAATGCGAAGATCGTCGGTCTCGTCGCCGAACAAGTGAAAGCGACCAGCCCCAACGCCATCGTCATCGTCGTTAGCAACCCGCTCGACGCCATGGTTCAACGGGCCCTGCAAGTGACCGGCTTCCCGCCGAACCGCGTGTTCGGCCAGGCCGGCGTGCTCGATACGGCCCGCTATCGCACCTTCCTCGCCATGGAACTGGGCGTGAGCGTGGAAGACGTCTCGGCGCTCCTCATGGGTGGTCACGGCGACACGATGGTTCCCATGCCGAGCTGCACCAGCGTCGGCGGCATTCCAATTCGTCGTCTGCTGGCCGAAGACAAGCTGCAAGCGATTGTGCAGCGTGCTCGCGACGGCGGCGCCGAAATCGTCGGCTTGCTGAAGACCGGCAGCGCTTACTACGCTCCGGCCGCTGCGACCGCTCAAATGGTCGAAGCCATTGTCAAAGACAAGAAGCGGATCATTCCGGTCGCTGCCTACTGCGATAAGGAATACGGCGTCGGCGGTTTCTACGTCGGTGTGCCGGCAATTGTCGGCGACAAGGGTGTCGAGAAGATCATCGAACTCGATCTCGATCCGGAAGAAAAGAAAGCCTTCGATCACAGCGTGGCCGCCGTTAAGTCGCTCGTCGGCACGATGAACGAACTGATGAGCAAGGCTTCCTAGTGTTTCTCGGCTAGTATTCGAGCAACACATATCAAGTACACACGGCTCGCGAGGATGGAATGTCCGCAGCCGTCACTCGATGGCGTTGACAGACCCGAATACTTCCCCTAAAACACGCCTCAGCCAATGCCTGACGCAGTGCATAACTGCAAGCAGGATAAGGATTTTGCCAGCACGGCTACGATGGCTCTGCTGGCAATCGAGTCTCCTTGTCGTTGTGGTTTCCTAGCGAGAACCTGCCTTGTTCGCACCACGACTCATCGCTGGTCTCGCCCTTCTCCACTCCATCGTTTTCCGCAGCTCGCCAACTGGGCGAGTCGCTCTCCTCCTGCAATCGCCTCCCGCGGCGGTTCGTAGGCGCTAGTCGCTCTTTCCCGACCCATCAGCCCACTGCCGAGCACGGTATGAATCGCCTCACCAGTCTGCTCTCGCCGGTTCCTTTCACTTCGAAACGAAAGCAAACTGCGAACTCGCAGCAAAAACTGGTGGCTCTGCCCCGAGCCATTTCGCGGCTGCCCCAAGCTGGCGCTGCGAACACGCAAACTGAAATTCAAACCTTCACTCCACTCCACTACGAACCCAACTACAGCTATCCGCTGCTCGTTTGGCTGCACGACGACGGCGGCGAAGCTCGCGACCTGCAACGTGTCATGCCGTTGATTAGTGTGCGAAATTATGTCGGCGTATCGATCGCCGGCGAATCGTTGGGGGCCCGCCGCGGTTCGGGTTGGTCGCAATCAGCCGAAGGTATCGTTGCTGCCGAAAATAAATTGGCCGACGCCCTCGAACTCGCCACGAACAAATTCCGCATTCACGCCGACCGCATCTTCCTCGCCGGCAACGGCGTGGGTGGCACGCTCGCCACGCGGCTCGCCCTTCGCAATCCCGAACGCTTCGCCGGCGCACTCTCGATCGGCGGTGCATTCCCCAGCGGTCAATCGCCCCTGTCGATGCTCGCCGCAGCTCGTCGCTTGCCGCTGTTCATCGCACACTGCCGCGACTCGGAACGTTATCCGATTGAACGTCTCTGCGAAGAACTCAAGCTCTTCCACACGGCTGGCATGAGCGCCGCCATTCGCCAATATCCGTGCGGCGACGAAGTCACCACGCAAATGTTGCACGATATGGACGTGTGGTTGATGGAACGCGTTACCGGTTGCGTCTGTGAACCAACTCCCGCCCCCATCGGCGAAGACTGGAACTAACACCGTAGGTCGCACGATGTAGGCCGGAACAAGCGGTACCCCGCGCAGTTCCGGCAGCCACGCAAATTATCTCCAACCAAATGAAAAGCCGTCGCCCCGCGACGGCTTTTTTCGTTTGCTCGTTGCGGCTCTCCGCTTCTAGTAAGATGGTGAGGCCTCCCGCCACCTTTCCCACCTTGGAATGCTGCGATGTGCCGCGCGTTTCTCTCCCTCGCCATTTGCCTGGCCGTCGCTGCGCCGATCGTTGCCCAACAGCCGCTGACAAAAAACTGGACCACCTCGAAGATCACCGGCAGTCCACAGCCACCTTCGCCGTTTGTGAGCGAACGGATTTTCCCCTCGCTGTCGTTCAATGAACCGTGCGAGCTCGTCGCCGTCCCCGGCACGAATCGAATGCTCGTCATCGAGGTAAAGGGGAAGCTCTACACCTTCGAGAACAAACCAGCCGACGAAAATCTGCAGCCAGAATTGTTTGCCGATGTGACGCAGCTCGATCCACAGTTCTTTCGCGTGTACGGCATCGCCTTTCATCCCAAGTTCGGCGATCCAAAGTTTCCCGATCAGCGCTATTGTTACATCTCGTACGTGCTCAACGGCCGCACGCCACAGGGCACGCGAGTGTCACGGTTCAAGGTCACCGACGCCGATCCACCGACAATCGATCTCACGAGCGAGCAGATCATCATCACGTGGCTCGGTGGCGGCCATAACGGCGGCCATTTGCAGTTCGGCCCCGACGGCATGCTCTATATTTCGACCGGCGATGGCGGCGAGAGTTTTCCCGCCGATGGCAATAACACGGGGCAGGATATCAGCGATCTGCTTGCTTCGATCTTGCGGATCGACGTCGATCGCACCGACGGCTACAAGCTCTATCGCATTCCCGCCGACAACCCGTTCGTCGGTCAGGCCAAAGCCCGCGGTGAAGTGTGGGCCTATGGCCTGCGGAATCCCTGGAAAATGTGTTTCAATCCCGCCGACGGCTCGCTGTGGGTTGGCGATGTCGGCTGGGAGTTGTGGGAGATGATTTACCGCGTCGAGCGCGGCGGCAACTACGGCTGGAGTCTCACCGAAGGAAAACAACCCGTTCATCGCGAGCGTGCCCGCGGGCCATCGCCGATCTTGCCGCCGACGGTCGAGCACGATCATACGGAAGCGAGGAGCATCACCGGCGGCTATTTCTCCCAGACCGGTCGATTGCCCGAGCTGCGCGATACATATATCTATGGCGACTACGTCACGGGAAAAATCTGGGGCGTGAAGTGGGCCGAAGGAGCGGTCACAAAAAAGGAAGAGCTCGTCGACACCACGCTCGCCATCGTCAGCTTTGGCCTCGATCAAAACGGCGACGTGCTGATTCTCGACTACGGCGGCACGTTGCATCGGCTGAAAGAAAATCCCCGCCGCAATCAGAATGCAAACTTTCCCACGAAGCTCAGCGAGACCGGGCTCTTTGCCGACGTAAAAAACGACATGCCGGCGACCGGAGTCATTCCCTACGAGATCAACGCTGAGCCTTGGGCTGACGGCACGACGGCGAAACGGTTTGTCGCGCTTCCTGGCGGCGCGCAACTCACGACTTATGAGAAGACTGACGTGCAAGTCGGTTTGATCAAAGGCGAGTTTCAGTTTCCCACCGACGGCGTGCTCGCCAAGACTATTTATCTGGAGACCGAAAAGGGAAAGCCCTCGTCGCGTCGCCGAGTGGAGACGCAAGTGCTGCACTACGATGTCGATACGTGGAAAGCTTACAACTACATCTGGAATGACGAACAAACTGACGCAACGCTCGCACCCGATGTGAGCAGTGACCGGGCTTTTTCGATCAAAGACGCTCAAGCCGAGGGTGGCCAGCGGCAGCAAACCTGGCATCATGCGAGCCGCACGGAGTGCATCCTCTGCCACACAACACGGGCTGCTTCGATCCACGGCTTTCGCTATCCGCAGCTGAAGAATCTTTCTTCGCTGACGAGCCTGGAAATCTTCGCCGAGCCGCCGCCGGAAAAGATCGACACGTATCCTGCGATCGACGATCAAAGCAAAACGCTTGATCAACGCGCGCGTGCCTATCTGCACATCAACTGTGCTCACTGCCATCGCCGCGGCGGCGGCGGATCGGCGTCGTTCGATGTGCAGTACGAGATCCCGTTCGACAAGACGCGGCTCGTCACCAGGCCGACGCAAGGAACCTTCAATCTTCCCGCCGCGCACGTCGTTACGCCCGGCGATCCCTATCGCAGCGTCCTGTATTACCGCATGGCGAAGCTTGGTCACGGACGAATGCCGCAGTTTGGGTCGCAGGTGGTCGATACTGTGGGGCTGAAGCTGATCCACGATTGGATTGCCTCGCTACCGCCGGAAAAGGGCGTCACGAACCCCCCGCCGCTGCCAACCTCACCCGATTTAAACGTGCCGGTTCAAGCGCTGCAGGTGATCTCACAGCCAGCGGTGAGCAAGAACCTGATCGACGCCGGCATCGCTCATCAGGATCCACTCATTCGCGACCTGTTCGAACGCTACATCCCCGAAGAGAAACGAGCCAAACGCCTCGGCACTTCCGTTCAATCCGCCGATATTCTCGCGCTCAAAGGCGACGCCGTTCGCGGCCGTGACCTCTTCGCAAATTCCAAGGGCGTCCAATGCCGCAACTGCCATCGCATCGGCGACATTGGCAAAGCCGTCGGCCCCGATCTGACGCAGGTCGGCAAAAAGCTCGATCGCGCGAAATTGATCGAGAGTATTTTGGAACCTTCGAAGACGATCGATCCGCAGTACGCAACGCACCTCATCGAAACCACCGACGGCCGAGTGATCAGCGGTTTGCTGGTGCGCAAGACCGTGCTTGTCACCACGCTGAAAACCGCCGACGGCAACGAAGTGACCGTGCCGAATCGCGAGATTGAACAAGCTGTTACGCAGCAACGTTCACTCATGCCAGAACTGCTGCTGCAGGAGATGACTGCGCCACAAGTGGCCGATCTTTTGGAGTATTTGCAGTCGTTGAAATGACCCATTCTCAGCCGTCGCGCTGAAACTTCCCACCTCTCTGGACCACGCCCGATGTCCTCGTTACGCATCCCTGCCACGTGTCTCGCTCTTCTCATTACTCTGGTCACGTTGCTTCGTGCTCAGGACAAAGTCGCCACCGTCGGCCGCACCTTGCAAGAGTTCGGCAGCACAGGCAAACCGCAAGAAACGCAAGAGACTTACAACAAAGCGATCGACGCGCTGCGCACGACCGGTGGTTTGCTCGTGATTCCCGCTGACGCCTGGAACCAGATCAAGCAGCCGAAGTCGCTGCAGGGTTTGATTCGTACACCCGCTTCGCCCGCCGAAACCAAGCAATGGCGCGAAGGGCCTGGCGTGACGGTGGTTACGCAAAACGAAAAACAAACGGTCGTCCACGTACCGCCGTTCACCGGCCTGCGAATCGAACGGCAGTTGCGACTCGACGAAGGAGACAGCGCGCCGCACTGGGGCACGCATTCGATGGTGCAACTCGACAGCAAATTGATTTACGGCTCGATCAGTTATCTCGATTGGATCCAGGCCGATACCGCGAAGGGTAACGACGCGAAGTTCTACGTGCCAACGATTCGTGGTCTCTCGCCCGGGCAGTTCATCAACGTACATGGCCATTCTGGTTACGGCGGTGGCGTGACGCGGGCCTGCATCAAAACGCTCGGTTGGGATGCAGAGAAGCAAATGCACTATTTCACTGCCGACACGAGTCAGGATCACAAAGCCGGCGCGATCGCGCAAAACAAGAGCAACACCGGCATCCTGCACATGACGCAGACCAGCAATGCCGACAACCAGACCTACGACGTAAAGGTCATTCGCAATCAATACGCCCACGGCGACACCTACATCTATTACTGCGATTTCAATTACATGAGCAACGTCCACTCGGCAGCGGGTGACGAGAACGGTAACTGCTATGCGGCGTTCATTCGCAGCATGGACAACAATTTTCGCAGCACGGTCGACAGCTACGATGCTGCGGCGAACAAGCTCGTCTTCGCCAACAGCGCGAACAACGTGGAATCGCTCGGCAACAGCCGGCCGCTCATCAATCTCAATCCAGCGAAGCACATCACCGCCGGCAAGGTGCTGATCGTGCCGGGTCGCTCCGAGTTTGATCAGCCCGATCCGCAGATGTCGATCTTCGAAGGAAAGAACTACGCAACCGAGCTCACCAAGAATCCGATCACCAACGCCACCGAGCGAAAGTTCGGCGGTTTGATTCGCGGCGACAAGGACGTGCCGTGGGACGCGAGCGTTGTTGGCCGCTTCTTCGCCGTTGATGAGAAGAGCGAGAAGACGCCCAAGGGAAATTACCGCTGGTACATGATTACAAAGTTCAACCAGTCGCCGGAAGGACACAAGGAGATCGAGATTCAGCGTTTCTGGTGGGGGGCCAAAAGCGCCGGCAGTCCGACGCTCTATCGCAACGACAACTACACCTGGGATGGTCATGAAAAGCCGTTGTCCTACATCATTGCGCCGGGAACTTATGTGAATGACGTCGCTCGCGCGCTGGCCGGTGGCGATCGCGGTGGGCAACGAACGCTGGGCATCGCGCCGTTTGCCGATGCGACGAATGGCAATACCTTTGAGAAGGGTGACAAGCTCGAGCAGGCGATCGGGCCAGATCCGTTCAAGCCGGAAGCGATGCGCGTTTGGATGTGGGAAGACGTGCCCGGTCAATATCCGGCCGCGGTGCTCGACGCGGCCAACCATGGCGCTGTGTCGCGCTACTCGGTCATCAGCGTTGCCGGCGGTCCTGCCAATCTCGACGACATCGCTAAGCGTCACGAGCCGAAACCGGCATGGGACAACATCATTGTGATGAACTCAGCGGCGACGGTTGGCTTGAACTTCAAAGCCGATTTTGCCAACGCGGCGTTGCTGTTCCAACAGCCCAATCGCGAACAGCCGATCAAATGGCAATACGGCATGAAGGCCGAGGAAGTAAACGCCGGCCAGGCCTCGACGGGCAATGCTCGCCCGATGGATCCGAAGCCCGTGCCGAAAACGGCATCGCTCACGGTGAGCCGCGACGACGGTGAATTCCAACTGCAGGGTGGCGGCTTGAACACCGGTGGCAGCGTGTCGGGCGTGGCCGGATTGTCAGGCGACGAGAAGGCCGCCAAGAATCTCCGCGGCAAGAATCTTTCGCCGACGGAAAACGCCAAGACGTTTGAAGTGAAGTTTCCTCGGCCCGAGGCGGACGCCGACTACGCGGTGTTCCTCGAATTGAGCTGGCTCACCGAACGCGCCGTTTCGAACAAAACGGCAGAAGGTTTCACCGTCACCTTTTCGCAAGCCGCGCCAGCCGGCGCGAAGTTGGACTGGATGTTGGTCCGGTGACCGTACGTAGGACCGGACCATTGGTCCGTCCAGGAAGCGGTAGAAGACTTCGATCCAAAGATTTACATAGACTGAAGCGTCACGCCCCACGGGGACGGACCAATGGTCCGTCCTACGGCTGACACGTGAGAAACAAAATGTGGAACCTGCCGGCGCCACCTGGTTTCATTGGCTTTGACGAGCAGAAGCCGATGCGGTTCTATCGCCGGCATTTGCCGCATTGGCGGCAAGAAGGAGTAACGTACTTTGTTACGTTCCGCCTCGCCGATTCGCTGCCACAGAACAAGTTGAATGAGCTTGCGTCGAGTCAGCGAGAACTGAAGCACCGCAGCAACGAGTTCAAAAAATCCGAAGAGAACTTCGCTCGGCAGGTTCTGGTGGGTATCGAGAATTGGCTCGACGAAGGTCACGGCAGCTGCATGCTGCGCGAGCGCTGGGCAGCAACCGAAGTGGAGCGTTGCCTACTTCATCAGGATGGTAAGCAATTCGAACTCGGGGCGTTTGTGGTCATGCCCAACCACGTTCACGTGTTGGCAAGGCCCTACTCTGATGCCGAGTTTCCCTTAGAGAGACTCGTTCAAGGCTGGAAAACATTTTCCACACTCGCCATTCACAAACAGCAGGAGACCACGGGGGCTTTTTGGCAGGAAGAATCGTTTGACCGAATCGTGCGCGATGAAGAGCATCTCTATCGATGCTTGCAATACATCGGTGGCAATGCAGCACGAGCGGGAATAGCCCCCGATGTCTGCCTTCGCTACGTCCGCAAAGAATGGCGCAACTGCGGTTGGAATTTCTTGGACTAAGGTGCCGGCCGTAGGACCGGACCATTGGTCCGTCCAAGAAGCAACGAATGACTTTTTTGGCAAATCGAAGTAGGCGAAGACTTCGCGACCCACGAGGACGGACCAATGGTCCGTCCTACGGTAGAGCGGTTTAGTACTCAGCCTTCAAGGAGAAGTTCATACCCATCACCCAGTAATCGTCGGTGTTGAAGTTGAAGGCTGGGCGGGGAATGATTTGCAAGGTGTCGATCGAGCGGTCGATCTGCGGGCCGGCGGTGGCGGCAGACGACATCCAGATCAGGTTGTAACCGATGCCCACGCTCCAGTTGCTGTTCATGTGATAGTTGACGTTGGCAGTCAGCTCCGGAATCACGACAAACTGATTTTGCTCGTAGACGCCGATGTTGCTCGGCTGGGCCAGGAAGCCACTCTGGCTGGTCGTAGGCACGCCGGCGAGCGGGGTGGTGACCGTCGAGCCCGAGATTCTCACGCGTTGCGAGCTAGAACCAAGCGAAACCTTGGTGAGCCAATCGAGCGACCAACGGCCACGGGCTTTGCTGCCGGTAAGGCCGAGCATACCGCCGTGGAAAACGTTCGACGTCGAGAAGTTATCGCGAACATCGAAGACCGTGCCGTCGTTGACCACGTCGCGGGCCGTGGTAATGCTGCGAACCGCCAGCGTATCGGCCAGGCGGAAGTAGGAGTAGCCGCCCACGAGATCGACGCGGTTGATCCGGCAACGTTCCATCATGATGCGAGTGTAGACATCGGTCCCGCCGAACGACGAATTGTAGCCGGCGCGGATGCTACCTTCGGCCACACCGGTCAAGGCGACCGCTCGGGCATCTTCGTCCAAGATGAGGGCATTGAAATACGGCCGGGCCAACACGGGATCACCGGTCGAAGTGGCGAAGAAATTGGCAGAGTCACCTTCGAGGCCAAAGGTGCGCACACCCAGCCCCACGTTGTGACTGGCATCGAGCCACACGCCCGCGTTCAAGCGAACGCCGGATTGAATCTCGTCGCCGAGCGTTTCGTTGCCAAAGAGGATTTGCGTTGTCGGCCGACCCAGCACACCAGCGTCGGCTTGTGAGCTGGTGGTGACGAGCGCCGGAGTAAAGGAGCCTTTGCCCCACCACATCAAGTACTCGAGTTGAGCCCAGGCATCGATTGGCTTGCATTCGTTGCAACAGCCGCAGCCATCTTCGCCGCACCAGTTGTCTTCGGCGGGCGCTTCGTTGAACGAGCCATCCCAGTCGTTCCACCAGGTCGCTTGACGGAGCACGTCAAAGGTGTCGGCCATCGCTTGGCGAACCTCTTGGGCCGGCACTTGCGTCGCGGTCAACAGGAGCAAAGCCAGACAGGCACCGACGAGGCGAAGATTAGTCTTCATTGACAGTTCATCCCTGAAGTAGGACGCGCACAGATCGCACGCACAATCGCTACCATCGAATCGACCGGCAGATACAGACAATGCAGACAAGTTTGACTGCGCGTCAAAGTTTGCCTGACTTATCAGATTGAATCGATGAGTCGACGAACGTCGGAACAGCATGCCAATACGGCAGCGCACTTCCTCCGTCACCTAACATTTCGGTTTGGCTGGTTGTATCGAATGAGCAAAAACTGCCGGAAATCCCGGTTGTGCCGCTGCTAGCGACAATTTTGGCCCATCACTTGTAAGGCTCGACGACGGGCGAACTTAGCTGCCGTCAACTGCGTAGAAATGCGCCGGCAGCAAATCTTCATGCGGCCGAACTGGACATTTGGCCCGAGGCGTGCTTAGCAGAAGCAGACCGCGATCGGCTTGCCATTTTGAGCAGGCAGTGACGGTCGATGTAAGTGAATGGATTGTGCCGCCACTGCGAATCCGCTGCGCAAGCAGGGGATTATGGCAGTGAATTACAGCACGTTTGTAGCAAATCGATTTCGTTGCTTTTGTGCAAATTGCGCCGAAAAATGGGAATTTGCTGGCGGTCTGTGCGTCCAAGTGGAATGGTTGCTCCTGGATGAGCGGACATTGACTGACGGATCAGCGAACCGGTTGTAGAGTTGCGGGTTGTGTCTCTTTTCTGTCTCACATTCGACTCTGTCCTCTCATCTCCAAGCGCCTAT
The DNA here is from genome assembly GCF_024256385.1 of Anatilimnocola floriformis. Classification (NCBI taxonomy): domain Bacteria; kingdom Pseudomonadati; phylum Planctomycetota; class Planctomycetia; order Pirellulales; family Pirellulaceae; genus Anatilimnocola; species Anatilimnocola floriformis. The sequence continues at coordinate 5,803,863 of NZ_JAMLFW010000001.1, forward strand.
GACCACGCCGACTGCCGTCAATGGAATTCCGCAAGGCTGGCAGGCACAGGTCCTTTCTTGGATTGGCGGGCCTATCAAGCGCCGGCTCGCCCAGTGGGGCGGACAGTTACAGCAGATCAACGCCTTTGAACCGATCCTGGCCGCGGAAGATAACCGCGACCTGCGCAAGCGGAGCCTGGCGCTTCGCTATCGCGCCAAATCGGGCGAGTCACTTGGTAGCCTGGTTCCCGAAGGTTATGCACTCGTCCGCGAAGCGGCCAAGCGCGCGATTTCGCAGCGCCATTACGATGTGCAAATGATCGGCGGCATGGCCCTGTTCTACGGCTGCATTGCCGAAATGGAAACGGGCGAAGGAAAAACGCTCACCGCAACGCTCCCCACTTATTTGCATGCCCTGATCGGCAAGGGATCGCACGTTGCCACAGTCAACGATTACCTTGCCGAGCGCGATGCCGGGATCATGAAGCCCGTGTACGAAATGCTGGGCTTTTCCACCGGTGTGATCCTCACGCCTGACAACCAAGACACGCGGCGGAAGAACTACGCCTGCGACATCACTTACGGCACGGCCAAGGAATTTGGCTTCGACTTTCTCCGCGACCGCTTGCTGCTGCGGCGGATGGGCATGGCCCAGGCCAATCTGCTGAATCAACTCACCTCAGCCCGCATGGAACCCGGCGGCGAAATGCCGGTGCAGCGCGAGCATCACTTCTGTCTGGTCGACGAAGCCGACAGCATCTTGATCGACGATGCTCGTACGCCCTTGATCATTGGCTCGCTGGGCGACAAAGCCATCGAGCGAATCGTCACGCTCTATCGCTGGTCGGCTGATGTCGTCACCAGTTTCCGCGAAGACGAACACTACGAATACGAGCACGACGAAAAGAAGATCGAGCTCACGACCGAAGGTCGGCAACTCGTTCGTTCACTTCCCAAGCCGGAGATTCTCCGCGGCGTGGGCTTGATCGATTTGTATCAATATGTGGAACGGGCCATCAAAGTCGATCGCGATTTTCTTCTCGACCGCCAGTACGTGGTGAAAGAAGGCGAAATCGTCATCGTCGACGAAAACACTGGCCGTTTGGCCGAAGGGCGTAAGTGGCGTGACGGCATTCACCAGGCCATCGAAGCCAAAGAGAAGATCGAAGTCAGCGTCCCGACCGGCCAGGCGGCGCGGATCACGGTGCAGGATCTCTTCCTCCGCTACAAGCACATCGCCGGCATGACGGGTACAGCCCGTTCGGCGTCGAACGAGTTCAAGAAGGTCTACAAGATGCGGGTCATTCCCGTACCGACCAATCGCCCGGTGCAGCGCAAGCATCTTCCCGACCGCGTGTATGGAACTTCCGATCTCAAGTGGAAAGCCATCGCCGAAGACGTCCGCGAACAGTACCTGAAAGGCCGCCCCGTGCTGGTCGGCACGCGCTCGATCGACAAGTCGGTGCTCCTCGCGAAGTTGCTCACCGACAAAGGCATTCCTCATCAGATTCTGAACGCCCACGAAGTGGCGCTCGAAGCTGAAATCGTGGCCAAAGCGGGCGAGCCCGGCAAAGTGACGGTCGCTACGAACATGGCCGGCCGCGGTACCGACATCAAACTCACTCCCGACGTCAAAGCCGCCGGCGGCTTGCATGTGATCTGCACCGAGTTGCACGACTCGGCGCGCATCGATCGCCAGCTGATGGGCCGCTGCGGCCGCCAAGGGGACCCCGGCACCGTTCAACAATACATGTCGCTCGACGACGACGTTCTCCGCACCGGCTTCGGCCCGGCGACCGCCGAAAAGATGATCGCCCTCGGCGAAAAAGATTCTGCCAACCCGCAGAAATACCTCCGCCTGTTGCAGCGCGCTCAGCAGAAAGTGGAACGTCGTCACCTGCGCGATCGCTTCGTGCTCCTCTACCACGAGAAAGAACGAAAGAAGATGCAGCAGGAAATGGGACAGGACCCCTACTTGGATACACCGGACTAATCGTCATCACCCGACTCGCGTGAATGTCGCCCAAACGCAACCACGTTGCCCTGGATCAACAACCAACAACTCGCATTGCACGCAAAACGCCCTTTTCACCCGCATGGGTGACGCCAATCACCCTAGGCACGCTGTTTGCAAACAACCTGCCGCCGCTCAAATGCACTGCCAGAAAAGAGCGACTTTGCTGCGACAAGATTTGTTCACACAAACGTTCAACAATCGATACACCTTGCTCAACCGTTCAAGCCGACGAACGTTTCGCATTGAATGCCGAACATCGCCGTCAAAAACATTGAGCCGCTGATTGACCACCTTTACATTGAATTGCATCGCTGCGTCACGACCGCCTGTGTCGCACAGCTACTTATCGTCCGCCGACCTCTGTCAGAAACGATGCTCGCATGTCACAAGTGAACTCTGACACCATCGAAAAAACCAAGCAGCAGATCCGCGGCTTGGTGGGTGAAATTCAGCAGCTGTCGAAGAGCGACCTGACGGACGAGGAGTATTACTCAGCGTTCCTGCAGCGGGTCATTCAAGCGTTGGCTGCCATCGGCGGCGCTATCTGGATTCTCGGCGAAGGGAAAAAGCCGAAGCTGGCCTATCAGGTCAACATCAGCCCTACGCTGCTCGAAACCGAAAGCGACGACGCCAGCAAGCACGGCAAGTTGCTCGAATACATCGCCAACACCAACCAAGGTCAGCTCATTCCGCCGCTATCGAGCGCCGGCGATGAACGCCTCGGCGGCAATCCCACGCGGCAGCTGATGGTGGTTCATCCGCTGGGTCACGACGGCATCGTCGAAGGGCTCATCGAAATCTTCCAACGGCCCGATGCTCAGCCAGCCACGCAGAAGGGTTACCTCCGCTTCCTGCAGCAGATGTGCGAAGTGGCTTCCGAGTGGTTCAAGAACCGCAAGCTCGGTCAGCTCACCGACAAACACTCGTTGTGGGCCGATGCCGATCAGTTCAGCCGTGGCGTGCATGAATCGCTCGACCTGCGCGAGACCTGCTACACCATCGTCAACGAAGGTCGCCGGCTCCTGGGCGTCGACCGCGTCAGCGTCGCCATCAAGCGGGCTGGCCGCTGCGAAGTGGAAGCCGTCAGCGGACAAGACACCGTCGACAACCGCTCGAACGTAATGACGATGCTCGGCAAGTTGGCGAGTCGCGTCGCTGCGTCGGGCGAACCGCTGTGGTACATGGGCTCGACCGAGGACATGCCGCCGCAGATCGAGGAAGCTCTCGAAGAATACGTCGACCACTCCTACACCAAGTCACTCTGCGTCCTGCCCCTCCGCAAGCCGCAAATGGTTGACACCGGCCGCACGACCGTGACCGGCGCCGACACGCAACAGCTGGGCGAAATCATCGGCGTGCTGATCGTCGAGCAAATCGAAAGCGAAATTCCCCGCGAAGTTCTCGATCCCAAGCTCGACCTGGTCTTCGAGCACAGTGCTCGCGCCCTGGCGAACTCGATCGAATACAACACGCTGTTCCTGATGCCTGTCTGGCGCGCGATCGGCCATTCGCAGGTGATGGTGCAAGCTCGCAACTTGCCGCGCACGCTCACCATCGGCGGCGGCATTCTGGCCGTGCTCATCGCGCTCTGCGTGGTTCCGTGGGGCTTCGATATGTCCGCCACAGGCGCTGTGCAGCCCATCGATCCAGTGGTTGTGTTCGTGCCGGAACGGACGGTGGTCAATAACGTCAATGTCGGCAACAACCAGATCGTCAAAGCGGGCGACGTGCTGGTGCAGCTCCGCAGTGACGAACTGGAATTGGAAACAAAGCGAGTCGAAGGCGAACTCGGCGCCAAACGCGAACAGCTCAATGCCATTCGCCAACGCTTGACCGATACGAGCCGCAGCACACCCCAAGACCGAGCCCGTGATTCCGCCGACGTGAACTCGGTGCGTGAAGAAATTGCGAGCCTCGAATCGCAACAAGCTTTGCTCCGTCACCGGCAGGACAAGTTGACCGTGGTTGCTCCCAAAGATGGCAAGGTCATCACTTGGGATGTTCGCCGCCAACTCGAAAATCGACCTGTCGAAACCGGACAAGTCCTCATGACGCTCGCTCCCGCCGAAACGAAGTGGGAAATCGAGCTCTTCATGCCCGAACGCCGCGTGAACCACATCATCCGCCGGCAAGAACAACTCCGGGCCAAGGGCCTGCCCACGAATCTGCCCGTCAGCTTCGTCCTCATGACGCAGCCTGGCACGCAGTACCACGGCGAGGTACAGGAAATTCACTGGACCGCCGAACCGCACGAACAACAAGGTCACATGGTTCGCATTCGCGTGGCCACCAAGGACGACCTGAGCTTGACCGCTCGCCCGGGTGCCAGCGTGAAAGCCAACGTCAACTGCGGCACGACCGTTCTCGGTTGGGCCAAGCTGCACGAAGCCTGGGAATGGCTGCAAGCCAACGTCTTCTTCATGTAGTTCGCTGCGTCCCTTCACTGTTTTCTCGTCTTCGCACATTCGAATTTCGATTTCAACGGACTGAAACCCTTCAGGAATAAGGACTCCTTGTCATGAAACGTTTTCCGAAATATCTCGCCGGTGCCGCAGGTGTTGTCGCCTTGGGTTGGATCGTCCCCGCGATCGGCCAACAGCCGAACGCGCCGCGATTGAATCCTGGCTTGAGCGTTCCTCCAGCCGCCGCGCCCGCTCCCGTGTTTCCTGGTCCTGCCAGCCCAGTGCCGGGGAGTGCTGCACCAGGCAGTTACGCCCCGAACAATGCCGCTCGCCCCGCCCAGCGCGGCATGGTGATGGTGCCGCACGCACTCGTCACTGCGATCGATGACGTGAAGGTTCCTGCTCGCGACGCCGGCACGTTGACCAAGCGAAACGTGAAGGGTGGCGAACTTGTGAACGTTGATTTCGTGCTCGGCGAAATCGATAGCCGCGACACGCTCGCCAAACAGCGAATCGCACAGGGCGAATACGACGCATCGCTCGCTCAGTACAACAGCAAAGCCGAAATCGAAGCCGCCAAGAAGGGCTACGAAGTCGCCAACGCTGAATGGGAACAAGCTAAGGATATTCGCGCAAAGAATCCAGGCGCTATCTCAATCCAAGAGTATCGCCGGGCCGAATTTCAAGCTCAGCGAGCTTGGGCTCAGATTCAAGTTGCCGAAACGGACAACCTCGTCGCCGGCCTGACTTCGAAGATGAAGAAAGCTCAGCTCGACGCGACCGACATCGAGCTCTCGAAGAAGAAGATCGAAGCGCCGATTCAAGGTCAAATCGTCGAAGTCTACAAGCACATGGGTGAATGGGTTCAGCCTGGTGACCCGGTCTTCCGCCTCGTCCGCCTCGACAAGGTCCGCGTCGAAGGTTTCGTCTACGCTGCCGAAGCAGGCCGCAACGACATCGAAGGTAAGCCGGTCAGCGTCACGGTGAAGTTGCCAGGCGAAAAAGAAACGACGGTCAATGGCCGCGTCGATTTCGTCAGCCCGATCATCGAAGGCTCGGGCCGCAATCGCCAGTACCGCATCTGGGCCGAAGTCGAAAACCAATTTGTCGACGGCAACTTCGTCATTCAGCCGGGTGCCTCGGCTGAAATGACCATCAACACGCTCGCCGCCAAGTTGCCAGCAGCCGCCGCCGAAGCGGCCCCGGCGCTCAACGGCTTTGGCGGTGCCCGCAGCGAAGCCCCGGCAACCGAAACTCCCGCCGTGGAAACACTGAAGCCCGTCGTCGATGAAATGCCGGCTCCTGCAGCGCCGATGACACCTGCTGCTGCACCGATGGCTCCCGCTGCCACTCCCATGGCAACACCGATGGCTCCCGCTGCCACTCCCATGGCAACACCGATGGCCCCTGCCGCCACGCCAGTGACATCGGCCCCGGCAGTTCGCCCAATGGCCACGCCGGTTACTCAAGCCGCCGCGCCAATGCCAGCCGCTCGTCCTGCTACTCAACCCAACAACACCACGGCTCCCCGAGCCAACCCAGCCCCGCGCCCGACTCAACCTCGGTAACGCTGGTCCTGTCTCAGAACTAAGAACTTCAAACTCAGAACTACTAAATGGCCACTCTTGCAGAAAGCTTAGTCAGCAGCACGTCGCGACCGTTGCTGCTGCGCATGCGGCCCGACCTGCAAGCGCGGCGGCATCGCTACCGCGGCCAGGCGTTCTGGGTCGTGAAGGAACCGGTCGGGCTCAACTACTTCCGCTTTCACGAAGAAGAGTATGCAATTCTTTGCATGCTCGACGGCATGACGAGCCTGGAGTCGATCAAGGAGCAGTTCGAGTCGCAATATGCTCCGCAAAAGATTACGTACACCGACTTGCTGCAATTCGTCGGCATGCTGCACCGCAGCGGCCTGGTGATCAGCGAGTCGCCCGGTCAGGGCAAAGCGCTCAAGCAACGTCGCGATGAGAAAAAGCATCGCGAGCTGATGGGCAAGTTGGCGAACGTGTTCGCGCTGCGGTTTCGCGGTGTCGATCCGGAAAACTTTCTCAACTGGCTGTACGGTTACACCTGGTGGTTTTTCACCTGGACCGCGCTGTTCATCAACCTGTGCATCGGCCTCGCGGCTCTTTCGCTGGTGGTGGTGCAGTTCGATCAATTCACGGCGCGGTTACCGGCGTTTCATGAATTCTTCGGCCCCCGCAACTGGTTCATTCTCGCCATTGTGATGGGCACAGTGAAAGTCTTGCACGAGTTTGGCCACGGCCTGTCGTGCAAACACTTCGGCGGTGAATGTCACGAACTCGGGGCAATGCTGCTGGTCTTTACGCCGGCCTTGTATTGCAACGTTTCCGATAGCTGGATGCTGCCCAACAAATGGGCCCGCGCAGCGATTGGTGCTGCCGGTATGTACGTCGAGTTGGTTTTAGCCTCACTCGCGACATTCATTTGGTGGTTTAGTTCACCGGGCTTATTGAATCACGTCTGCTTGAGTGTGATGTTTATCTGCTCGGTCAGTACGGTGATGTTCAACGGCAATCCGCTGCTGCGGTTTGACGGTTATTACATCCTGATGGACTTGCTCGAAATTCCGAACCTGCAGCAAAAAGCCAAGGAAGTGCTGAAGCGGTTCACGATCGATCTCTGCATGGGCATCGAGCAGCCCGAGAACCCGTTCCTGCCGCAGGGCAATAAGTGGATCTTTGGTTTGTATACCGTTGCCTCGGCCGCTTATCGCTGGGTCGTGGTGTTCTCGATTCTGTTTTTCCTCAACAAAGTGTTCGAGCCCTACGGTTTGAAGATCATCGGCCAGATGATTGCCCTCTCGGGCTTTGTCGGCCTGGTGGTTCAGCCAGTGTGGGAACTCGGTAAGTTTTTCTATACGCCCGGAAGGATGCACAAAGTGAAAAAAGAACGCATGATCGCGACGGCCTGTGTGTTGGTCGCGGTCGCGGCGGCCATCTTCCTTGTGCCGCTGCCGTACTCGGTCTACAGCCCGTTTGAGGTGCAGGCCCAGAACTCGGCCCAGGTCTTCTCGTCGGAGCCCGGCAACATTGCCGAGATCTTCGTCAAGCCGGGCGATTACGTGAAAAAGGACGACAAGCTATTGCGGCTCGTGAATCCTGACCTGGAGCTCGAGCTCGAACGACTCAAGGGTCGCTTCCTGGGCGCCCAACAGGCTCGCGACAACTTGTACTTGCTCCGCTTCACCGATCAGGCAGCCGTCGATCAACTCGAAACGGCCGAAGAAGTGCTGGCCTCGTCCAAAAAGCAATACGCTGAGAAGCAGAAGGAATACGATCGCTTGTTGGTCCGCGCTCCGCGCGATGGCATGGTCATTCCGCCGCCGACTCGCGAAGCCAAGCCAGGCGAATCGAAAGATCGGTTGGCGTCGTGGACGGGTAATCCCTTCATGCAGAAGAACATCGGCGCGCCGCTCATGCCGACTGATCTGATCTGCCAGATCGGCGATCCCAAGGAACTCGAAGCAGTGATGATCGTCGACCAGGCCTACATCGACCTGGTTCACTCCGGCGAAGCCGCTCACAAAGTGCGCTTGCTGCTCGATTCGCAAACGCACACGGCCATCAATTCGCACGTCGCCGAAATCGGCACCGACGAAATGGAAGCCGTCAATCCAGCCCTGTCGACCGCCAAGGGTGGCCGCCTGGAAACGGTGACCGACCCGAGCGGCATGACCCGGCCGTTAAGCTCGTCATATCCGGTGCGAGCTCCGCTCGGCGCTTCGACCGGTATGGTGCAGGTGGGAATGCAAGGACAAGGCCGGATTTACACCGGTTGGCAGCCGATTGCCCGCCGCATTTACCGCTATGTGGCCAAAACTTTCCACTTTGATTTATAAAACTTCGCCCCCAGGACGACTAGGCGGAAAACTGTGAACTAGATTTGTAGACCGGTTGGGGTGCCAGTTTCGGCAATTGAAGGAACTTACTCTGCTGAAACTGCGTCACACTGACTCAAGATTTTGTGTATTTATCGGCCGGATGTTTTCAAACAGTGTTGCCTTCACAATGCTGACATCCATGCCGTTCTCGTCGTTGGTTCTTGTTTGTGGCGACTGAAGGAGCCACGCATCGTTTGCCGCCCTCGGGTGGCTAGGGAGATTTACAGAATGTCCGCAGAGAACACCGCAGAAGGCGCAGCACCAGAAGCCGCCGCCCCCGCTCAACAGCAGATGGTTCAGGTCGAAGTCGATGACGGCCACGTCACCGCGACCTACTCGAACTTCTGCCGCGTCACCGGTTCGCCGGAAGAGCTGATCATCGATTTCGGTCTCAATCCGCAACCGGTCGGCATCCCGACCAAGGCCATTCCGGTGACCCAACGCGTGATCGTGAACTACTTCACCGCCAAGCGTCTGCTGCACGCTCTGTCGCTGTCGGTTCAACGTCACGAAGCCGTCTTCGGCGTCCTGGAAACGGACATCCAAAAGCGGCTCAAGCCAGGCCTGCGCTAGTCCAGCATCATCGCTGCGAATACGCAGACTGTGCAGTCTGCTAACCAGACTGCAACGGGTTTTGAAAAGCAAGCAAACGCTTCCGGCCGAGATGGCAACGTCTCGGCCGGAAATGTTTCTTGAGAAGGCTACGGCAATTGACTGGCAGCAGCGTCGTTCCCTGCAGCGCCGAACAGCGTGTTGGCGTCAAAGCTGCCGCGGAAGCGCCGATCGGTGAGGTAATTGATCCGGCGACTACGGATCTCGCCGTGCCCTTGGATGAGCAGCATCTGCTCATCGGCAGGCAATTTGCGCAGCTCGTTGGCAGAGGAATCGAGGCACTCGGCCCAAGCCGACGCCATCTGGCGGTTGTTCATGCCGAACACTTGCAGAACACCGCAGTTGTTCAGAATCGTCCGCCACGATTGTGGAAACGCAGCCTGCAGCTGCGCCAGATCCTGATAAATCAGCCACAGCCACAAGCCATAACCCGCGCAGAGCGTGGCCATCGTTTCCAGAAATGGAAATCCTCCCAGCTGCCCCGCTTCATCGAGCAGCACGAGCGTCTTTTGCGGCGGCTGCACTCGGCGCGCGAGAATCGCCTTGAAGAAAGTTGCCAGCCAAAGCTTTAGCAGGCTGGAGTGACTTTCGATCCGCTCGCTCGGCAGAATCATGTAAATCGAAAGCGGCTTGCCGGCGACGATATCCTGCAGCGAAAAAGTGCTCTGCTCGAAAGACCGGCGGACCCGCGCGCTCCCCAGCATTTTTACGTAGGCTTGCGTCGTCGAGAGAATGCCCGAGCGAGTCACATCGGTGATCTGCAGGAACGAGGCGATCTCGCGATAAGCAGAGGCCGGTATCTGCTTGCCGCTTTCGTCCAAAAATTTTGCGATGCCGTAAACAACATCGTCGCTGCTGAGCATGTCGAACGCCCAACTAAGACTGCGATGTGGTGCAGTACGAGTCGCTGCCGCCATGATCAAGGCGGCCAGCAGACTCACCGCGCTGTTATCCCAGAAGGGTTCCTTGGTTCCTTTCATGCCGCGTGAAAACGTCTCGGCGAGCGTTTGACTATCGGTTTCGGCATCGGCATTGGGCAGCAGCAACGCATCGAGCGGATTGATGGCATCGGTCGCTTCGCCGGCGATTCCAAACGGGTCGAGCTTGACGATCGTGTGCCCCATCTGCTGCCGCGCTCGCGCGGTTACGGAATAGTTCTCTCCTTTGGGGTCAAAGACGATGACCGGCCCGCGATAGTGCAGCAAGTTGGGCACGATCGCTCCCGTTCCTTTGCCGGCTCTCGTCGGTGCGACGGTGCATAAATGTCCGCCGCCGGAATACAAGATCAAGTCGTCCCGCCGAGCCGGTTGGCGGTCGAGATTGAAGCCGAACGGCCGAGGCTGCGACAGATGCTCGCCAAGTAGCAACTCGGCGGAGTGGTTTGACAAATTGGTGCGTTTGAATCGGTCCACGGGATGGGCTCGCTCATGAGGGTGCGGCGCCCGCACGGGGCGTATAGCAATCAAGAGCGCGGGACCACCGACATTTTTCTCTCGCCAGAAAATCCCCAAAAAACGGTCGCTCGCAAAAAAAATCCCAGCCGACGTGCTCTTGATTGATGTTGCCGCGCTGCAGTGTTCGCCGTTGCGAATGCCGCGGGAACAAATCGACTGAGGGAGAAGAGACATGTTTGGAACGGAAGACTCGAACGATCGCGACATCTTCGGCAATCGGCCGAACGACATCTGGGGAAACACGCCGGGAGACGTACACGGCAGTCCGCCGAGCGACGTCTGGGGTTCGCCCCTCGATATCGATCACGGCGACAGCTTCGTCGACTCGGTGATCGATTTGCTGGGAGGACTGTTCGGCGGCTAACTGCCCCGAATTCCTGACCCCTGAATCCTGAGTTCCTTCAATTTCTTTTCAAACGAGGTGCAATATGTTGGCTTGGGCAGCTTCGCGACTGGCAGGTGCGGCAGTACGTTTGGCCGGAGGTTCGCCAGATGCGGTCGACACGGCTCGAGTGAGTGTGGGAGCACTTTTGGCGGTGGTGGATCCCGTTGGTGGTGCGGCGGCACTGGGCCATGCAGCCATCAGTGCCGAAGCCCGCAACGGCAATCCCGCAGCCAAGGTGGCCAACGCCGCTTTGACGGTTGGCTCTATTCTGAGCGGTGGCCTCGACCTGCCAACTGACGAGTTCCCGGATACCGAGGCTTAGCGGTGCTTGCTGACCGTGGTAATCCATGGTTCTGGATTGATGCCGCTTTAGTCCAGAACCGTTTTTGGCTCGCAATCGCCTCACGGCTCCCGGCCAGCATTTTTGCTGGGCGCCCAGCACGGACGGTGGGGCTGCAGGAAATCTGGTTGCGGGATTCCTCGCTGAGCACCGCTGGTTGAGGGAGGTTTGCCCGGCAAATCAAGGCTTAAGCCTTGCCTATGCCGCAATCCTTGCCATCGGCAGAGCAAAAACAATCGTTGGCACGCGACTCGCTTAATCGAACTTGCCCGTGTACTGGTTCGCGTTCGATTCGAAGGGAATCGCCCCCATGTCGGTTTCGCTGTTTCGCTCCCCTCGCCGCTCGGCCTTCACACTCGTCGAGCTTTTGGTCGTCATCGCCATCATTGGCGTGCTCGTGGCCCTCATGCTCCCAGCCGTGCAGGCTGCCCGTGAAGCCGCCCGCCGCATGCAGTGCGCGAACAACCTCAAGCAGATCGGCCTGGCCTCGCAGAACTTTCACGATACCTATCTCTACCTGCCGCCGGCCTTCCTCGGCGACAACAGCGATACGGCCAACGGCAACGGCGGTTGGGCCACTTGGGGCGCGATCATCCTGCCGTTCGCCGAAGGGACCAACCAGTTCAGCAAGTGGGACCTCCGCTATCGCGTGGTCGATCAGCCGGCCGAAGCCTATCAAACCAAGGTGAAGATGTATCAATGCCCCAGCCGTTTGCCGCACGTGCTGAGCATCAACGACTTCCTCACGCCGGGCGGCTCGCTCAGCGATTACGCGGCTTGCTTTGGTTCCGATGCCGAGTACCTCAAGTCGAACGGCGCGATGATTCCCAACATGCCCGTGGTGCAAAACATCGGCGGTCGCGACACCCTCGTCAGCTGGAGCGGTCAGCTCAACCTGGCCGCGATCACCGATGGCACGAGCAACACCGTGCTCGTCGGCGAAAAGCACATCCGCCCGAACTCGCTCCGCGGCAAGAACGAAGATCGCAGCATTTTCAGCGGCGTCCGCAACACGCACCGCCGCATGATGGGCATCAATCCCGACGGCACCGAGCAACGCCCGCTCATGCCCGCCAATGCCCAGACCACGGCCTACGCCAACCAATCGTTCGGCAGTGCTCACCCCGGCACCGTGCAGTTCGTCTACTGCGACGGCAGCGTCCGCGGCCTGCAACTACAAACCGACCTCACCACCCTGACTCGTTACGTCGTGCGGAACGATGGCGAAGTGGTGAACTAAAGGCAGAAGTAAGAGTCTAACTCCCTCGCCCCTGTACTCAGGGGAGAGGGCCGGGGTGAGGGGCCGAAGCGGGTACAGAGCTTCTTCCTCCAGAACCCACACCGCAACCAACAATCACAAACGAAGAACACAAACCCATGAAACGCCTCCTGCTACTAACCGCCCTTCTTGCTCTCACTGGTTGCTCGCAATCGGGACCCGCTGTTCATCAAGTCAAAGGCTTGGTGCAACTCACCGGTGGCGATGCCGCGCCGCTGGCGGGGCACATCGTTGAGATAGCGCTCGCCAGCGATCCCCAGGTGCGGGCCTCGGGCGAGATTAAACCCGATGGCAACTTTCAGCTTGAATCGATTCTCGAAGGGAAGGTGCGCAAGGGAGCTCCCGAAGGGAAGTACATCGCCCGCATCGTTCTCGCCGACGACGATGTCCAGCTGAAGCGAACCACGTTTGCCACGATCAATCCGAAGTTTCTGCAGTTCGCATCCTCCGGTTTGTCATTCGAAGTTCCCGCCAAAGAACCGGTGCAGCTCGAAATCCAACGGCGCTAGTCGCTTCCTCGTCGCACACCCACCGGACCACATCCTTCCCCAGCCTTTCTGGCGCGAAAGAATTGCACGATGCAAAAGTCCTTACCCACATTCCTCGCTGCAACTCTTCTCTTCGCGGCCAACTCGGCGAGTGCTGCTCCCGATGCGAAAGCCATCGCTCGCGCTGCGGCGGAAGATCCTGCCAAGATCGAGTTCTTCGAAAAGAAGATCCGGCCGATCCTGATCGACAACTGCTACAGCTGCCATTCGGCGACGACGAACAGCAAGGGTGGTTTGCGGACCGACGATATCGGTGGCTTGCTAACCGGCGGCAACAGCGGCGCGGCGATCACTCCCGGCAATCCAGAGGATTCGCTTCTGCTGCAGGCGGTGAAGCACGAAGGCTTCAAGATGCCGCCGAAAAAGAAGCTCGCCGACGAGCAAATCGCCGATCTCGAAAAGTGGATCGCCGATGGCGCTGCCTGGCCGAAAGCGGCTTTCGATGAAAACAAAAAGCCGAACGAGAAGTACGAAACGCTCAAGCAAAATCACTGGGCCTGGCAACCGCTCACCAAACCCACTGTGCCGCAGGTCGAAAACGAATCGTGGGCGCGCGGTGAACTCGACAAGTTCATCCTCGCCCGCCTCGAAGCCGAAAAGCTCGCGCCGGTCGGTGATGCCGAGAAACGCGATCTCATTCGCCGACTGACGTTCGATCTCATTGGCCTGCCGCCGACGCTTGAAGAAGTGAATGCCTTCCTCGCCGACGAATCGCCGAAGGCTGTCGAGAAACTTGTCGATCGACTCCTCGCTTCGTCCAGCTTCGGCGAACGCTGGGGCCGGCATTGGCTCGACGTCGCTCGCTACGGCGAATCGACTGGCAGTGCTCGTAACCTGCCGATGCCTCACGCCTGGCGGTTTCGCGATTACGTGATCGACTCGGTTAACGCCGACAAGCCGTACGACAAGTTTGTCCGCGAACAGATCGCCGGCGATCTGCTGCCCGCGACCTCGCCCACCGAAAAAGCCGAGCAACTGGTCGCCACCGGCTTTCTCGCCCTCGGCGTGAAGGATGTGAATCAGCGGTTCAAAGTCCGCTACATCATGGACAACGTCGATGAGCAGATCGACACCGTCAGTCGGGCGATCCTCGGTCTCACCGCGAGTTGCGCCCGTTGCCACGATCACAAGTTCGATCCAATTCCGACCAAGGACTATTACGCTCTCGCCGGCATCTTTCAAAGCAGCGACTTGTGCGCTGGCCTGCGAAACAAGATGGGTGGCGGCGGTCTCGATTACTACGACAACAATTTGCTGCTGACCATTTCGACCAGCAAAAGCACTGTCAACGAAGAGGATCTCAACAAGGCCAAGGAGGCTGTGAAGACGGCTCAAGCCGAGTTCGTCAAGCTCCGCGATTCCGCCGAAGGGGCCGAGAAAGCTCCCGACGGTCGGCCGAAGCGGCAAGTCGCTCGGCAGAAGTGGAACCGCGCCCAAGCCGATTTACTCGCCTTGTCCGATCCCGCCGTCCTCGGCGAGGTCGCCTACGGTGTGCGTGACGGCAAAGCAGTGGCCGACACCGAAGTCCGCATCCGCGGCGAAGCGGAAAAGCTCGGCCCGGTCGTGCCGCGCGGTTTCCTCTCAGTGGTTCCCGTGACGAACGCTCGGCCGGTGAACACCGACCAAAGCGGCCGGTTGGAACTCGCCTACTGGCTGACGAGCAAAGAAAATCCGCTCACCTCGCGGGTCTTTGTTAATCGAGTCTGGCAAAAACTGTTCGGCGAAGGGATCGTCAAAAGTGTCGATAACTTCGGCTCGACCGGCGACAAGCCGTCGCACCCTGAGTTGCTCGATCATCTTGCCAATCAGTTTGTTCGCGACGGCTGGTCGCTGAAAAAGCTGGTGCGCTCGATCGTCCTCTCGCGCACTTATCAATTGAGCTCGGTCGAAACGCTCGAGCATCGCGAAATCGATCCTGCCAATCGGCTCGTCTGGCGTCACAGCCCACGGCGGCTTACGGCAGAAGAAATTCGCGATGCCTCGCTCGTCGCCACCGCTCAGTTGAAAGCCGATCGCCCTGAAAAGGGAACTTCGCAAACGCTCAAGGTCATCGAAATTCGCAACAACGGCGCGGAAGCAGCGAAGATCGCCGACGAAGCGCTCGCCAGCCCGCATCGCAGCGTCTACTTGCCGCTCGTCCGCGGTCAAACGCCCACGTCGCTCGCGATGTTCGATCCTGCCGAGCAAGGGATGGTCGCCGGTCAACGCGAAAGCACGACCGTCGCGCCACAGGCTTTGTATCTGCTCAACGATCCATTCGTCCGCAGCCAGAGTCTGGCTCTCGCCGAACGGGTGCGGAAGGAAAAGGAGCCGCTGTCGCTGCGGATCTCGCTGGCTTACGAGTATGTCCTTGGCCGACCGGCGACCGGCGAAGAACTGACGCGGATCGAGAGCTACCTGGCCGAGTATCAACAAGCGGCTGCCGAGATTCTGCCCCAAGAAGCCGAGAAGGTCGTCGTCAAAGTTGAGAAGCCGGCCATCGAAGAAGAAAAGATCGTCAAACCAGCGGCTGACCCTGACAACGTCGATCAAACCGACCTGACGGTCCGCAAAGAAGAAGCAGGCCCGAGCGATCCCGAACTCGCTGCCTGGGCCAGCTTCTGCCAGGCCCTCTTCGGCACGGCGGAGTTCCGGTATTTGAAGTAACAGCGCGATAGGCCCGATTGCTTCAGCAATCGGGTCCGCGCAGCGGCAAGAGGCATTGTTATCCACAGCGGCCGACGCGGGATGGCGACACCTTGATGCCGGCAATGCGGTGTTGATTGCCGGCGTGAGTTCACTGGCGACAGAGATGCCTCTAGTGGCTTCGCCACACAGGTTGCCCAGGCAACCTGTGCTATCCGACAAACCCCAATTTCCTTTTACCCAAGTTGTCCAACCTCAAACGTCTAATACCGTTGGCCCATTGCGCGCTGAGGCGGGAGACTGCCACGGCGGTTCAAAAAACTGAAAACACTATTGTGAGCCAACGGATCGAGCCTCGCACTTCCCAAGAAAAACGCAAATCAGCCCCCTGATCTAGCTGTTGTGAAGTAGTGACTTCACAACAACTCACCAGAAAACAATCAAAACACACATAACTACTTCATAGATAACCACTTACTTAGCATTTCTTAAGCCGCTTTTACAACCTGCCAGCCCCCACCACAACAACATTACAACCCTCGGTTGAGGATCAACCCATGAAGCGCGAACTCCCCCTGTTGCCATCTTTGCCCATTACTCGCCGTTCAGCGCTGCAAACGGCGGGAGCGGGTTTTAGTTATCTCGCGCTGCAAGGTTTGCTCGGTGAGAACGCACCCAAGGTGCAGGCCGCAGAAACTCCTCCCGCCGAGAAGCCCTTGGCCGTGAAGGCGCCGCATTTTCCTGCCAAGGCCAAGCGGATCATCTTCTGCTACATGCAGGGCTGCATCTCGCCGATCGACACCTTTGAATACAAAGCGGCGGTGCAGAACAACGATGGCAAGGTGGGCCCCGGTGGCGATACGCTCACCGCCTCGAAATTCAAGTTTGCCCAGCACGGCGAGACTGGCACTTGGATGTCGGAACTCTTTCCGCACCTCGCCAAGCAGGTCGATCAGTTGTGCTGGCTCCGCGGTTTGCACACCGACACGCCGGCCCATCCGCAGGCGGTCATTCAGTTGCATACGGGCACCGCGCTTGCGCAGCTCACTCGGCCGTCGATGGGCGCCTGGCTGACGTATGGTCTCGGCAGCGAGAACCAAGATCTGCCGGGTTACATCACGATCAATCCGCCGCCAAACTTCGGTGGCGCGGTGAACTACGGCAGTGCGTTTCTGCCGGCTCACTATCAAGGGACGAAGATCAACGATCAGGGTTACGTGCCGAACTTGAAGGCGAGCGCGCCGAGCACGTTGCAACGGAAGCAGCTCGATCTGATTCAGTCGATGAATCGCGACCTGGCCAAGAACCCCAGCAAGCCCGACGAGCTCGACGGCGTGATTCAGTCGTATGAACTCGCGTTTCAAATGCAAGGCAAAGTGCCGGAGCTGCTCGATATTTCGAAGGAGCCGCAGCACGTGCTCGATCTGTATGGCGTGAAGCCGGGCCCGGCTGGCAGCTTTGCCCGTCAATGCTTGATGGCTCGTCGCTTGAGCGAAGCCGGTGTGCGGTTCGTCGAGATCTGCCAGCCGGGCTGGGATCATCACAACAACCTGCACAAAGGCCTGATCAGTAACTGCGCCGCCGTCGATCAACCGACAGCAGCTCTGCTTGTCGATCTGCAACAACGCGGTTTGCTCGATGACACGCTGGTGCTCTTCGGCAGCGAGTTCGGCCGCCAGCCAACCGCGCAAGGTCCCGACGGCCGCGATCACAACATCACGGGCTATCCCATGTGGCTCGCCGGCGCCGGCGTGAAGCACGGCTTCTCGTATGGTGCAACCGACGAATACGGCATCCACGCCGTCGAAGGCCGGATGCACATGACCGACCTGCACGCCACGCTCCTGGCACTGATGGGCCTCGATCACGAAGCCCTGACCTATCGCTACGCAGGCCGCGATTTCCGGCTGACGGATGTGGCGGGGAATGTGACACGGGAGATTTTTGCTTAGGATCGCGTCAGCATGTTAGAATTCGTGCAGACGAGGGACGCCATGACGCTTTCATTGCAATTGCCTCAACACCTTGAGGCAGAACTTTCCGCAGAAGCCGCTCGCCACGGCCTGACATTGCCTGACTACGCGTTGCAAATCCTTGCGACTGGTAGCCGCCCCGCGAAGTCAGAGCTTGAGAGGAAGCCCAGGACCGGCGCAGAGTTAGTTGAGTACTGGCAGCGCGAAGGGCTGATCGGCCCCGCGCCGGCGGTCAATAACGCGCCGGAAGATGCACGAGCACTCCGCGAAAAAGCCCAGAATCGACGATGGGCCGAATAAATGGACCTCGTTGACACCGACGTATTAATCGATGTGCAACGTCAACATCCTTCGGCACTGCAGTAGTTCAATTCGCTGGCTGCGCAGCCGGACGTGCCCGGATTTGTGGTGATGGAACTTGTTCAACAGGCACGCAATTCTGCGGAGCAACGGCGTCCTTTGCAGCTTGTGGCAGCCATGAACGTCGTCTGGCCGACAGAACCGGAATGCGAGCAAGCCCTCGACTTTTTCAAGCAATTTCACCTTTCTCACAATCTTGGCTTGATTGATTCTTTGATTGCATCGCTTGCTGTCGGGAGGGCCGCCACGCTGTTCTCATTCAATGCGAAGCACTATCAGTGCGTGCCAGGTCTGATCGTGAAACGCCCGTATGTGCGTTGAGTTAACTAGAACAGCATTCCAATTTCTTCATTGAGCCTGCCCCGTGCGCAGGTTATCTTTCACTCCGTCGGCGGAGATATTCTCTCCCGCTGGCCACGGCGAACCTATCGCCGTTGGCGGCCTCTCTTTGACGTGTGAATGTCCTTTCCAAGTGCCTGTTGAGGTAATTGGTATGAGAACGAGCACGAGAGTTTTGTGTGGTCAGCGATCTCGCGGTTTCACGCTGGTGGAACTGCTGGTGGTCATCGCCATCATCGGCGTGCTCGTGGCGCTACTGCTGCCTGCCGTGCAAGCCGCGCGGGAATCGGCACGGCGAATGTCCTGCACCAACAACATGAAGCAGATCGGCATCTCACTGCACAATCACCACGATTCGAAATTGGTGCTGCCGCCGGGTTCGACGGGAGGCGGCGGAGTGGGGACCGATCTGGGCAAGCCGCGCGGTCCGAGCGAGACGACTTGGGTGGCTTATTTGTTTCCTTTCTTGGAACAGACAAATCTCGACATTCAGGTGAATTGGGCACAGCTGAATGCCAACTTTTACGACAATGGCGGCCTGAAGATCACGCCGCTCAAAGTTACGCTGTTTCTGTGCCCGTCCGATGTCCGCCCCGAGCCGAATACGACTTATCCTCCGTCGGTGTTTGGACGTGGCAACTATGTCGCCAACAACGGCATCGGGCCGGCGATTGAGTATCGCCTGGGGCCGGGGCACACGACTCCGCCCAACATGGCCCGGCCGGGCGGCGCGTTCTTTATCAATAGTTGGCTGGGCATGAAAGATATTACCGACGGCACTTCGAATACCGTCATGGTTTCGGAGATTCGTTGTCCCAAGAGCACCACCGACGGCCGCGGCATCATGCATTATCCCGAAGGACCACTGTTTCATCACAACCGCACGCCCAACAGTCTCGCTCCCGATGAAATCCGCCAGGCCTGGTGCGTGAGCACGCGCGAAGCTCCCTGCATCGGCGCGTATACGGCGTACAACAACATTCGCGATATTCGCACGGCCCGCAGCAATCATCCGGGCGGCGTGAATGCGATGCTCGCCGATGGCAGCGTGCGGTTTGTGCGCGAGTCGATTCAGCTCAGCATCTGGCAAGCGGTTTCGTCACCCGACGGCGGCGAAATCATTGGCGAGTTTTAGCGGCAAACAAAAGAACGGAAGGGAAGTCTTTGATGCGCGCGGCAATGTTGTTGTTGATCGTCCTAGGATTCGCCACCGGTTGCGGCAGTAGCTTCGCCACCGTCGACGGCATGGTGACCTTCGATGGCCAACCGGTCGAACAAGGCGCTATCGTCTTCGAGCCTGCGGACCGCCAGGGTGCTGTTGCCGGAGCAACCATTCAAAACGGCAAGTACCGCATCGGGCCCGAATCGAAAATGGCTCCGGGCAACATGACCGTCCGAATCACTGCGATGCGGACGACGGGAAAAAAGATCAAAGCCGGACCGCCGGCCCCGGAGGGCACACTGGTCGACGAAGTGCTCCCCTACCCGTCTAGTAATAATGAGAAGACCGCGCAGGTACAGGCCGGCAACGGAATCCACAATTTCGAGCTGCAATCGCCGAAATAGCTGTCGAACTCGCCGCGATCGCTGCTCGGCTGCAACCCGGAAGTCGTTTGAGCCATTTGAGATAGATCGAGCGATGCAACCTTGAGCAGTCGCAGAATCGCCGACACCGGCCGCTCCTAAAAACCCTTCTCACCATCATCGACGGCTTGACGAGGGGGCGCTCTAAAGTTTAGGAACGTTGGTCTGACCGTCCTCCTCAAGGTACGGAAGGCGGGTCTTTTGCCGTAGGTGCTCAGGCAGGGACCTATTTATAGGGCATATTTCCAGGCAGTGCTTTCTCAGGCAGTGATTGGGTTCTTTGGGCGAATGGATTGATCATGGCCAAACGTGCGGCAGGAAACGGAAAATCGCTGGTGATTGTCGAATCACCGGCCAAAGCGCGAACCATTTCCAAGTACCTGGGAAAGGACTACACCGTCGAAGCCAGCATCGGCCATATTCGCGATCTCCCCAAGGGCTCAAAGGAAATGCCCGAGGAGTTCAAGCGCAAGAAATGGTCCTACCTCGGCGTGAACGTCGACGAGGGCTTTGAGCCCGTCTATATCGTACCGGGGGAAAAAAAGGCTCAGGTAGCCAAACTGAAGAGCCTGCTCAAAGACGCATCTCGACTGTATCTCGCGACGGACGAAGACCGCGAAGGAGAAGCCATCAGCTGGCACTTGCTGGAGGTTCTCAAGCCGCGAATTCCCGTGCATCGCCTCGTCTTCCACGAAATCACCGAAGAAGCCATTCTCGGCGCTATTGAGCATCCACGCGATATTGACGAAGGTCTGGTCCGGGCGCAAGAAACCCGCCGCATCCTCGACCGCTTGTATGGATATGAAGTCTCGCAGCTGTTGTGGCGCAAGGTTGCCGCGGGGCTATCGGCCGGCCGCGTGCAGAGCGTCGCGGTGCGACTGATCGTCGAACGCGAACGGCAGCGAATCGCGTTTCGTTCGGCCACTTATTGGGATTTGATCGCACGGTTCGTGACCGAGGACGGCAAGGAATTTGACGCTGAACTCGTCTCGGTGGGCGGCCGCAAGATTCCCGCCGGCAAAGACTTCGATCCGAACACCGGCAAAATCAAAGACGCGAAGCTGTTGCTGCTCGATGAAAAGGCAGTCAAGGAACTCGCCGAGAATCTGCAGCAAGCGAAATTTGCCGTGCATGCGCTCGACGACAAGCCCTACACCCGCAAGCCATCGGAACCGTTCACCACCAGCACGCTGCAACAAGAAGCGAACCGCAAGCTCGGCTTCACCGCGCGGCGAACGATGAACGTCGCGCAGAGTCTGTACGAAAACGGTTACATCACCTACATGCGTACCGACTCGACGAACCTGGCCCAGGTCGCCATCGATGCGGCCCGCGACCTGGTGCGCACCGAATACGGCAACCACTTCCTGCCTGCCGAACCGCGCGTCTACAAGAGCAAGGTCAAGAACGCGCAGGAAGCTCACGAAGCCATTCGTCCCGCCGGCCATCCGTTCAAGTTGCCCGAGTCGCTGCGGAACGTGCTCACTCCTGATCAGTTTCGGCTGTTCGATTTGATCTGGAAGCGGACCATCGCCAGCCAAATGCTCGATGCTCGCGGCCGCAGCATCACGCTGCAAGTCGCCGGCGCCGAAGCGGTGTTTCAAGTCACCGGCAAAACAATCGAGTTCCCCGGTTTCTTGCGAGCCTATGTCGAAGGCTCGGACGACCCCGAAGCCGAACTGGCCGATCAAGAGCGGCTGCTCCCTTCGGTGAATATCGGCGATCCGCTCGGCTGTAAGAACCTGAATGAGAAGAGCCACTCGACGCAACCGCCGGCGCGGTTCAGCGAAGCGGCCCTCACGGCTGCTCTTGAAGAGCGCGGCATCGGCCGCCCGTCTACGTACGCCTCAATTATCGATACGATTCTCGAGCGGAAATACGTCTTCAAAAAGGCGAACGCCCTGGTGCCGACTTGGGTCGCGTTCTCCGTCTCGCGATTGATGGAGCAGCACCTGCCGAACCTGGTCGATTACCAATTCACCGCGTCGATGGAAGACTTGCTCGACTCGATCAGCCGCAAGGAACAAGATGCGACGTCGTACCTCAAGACTTTCTACTTCGGCGAAGGCGGCGTCGACGAAGGGAACGGCCTGAAGGCGCAGCTCGATAAGAAGATTGTCGAAGTCGACCCGCGCGAAATGGGTCGCTTCACCCTCGGCACGCCGACCGAAGGGGAACACAAGGAAGAGGTATTCGTCCGCGTCGGCAAGTACGGGCCGTTCATCGAGCAGGGCGAACGAAAGGGTTCGATCCCGCAAGACACGCCGCCCGATGAAATGACGCTGGAGCGAGCTTTGCAACTGCTCGATCAGGCCGGCGTCGGCGAGGAACCGCTGGGCGTTTGCCCCGATACGGGCGAACTCGTGTACTTGAAGACGGGCCGGTTTGGTCCGTACGTGCAGCGCGTTCCTAAAGGCGAGAATGAAAACGAAAAGCCGAAGAACGCTTCGCTTCTGCCGGGTATGCAGCCGAGCGACGTTACGTTTCTAGTTGCGCTCGATCTGCTCAAGTTGCCGCGCACGCTCGGCGAACATCCGGAAGATCACGAACCGATCCTCGCCGCCAATGGCCGCTATGGCCCGTACATCAAGCACGGCTCCGATTTCCGTTCGCTACCGCCGAACCTTTCGCCCGTCGTGGTGACACTGGAAGAAGCACTGGCAATCTTCGCTCAGCCCAAGCTGCGCGGCCGTCGTGGCCAAGCCAAGGAACCGCTGAAGACGTTCGAAGCCTCGCCCGTCACCGGTCAGCCGATTCGCGTGCTCGAAGGTCGCTATGGCGTGTACATCACCGATGGCGAAACCAACGCCACACTCCCGAAGGACCTCTCCACCGAGCAGTTGACCCTGCCGCAGGCAATCACGCTGCTCGAAGAACGCACCGCCATGGGCCCGCCGAAAAAACGAGGCCGCGGCGCGAAGAAAGCGGCACCCAAGAAGGGAGCTGCCGCACCAGCCGAAAAGGCGCCCAAGGCTGCGAAGAAAAAAGCGGCTCCCAAAAAGAAGGCTGCCAAAAAAGCTGCCCCGAAGAAAGCCGCCAAAGCCAGCACCGGCGAGAAAAAATCGCCGGTGAAGAAAACGCCGAAGAAGATCGAGGACGTGCCGTTCTAGAAAGTGATTGTTCGATGGCGAAATCGTTGCTCGATGTAATTGAAAGGACTCCACTCTTGAGCGGTCGATTTTCCAATTCATCGACTCTCGAAGATGTGCTGAAGTACATCGACCAAGTGCTGCTCAGCGACTCTGATCCTGACGAAGATTGGGAGGCCATTCTTGACAATGTTGACAATCTCGCCGAGCAGCATGGCGAGAGTGTAACGCTTGACACCCTAGTCAAGTGAATTAGGTTGACGGTCTT
This sequence comes from Anatilimnocola floriformis, assembly GCF_024256385.1. Lineage (NCBI taxonomy): Bacteria > Pseudomonadati > Planctomycetota > Planctomycetia > Pirellulales > Pirellulaceae > Anatilimnocola > Anatilimnocola floriformis. Next base: position 5,827,021 of record NZ_JAMLFW010000001.1, read on the forward strand.
ACGTCTGCAAGTTCACCCGCATCTCCATCGGCTTCTCGGGCCGCAACGTAATCGCCGGCAAGATGGGCATTGGCTCGGGATCGACGAGCGACAGCTCAATCCGCTGCGCCATCGTCGCCAGGATTAGCGTCCCTTCGAGCATTGCAAACTCCTTGCCGATGCAAGCCCGCGGGCCGCCACCGAAGGGAAAGTACGCATACTTCGGCAGTGAATGGCTAAACTCGGCGGTCCAGCGATCGGGCAGAAACACATCCGGCTCCGGAAACCACCGTTCATCCCGCTGCACGACCCATTGGCTCATCAGCACGTTTGTCATCGCCGGCACAAAGTGCTCGCCGATCGTGCAATCCTCGGCGCACCGTCTGCCGACGACGTACGCAGGCGGATAGAGTCGCATTGCTTCACGAATGACGCGATCACAAAACGGCAACCGAGGCACATCGGCAATCGTCGGCAATCGCCCCTGCAAAACCTGATCGACTTCATCGCGCACCCGCTGCTGCTCGACAGGGTTTTGTCCGAGCAGATACCAAGTCCAACTCAGTGCATTCGCCGTCGTTTCATGACCGGCGAGGAACATCGTCATCACTTCGTCGCGCAATTGTTGATTTGAAAGCGGCTTGCCATCGTTTTCATCGCGAGCCGAAATCAACAGCGAGAGAAAATCGCCGCGGAGTTCGCCTTTTCCTTCGATGGCTGCCCGGCGTTCATCGATCATCTGCTGCAGCACGGCATCGAGTCGGCGAATGGTCCGTTTCAACCACCAGTTCCCCGGCGTCGGCAACCAATAGGGAATTGGAATCGGTGCGCGGAACCTCGCGAGAAAGTCGCGCATGACTCCTTCGAGACAAACGACCACTTCGCGATATCGATCGCCGACGTCGACGCCGAGCAGCGTCTTGCCGGCAATGCCCATGGTCAACTGCATCATCTCGCGGGCCAAGTCGCGCTCCTCGCCGCTGCGCCAGGTCGTCAGCATGCGGTCGGTGAGTTCCACCATCGCCTGCGTATAGAATTCGAGTCGAGGTTTGGCGAACGTCGGTTGAATGAGTCGCCGCTGCCGCAGCCAGTTATCCCCTTCGTTGATGAGCAAGCCGTTGCCCAGCAGCGGCCGCAGAAAAAAGCTGAGGGCGAAGTTCTTGATGAACTGCTTGTTGTCAGTAACCAGGACTTGTTCGATGTCATCAGGATGACTAAGGAGCATGCTCTTCCGCTGGCCGACGCGAAAGTAGGCAGCGTCGCCGTATTCGCGCTGGCAGGTCGAGAAAAAACCGAGAATATCCTTCCGCAGCGCCGGCAAACTACCGAGCAACCAACCGCCGCGCGGGCCGGGAAATTTAGTGAGAGCAGCCATACCAATATCTTACTGTCTGCACCCCGCTACACGCACCGCCCGGCCAGCATTCCCGTGGCAAACGCCGCTTGGAAGTTGTAACCACCGATCGGGCCATCGAGATCGAGCACTTCGCCAGCAAAGAACAAGCCAGGCATGAGCTTGCTCTGCATCGTCCGTGAATCGACTTCGGCTAGGTCCACACCACCCGCCGTGACTTCCGCTTTGGCATATCCGCGCGAGCCGCTGGCGGAGATGCGGGCTTCCTTGATCCATCGCACCAACTGCGATCGCGCGGCCTTCGACATTTCAGCCGCGCGCGTCTCGGTCGAAACGCCCGCTTGTTGAAAAATCTCTTCCGCCAGGCGGTGCGGAATCCACTTCTGCAAGATGCCGCCGATTTGCTTCTTACCCGCGGCAGCACACTGCTCGCGGATCCCTTCGTCCAACAGATCAGACCGAATGTCGGGGACAAAATCGACCACTACATCGCACGCAGTCGGCTCCGGATGACCAGTCACCGTGCGGCTAATATCGAGCACCACCGGCCCCGACAAACCAAAGTGCGTAAACAGCAGCGAGCCGCGGCGTTCATCCAGCCACGGCAACTTCTTCTTACCTTTCTTGCCTGCAGGGGCATTTCCCTCGTCCGCGGCTCCTCGCGCTTCGCCTCGACGATCGGCGATTCGCAGCACCACATCGGGCAGCGTCAATCCCGACAGCCGCAGCACCCACGGATCGTTCGTGGTGAGTGGCACGAGTGCTGGCTGCAGCGGAGTGATCTTATGACCAAATCCTTCGGCCCACGCGTAACCATCGCCGGTCGTGCCGCAGCCAGGATAGCTTTTACCGCCGGAGGTAATGAGAAGCTTACCCGCGACGAAGGTTTGCTTGTCGGTCGTTATCGTAAACGTGCCGTCCTGCTGCGAGATGGTTTGCACCGACTGCTCGAGCAACAGCGTCGCGCCGCTCCGATCGAAGCGTCGCATCAGCGCGCTCACCACATCGAGCGCCCGATCGCTGACAGGGAAGATCTTGCCGGTTTCCTCGCGCTTGGTCGGCACTCCTTCGTCTTCGATCAGCTTGATCAAATCATCGGGGCCGAGGATCGACAGGGCGGAGTGTAGAAACTGCCCCTGCTCGCGATAGGCCGTGACGATGCCACGTTTGTCGGTCGCCTGCGTCAGGTTACAACGCGTACCGCCGGAAATAAGAATCTTCACGCCGGGCCGGCGGTTCTTTTCGAGCAGCAACACACGGTGGCCTTGAAAGGCAGCTTCGGCTGCACCCATGAGTCCAGCAGCGCCCGCACCGATGACGATCACATCCCAAACATCGGCAGGCGCTTCACTCATCTCGGCCCAGAATTCTTTTCGGCTTAGACCAGCCAGTTGAGCACAAGGGCAACGAGAAAGATGCCGCCGATGAACGTCGTCATCCACACGGCAGTGTGCCAGGCATGACGCAAGATCGGACCGGGCAACTCATGACGTGTGGCGCCATACACCAGGCTGATGGCTACCAGCAGCGGCACGTAGTACCAGAGTTGATTGAAAGGCAACGCAGCGAGCAGCGGAAGATTGATAAGCATGAGCTCGCTCCGTTACAGGGATTTGATGGCGGGTGATGGGCTGCTCTTCGGCGGATCGTCCTTTTTCGGATCGCTCTTATCCTTCTTCTTTTTGTCGGCTGGTTCGCTCGGCGCCGGACCGGCGGCAGCATCCCAGATGGCAAAGAAGTTGAGCAAGCCGGCGATCATCGTATAGAGGACACCCATGTCGAAGCGCTGATTCAGCTGCCGATGCCAGCTGTTCAATTCCTGCGCCGAATTCGGCGGAGCCATCCAGCCGTTGAACAGTGGTGGCTTGTGACTTTTGACGCGCATCCGTTGCAAGACCGCAGGCATGGCCGGCAAGCCGGTGCCGGCCTGCAGCCAGAACGGCAAGGGAGCGAGCGAGGCAAACTTCGTAAAGATGCCACCAATGCCGCCGCCAGCGGGCGGATCTTGATTGGTGGGATTCATCGCATAGACCACGCGACCCTGCCCCAGCACCAGGCCAAAGAAAAAGATAGAGAGGATGCAAACCATGAACAGCAGCCCCTTACCGTACCGCCGTTGGTACAGGTGGCCGGCGCCGGGCCACAGCCAGGCGAGAATACCCGCGAGCCAAGGATTGCCGAGGTCGATCGTGATCGAAACCGACGGCGGAACAGCGGGTTTCTTGGAGGCGTCGTTCATGGGCGTGCGGAGACTGCGGTGGGAAGGGGCCTGCCACTAATTCGTCGCAGCGCCGCCGATATTGTGACCGAACCCACCGCTGGCAACCAGGGCAGTTTGGCTGTTGGACACGAGCCTGAAGCGCAAGCGAAGGAGCGCACTTTTCCTTCTTGTGGAGGTGGCCCTACGACACCATCTGCTTTTCGAACGCCGTGATCTTGGCTTCGTGCATCAGTGTGAGGGCGATGTCATCGAGGCCGTTCAGCATGTTGTGCTGGCGCGAGGGATCGATGGCAAAGGTCAACGCCAGGCCGTGATCATCCTTCACCGTGCAAGTCGCCAGATCGACGTGCAACTTGTAACCGGGATGCTTCGCGGCTCGCTGGAACAAATCCTCAACCTGCTCTTCGCTCAGTCGGATCGGCAGCACGCCGTTCTTCGAGCAGTTGTTATAGAAGATGTCGGCAAAGGAAGGCGCGATCACGACGCGAAAGCCGTAGTTCTCGATGGCCCACACCGCATGTTCGCGGCTCGAACCGCAGCCGAAGTTGCGGCGGGCGAGCAATACCGTCGCGCCGCTATTCTTGGGCAGATTCAATTCAAAGGCCGGATCGTCCGTTGTGCCATCGGCGAGGTACCGCCAATCGAAGAACAAAAACGGGCCGTAGCCAGTTCGTTCGATCCGCTTGAGGAACTGCTTCGGAATGATCTGGTCGGTGTCGACATTGGCCCGATCCATCGCACAGACGAGACCGGTGTGTTGGGTGAAGGCTTGCATTTGAGGTAGCCCGTAGCGTTAGCGAGGGCGAGCGAATTTAGAGTGTGAGTTGGTTGGACGGAAAGAGGACTCCCTCGCTTACGCTACGGGCTTCCTGGCGGCAACTACGCCTGGTACTTCCATTCGCGGATATCGACAAAGTGCCCCGCGACCGCCGCTGCAGCGGCCATCGCCGGCGACACCAGATGCGTCCGGCCACCCTTTCCTTGACGACCTTCAAAGTTGCGGTTGCTGGTCGAGGCACAGCGTTCGCCGGGCTCGAGCTTGTCGGGGTTCATGGCCAGGCACATGCTGCAGCCTGCTTCGCGCCATTCAAAACCGGCTTCGCGGAAGATGCGATCGAGACCTTCCTGTTCGGCTTGCTCTTTCACCAAACCGCTGCCGGGCACAACCATCGCGTGAACCTTGTTCGAGACGCGATGACCACGAACCACCGCGGCCGCTTCACGCAGATCGCCGATGCGACCGTTGGTGCAGCTGCCGATGAAGACGCGATCGATCGTCACGTCGGTCAGCGGCGTGCCGGCTTTCAGATCCATGTATTTCAGAGCCTGATCGCAGGCCTTTTGCTCGGTGGCATCGGCGTAGTCGCCGGGGCTCGGCACTTTGTTGACGACCGGCGCAACCTGGCCGGGGTTGGTGCCCCAGGTGACTTGCGGCGAAATATCCGACGCTTTGTAGATCAGCGACTTGTCGTACGTCGCGCCGGCGTCAGTGGGCAACAACTTCCAGCGAGCGACGGCGGCTTCGTAATTTTTCGGAGCGTATTCGCGGCCCTTCAGGTAAGCGAAGGTCGTTTCATCTGGTGCGATCATGCCGGCGCGAGCGCCCGCTTCGATCGACATGTTGCAGACGGTCATCCGCTCTTCCATGTTCAGATTGCGGACGGCTTCGCCGGTGTATTCAATGACCGAGCCCGTGCCACCATCGGTCGTGATCTGGCCGATGAGATACAGGATCAGGTCCTTCGCCGTGACACCGCGCGAGAGCTTGCCATCGACACGCAGCTCGAGCGTCTTCGGCAGCGATTGCAACAGCGTTTGAGTGGCGAGAACGTGCTCGACTTCGCTCGTGCCGATGCCGAAGGCGAGCGCGCCGAAAGCGCCGTGGGTCGCCGTGTGGCTGTCGCCGCAGACGATCGTCATGCCGGGCTGCGTCAAGCCGAGCTCCGGGCCGATGACGTGTACGATGCCCTGGTTCTTGTCGTGAATGTCGTACAGCCGCACGCCGAACTCTTTGCAGTTGTTGCGAAGCGTCTCGACCTGCTGCTTAGCAATCGGGTCGGTGAACGGCAAGCTGCGGTTCGTCGTCGGCACGTTGTGATCGGGCGTGGCGACGGTCCGTTCGGGCCGGCGAACCTTGCGGCCGCTGAGGCGCAGCCCTTCGAAGGCTTGGGCGCTGGTCACTTCGTGAACCAGTTGCAGATCGATGTACAGAATCGTCTGCTTCCCCGATTCAGCGTGAACGACATGGTTGTCCCAGATTTTCTGGAACATCGTGCGGGGCTTCGTAGCGGCAGTCATGGCGATTTTGGCGAGCGGATTTGTGCACTCACCCGGAAAGGAGAAAACAGCACTCAAGTAGGCGCAGCCACGGCGAAAAATACGCCGCCGTGAGACCTATAAGTATAGCCGATTTCGACCGCCTCGGCGAGAGACTGCCGTGTGTAACTCTGCTCGCCGACCTGCGGACCACCGCACTCGCTATTTCAGCGATGAGCGGAGCGATTCCAACTGCTTCTTCAGATCTTCGAGCTGTTGCTGAGCCTTTTTCAGCTGATCGGTGTCGCCACTCTTCTTGGCCGCATCCTTCAAGCTGGCATCGGCTTCGGCGAGGGCTTTTTGGAGCGACTCCAAACCTTCCACCAATTTCTTATCCGGAACCGGAGCAAACGCCGGCGCGATCGGCATCAGCGGAACAGCCCGGGCCGGCAGCGGAACCGGCACTGCATCCGGAAACGCCGGCAGCACCGGAATCGCACCGGCCGGCGCAAACCCAATGCCGCCCATCTTCACCTCGACGCCCTTCGCCGCGTACTGCTCGTAAATCTTGTGAGCTTCGGCGTGCTTGCTCTTCAGCTCTTCGGCGTTTTTGACGTCGTATTTCTTCGTCTCTTCCTTACCGTCTTTCGTCTCGGTCACTTCCAGCTGCAGGCTCTTGTCGCCGTCTTCGACGATCTTCACCTTGCGGTCTTTGTCCTTGATCTCGGTCGTCTTCACGCCGTCTTCGACCTTGATTCGCGTTTCGACACCACCACCAATGCCGCCGGCAATCGCGACTCGGGCCGCAGCGATCCGAATGCCGCCACCACCCACAGCGATCGGCATGCGAGCATTCGCGGGCACGTTTTGCGGAACGACCGGCGGCGGAGCAAGTGCTTCGCTGGCCCGACGCGATGCAGCGCCGAGATCTGCCTTGGAGATCCGCTCCAGGGCTTGCTTGGCCGCGTCTTTGACGCCGGCTTCACCCTTGTCGAAGTGCCCCTTCAAAATCTCGAAAGCCCGCATCGAAGTTTCGCGGCTGTCGCTGAGGGCAGCCTTCTCAAGAGCGGGAATGGCTTTCTCCAGCTCCGCGGCCAACTTCTTCGAAGCCGCTTGGCGATCGCCGAAGCTCTCGGCATCGAGCTGCTTGACAAGCGTGGCGATGTCGTCGGGCAAAGCCGGAGCCGCATCCTGAGCCGACGCCCAGCTACCAGTGACTAGCAGCCCCAAAACCAGCATCGAGCGGAACCAGGAAACCTTCATCGCGGCACCTCAACAACAAACGGCAGAAACGGCGTCGATCACAGAAATTGCTGCCCCGTATGTTACCGCACTGCAAGGAATCTTGCATCCTCATCACCGCCGCGGCCAACTGTCGCGCTCCGCACCATTCGGCGTCTGCGCTGGCCCCGCCGTAAGGGAACTTCGCTCGCGAGTTTTATAACACCTCACGCACTTTTCTAAACCTTCGAAAAGTCAGGCTGAGTCAGCACTTACGCCAAACCACCCGCAAAACCGTATAACACTTTATAACAGCGCCATTTTTGAACGTTGCCTCGTTTGGCAATCGCAAAACACTCTTCCAGCCAACAACTTGCCGCGAACGACCAAGCCGCAAACCCTTATTCTGTCCGCAGCGAATATAACCCCCGATATAACACGTCATCACCACCGTATAACGGGCAATTCGTTCGCCAGCAAAGCAACTTGAAGTCGCTTGCCGTCAGGATCTACCAGTTTGCCAAGGAACGAGGCATCGGCCGGCGCCAATGAATATGGCTTTGCCCAATAAGTCCGACTTGCCCAACAAGTCGCGCGGCTGCCCAATAAGTCCACGCCCAGCATCAAACCGGCGGCGGCTCAATCTTCGCTACGCTGAGCCTGCTTCGTAGCCAACCTCCCATAAACGCTCCGGCAGTTACAGTCGGCAACACGTATGGCAAGATGAGAACAACGCTGAACGCTTCTGGCCATCCGAACTTAGTCAGCATCCAGCTCTCCGCCCACCCGCAAGCAGCGATTGTTCCCAGCAGAATGCCAACCCAGCGATAGGGCGTTAGCAGCCCGCCGCAGAACGAAATCACCATTACGGCAAACAGGGGCGGCAGCGGACTCGGATGGGATATTGTGGGGGAGTTGATCCAATAGCCAAGAGCCAGCGCAATAGCCGTCACTGCGATGAAGACGCCAGCCAGCGAAGTGCGAGGACGGTCCATCCACGCATTAGAGCAAATTGGAGGAGCAGCCAGCGATGCCGATCTCGTTTCGCAAAGCGTTTCCTTACGTGATCGGCGCGCTGTTGATCGCAGCAGTGGGCCGGGCGGCAGTATTTTTCTTCTATGGCACGATGGTGATTTCCACGATCAATCGCTTGGCAGATCGCTATCAGGAAGCGCAATCGGCGGTTCGCGAAATTTCCCAATTCCACGCCGGCAGCGGGAAATGGCCCACTGAAGCGGAAGCTCAGGCCATTCTACGCAAGCACTCCGTTTCTCCGGACTGGGGTTACACAGCGCCCGATGCATACGTCGACACTCCGACTCTTGCCTTAGGCGGAGCCGCGCACGCGAGAGTCGTCCACTTCTTCGAGGAAGATGACGACCGTTGGGAGTTGAGAGTTGAAGGTGATGTATTCCGGCGATGGTAGTTCAATGCAGAGGTCGATCCTGACAGAAATGTGTATGACAACGATCGTTCCGAAATCAAACACCGCCATTATTTAAGTTTGGCTTCGTTACCTTTTTGGTGCAGCGCACTCCTCCTTTGGGCGACCTTGATTGCGATTGTTGCCACCAGTAATTTTGGCTTGTCAGGGGCGTTTGTTGCCTCGTTCTCACTAATCGCCGCAACTGCCGCGATTGCTCGCTTATTAAGGCTCAACGCCAATCGATTCGCCCTCTCGGCATTCCTGGCTGGCTTGATATTGACCGGCAGCTTGTTTCTGATTGCCCTGCTCGCGAATAGCGAATGGGTTGGTTAGCACTCTGTTGTACACGCGGCAGTGAAAGCAACTGCTTGCCGCCGTTGCAATCCAGTCGGCCTCGCATTAGGTTGACCCGGCATTCAAGCCACTTCCTTGGTTCCCGCCGCAGCCAGCGATGCCGATCTCGTTTCGCAAAGCGTTTCCCTATCTCATCGTCGCCATACAACTCGCCGCGGTGGCGTGGGCGGTGTCGATGCGGCCGTTGCCGCCGGCTGACTTCACGTTCGACAACGGCACGGAGTGTCAAACGCTCGACCCGGCCAAGGCCACCGGCAATCCCGAGAACCGCGTCATCAACGGTCTGTTCGAAGGGCTGCTCCGGCAGTTGCCGCCGAAGGAACTGAAGGGCCCGCACGAAAACACGCCCCTCACGGCCGAGCCGGCGATGGCCGAGTCGTTCGATGTCTCCGCTGACGGCAAGACGTACACGTTTCACATTCGTAAGGACGCCGTCTGGTCCGATGGCTCACCGGTGACGGCCGACGATTTCGAGTTCAGTTGGAAGCGAATGCTCCATCCCGAATCGGCCAGTCAATACACCTATCAGCTCTTCTACGTTAAAGGTGCCCAAGCCTTTAGCCAGAAGAAGATGGAAGGCGGCACGCCGATTGAAATCGAGCTGACCGATCGGCCGCAGCGCTATCAAACGTATCCCAGTGGCACGATGAAGCACGCTGTGCTGAAAGAGATTTTGAAGCATCCGGAGCCGGAGTATCCCAAGGGAATCTCGCCTGATGAAAAGACGGAGCTCGAATCGGATTGGAAAAAATCGTGGACCTATGTCGTCGACCTCGATGGCCAGACCGCGGCCTTCAGCCAGGAACCCGACGAAGCGATCAAGTTCGAAGGCAAGCCGCCGCAAGCCTGCCTGACGGTGATGACCGATTGGAAGAAAACGGTCGGCATCACGGCGAAAGATGAAAAGACCCTCGTCGTCGAGCTCAACAACAGCACGCCGTTCTTTCCCGAACTCGTCGCGTTCTATCCACTCTATCCGGTCAATCGTCGCTGCGTCGAGAAGTACGGCTCGCCGGAATTCACGCAGCCCGGCAAGCTCGTTTCCAATGGCCCTTTCACGCTGGAACTGCGACAGCTCCGTGATCGCATCCGGCTGAAGAAGAATGAAAAGTATTGGCGGGCCGAGACGGTGAAGCTGAAGAACATCGACGCGCTCGCCCTACGTGATGAGACGACGGCGCTCAATATGTATCTGACTGGCCAGCTCGATTGGGCGACGACGATGCCGGCTGCGATGATTCCGCAGCTGAAGCGCGAGTTGAAAGATGAGTTCCCCTCGGCGCCGATGCTCACCGTTTATTTCTATCGCTTGAATACGAATCGGCCTGGCCTCGGCGACAAGCGGATTCGTCAGGCCCTGAATCTGGCCATCGACAAGAAGAAGATCTGCGACTTCGTGACCAAGGCCGGCGAGGTTCCCGCAGCGACCTACGTGCCGCCGGGCATGGCCGGTTATGAAAGTCCGCCGGGTTTTGAATTTGATCCTGAGCGGGCCAAAAAACTCCTCGCCGAAGCGGGCTTTCCGGGCGGCCGCGGCATGCCTCATCTCGAGATTCTTTACAACGATTCGCCGGTGCTCCATCGCACGATTGCCGAGACGATTCAACAATCGTGGCGCGAGCACCTCGGGATTGATGTGCAACTCGGCGGCCTCGAGTGGGGCGTGTATCTCGATGCACAAGACAAGATGGATTACTACATCTGCCGCGCCGGCTGGATCGCCGACTATCCCGACCCCAACACCTTCCTCGATATGTTCGTGACCGGCGGTTTGCAAAACATGACCGGCTGGGGAAACAAAGAATATGACACTCTGATCGACGCGGCTGGCAAAGAAGCCGATCCGCCGAAACGAATGAAAATACTGAAGGACGCGGAAGCTATCTTCCTCGACGAGATGCCGATCATTCCGATGTACTTCTATGTCTCGAAGAACCTGGTCAAGCCACACGTGAAAGGCTTTTGCAACGACGTACAGGACCTGCATCCGCTCAACACCCTGGAGATCGATCGCGAGCTGAAGGCGAAGAACGTGGGAGCAGGCAAATGACCAGCTTTCCGCAACTTCTCGGCATTCTCGGTCGCCGCGTCCTGTGGCTGTTCTTCACGCTCTGGGCCGTCTTCAGCATTTCGTTTTTGTTGATGGTGTCATCGCCCGGTGGCCCGTTTCTCGGTGAGCGCAAGCTCCCCGATGAAATCCGTCGCAGCATGGCAGAGTACTACGATCTTGATGGCACGATGAGCGAGCGCTATTTCAAATCGCTCGCCAAAGCCTTCACGTTTCGCTTCGGCCCGAGCACCAAGCTCAAGGACTACACCGTCAATCGTGTTATCGCCGAAGGCTTTCCGGTTTCGGCGGCGCTGGGGGTGATCGCGCTCACACTAGCGCTCGCAGTCGGCATGACGGCGGGGATCATCGCCGCCGTGAAGCGGAACACGTTCTTCGATTTCGCCTTCATGGGCCTGGCGACCATTGGCATCGCGATTCCCAATTTCGTGCTCGCCGGCTTTACGATCATCTTGTTCTGCTTCGTTTTGAAATGGTTTCCGCCCGCGGGCTGGGGAAGTGTAAAGCAAATCGTCCTCCCCGCCGTGTGCGTCGCCGCGCCATACGCTGCTTACATCGCGCGCTTGACCCGCACTGGCATGCTGGAAGTCCTCAATCTCGACTTCGTTCGCACTGCCTATGCCAAGGGACTGTCGCCGCGCACGGTGATCGTGCGACATGCGTTGCGCGGCGCGATCATGCCGGTAGTTTCTTACATCGGCCCTGCCGCGGCGGGCATTCTCACCGGTTCGCTGGTGATCGAACGGATTTTCAATGTGCCGGGAATGGGCTCGCACTTTATTGATGCGGCCATGCAACGCGACTATCCGCTCGTGACCGGCATCATCATGGTCTATACGTTGCTGCTGTTCACGATGAATACGCTGGTCGACCTGTCGTACGCCATCATCGATCCGCGCGTCAAACTGGAATAACTCACCGGCAATGAGCAGTCCGACAACCGAACCAAAAAACACCGCAGACCGCTACGCCGCGCTCCTCACCGAAGCCGCGTCGATTCGCGGCGTGTCGCTGTGGCTCGATGCCTGGCGTCGACTGCGCAAAAACTACGCGGCCATGGCGTCTCTGTTTGGGCTGATCGCGATCGTACTGCTGGCCTTCTTCACACCCATCCTGCCGCTGCAGTCGCCGCAGTTCATTCGCCTGACGAAGGCCGATCAATACCAGCCGCCGCGCTTCACCAAGACCGAGCTCGGCATCACCCGCGCTGGCGTGCAAAAGTTTGAGGAAGAACTGCGCGACCTGCAATCGCAACTCGGTTCGCTGAGCGGCGACGAGCTCAAAGCGAAAAAACTCGATATCGAAAGCAAACATCGTGACCATCCGTTTTATAAACTCTGGAACAACCCCGGCCCGCTGGTGTGGCAGCTGCTGAAGCTTCGCCTCGCTATTTTTGGCGACTGGTGTTTGCCCTCGATCTGCGGTACCGATGAACTCGGCCGTGATGTTCTCTCGCGGATCTTCTGGGGGGCGCGCGTCTCGCTGATGGTTGGCATTCTCGCCGCGCTCGTCTCGCTGGTTATCGGCGTGAGCTACGGCGCGACGGCGGGTTACGCGGGAGGCACGATCGATGCCGCGATGATGCGCATCGTCGACGTGCTTTATTCGATTCCGTTCATTTTTATCGTGATCAACCTGATCATGCTCCTCCGCGACGATTACTACAAAGCAGCCATGGCCCGTTGGGGACTGAACGAAATCACGCTGTTCTATATCGTGATCGGCGCACTCTTCTGGCTGACGATGTCGCGCGTGGTGCGCGGTCAGGTGATCTCGCTGAAGCACGAACAGTTTGTCGATGCCGCCCGCACCATCGGCGCCGGCAGCCAGCGCATCATCTTCCGCCACATCGTGCCCAACGTGCTGGGGGTGGTGATCGTCTATCTCACGCTCACCATTCCCAGTGTGATGCTCTTCGAAGCCTTTCTCTCCTTCCTCGGCTTCGGCGTGCAACCGCCGAATGTCTCGTGGGGTTTGCTGGTGAACGACGGCATTAAAGTCATCACACCGATCGGCATTCACTGGTGGCTGGTCCTCTTTCCCGGCCTGGCGCTGGCGCTGACGCTCTTTGCGCTCAATTACCTCGGCGATGGCCTGCGCGATGCACTCGATCCGCGCATGAAGAACCGCTAACGCGAAATGTAGGGTGGGTCGAGCGGTACTCCGCGAGGCCCACCAAATGTAGCTGGTGACGAATGGTGGGCCTCGCGGAGTACCGCTCGACCCACCCTACGATTTACACCCGTTGTCGCCAGGGCGAATGCACCGTGACTAACAAACTGCAAGCGAGCAACAGCACGCCGATCCACAGATAGTCGGGAATGGCCAGCGCGGCACAACCACACAGCGCGAGCACCAGTTGTGGATACGCAATCACCCAATCCCGCAGACTCGCGCTCCGGGCCGATTGCGTGATGATCAGCGCGCCGAGCAGCAAACCGCCGGCGATGAGCCATTGCCACAGCAGGTTGGTGGTGGGGGCTGCCGTTGGGCGCACCACGGTCAAGCTGACGAGTTCACCAGCCGAGCTCGTGCGGAGTTCCTGTAGCGGCCGGGCGGCGACTTCGCTCAGATTGTCGAGCACCGGCGCGGGACGACTTGCTTTGCTATCGGGCAACGCCGCGTTCAACTGGTCAGACATTTCGTTTTCGAGCGCTTGCAGCCGAGCTGCGATCATCGGCGCGAAAGGGGACGTCGGCGGGCGTTTGCGAATGATTTCCAGTTCGCGATCCCAATGCCGCCGCCAAAGCGCGAGCCAGGTGCTGGCCGACTCGGTGTGATTGCCTGCCGGCGCATCGGCGGCCCCTTCGGCCATTTCGACCAAGGCTTCGAAGGGGGCGAGCGCTTCGTCCGGCGGCGCGATGTTGGCGCGGGCCATGCTGGGAGGAAGCTGCAGCTGCGCAGGTCCGAGAATCTGCCAGCGGGTGTGCGCGATGGGAACATTCGCGACGCGCGGCGCGGAAAATTCCCAGCGGCCACTGGTGTCGTCAGCCGTCGCGAGCACACCGCGATAAATCACTTGCACCCACTGCGGCCAACTGTCGGAATGGAGCTCGACAGTCGCAGCGCCGCCGATGCCGGGTTCGCGGCGGAGCGGCGTGGGGACGTCGTTGACGATGGCGGCCACCAGCTCATGCGCCGGCGGCGGTTGCAGCAGCAGCGTCTTCGCGCCGCTGGGAAGGACCATCAATTTCGTCTGTCCCACGACTCGCCGATCGGCTTGCCATGTGACCTGATGTTCGGCGAGCAGAATTCGCGGCTGTTCGCGGCGCACGCGTTCGGGCCGCGCCGATGCGCGATACCGATCGATGATCGCTTCGTAGGTCAGCTCCGGCCCGACGGCTAGGTTGGTGAATTCCTCGGGCAGTTCACCCCGTGGCTGCAGCCCCGCCGTTTGCCATTGCAGCGGCGAATCGGCACCGCGGCGCGGTAGTGCGATGAAGCGCTGTAGCGAATCGTGATTGCCGATGAGATCGATCACCGGCAGGCGAATGAGCTCCTGCTCGACCGCGAGCGGAGCTTTGATTTGCAGCAGCAGTTGATCGGTCGCCGGCTTGTCGAGTTGCACGCGGAGCAAATTGCGAGATTGCCCCGGCAGCGATTCGAGGTGGTAGCGGGCAGTGGGCTCGATATCGAATGGCCCTTCCCAGTCGCGCGGGATGGAGAATTGCAGTTCGTCGAACGTGCCGCCGGGGCTGCGGAGCTTGGCGATTACCTCGAGTTGCCAATCGTCGTCTTCGGTGAGGACGCGAGTCAGCAGTTCGCCCGAGTAACCGATCAGCGCCGCGCCGAGCGTGATGGGAATTGGCTGCGGCACGGGACCGGGGCGCGGGTTACTCCAATCGAGGCGGGCGAAGATTCGATCGGCGGTTGCAGGCTCATCGGCCGTCGGCGTGATCGCCACTTCTTTCCAACCAGTGAGCTTGCCGAGCGTGATCGCAGCGCCGGCCCGCTTGCGAAGCGTGCAGTCGTAATGCTGCACGTCGATCTCGCTCGTTTGCAGCACCGGCAAGGTCAGCGACTTGCCCGCGACATGCGCGCGATCGGCGAAGACTTCTACCTGCCAGGCCGCGGTGCGTGTTTCATCGAGCAAGATCGTCAGCAAGCCATCCGCATGGCGGAACCAACGGCTGGCGACGGCAGCATCGGTTTGCGAAACCGTCACGCGGCGGACGATGAGTTGCGGTGGCAGTTGAAAGCGAAGTTGATTGACACTCGCGGGCAACAGCGGACCGCTGACGCGATAACGCACGCTGGTTTGTTCGGGAGTGAGAGTCCACTCGATTTGCTGCGACGCTTGCAGGCGATTGGGCGTGGCGATGACCGCCAGCGTGGGTCGCGGCGCATCGGCTGTGCTGCGAAACGCGTGTACCGGCGCGAGCGAAGGATCGCCCCAATTCTGCAGAAACTCGGCCGCGGGGAGCGTGCCCGGTTTGCCGTTCCACTGCAGGCTGGGCGCGATCCACGCCGCTTGCCAGTCGCGCGTGATGCGTTCGGCAATCGGCTCGATGCGAGGCGGTTGTAGATTGCCGATGCCAGTCGAACCGACGAGCAAAAACGAAGCACTGATGTGAACGTCGCCGGTCGCCGGTTTGTCGAGCACGAAGTGATGCAGATTGGTTTCGCCCTCGTCGGTGAATTGGCGGACGACATTCACGCCATAGCCGGTCGGCAGCAATCGGAAACGGGGGTCGGCGCGGACCACTACTTCACGCAACTTACCGGTGAGGGGCCGGAATTGCCATTTTCCTTCGACGACGACCGAGCTGGGACGCATTCGCCAGAGGAGCAATTGCTCGACTTCGACGACAGGCGCGGGCTCCGTTGCCGTTCGCGACCAGGTGACGCTCAGTTGATCGCTGCCGCCGAGTTCGACTGCGGCCGTAGTGCTGGTGGAGCTTCGTTCGCCGCCCCGAGCGCTGGCAATAACCACATGCTCGCCCGAGGGCAATTCGGGAACAACGACTCGGCTGCTTGTCACCGGCGGAATGCGAATCTTCGCACCGACCGCGCCATCTTTTTGCGGCGTGGCCAGCGCAAGACCGATTTCGAGGCGCTTGCGGCCGAGGCCCGTGAACTCGATTTGTAGAGCATCGCCCGCGGCAGACCATGTCGCTGAGGCGGCCTCGCCCTCAATCTTCACACCTGGGTCGCTCAGGCGAACCTGCTCGCGCTGGAATGGCAGGCGAACGACGCTCTGTTCCTGAAATATCTCCACTTCAAAGCTGGCCACCAGTCCTTGCAGCTCGGCGGGAAGATCGGCGGTGCCGGTGCTCCAGCGCAGCTCATACTGAGCGCTGCGGACAAGCCAGGCCGGGTGCTCGCCACTGCGTGTTTCGGCGCGAAAGAGTGCGGCATACAAACCGGGCGATACATAGACGTAATCGGTCGGCTGTTGCTCGGCATCGACGGGAATGACGACGCGCCAGGGCTTGGTTGTTTTTTCTTCGGCTGCCGAAGGACGATGCTGCGCCTGCACGAGCAACGCGAGCGCGCCGCCAGCGAAAAACAGTCTCGCAGCGGTCTGCCAGGCAAAACCCGTGGTCGTGGGTGAGGGTTGCGGCGCCGTGGGCTGCTTGAGCGGTCGAAGAAAAAGCTGCCAGGCAAAACCGGTGAGCCAACCCGCGAGCGCGGCCAGCGCGAAACTCCCCCACGGTTCGCCGGGGAGCCACGAGATGGCCAGCAGTGCACAGGCTGCGCTGAGGTGGCGAAATGAGCTCCATTCGCGCAGTCGGATGGCGAGTCCCGCCACGGCAATCGCCAGCACCAGACCGAGCAATCCGAACCAGGCCGGAGAATAAACGACAATCGTTTCGGCTGCCGTGGTCGGTAGATCGCGCGAGATCACCGCACTCGAGTTGCGCGGCCAAAGCAGGGCCAGCAGCGAATCGGCAAACAAGCTTCGACTTTCCTCGGGCTTCAGCTCGCTCGAGCCGGGCCAAGGTTGCCAATTGCCGGGCAGGCGAATTTGCCAGTCGCTTTGCAGAATCGGCAATCGCGTGGTGGGGATCGGCGCGAGCCAGCGGGCAGTCAGCCAAGCGCGCTCGCGGCTGGCGGGCGATGTGTATTCGATCCGCACGCGCGGATTGCTGTTGCTCGTCGCGCTGCCGTTGCTTGCTCCGTTGTTTCCACGCAGGGGAATCGACAGCCAGCGAGGATCGCTGGTGCGCGAGAAGGCGAGGACTTCGCGGCCGTCGACAGTGGCCCGCGCGAGACGAGCTTGCTCGGGTAGCCGCAGCTCAAGCACTTCGACATTGCCGGTCACGTCGTAGCGTGCTTCGTGTCGGCCGGCGCCGGTGGGGGCAAACTCGCTGTCGAGATCGCACAGGCTGATCCAACCGGCAAAGGCCCGCTGCGAATCGGGGAGCGCGGAGATGGTGAGTTTTGCCTCTTGGCCCGGTTGATAGCGATAACGGGCGCGAAGATCTTGATTCGCCGCGGCAAACGGCAGCGGCCGAAGACGTTCGGCATGCCAGGCATATGGGCCATCGAGCGCGCCGAAGATCTCCAGGTGCGCGGCGTGCGCGGTGGCTTCGGGGAGCTCGACGAGCGGTGTCGCCGTGGGTGCGGTCAGTTGCTCGGTCCACTGCGCTTTGACGACGAAAGAATTGTCGCGGGCCCGCGGCAACTCGACACGATAGAGCGCGGGCTGCACCGCATCGGCGGCCATCATCGCTTCGACGCGTTGCGCGACTAGCGGCCGATCGTCACCCGCGAGGAACCAATCGGGATCGGTCGCCGGCGCGGGTCGCAGCTGCACGAGCAGACTGGCCACGGCGGACGACTCGGGTTCGCACTGCAGCTGTAGTTCGTACTCGATCCGTTCCGGCGCGAGATGAATTTGCAGCGTCGAATCGGCAGCGTAATGCGCCGAGCCCGGCGTGAGTTGAAAGCGTGGTTGACGAGCGGCATCGGTCAAACGAACAAGCCAACTGCCGGGAGGCGATTCACTTAGCGCGCGAACTTTGGCTGGTAGAGTCGCGGTGGTGAGAAACTCCAGACCATCGGCAGTGAGGAGTTTCGGTTCGAAGCTGGAATCGGCGAGCTGCAGGGTGACATAGCGCTGCGTGGTGGCCGCGGCTGGAAAACGCAACGGCTGGAGCATGTCGTCGCTCCAGTTTTCGGCGCCGGTCGCGCGAACGTGCCGGAGCCGAGCGTTGATACGTACGGGCCGGACCGAGCGGAGAGGTTGCCGCAGCTGCAGCGTGATGACTTGGAAATTGCCGCGGGGCCGTACGACGCGGTCCTCGAGCAATTCGGGTGGCGAGGTTTCGACCGAGTCGATCACCCAGCTCCGCGGCACTTCGCATTCGACGCTGAATTGCTGGCCGCTGCTCACCGAGAGCTCGGCGCCGACCTGCGCCACGATTTGTTTCGGCTCGACCTGCAGCGTGACCAGGCTGGTCGCTTCGAGCGGCATGGGCGTTGGCGCGGGCTGCACTTCGATGACGGCGTTTTGTCGTTCGAGTTGATATTGCAGCAGGTCCATTCCCGAGCTGTCGCTGGCGAGCGTGGTCGCCGACAGCCGGCCGCCGGGACCGGCTACTGCATCGAGCTGCAGCCAGCGCGGCGAAGCAATGTTGATGCGCCCTTCTTGCCAGAGCGCGTCTTCGATTGTGGCCCGCGGCAACGACCATTTTTGCGGCGACTGTGGCCAATCGGCGACGGCGGTGAGTTGAATCAAACGACTCGGGCCGATCAGCGGTTCGGGCAGCGCGATGATCGCGAGTGGTTCGCCGCTAGCTGTTTTTTCGCTCGTCCACGAGAGGGATTGTTCGCCCCAGCGGATGGTTGTCCACTGCAGCCGCGGATCGTGACGAACGCGGATTTGCCGGAGCGGTGCGCGATTGATATCGAGCTCGAGCGAAAGTTCCAGATCCATCTGGCCGGGCGTGAAGACATAGCTGCCGGTCTCGCGGACGAGGACCAGCGGCGGCGTTTGAGCATCGGCCTGGCGGGGCTGCGCGAGCAACTCGACGCGATTGCCGCCGGCGATCTCGATTTGCCAGAGCGATTCGGCTTCGCTGTTTTTGGACGAGGCACTCGGCGTTTCGCGGAGGATGGCCTGATCGCTGGTGAGGAGCCAATTGGCTGGGACTCGCAGTTCCAAATGCTGCCGTGCTGCGGGTGGCAGATCGAGGGCAAACTTCAAGCGGCCTCGCTCGTCGCGCCGGCCACGCAACGACCACGGGAACTGCAACACGCCCGATTGCGGTACGCCGAGGAGCAGTTGTTGTTTGTCGTTTTGGCCGAAGGTCGCGGAGTTCAGGTTGGAGTCACTGCCGGCAGCGTCGCTCTCTTTCCAATTCGGCAAACCGATGGCGAGGCTGCAGGGCGACAGCGTCAGCCAGGCGAGATCGGGAGCATTTGCTACGTTGCGGCGATCGATTTTAAGTTCCGCCGTTCCTTGCGTCAGCTGATCGGTCTTCAGCGTGGCGCGATACAAGGCAGAGGTGATGACAGCGCCAGGCGGAGCGACCGGCGGTGCCGTGACGACTGCGAACCTCGCCATGCGTCGTTCGAATTCCGCGCGCGGCAGTGGCAGCAACCCGCGGGCTTCGGGATCGAGTTGATCGACGGGGACGAAGATTTTGCGTACCGACTGCGGCGTGAGTTCTTTCGGCGCCTCGACGGGCGCGACAGGCGGCTGAGCGCTGGCGAACGCTGCGGCGAATGCGAATAACAGCGCGCAGCAAATGGCTGCGACACGGTTCACGACTCCACCTCATGCGGCGACGATGGCAAGACCGGGGCCGCTGCCGTTGTTTGCGGCGGTGGAGCAGCAGAGCGGCCAGCCGTCGAGCGCGGCCCCGTCAACTGCGAATGCGTACGGCTCACGGAAACAGGAGCAGCAGGCACCTGCCCAGTCCAGAGCCAGCGGAGCGCGCCGATGACGGCGACAATCACCAGGCCGAGGCCGAAGAGTTGCGCGACAAAGAGCATCGTCTGCGGCGCAGCAAAGCCGAAGGCAAACAGAAGCGAAGCGAGCACCAGCAAGCCGGTGGAGCTGCGGACTTGTGGCACGTGCAAGATGAGCAATCCCAGCGCGAGACCAAGGCCCGAGAGCCAAATGGCGAGGACGCGCTGGCTGGTCGTGCGCAAATGCAGCTCGGGCGAACTGCCAACCGTGGAATACAGGTAGCTGTTGAGCGAAGCCGGGAGTGGTTCTTGTCGGCTGGCGCCGTACGTATCTTCCAGCAAGCGCTGGTCATAGAGGGAGACACGCGACCAGTAGTAGTCACGCCATGCCCATTTCATTTCGGGCGCGTAGTCGAGCGGATCGAACAATAAGTGCTCGTGCGAAGGCAACACGATTTGCCACTGCACGCGCTGCGGCTCGATGCGCTGCGTCGAGTTCGGCAACTCGACCTGCGGCGGCGAGAGACGATGATCGGAGATCCAGGACGAGGCATTGGTGCGGCGCATTGAATACCAAAGCTCAACGACTTGCGGCTGTGAACTCGCGCCACCCAGTTCGATGCGCACGGTCCGTTCGCCGCTGGTGGTGGAAGTGACGCCCTTGCCGTTGAGGAGCATCTGCACATTGCTATCGGCGACGGCGACTGGCAGGCGAACGACAATCGCCGGCGCTGCCGTGCGCAGTTGCAGCACGCAGCGGTCCTGGCGTTGTTGCGGCGACAGCCAAGTTTGCATCCAGAGGCGATCGATCACCAAACCGCTGACCTCAGGTGTTTGCAGCAGCGCGACATTCAAGTCGATCGCGGTCAGTTGTTGATCGGTTTTCCCAGCGAGTACGCCGCGCTCACTCGGCAGCAGTTCGTCGCCCCCGGAACTTTCCGGCGCTGTTACACGCAGTTCATCAGCATGTTCCACGCGAACGCTTTGCCCGACGAAGCGATCGACCTCGCCAGCCGCGGGAACGATCAGCGGAATGTGCAACGTGCTGGCATCTGTTTTCCATTCGGGCGACGGCAGCGTATAGCGCACCGTGAGCGTGACGCGGCCGAGCCGCGATTGCGTATCGAGAATTTCGAGGAGCTCGGGGCCTTCTTCGGGCGGCGGCGCGGGGCGATGTTCGAGCAATTGCGTGCCGAGCAAAACCTGCAAGCCCTTCGGCTCGGAGAGGCCCGGCGGCAGCGCGAGGAAGTAAGTTCGCTTGCCTTCGAAGGAGATTTGATAATCGAACTGCTGTTGCACTTCGATGGGCCCGCGGCGGAGTTTCACCGTGGTTGCGGCTTGCACGCTGGTATGTCGCGAACGAACGCGCCGCGTGCCGACGAAGGCGATGGCTTCGGCGGAACCGAGATCGCGATAGAGGAGCGGCGGTTGCTGCCGCTGATTCGCGTTCACCGCTGGCGGTGTGGCAGGAGTGGCATCGGCGACCAGTCCCTTGAGCTCGGCGACGACCGGCGCGAGCTCGACATTATCGGCTGGCTGCACGCTGATGCCGGCCGGGGCCGAAGTATCGACCTGCGGCCGTGGCAACGAAAAGCGAGTCGTCGCGCTATCGGCGGGCAAAGCTTGATGCGCCGAGATGCGATAGGTCAGTTCTCCCTTGGCGACATCGACCTGCGCGAGGGGCAGCGCAAGCGAGGTGCTGCCGTCGCCGGGGGGCAATGGTTGCTCGGTCGTGTTTTCGCCGCTGATGCTGTCGATCCGCCAACCGGCGAGATCGAGATTGGTGGTCGTCGCCTTGGGTCCGCGAATGCGGAAGCGGAACGAAGCTTCGAGCCGCAGCTGGGTGGCATCGACAAAGACCTGGTAGTTCGGTTCGACGGCAACACGCGTGGGGCGCGGCGCGACCGAGAGCTTGAGATCGAGTGGTTGTTTGAAATATTGAAACCGCGCAACAGGCCGGCCGGCGGTCGCAATCGAATCGGTGAGTTCCACGCGACGGGTCGCGTTTTCGTCGGCCCAACTCAGATTCCAATCTCCTTCGACGAGAAAATCGATGTTCCCTTGCTGCCGCTGTGCACCAATGACTTCGAATCGCGCGGGGCGGAGCGAAGTGTCGGTCATGTTGGGCGACACATCCTGCTCGGCGAGCAGCCGAACTTCGATCGGGCCGTTGGTGGGGCGATCGAAACGAACATCAATGAGCGAGCCGTTGCCCGGTTTGCCGCTGTCGCCAGCGGGAGTGAGTGTGTAACCCGTGGTCGGCGCGGGGACGAGCTGCATGCCAGGGGGCAATCGAACGGAAACCGTTTCGAGCGGTTTGCCGACGGCGCGCAGTTTCAAACGTGCTTCGGCGCTAAGGCGGTTACGACTCTCGACGCGAACGGTGATTTCACCGCTGGCATCGAGCGAGGGTTTGATGTCGGCGGCGGCGCCTTTGCCGGCCAACCAAGCGAGATGCAAATCGCCGGCAGGGCCTACGATGGCGATTTCGCTTTGATTGCTGGAGAGGGACTTCGTCGAAAGGATTCCTTCGCTGGCGTTGCGCAGATTGGCGATGACCTGACCGAGCGGCACTTGCAGCTTCACTGCCGATTCGGTGCCGCGGGGCAGGTTCAGTTGCAGACGGCGCTCGGTGCCCGATTCCGTAATGGGTGTGGCGAGTCGCAGCTGCAGTTGATGGGCTTTGCCTTGCCCCTTGAGCCACAGCACATAACCTTCGCCATCGGCGCCGACATTTAAGACGTGTTCGCCGGGGCCCTGGTGTTTGGCTGGTTCCAGCAGCGCGCTCCCCGCGAATCGCAGCGGCACACGCACCCAACCGTCTTGCCGCACGCGCACTGTGGCGTTCACCTGCAGCTCGGCCGTGGCGCCTTCTACTTTACCGGCGATCGTCAGCGAATCGATGGCAAACGGCGGTGGCGGCGGCGGGGCTAGTTGCTTCTGAATTTGCAGGAGTTTTTCAAAATCTTCGAACGAGAGACCGATGACCGGGACGAGATTTCCCTTGCTGTCGCGCAGCAGGTAAGTGTCGAGCTCGCTGGCCGCTTTTTGTTGTGAAAATGTTGGCGCTGCGGGACCGGCCACGGCGGGCTTGGGATCTGGTTGCTTGGCGGGTTCTTTTTCGGGCGTCTCTTGCGCGCACAAACCCGCTGCCAGAATTCCTGCGAACAGAATTCCGCCAATCAGGGTTGCGAGTCGGCCTGCGACAGACCGGCGCGTCGAGATGCTCAGCCTGCCAAAACGCACCAGCGGCCCACCTTTGTGCGAAGAACGCACGACGAGAAGAGTTTGCACACAATCCCCAGTTTAACTGGCTGGACCCGGGGAACAACCAGCAAGTAGGTTGCCGCCCGGCTGGATTACTTGGCTAGCCGCCGCAGAAAAGTTACACACGGCGTAAGCCCTCTCCCCAATCGGCGGGAGGCGGAAGATTCCGAAAAATTCGCTAGCGGTTGGGAACTTAACGGCGGTTTGCCGCGTCGGAGAGTTGTTTTGTGTGTTCGGTCTGCTTACGATGGATATCTGTCGTGGGACGTTCGTCAGGAAGAGGAACGTCCGCCAGCGGGTAACGATGATTCAATTCTTTCCCAGGGTGTGCCGGAACACATGCCCTAGGGGTGAGTCTCCGTCTGGTTGGACAATCTCTAATGCAATGGGCTTTTTCTCGCCGTAATCGTCACAGCGTTGCTGTGAATTATCCGCGCCGTACGCGCCGCAATGATCGTGCGCGCGATCAGCATTTGGAAAACTCCAAACGCAAGTTGCGTCGACGCGCGCTGTTTGAAACGCTCGAAGAGCGGACTGTCTTTGCGCCCCTCGGCGCCATGCCCGATGACACGGGCGACTACATGTTGGGCGACGTGCTGGTCACCGTCGTGCTGATGGAATCCGATCCGACGCTGCCCGGTGCCGACGTGAGCACCGAAAACTGGACCCAGTCCACCATCAACGCGGTGAAGACCAAAGTTCAAGACGGCATGAACTACTGGAAGCAGACGCTGGCGAATGCGACCCAGTTCTACAACAACCCAGACATGCCGCTGCTCAATTTCAAGTTCGACTTTACCTGGGCCGATAATCCCGTTCCGACGCAATACGAGCCGATCAACCGCTACGCGTCGTATCACGAATTGTGGATCAACGATTTTCTCAATCAGCCCAACGTCAATTTCGCCAACTCGCTCGACATCTATAAGGATGTCAAAGCCTTCAATAATTTCCAGCGCGAGAAGTATGGCACGGATTGGGCCTTCACGATCTTCGTGGCCAATAGCACCAACAGTGTGGACGACTTTTTCCCGGTAAATCCGACGCCCGCCGTGGGCGAAGTGACCTATCGCGGCGCTTATGCGTTTCTCGGCGGCCAATTCTTGGTTGTGCCGTCGGACCGGCCGACGACGACGTTTGCTCACGAAGCCGGGCATATTTTCTACGCGCTCGATGAATACACGGGCGGCCACTCGTATTATCAGAAGTCCGGTTACTACAACGCCCAGAATCTGAACGGCGCGACGAATAATCCGACGGCGAATTTTCTCAATTCGCAACAGCCCAGCATCATGGGGACGGGGACCGGCCAGCAGACGGCCTTCAACACCTTCGTCACCTCCACTTCGTCGATGGCCACCATCGGCTGGCGCGACAGCGATGGCGACGGCGTGATGGACGTGCTCGACGTTCCCTTCACGCTGAACGGCGGCGGCAGCTACAACTCGGCGACCGGGACGTACAAGTTCAAGGGAACGAGCAGCGTGCAAACGCTGAAGAACGAAAACACCTTTGGCGGCCAGCACACCGACCTGAACTACAACGACATTAGCATCAACAAGATCCGCCGCGCAGAATACTCGCTCGACGGCGGCGCTTGGACGACGGCTGCCGAGTACACCAATCTGACGACGGCGAATCTCGATCTGACGATCACCGGACTGTCGGCAGGCGCGCACATCCTTAAGATTCGGACATTCGATCAACGGACCGGCGCTAGCTCGCCGGAGTTCGTCGCCGAGATCAACCCAGCCAATGAACCCACGCCGCCAGAGCAAACGACCTATTCGGGCGGCATCAGCGGTTATGCATTCCGCGATGACAACGCCAACGGTGTGTGGGACAACGGCGAACAACCGCTGGTCGATTGGGGCGTGGAACTCCGCACGGTCGACGATACGCTGTTGAAGCTCGCGACCTTGATCGAGCCCAACAACTACTCCGAAAACACGATGCTCAACTCCGTCGAAGCCGGCGTGAATCTAAGCGTCATCGGCGCCACGTCGGGTGGTTCCATGGTGCTCTCGCGCACGGTCACGAACGGCTCGAACAAGATTTTCTACGCCGCCTCGAGTGGCAACGAAACATTCGCGACGAAGCGCGACTTCTCCGGCAACAATCTGTCCGTTGATCGGAAGTTGAAGGCCGAATTTTTGACGCCGACGACCACGGTGAGCCTGACCGCGATCGGCACCGGCGCTAGCGTTGGTCGGCTCGATGCGTACGACGCCAACGGCAATCTGGTGGGCCGCTACACGACGAGTCCCTTGGGCGCCGGCCAAACGGAAGTGATGACCATCACTCACGCCACGGCCGACATCAAGTATGTGATCGCTAGCAGCCATCTCGAAACCGAAGTGATGTTCGATACGTTGTCGATCGGCCCGCAAACGGCCACGACCACGAACGCTGACGGCAGCTTCAATCTGGCCGCGTTGCCAGCCGGCACTTACAACCTGCAGGTCATCACGCATCCCAACTACAATCCGATTTCGCCCATCGAAGGCCGCGTCACCGTTACGGTTACGCCCGGCAGTTCGGCTTCGAACAATCTGTACTTCGCCTATCAGTTCGGCGGCAATCCGTGGCACAACCTGCTCGACCCGCTGAACACCAACGGCACGGGCGGCATCACGGCCTTTGACGCGATCATCGTCATCAACTACTTGATCCTGTATCCGACCGGCAACAGCCTCGTGGCCAGCGAAGCTCAGGCGGGCATGTACATCGACGTCAATAACGACAGCAGGATCACTGCGTTCGATGTCATTCCGATCATCAATTTCCTGAACGAGCATCCCGCCGGCAGCCTCGGTACTGAAGGGGGTGACGGCGGCGAAGGGACCTACGAAACACGAGGTTCCACTAGCAGCGGTTCCGGTACCGGCGGCGGCACGATCTTCAACACAAATACCGACTACGGGAGTCCTGGCGGCGGTGGCAGTGAGAACGCCGGCGGCGAAACTCCAGCCGTTGCCCAGAATGCGGATCAATACTTCGCCAATCACCCGTTGCACGTTTCGCAGCGATTCAAAGACCAATCGCACGAGGACCACGACGACGACGATGCCGACGTGATCGCTTCGGCAACCGACGGCAGCCTGTCGGACGATCACGACGTGATCTTTCAGACGTTGTCGACGACTCAAGACGACGAGTCGAACGACGACACAATCTTCACAACCACGGCCACGCCGCTGACGAATGAGTTGTTGTCGCTCGTCGAACGTCTCCGCCGCTTGAAGGAATCGGCGACTCGCGACAAGGATCAGTTTGATCCTCGTTTGCTCGCCATCCGCACCGCGCTCGGCGACGATTTTGATCCCGTCACGGCGACCAGCGACAAGCTGGCGCAGTTCAAGTTGCTGATGAAGCAGAACTTCCGCCGTAATTAGTTGGTAGTGCGCGGATCGAACGCGTCGCGCAACCCATCTCCCAAGCAGTTAAAGCCCAGCACCGAGAGCGAAATGGCTCCGCCCGGCGCGAGCGCGTACCACACGTTGCGGCTCCAGCTATCTTTGGCCTGCGAGAGCATCGCGCCCCATTCCGCATCAGTCGGATCGCCGCCGAAGCCCAAGAACGACAGGCCGGCCACTTCCAGAATCGCGGTCCCCACACTCAAACTGGCGAGCACCGTGAGCGGCCCGATGAGCGCGGGCAACATCACCCGCGCGAGCAATTGCCCCGTACTCATTCCCATCGCCCGACTGGCCAGCACGTAGTCGAGACTCGCCATTCCCAGCACGGTGGCCCGCGCTTGCCGGGCAAACACAGGAATGTTGATGAGCGCCACGGCCACGATCACGGTCGTTCGTCCTGGCTGCAGCGCTGCCGTGCAAAGCAGCGCGATCAGAATGCTGGGAAAAGTCAGTGCTACATCGATGGCCCGCATCACCAAAGCGTCGGTTCGCCCACTCAAAAATCCCGCCACCGCGCCCAGCGGCGCACCAATGCCCAGGGCGAGCACAATCGACGACACGCCGGCCAGCAGCGACAACCGCGCGCCGTGCAGCACTTGCGTGAGAACATCTTTGCCGAGCGCGTCGGTTCCAAACCAATGCGCCAGCGAAGCCGGGCTCAGGTTGCCGCTGGTTTGATGCAATCCGTGTGGCGAAACGAAATCGGCAGCCACGGCAACGAACACGAGCGTGCCGACAATCACCGCTCCGACATTGGCTGCACGATTGCGCGCAAATCGCTGCCAGGCACGTTGCCAGGGAGTTGCCGGAGGAGCTAGGGAAGCGGTGGTCATGCTAGGAGGAGATTCTAGCGAAGACCTGGCCCGGCTGTCTCCTCGCGCGGTCCCTTTCGTGCCGCAAACGATTCGCAATCTTTCCGCACCGAATTATCCGCGGCGGGCCACACGTTTGCCGTTCGTCGAGCAGATGTCGGCGATGCGGCCGGAGGAAGTGAGGGCCACGTGGTGCCGCTGATTTCCTTCCAGGCGGTGAACGCTCACGTGATAGGAGTCGCCGTAGGCGGCGAGGTAAGGACGTTCCTCGGGCTTCTTCAGTGAGCGGAGTTTGCCCCACGAGCCATCGCCCAGATAGAGCACGCCGTTCTTGTCGTACAGACCGTCCGTCAGTGGATGCGTCCGCTTGAAGGTATGGTCGTGATGTTCGAGCACGCCGTCGACGCCGAATTTTTCGAACAGCGGGCACCAGTACTTGCGATTGTCCTTGCCGGTGTTTTCGATCGCACGGTACGACGGATACGCCGGCACGTGATTAGCCACAAAGAGATGCGGCTTGGTCTGGCGGTCGGCGAGGACCTTGGCCAGCCAATCGGTCTGTTCACCTTTGACGGGCGTAACGTGGCCGCTGTCGAGCAGCACCAGGCTGAGATAATCGGCGAAGTCGAGCACGCCATACATGCCGCTGTTAAAGATGCCATCGAACAGCGCCGTGTAGTGCGGCGCGATGGGCTTCTTGAGCGAAGGAAAAATGCCGGTGAGATTGCTCGCGCTCGTGGTCTCGTGATTGCCGATGCAACTGACCAGCGGAATCATCCGGCCCTGCGTATCTCGCATTGTCTGGCTGTAGTTCTCAAAGAACTGCTGAACCGTGGTCGGACTCTTGCCGTTGTCGTAGGCGAGGTCGCCGCCGATGAGCGCGAACTGTGGATCTTGCGCGGCCGCGAGGACATTGGTCTGCAGCGCCGACGATCCCACGCCGCAGTCGCCACCAGACACAAACTGAAACGTGCTGGTCAACTTCGCCGGCATCGTGCGAAAGCGATAACTGCGCGGCGCATCGTTGATCACAAACTGGTATTCGGTCCCCGGCAGCAGGCCAGTCAGTTCACAGCGATGAACCTTCAGTGGCGTATCGGGAAACGTCTTCGACTGCACGCGGGCGGTCAGCTTTTGTTCGCTCTTCAGCACGCCGTAATGAATGCTGCATTGCTCTTCCGGCCCGAGCCATTGAATGACCATGGTCGTCGTCGGATCACGCCACCAAGTGAGAAACAGCGATGGCGGCTGACCCGGAATGTGAGCGGCAAGTTTGACGCCCGGTTCAGCGGGCTTGGTCTCAGCAACCTTCGCCTCGGCGGTTTTAGTTTCGACCGGCTTGGTGGCATCGGCAGCGAACGCAGGCGACGGCAGGTACGCACCCAGAGACCAGGCGGCGGCAGCGCTCAGCGAGGTAGTGAGAAATTCACGGCGATCGCGCCGAGGAGAGCGTGGCATGGCGAGGGCACCTGGTGGGAACTGCAGGCTGAATTGCAATAAGCGGGCGGGATGCTGTTACGATAACCGCCCGCGAGACGGGGGGCAATCGAAATGACATTCTGTCGCTCTTGTAAGCCAACCTGAAGAAGAAATGAAGAAATCTTGCGTATGGAGTCAGTTTTGCGGGTTATTCGACCTGCTGGCTGCAAAAGGTTGTCATCGCGCTGCAACTTGAGTGCATATTCACGCCAAAGTAGTCGATAGATTACCCAGCGTGATACTTGTTCTAACAACCCTCAGATCAGCAACTTTGGATCGACCAGATCACGCTGCGACATGAGCCCAACGGGCCCACGCGCTCTGCTCCGACTGACCGCGATATTGGAGCTGCGGCTCATTCACTTCGAGATGGTACTGCCCCACTGTCTTGAAGTGCGTAGCCGCAGCTCTTTTTCGTTTCTTGGTGACTACGTTTCCGCCCGCACGCCGATCCGAACTGCTTGCGATTCGCGAGCGACTTGAAATGCCTCGGCCGTTTCCGCCAGCGGTCGCCAGGCTGCGACGAGACTGGCGAACGGAAACTTTTCTTGGTTGTGCTCGAGAAATGACATCGCGACGGCTAAGTGCCGCGGCGCGTAGTTGTGTACACCGCTGATCGTGAGTTGCCGGCGGATGATTTGTTCGGGAACGAGCGACAACGGCGGGCCGGGAAAGACCGCGCCGACCAACACGATACGGCCGCCGATCCGCAGCAACGGCCAGGCGTTCTCTAGGGCGGGCGTGGAGCCGGTGAACTCCAGCAGGATATCGAGGCCATGACCGTCGGTCAGCTCGCGAACTTTGTTTGCTAATTCATCTGGAGTAAGCGCGTGCGTCGCTCCAAATGCAATCGCTTGAGCTCGCCGCGCTTCATTCGTATCAACGCACAGCACTTCCGCTGCGCCCGCCGTGCGGCTCATCGCGCACACTGTGAGGCCGAGCATTCCCGCGCCGAGAATGCCAACCGTTCGCCCTGATAGTTCACCGGCGGCTTCGAGGGCGGCAGCGACTGTCGAAGTCGCACAACTCGCCGGGCAAGCAACTTCCAGCGGTAAATTTTCCGGCACACGGATGATCGCAGTGCCGCGCACCAGCAGGCAATGTTCGGCCAGACCACCGAGCAACTCGCGGCCCGGCCGAAAGGCTTCATGGCCATACTTCACGCTCTGCAGACATTTCTGCGGCAAGTTGCGCTGGCAATAAAAACATTCGCCGCAATTGGCAACGATGGCCCAGGTCACGCGATCGCCGATCCGCAGTTCGCGACCGGCCAGATCGATTCGCGGCGTTCCCTCACCAAACGAGATAATCTCGCCGACGATCTCATGACCGAGCACGGTTGGTACGGGAACCTTGCGATGCCCTTCATAACTGTGCAAGTCGCTGCCGCAAAGCGTGCAGCCAAGGACACGCACCAGCGTTTCACCCGATTGAAGATCCGGCAATGACAATTCGCGCAGATGAACTTCCCGCGCGGTTCCTTCGAATACGGCAGCCTGTGAATTCATGCTTCAACCTTTAGCGCTCTGGCCAGCATCGCAGGCTGCCGCGCGCGAGTGGCGAAGTACAACCAACTGCCCAAGAGAAAAAACATCGACAGCCCTGCTGCGATCCAGCTGATGGTGAAAAAGAACCCGAGGAACGAGCCTTCGACCTTGAAGAAATTCTTGCACAACAGCACGGCGACCACACCCAGATATCCGATGGCATCGGCAACATACATCAAGAATCCGAGGTTTCCTTTTTCGCGCGTCATGGCGAGAAACCGCTCGAACACCGTGGTGTGAATGGCGACATACGGCAGATACAAACCGAGCCCGATCAGCACCATGAAAGGAAAGCTGCCGAGCGAACCACTCTGCACCGCAAACAGCGCGGCGATCATGAGCGCGAGGCCTGCGCCGCAAACTCCTAGCGAGGCAAAGAATGCCGCGCGACTATCGCGAATCATCACAAGTGCGCCGTTTACGACCAGCACACCAAGGGCCACAAACATTTCCGATTGGCTGAAAATTTTGGGAACCACTTCGGTGTGTAAACCGTGCCAAAGCTCCGGCGCAAAATCACTGCGAATGCTCCGCAGGATGGAAATGAGCAGATAGATCAACACAATCGCGGTCAGACCGAACCAGTACCTGCCATACAGTCCCCAGCGCTCCGCTCGCGTCAGCGTGACGCGCTCCGAACGTTCGGCAACATCATGCCGTGTCGGTGGCGGAATGAAAGCGAGCATCAACACAAACACCAGCAACGGCCCAGCAAACACGAGCCCGGCCACCGAAGGCATCCACGCGCTCGGCACCTGCTGTTCGAGCAACCAGGAACCGACTGACTTCGTCATGCCGTCGGCGAGAATGAAACTCGTACACAAACCAGCGGCCAGCGCTTCAGTCGCGCGTCGTCCTTCTAAAAATCCCAGCACCAGGCCGAAGACCATTCCCAGCGGCAAACCGTTGAAAAAGAGGGCGATGGCATTCCACGGTTGCGGCAACAACCCAAAGAAGACGAGCGCGAGTTCGGCGATTCCCACGAGTGCGAGAATCGCCATCGCGCGTCGTTCGCGCGGCATCTCTGAAATCACTTTGATGCCGATAAACTTCGACAACATGTAGCCCAGCGTCTGGGCGATGACGAGGACCACTTTCAAGCTCAAGCCGAAGACCAGCGCTTGGTCCGGCGCGTCGGCAATCGTCGTGAACGGTTTGCGAAAACCGTACATGCAAAAATAAGTGCCGAAAGCCGCGACGACCGACCAGATGCCCCAGAACCAGGCGTTGCCCGCGGGCACGTCGCGCGCCATCTTCCTCGCATCGGTCTGTACTCCGCCATTCATACGTCGCACTATACACCCCGCCCCTGACGAGTGTGTTTAGATTTGATGAATCTCCGTTTGAGCCCTGCAAAGCAAGCGAATCGCGCGATACGATACCAGCCGCGACACTCACCGGAGGAATTCCCACCATGGACAATCATCACCCCGTCACGCGCGAAGTGCTCCACCTCTTTCACGCCCACGGCGGTTCGCGCTACGGCGGCGAAAATGTCTCGCAACTCGAGCATGCCCTGCAAGCCGCGTACTTCGCGGAACGCGACGGCGCACCATCGACACTCATCGCCGCGGCGCTGTTGCACGATGTCGGTCACCTGCTGCACGACTTGCCCGCCGATGCTCCCGATCAGGGGATTGATGACCGGCACGAAACCCTCGGCGCGCGGTGGCTCGCGAGTCGGTTTGGTCCTGCGGTATGCGAGCCGGTGAATCTGCATGTCATTGCGAAGCGTTATTTGTGCGCGATCGATCCCGCGTATTTCGGTTTGCTCAGCGCGCCGTCGATTCAAAGTTTGGCCCTGCAAGGCGGGCCGATGAACGCCGAAGAGTCTCGACAGTTCGAACAGCATCCGTTTCATCAAGAAGCGGTTCGCCTGCGTCGGTGGGATGACGCTGCCAAGGTCGAGAAGCTCGCCACGCCTTACGTTGAGCACTTTGCTGGGCACTTGGATGCCGCTGCCGCAGAAGGACACGGCGCGTGAGCAAGGTCGGTATTATCGGCGCGGGGATCGTCGGCTTGGCGCATGCCTGGTCGGCGGCGGAACGAGGCCATCACGTCACGGTGTTCGAACGAACCGCGCAGGCCAGCGGCGCGTCGATTCGCAACTTCGGCATGGTCTGGCCCATCGGTCAACCGGCGGGTGAATTGCATCAGATCGCGCTCGCGAGCGCTCAGCGCTGGCTCCGCCTCGCCGACGAAGCGAGCGTGTGGGTCAATCGCTGCGGCTCGATCCATCTCGCGCATCGCGCTGACGAATGGCAGGTGCTGCAAGAGTTTCACACGCAAGCGGCGACGCTCGGTTTTGCTTGTGAACTTCTAACTCCCAACGAAGTGCTCCAGAAAAGCCCAGCCGCCAATCCCAACGGCTTGCTCGGCGGCTTGTACAGCGCAACCGAGCTCGGCGTGAATCCGCGTGCCGTCATTCGCGAGTTGCCTGGCTGGCTGGCCTGGCAAAAGGGCGTGAACTTCGAGTTCCAAACAACCATCACGCATGTCGACAGCGAATCGCTGCGCACTGCGAACGGTCAGAGCTGGCAGTTCGACAAAATCATCATCTGTGGCGGCGCCGATTTCGCCACGCTCTTTCCCGCAGTCCTCGCCTCGGCTGGCATGAAGCAATGCAAGCTGCAAATGCTGCGAACGGTTTCACAAGCCAATAACTGGCGGATCGGCACGCACTTGGCGAGTGGTTTGACGCTGCGACACTATCACAACTTTGACGTTTGTCCGTCGCTCGAAAAACTGAAGCAACGCATCGCGCACGAAACGCCGGAGCTCGATCGCTACGGCATTCATGTGATGGCATCGCAGCTCGATGGCGGCGAAGTAATCCTCGGCGATTCGCACGAGTATGACGGCGACGTCGAACCGTTCGATAAATCGCTAATCGATGATCTGATGCTTCGCGAACTCCGCCAAATCATTCAGCTCCCTGACTGGTCGATCGCCGAACGTTGGCACGGCATTTATGCAAAGCATCCCACGCTGCCGATGTTCCAAGCCGATCCACTGCCGAACGTTCACATCTGCACCGGCACCGGCGGCGCCGGGATGACCATGTCCTTCGGCCTCGCCGAACGCAACTGGCAACGCTGGTCAAGCTAATTCTTCCCTTCTTTCAATCTGCATTCTGCCATCTGAAATCTGCAATCATGAACCTCCAAGCCGTTTTCTTCGACTGGGCCGGCACAACCGTGGATTACGGCAGCCGTGCGCCCGCTAAGGTCTTTGTCGAAATCTTCCGCCGACGCGGCGTGGAAGTGACCGTTGCCGAAGCACGCGGACCGATGGGAATGGCCAAGCGCGAACACATCGCCACGGTTC
This sequence comes from Anatilimnocola floriformis, assembly GCF_024256385.1. NCBI lineage: Bacteria > Pseudomonadati > Planctomycetota > Planctomycetia > Pirellulales > Pirellulaceae > Anatilimnocola > Anatilimnocola floriformis. Next base: position 5,860,610 of record NZ_JAMLFW010000001.1, read on the forward strand.
TTGCGCTGCCGCGCGTGACGAAACTGTGGACCGAAGTTCATGGGCGAGCGCCCGTCGACGGCGACGTGCAAGCAATGTACGACGAGTTCCTGCCATTGCAACTCGACACGCTCCGCGCTGGCAGCGAACTCATTCCCGGCGCCGTCGCAGCCGTCGATGCTTGCCGGCGGATGGGTCTTAAAATCGGCTCCAGCACCGGCTACACCCGTGCACTCATGGAAGCCGTCACTCCCGGCGCTGCTGCCGGCGGTTACGTGCCCGATTGTGTCTTCTGCGCCGACGACGTTCCGCAGGGCCGCCCTGCTCCGTGGTTGAATTTTCGGATCGCCGAGGAACTCAATGTTTATCCCCTCAGCCAAGTCGTCATCGTCGACGACACCCCGGTCGGCATCGCCGCGGGCCTGAACGCCGGCTGCATCACCGTCGCCGTTTCACAAAGCGGCAACGCGCTCGGCCTCTCGCTGGCTGAGGCTGAATCGCTCCCTCCTGCAGAATTAGAGTCTCGCCTCGCTGCGATCGACCGCGACTTCCGCGCCGCTGGCGCGCATCACGTCATCCGTTCGGTTGCCGATCTGCCGGAGCTTCTAGAAAAGCTAATTGCAAGCTAAGCCGTAGGGCGGACCATTGGTCCGTCGAAGAGCCGCGAGTTCACAGATTTGGCGTGGTACCCGCTTCGGGAGCGGACCGATGGTCCGTCCTACGAACTCGCTCGCCTCGGCTACAATAGCTTGGCTATGAACGACTCGCCGCTGCTCCACATTGTCCTTTATCAACCCGAAATCCCGCCGAACACGGGGAACATCGGCCGCAGTTGCGTGGCCACCGGTTGCCGATTGTGGCTCGTCGAGCCGTTGGGCTTCGACATCAGCGAGAAGGCAGTCCGCCGCGCCGGGCTCGATTACTGGTCGCTGCTCGATCTGCGCGTGGTGCCCAATTGGGAAACGCTTGCCGCGGAACTGAGCACGCAGCTCACCAGCGGCCGCGTCTGGCTTTTCACCAAGCACGCCACACAGAGCTATCTCCAGCCGCAGTATCAGCCCGGCGATGTGCTGATCTTCGGCTGCGAAACAGCTGGCCTTCCGGCGGAGATCCTGCAGCAGTTCCCCGGCAACCTCGTTCGCATTCCGATGCGGCCGCAGGTCCGCAGCTTGAACCTCGCCGTCAGCGCCGGCATCGCCATCTACGAAGCCGTTCGCCAGATCGGCGTGACGGATGAACACTTTGCGTGACAGCTGCTTTGGTGGGCCTCGCGGAGTACCTCTCGACCCACCCTACGTAAGTTGATTGCGTAGAATGGAGTCAGGAGGTTCCTCATGTTGCTCGAAGAATTCAAATGGAAACAAGAAGTCCTCGAATCGACCGAGCCGGTGCTTGTCGATTTCTGGGCCGAGTGGTGCCAGCCGTGTCGTGCGATGCACAAGACACTCGAGTCGCTCGCGCGAGATTTCAAAGTCTGCAAAGTCAACGTCGATAAAAATCAACCGCTGGCGGCGAAGTACAACATTTCGTCGATACCCGCGCTGCTGATTTTCAAAAATGGGCAAATCGCCGCTCAGCATCTGGGCGTAACGCCCGAGGCCACATTGCGAGCCGACTTGCAGCGGCTAGGCGGTTAGTTTTCAAACCTTCGCATGCTGCCATTTGCCGCCGGCGAAGCGGATGGCCATCAGCACGCTGCGAACGGCAACGTCGGTGACCATCGCCATCCACGCGCCATGCACGCCGAGGTTCCAACCCGGTATCGAAGTGTGCAAAAAAGGGAGCGGCAATTCGGCCCAGGCCAGCCACATCGCGCCCGGCACGCGAATGCAAATCAAACCGGCCAGCGTCACCATCAGCGGCCAGGTCGTGTCTCCGGCGCCGCGCAGCGAACCGCTGACAACCTGCAGCACTGCGAGAAACGGACACGACAGCGCGACGATCTTCAGCAACTGTCCAGTCATCCGCGTCATCTCGCCGGGCTCCTTCGCAAAGAAAACGGCAAGTTGCTCGCCGAAAGTGAAGAACAACAGCCCGGCCGTGCACATCACTGCCATGGCCAGACCGCTGCCGACCAGTGTGCTGCGCACCGCGCGTTCTGAGTTTTCCGCACCGAGCGATTGCCCCACCATGGTCGCCGCCGCTACGGAGAACGACAGCCCGGCCAGATACGACATGGCTTCGATCTGCACGCCCAGTCCATGCGCGGCCTGCGCCGCCGTGCCCAGGCTGCTGATAATTCGGTAATAAACGAGATGGCAAAAAATAATCACAAGCAGATCGAAGCCACCGGGCACGCCGACGCGCAGAATGCGGCGCATCAACGGCTGATCGATCTTCAGCGTTTGCAGCGAAAGTCGCACACCGCCGCGCCCGCTCAGCATGATGAGCAGCAGAGCGCTGCTGCCGGCAAGGTGTCCACACACCGTTCCCGCCGCCAGCCCCTCCCAGCCAAGCTTTGGAAAGAGCCCCCAACCAGTCACACAGCCCGTGCTAACGATCGCATTAACGAGATTCACCAGCACCCGCGCTTGCAAGCCGCTGATGGTATCGCCCGAGCCGCGCAAACAGGCCGTGCCAATCTGCTCGAACATGATGAACGGCACGGCGAGATTCAGCAGCCGCAGATACCGCGCACCAAAGCTGGCCGCATCTCCTTGCAGGCCCATCGCATTCACAAACGCCCCGCCGCCGAAGAAGATCACCAACATGGCCAGCAAAGCGAAACCAACGCCGAGAAACATCGCCTGCTGCGTCGCGAACTCCGCATCGGCCCGTTTGCCGGCGCCGACGCTGCGGGCCACAAACGCCGTTGCGCCGATGCCGATGAACGCGAAGGAACTCGGAATCAGCCAGCTGATGTAGGCCATCAAGCCCATCGCGGCGAGCGGATCTTCGCCGCCGATGAACCGCCCGGCCAACCACCAGTTGGTGTAACCGACCGCCAGATTCAGCGCTTCTTCGACCAACACCGGCAGCGCCAGCGCAACCAGCGGACGGAGCACGCCGGCAGAGGCATCGAGCGACTTTGATTCCGCGATTTTCATGGGTCTGCAGTGTAATTCAACGGCGGCATGTCGTTGTTCAGTCCCGACCGCAGATCGTGTCGCCAACGTTAGTCCCCGCTGCCCTCATTCCTCGCTGGCTGGTAAATTATCAACTGCCAACGGGACCGCTCGCGCGGTGCATCTGCTTTTCTTGCCAGTTATCTAGGAGGCCAGGACGGTGAAAAAGGACGAAATTCTTGCCAAGTTGCAATCCGGTGAAATCTCGGTCGAAGAAGCCTCGAAGCTGCTGACCGACACCGCTCCCAAACGCGGCCAACTGTATTGCAAGGTCAGCGAAAAAGGGGCCATCTCGGTCTACGGCCTGCAGCGCATGCCGGTGACGCTGTACGTCGAACAATGGACCCGCTTGCTCGATTTTTCCGACGACCTGAAGGATTTCATGAAGGAAAACGACAGCAAGCTGAAGCGCAAGGAAGCCGGGGCCGCGGAGTAGGCGGTCCAAATAAAGCGGCAATTCACGTGAACCAGCGGCGTGGTCGCCACGTCTTTGTTTGCAGGGCGGCGGTCTGCGTTTTTTGAAAGAGAAGGTCTGACAGCATGATTCGAGTCGGCATTTTGGGTGCAACGGGTTACACCGCATTGGAACTCATCAAGATTCTGCTGCGCCATCCGCAGGCCCAGATCACGGCAGTCACCAGCCGTCAGGAAGGCCGGCCGCCGATCGCATCGACCCATCCGTCGCTGACGGGCCGGCTCGATTTGCCGCTCGAGGATTTTGCGCCAGCCGCGGTCGCCGAACGCTGCGATTGCATCTTCAGCTGCTTGCCGCACGCGGCTTCGGCAGAATCGGCCAAGGCGTTGCTCGCGCTGGGCAAACGGGTGATCGACTTCAGCGCCGACTATCGACTGAATGATCCGGTCAGCTACAAGAAGTGGTACGACCACGACCATCCCGATGCGGAGCGACTGGGCAACACGGTGTATGGTCTGCCAGAACTATTTCGCAAGCAAATTCCAGATGCGAAGCTGGTCGCCAATCCGGGCTGCTATCCCACTTCGGCGATTCTGCCGCTCATGCCGTTTTTGAAGGACGGCTGGGTGGAAGCAACAGACATCATCGTTGACAGCAAGAGCGGCGTGAGTGGCGCCGGCCGCACGCCGAAGCTCGGCACGCTTTATCCGGAGTGCAACGAAAGCATCTCGGCTTATTCCGTCGGCAAGCATCGGCATCAACCCGAGATCGAACAAATTCTCGGCCGTGTCGCGACGCAGCCGCAGGTCATCTTCACGCCGCATCTCACGCCGATGGATCGCGGCATTCTCTCGGTAAGCTACAGCAAGCCGAAGCGCTCGTTCACCGAAGAAGAAGCCCTCAATCATCTGCGCGACGCTTATCGGGGTGAGCCGTTTGTCCGTGTCGTCAAGCATTTGCCGACGACGAAAGATGTGGCGCATTCCAATTTCTGCGACATCACCGCCCGCGTGACTGGCGGCCGGCTGTTGCTGATCAGCACGCTCGACAATCTGATCAAAGGCGCTTCGGGCGCCGCGGCGCAGAATTTCAACTTGATGTATGGGTTCGCCGAGACGACGGCGCTGCTTTAAAGAAGTAGCTGAATTCGCCAGAATTCAGAAGAACTGCAGCTCGACTGAATTCTGGCGAATTCAGTTACATGAGTGTGACAGCAATGGCCATTGAAGTTCCTGCCGGCTTTGTGATGAACGGCGTTGCCGCGGGCATCAAGAAAACTGGCAAAGACGATTTCACCCTGATCCACTGTCCGGGCGGCGCGACAGCGGCCGGTGTGTATACGCAGAACCTCGTGTTCGCCGCGCCGGTTGGTTTCGACCGCGCTCGCACGCCGTCGAACAACATCCGTGTGATTGCCGTCAACAGCGGCAATGCCAACGCCTGCACGGGCGAACGCGGCATGAACGATTGTAAAGAGATGGCCCGCCTGGCCTCCGTGGCCTGCGGCGAAGACGAATCGACCTCGCTCGTCATGTCGACCGGTGTGATCGGCGTCTTCCTGCCGATGGACAAGATCGCCAATGGCGCGAAGCTCGCGGCTGCAAATCTCGGCAATAGTGAAGCCTCGTTCCTCGCCGCTGCCCGCGGCATCATGACGACCGATCAATTTCACAAAGTCGTCGGCAAGACGCTCGATCTCGGCGGCCGCGCGATTCGCCTCGCTGGCATGTGCAAAGGAGCCGGCATGATCGGCCCGAACATGGCCACCATGCTCGCCATCATGCTGACCGACGCCAAGCTCACCCCCGCCGATGCACAGCGCGTGCTGAAAGCCGCGACCGACGAGAGTTTCAACTGCATCAGCGTCGAAGGGCACACTAGCACGAACGACACGCTGCTGCTCGTCGCCAGTGGCGCTGCCGGCGGCGAACCACTTAGCGGCAGCGATTTGCAAAAATTCCAAGCCGCGCTAACCGACGCCTGCATCGAGCTCGCCCAGCAAATTCCCGACGACGGCGAAGGAGCTTCGCACTTGATCTGCATCGAGATCAAGGGCGCCAAAGACCAAGCCTCCGGCCAGCAGATTGCCCGCACCGTCGCCAACAGTGCGCTCGTGAAAACCGCCGTCGCCGGCGCTGATCCCAATTGGGGCCGCATCGTTTCTGCCGCTGGTTACGCAGGCGTCCCCTTCCAGCCCGAAGGCGTCGGCCTGATTGTGAATGGCCATGAGCTCTATCGTGCCGGCGCTCCGGTAGCCTTCGATGCCAAGACGGTTTCTGCCGCGATCAAGAACAATCGCAAGACCGATATCACGCTAACGTTCACCGAAGGGACCACCACCAGCCGGTTCTGGACAAGCGACCTCAACGTCAATTATGTTCGCTTCAACGCGGATTATACGACGTGAGAACAAGTTCTGAGTTTTGAGTTGGAAGTTCTGAGACAAGAAACGAGTCTCGGGGCCGAATCTCCTGTCTCAGAACTCAAAACTTCCTAACTCAGAACTGCTCCCCCCATGCTGACCAACGCCATCGCTCTGCTTGCTCTTGTCGCGATGGAGATTGTGCTGGGGATCGACAATATCGTCTTCATCTCGGTGGTGACGAGTCGCTTGCCAGAGTCGCAGCAGCGGCAGGCTCGCAACATCGGCATGGCCCTGGCGATGATCTTTCGCATCGGCCTCTTGCTGACGATCACTTGGATCATGGCCCTCAAGGATGCGGCCTTTCACCTGCATGACCTGGGTATTCCCGCCGATTGGTTTCCACGGCACGCGCCGGGCGAAGAGTCAGAGATCGACGCAGTTTCCTGGAAAGATCTGATCCTGCTTGCTGGTGGGATTTTTCTCATTCGCAGCAGCGTGAAGGAAATCCATCACAAGGTGGAAGGAGTTCACGAAGAGGATGAAGCCGAAGCCAAGAAGGCCACGTTCAACTCGGTGATCGTTCAGATCGTCCTGCTCGATATTATCTTCTCGCTTGATTCGGTCATCACCGCCGTCGGCATGGCCGAGAACATCTGGATCATGATCACCGCCGTGATGATCGCGGTCGGTGTGATGATGGCGTTCTCGGGCTACGTCGCTCGCTTTGTCGAACGACATCCCACGGTCAAAATGCTGGCCCTCAGCTTCCTGCTTCTCATCGGCGTCATGCTCGTCGCTGAAGGGATCGGCACGCACTTCGACAAGGGCTATGTCTATTTTGCGATGGCCTTTTCATTGGGCGTGGAAGCGCTCAACTTGCGAGCAAGTGCCAAAGCGGCACGGCGGCGAGCCACGGCGATGAAGGAAGAAAAGCTTCTTAATAAGCACTAATGGCGACATCATCCCTGCCAACCGAAGTGCCTTCTCTACCCGCACCGAAGCGGCGGTGGCGATTTTCGATTCGGCAGTTGCTGCTCGCCATCGTCGTGATCGCGGTCGCACTGGTGCTGTATCGCGAAGTGCCGGACATTGTTCGCCGGCAGATTTACAACGATCCGGTGCCTCTTGTTGTTGGAGACAAAAACCTGATTCACGTACGGCAGATGCCGTACCTGCCCTCACAACATTTCGTTTATCGCGTCTATCTGCCAACCGACCGAGATTTTGAAGTCTGCGTTGGCGCACCTGGCGAAGGCGAGGCATTTCCAGTACCGAGCGCCACAATGTCGATTCCCGCACAGCCCGACCGAAAGGAGGTAAAGATCATCGGACTGACTTGCCCCGCAGATCCCGAAGGACTAACCCAAAAGTTCTTCATCGAAGCAGAAAGCTACCTCGGCCCTCATTACCGGCCGATCCAAGTCCCGCTCCAGCGTTCGCAGTCGAGTCGTATCTTTCGGAGAGTGGGGGTTCGCACGACTGAATCCTGTCCCGCCGATCAGCGTGTGGTCCTTTTAAGACTGTTCTCAAGAGACGCCGCGGACCTTAATGCTCCACTTCCAAATCTGAATGAATTCTCGGCAGGTAAGGGCTTCATCGTGTGGATTCAGCCCAAATCAAACGAGAAAAATTAACGGCGAACCTGTCACAAGACGGGCCGGTCTTGCGCAGTAGAATTGCTCGTCCTCTTATCGTTTGAACCTGCGCATTCACTCGAAAGCGATTCATGTTTCGCAGCTGTTTTTTGGCCCTGCTTCTGTACGCGGCGATTGCCGTGGGTTACTGGTTTTGGCTCGACAAGGTCTTCGATCGTCCCGGCAGTTATTGGGGCGCGGCCGGTTTGGGCTTTGTCGTTTTCTGCTGCATCGGCGCGCTGATGAATGCCTGGACAGCCTGGAAGGATTGGACGCTCGCGTCGGCCGCGCGCGGTCACTCGCCGCCGCGCGATGGCCGCTTGATGGCTGCCTGTGGCCCGATTCAGCCGGTCGGTCAGCCGCTGCTCGCGCCGTTCAGCAATGCGCCGTGCTGCTTGGTGGAATACGATCTCTCGACGCAATCGAAATCCACTTCGACTGACGACGATACGAAGACCGGTTCCGATCTGGCCGGTTTTCTGATGACGCCGTCCGAAATTCAGACCGGCGCCGGGAACATCCGGTTGCTTGGCTTTCCGATCTTGGAAGAGACCGCTTCGTACACGCTGGGAAGTTTCACGGCAGCGCGGCGGGCTCGCGACTTCGTCAGCCGCACTCAGTTCGAAGACATCAGCGGCTTGCGACTGGTGAATGTTTTCTCAGCGATTCAAGATGCCTGGGCCGATGAGGATGGGCACGTCGAAAAGAATCTGCAGTTAAAGAAGGTCAATCCGCAGGCCCTGTTTCCCGACGATCTGGAAGCGGTCTGGCAAGAGATGTATGGCGAACAGGCCGTGGAAGATCCCGGCGCGGAGATCGGCAAGATCGAAGAGGAGCTTGATGAGGAAGAAGAAGATGACGAAGACTTCGAAGATGATGATCTCGATGACAACAGCCCGCCACTGCCGTACATCCCAATTCCCACGCTGAAGGAAAATCGGATCGCACCCGGCGAGCAGGTGTGCGTGATCGGCAAGTACGACGAGATGCGCCGCGGCATTCGCCCTAGCGGCTTTGGCATGCAAGGGATGCGGCTGATTCGCGGCAGCATCGACACGCTCGAGAAGAAAGCCAGCGCCAGCCTGTGGGGAAATCTCCTCGGCGGCATCTTCTTTTTGATCGTCGCTCATGCGGCGACATACTTCGTGATGTGGGCCTATTTGCACAACAATCCGAAGCTGGTGCAGAAGCGGACGCAGGCAGCGTTCACTGCCGCCGAGAAGGGTGAAGTGCCGCCCCTGGAGGAGCTTTTCAAGCGGGGAGTCGACGTCAACCTGCGCGATGACCAAGGCCGCACGCTACTGATGTGGACCCACAATCTGGAAACCGCGGCCTGGCTGATCGAACAAAAAATCGACATCGACGCCGTCGAAAAGCACGGCAACACCGCGCTCAACTTTGCGGCAGCGCAAGGCCATCTCGATAAAGCGAAGCTGCTGATTGATTCCAAAGCGAAGTTGAACTTGCGCAATGAACAAGGCCACACGGCGCTCAACTCGGCTGATTCCTATGGCAATGCAGATATCGCGGCGTTGCTCCGCGCCGCCGGTGCAGAGGACGATGTCATCACCGAGAAAACGGGCGAGCCGATCGCCGCTGATGGTCCACAGGCAGCCGTGGTGAAGAAATATGTGCAAGCCATTTTCGACAAGGATGCGGCCGCCCTCGCGGCCACGCAAGTCAAAGCGGCCGACTACGCCATCGAAGACCAATGGTGGAAAGGTTGGCAGGACAACGTCTTCACACCATTCGAAAAAGTGGAAGGCTTTGCGCGAGGCGACTCTGCCGTGGTAACGGTCTATGGCAAAGCAACGAAGTTCGATAACGCACCGGCCAAGATCACTTTTCAGCTGCGACGAAGCGGCAATGAATGGAAAGTGGCCGATAAACGATTGGATATCAACTAGTCCCGGCTTGCTATAATCCTCCGCATCTCCCGTACTCCTCATCTCCCACACGTGCCCCGCCATGCGCAATACCTGGAACTTCTACTCCGCCGGTCAACTCATCTTCGGCAATGGCGCTGTGCAGCAACTAGGTCGCCGTTGCCTCGAGCGTGGTTGGCAGCGAGCGGTGGTGGTGACAGATCAGAATCTGGTGAAGGCCGGCATCGTCGCGCGCGTCGAAGAGTCGCTCCAGCAATCAAACATTGCCACCAGTGTCTTTGCCGCAGGAGAACCTGAGCCGAGCGTCGCGCTGACGATTCGGGCGGCGGAACACGCTGCTGATTTTCAACCGCAGGTGATGATCGGCCTCGGTGGCGGCAGCAATATTGATCTGGCCAAGTTCGTTGCTGTGTTGCTGAAGCACGGCGGAAAACCGGGCGAGTACAACCCGTCGCAGTTCTTCAGCTTCAACAACGTGCCGGGCCCGGTGATGCCGATCATCGGCATTCCCACGACAGCGGGGACCGGCAGCGAGGTCTCGCACGCGACCGTACTGACCGATACGCAGAACCACATCAAGGTCAGCACGCTAAGCAATTACCTGCGCCCGGCGCTGGCGCTGGTCGATCCCGAACTCACTTACACCTGCCCATCGAAGGTTACAGCAGACAGCGGCATCGATGCGCTGACGCACGCCATCGAAGCGATGACCGCGATCGACTTCACGCAACTGCCAATCCCGCCCGAAGAAGATGTCGCCTACAGCGGCTCGCATCCACTGGGCGATTCACTTGCTGAGAAAGCCATCGAACTGGTCGGCAAGCATCTCGTCGCCGCCGTCACCGATGGCTCGAACAAAGTCGCTCGCGAGGGAATGGCGCTCGCTTCGACGCTTGCCGGCCTGGCGTTTTCCAACTGCGCGGTGGCTCTCGTGCATGCGCTCGAATATCCGCTCGGCGCCGTGCTGCACTGCTCGCACGGAGCAGGGAACGGCCTGCTGCTGCCGTATGTCATGCGGTTCAACCTCTCCGCCAGACCGGCAGCGTTTGCCAAGATCGCATATCTGCTTGGCGAAGACACTCGCGGCTGCAGCGAACTCGAAGCCGCCGAGCGCTCGATTGTCGCGGTCGAACGGCTCCGCCAAAAAATCGGCATCCCGCAGCGCATCCGCGAACTCGGCGGCACGCGCGAACAGTTGCCAGCGTTCGCCGCGAAAGCGTATGCAATTAAGCGCCTGCGCGATGTGAATCCGCGAGTGCCGACGGAAGCGGATTTGTTGGCGATTTTGGAAGCAGCCTATTGATGTATTTACCTCGGCGCAATCAGCGACGGCGCGCTGGCCGACGTTAGCGGCTTAAACGCCCAATACGTCTGGCCGTCGAGTTCTTTCATGTTGAGCCAAGTGCGGCGCTCGGGTGGCAGCGAAGTGAGAAGCAGGTGCAGATCGCGGAGAACCGGATCGCTCGCGCCGTAGTACGAATGGCCCCAAGGGCCGCCGTCGATGTTCGAGACGTCGATCGTCACCACGCCGGGCACCAGCACCAAGCCTTCGCTGGTATCTCCCGCGCGGGCGTTGCGGTGAATGAGTCGCGACGCGGCGAGCGCCCGATCGTGCGCCGAGGCGTAGAGCGTGACTTGCTTGGCGGTGCGCTGAATGGCCGGCGCGATGTTGTCGCGGAAGTCATCGGCGTCGATATCGGGCGCTGCGAGCACCACCTGGTTGAAGAGGCGGGCTTCGTTGCGCAGTTGCAAATCGATTTCGCGAAGGGCGGTGGTCAGAGCGCGATTGCCCATGCTGTGAGCCACCAGGTTAATGGCGCGAGCATCGGTGTTGTGAACCAGGTCGAGCAGAAACTCGCGCAGGTGAGGCGCGGACCAGCTCACGCTGGTTTCATCTTTGCCGTAGGTCAGCAGGAAATATTTATCCGCCGGCCAGCTGAAGAAAACCGGCGCGCCTTGCAACTTCAAATCATTGGCCATCTGCGCGGTGCGGCGGGCAGCATCGTCGAACGACACATTAAAGCCGTGCACAAAGACGAGGAGCTCGCGATTTGGCGAACTGGCAACCTGCTCGCGCAGCTGCTCGTAAAACGCATCGTTGTGCAGGCGAACCGTCTTCCGTAGCGTGATGTGTTCGGCTGGATTGAATTCAAATTCGAGTCGCGTAATCAACGGCGTTTCGAGCGCGCCGGGTTCGTGCGTTTTGGGAATCGACACTTCGCAGATTCCCAGTTCGACTTTGCCGCGCACGCTTTTGTCGGCAGAGTAGCTCGGCTCTTCCTGGGCAGCCAACTGGGCGATCTCGATCGTTTCCGAAATGCCATGCCAAACGGCGAGCACGCTGCAAACCAGCATCGTGCCCGTGCCCAGGATCCAACTGATCTTGCGCGAAGTGAGCAACACGAAGACGCCAAAGACCGACAGACCAATCAGAACGGCAGCTGGAGTGAAGCGGATCAACCGCATGAGCAGCGTGTCGCGATTGACATGCTCTGCCAATCGATCAGTGCCGTAAAACACGCGGACCACATCGAACGGATCGTTACTACTGGTCGCTGGCACCAGGGCAGTGGTTTTTTGCGGCGCGTCGCTGGGAGGCTGAGCAATTGGTTCAGCGGCCGTTGGTTCTACGGCGGGCGCGGGGACCTCGGGAACTGGTTGAAACGTGGGTGGCTCGAAGCTCGGCGGCGCGGCAGGAGTTTCCGCCGGCTCGACTGCGTCTGGTGTTGCCGCTGGAATACCAGCGGCGATCGGCGCAGGTTCGAACGTGGGCGGATCAAAGACCGGCACGGACGGGATCTCGATCGGGCCTGATGGCGGATTCGCTGCCACCGCGCCTTCGCTCGGGGCATTTACTTCGGGCGCGCTCGCAGGTGGATCCTGTTTCGCGCCGAGCTCCATCATCCGCGGTGGCGACTGCGGTTGCGGGGCCGGGCCGTAAGCGGACGGATCGTAGTCCGACGCCCGCGCACTGCCGCCACTTGGACTTTCCTCAGCGGCCGCGAGCTTTTGCTTTGCTGACCATTCGGCATGCGCTTGCGGATGAGTGGGGACGCGCGGTGGTCGCGAGGCGGCTTTGTTGGTGATCTTTGGCAACGGCTTCGGGAGCGCTGCCACCGACTGCGGAGCTTCCGCCGTGGGAGCCGCAGATGGTTGCTCATTGGTCGTCGTCGATGGCGCGAACGGCACGGCAGCAGGCGCTGGTGCGATGTGCGTTTCCAGCGGCGCTGACGGCAATAGATTGTCGGAAGTGGGTGCCGCCAGGTTCGGCGACCGAGTGGGCAAACCGCTCGATGCAGTTGTCGGAGGTCCCCATGCTGGTGACGCACCAGGAGCGTTCAAACGTAACGGATTACCCGTGCTAGGCGCAGCGATGCTGCTTGGCGCGGGCACCGCGATCGGCGGCGCTTGAGGCTCGCTCGCGCGCAGTGGATTTTCGTCGCTGGGTACTGCGGCAACTGGAGCTGTTGCCGGAGGAGCAGGACTCGCCGGCTCGAACTGCGGCGACGTGAACGCGGGCGGAGCGAACTCGGTGGCCAGGGGTTGTTCGGTCGGCAACGGCGGTGGCGGCGGGTTCGCGGGGAACAGCGGCGGCACGGCAGCGGGCGCGGGAGGGCTAGGGTTCGTCGTTGGTGGCCAGAGAGGCAGATGATCCGTCTCGGCTGGATTGACTACGGCCTGCGATGCAGGCCGCTGCGCGAGATGGTTCGGCACGAGTTGCGTGGGAACTAGTTCGGTCTTCTCGCCGCCGACGAATGACGCAGGCGCGGTCGATTGCGGGCTGGAGAGTGCGACGGAATCGGTTGGTTCCGCGCTGCAGCCGGCGAGTGCGATGAGCGCGCAGCTCACCGTCAAAAGTATCGCGCAGTGCGCAGGGATTTTTTTCAGATAGTGCATGGCGGCTGCCTCGCTTCCTTGCTAGCAGTGCGCGCGAATCGTCCAACAATTAGAAGCCCGAGAGCCTCCTCTTATCGGCTGTCGGCGGTTGGCGAACCGCCGCATGAGAATCGTTGGCCGAAAAGGGCAAAATCAGGCCGCTCGACCCAAAGGAGCAAGCCTGGTCCGTCGTTTTGACAGCCAGCCCTCGCCGAGCACGGTCAGCGCGATGCGATCTTCGAGATTCGGGCGGAAGATCGTGAGGAGCATCAGCGGCATGAACCAAGCGATGTAAGTGCCGCCACCATAGCCATGCCAGAACTGAACCGCGAGCATCATGGCAGCCGAACAGCTGAGTAGCGTGCCGAGGTTTTTCTGAGCAGGCCAAAGTGCGAATAGTGCGCTGATGCAGATTGAGACAGCGATACAAGGCAACCGCCAAATCGGATCCCAACCGAACGTCTGCCCCCAAATACCACGGAGCTTCTCAGCGTCCATGTTGGGCATAAAGAGACCAAACATCTGGCGGATCTTCGACCAGAACGACGCCATGTCTTCCGACACAAAGGCCAGCGAGATGGCAGTAATGGCAATCGCGCCGAGCAACCCGGCGAGAAAACGAAACACGCCGCGCTGCCAATAAAAACTAATCCACAGCGGCAGCAAAAAGATCGGGTAATAAACAACGCCGACGCTGAGCCCGACGAAGATCCCCGCAATCGCAGGCCGCCGATAAAACACGACAGCCCAGAGCATGAGTGCGCTGGGCAACACGTGATCGACGTGGCCGGTCATTTGCGCGGTGTACGGCAGCATCAGATACATCGCCGCGGCGCCGATGCCGAGCTTGATGTTGTCGAAATGCCAGAGCCCGACAATCACCAGGGCAATCACCACCGCTAGATGCGAGATAATCGCCATCGTCTTTGCTGCCGGCGCAAACGCCAGACGCGGATCACTCTTGGCAATGCCGCCAGCGGGCAACGTGGGAATCGACGGTAGCAAATGCAGGAAATAGTAACCCGGGCCAAGATAGGTGTACTTGGTCGTGCCATCGTCGCGCTTCTGCATGAGCGCTGCGGCACCTTGCGGGCCACTTAAATCATCGGTGCTGACTTCTGAGGCGAGGACATTGGCCATCAGGAAGACCAACAGCGCACAGCCGATGAAGAGCAATCCGCCGTTGGAAAGATTCGGTTCCAAAAGCGGCCGGCGAACCATCGTGGGATCACACAGCAGGCGAATGAGGAGCAGCAGTGAAACGCTGAGCAACCAGACATAGCCGAAATTCATCACGCTGACGGCTTTCTCGGGCGAAAGCTTCGGCATGCTGGCAAGAAGTTCCTCGCGAGGTGGCTGCAGGTTGGTATTCGCGACGGGAATCGGTTTTACTTTAGGTTCTTCCGGCTTGGCTGGCTCGGTGATCGGCGCGCCATCAGGAGTGGCAGCCGTGGACGGATTGTCGGCTGGCACTTGCACATTGCCATCGGTGGCCGAACTGTCGTTGACCGGCGGCACAGGTTCGATGGCTGGTTCTGCCGGAGTAACCGCTGGTGCTGCCGCAGCCACTGCGGGTTTGCGTGACAGTTGCTCGCCGTAATAGACAAACAGCAGACCAGGCGCCAGCAGAATGACCAGGCAGAGATCCAAGTTCCGCACGCTCCAGAAGCGGTTGAACTTGAAGTACAGCCCGATGATCAGCAACGACGCCAGGTATGCCCAGGTCGTCGGCGCGACTTTCTGATATTGAAAGAGGATTTCACTCATTCCGGCTGATTGCAATTCAAGTGTGTGACGCCATCCGCCGGCTGCGCTGCAACCTTACCGAGGGCGTCTCGAACGTGCCAATGCCTGCGTGCTCGCGGTGCGATCTTCGCAGGCCGCCAGTAGAGAGGAGGTCTACTTAGCGGGAAATTGACGGCCGCTAACCTGCGCATTCCCGCGAAAGTAAATGTCTAGCGTAAGTATTTTCAGTTTCATTGCAAGGTCTAATCGGGCGATTGGCTGCGGATTGCCAGCCGCCAGTCGAAGTCGTAAGCTCTTATAGGCTTATTCTTTACATCGTCGATCGCGGTGATATCGACAGCCGCCCCACCGCCAGAAAGAGCGTTCCCGATGGCCGACTCCGTTTTTTCGCGAATTTGCACCCTGCTCGATGGCCGGCAGATCACTTACGGCGTGCTGCGACACGCTCCGGTATTCACCAGCGAAGAAGCTGCGGCCATCCGCGGCGTGCCGCTGGCCAGCGGCGCGAAGGCGCTGGTCTGCAAAATCGACGAGTGGTTTGTCCTCATCGTCCTTCCCGCCGACCGCAAACTGGCGAGCAAGGAAGCCAAGAAATCGCTCGGCGGAAAATCGCTACGCTTTGCGACCAAAGAAGAAGTGCTGGAAATAATCGGCCTCACGCCCGGCTCCATCCCACCGTTCGGCAGTTTGTTCAACCTGCCAACCTGCTGCGATCGCGGGCTGGCCGAGCAGCCGCAGATCAACTTCAACGCCGGCGATCATGGCATTTCGGTTTCGATGACCTTCGCCGCGTACGAGCAGGTAGAGCAGCCGACGCTAGGAAGTTTTGCGGAATAGCGGGCTGCGGATGCTATGCTTGAGTTACTTCAGGGGCTGCAGCTGGCATTGTGAATCGTCGTGAAACTACTCTTCTATTTTGCTGCCGCAATGCTCTTCTTATCTGCGGCTCGTTTATGGGCCGCCGACCCCAGCGAAGATTTGAATTCACTCGATCGCCACTTCGCTCGCGAGCTTGAGATTCTAGCGATCAGGTGCGATACGCTCGGCCTGACCGAACAAGCCAAGATCACGCGCGAATGGCAAACTCGACGGACGAAGGGGCGCACGCTGCTGTTTCTGCCGCCAGTGGTTCGCGGCAATGACCTGCCAAAGGAAGCTTCCGATCTCGTGCAGAAGTGGCACGTCAAGTTCCACGCACTCCGGCAGGAGCAAGCCAGTGGTTTGACGAAGCTCGCCGTCTCACTCGCCAGTGCCAAGGAGGCCGATCCCGCCACGGCCTATCGCTTGTTGCACGAAGCCCTCCGCGAAGATCCCGACAATCGCGCCGCGCGCAACGCGCTCGGTCATCGCCGCAACGCAACCGACAACGCCTGGGAAGCGTATTCACCGCCACCGACCATTTCGGCTGGCAAAACGCCGCATCCCAAGACGGGCTGGCAACAAGGGAAATACTGGCGCGTCGATTCGAAGCATTGGCGAATCGCGACCAATCAATCGGGCGCGGCGGGTGTGGAACTCGCGAAGAAGCTCGAGGACTTTCATTGGTTGTGGAAGCAAACCTTCTTCGAGTTCTGGTCGAGCCGGGCCGAACTCGAGCAAGGAATTACCAATCAACGCCCTCTGCCCGAACCGGGCATTCAACTGAATGTGCTCCTGTTTCGCACTCGCGACGAGTACGTGAAATATCTCAGCAGTCAGCCGAACATCGGCCTGACGCAGGGCTTTTATTCCGACGCGCAGCAGACGTCGATCTTCTTCGTCGGCGACGAAACGGTTCAGCCGACCTGGTTTCACGAAGCGGCTCATCAACTCTTTCAGCAATGGCGAGGCACGCCGCAGGGAGTCGGCGAAAAGCAAAACTTTTGGATGGTCGAGGGAGCGGCCATGCATGTGGAGTCGTTGCAGAACCACGGCAGCCACTGGACCGTCGGAGGTTGGCAAGCCGATCGTTTGCAGATCCCGCGTTACAGAGTGCTGAATGGTGACAAGGGCCTGCCGCTGCAACAACTCGTCGCGCTCGGCCGCGATCAGGTGCAAAGCAGCGCTGACATTCGCAAGATTTATTCGCAGTCAGCTGCAACGGCTCATTTTCTGTTCGATCACGAAAGCCCGATGTACCGCTCGGCCGGCGGCACGCTGCTGCGCGAGATCTATCGCCAGAACGACCAACGGACGTCGCTCGCGCAACTGACCGGCGCGAGTTTTGAAGAGCTCGATGCCGGCTACCTGAAGTCGCTGCAAGTCACCGACGACGATCTGCTCACCACGCCCGGCCTGGCCAGGTTGCGAAATCTCGCGCTCGGCCGCACGCAGGTCACTGCGAAAGGCCTCGCAGCACTCACCGTTTGCAGCGAACTTCGTTGGCTGGAACTGAGCGGCCTGCCAGTGGACGACGCAGCGTTCGCGAATTTCAAAAACTGCACGAAGCTCGATCAGCTATTTCTCGATGGCACGCAGCTTACCGACAAATCGTTGCCGCTGATTGCCACCTTCACCAATCTGGAAGAGCTTGATCTTTCGAACACTAAGCTCACTGACGAAGCCGTTCCGGCGCTCAGCAAACTTCGCAAATTGAAGACGCTGCACGTGACCGGCAGCGGCATAACCGCGGCTGGCGTGCAGAAATTGAAAGCCGCGATTCTCAAGCTAGAAATTCAGAACTGACTCATTGTCGACTTTCGCTCCGCGAAAGTTGCCGCCGAAAGAGCGCCGCGATTTTCGGCCGTTTGGCGAGCATTCGTGATTGCGGATATGATGCCTCCAGGCAATTCTCCAACGATATCTCATTTAGCAAAGACGCGTGCTGTCACGAAGTGAAAGCCGACAAACAATGCGCCACTACGTTCTCGCCGAAACCAACTACGCCTACACCAAAGCCAATCCATACGAAGTGGCCGTGCTGCCGCTCGGCGCGACCGAGCCACATAACTTGCACCTGCCGTATGGCACCGATCTGTTCGAAGGGACGATCGTCGGCGAACACATCTGCGCCGCGGCTCATGCCAAGGGAGCGAAGGTCGCGTTGCTGCCAACGATTCCGTATGGCACCGAGACGAACATGGCCAAGTTGCCACTGGCCATCAATGTCGATCCCTCGACGCTGTTTCGTTTCGTCACCGATATCGTCAAGTCGTGCATCGCCAGCGGCGTGCGAAAGGTCGTGCTCCTCAACAGCCACGGCGGCAACGAAATGAAGCCGCTCCTGCGCGAGCTAGCCGACAAAATCGACGGCCATCTGTTTCTCTGCAATTGGTATCACGCGCTGGGCGAGGAATATCAAAAGATTTTCGAGCACAAAGAAGACCACGCCGGCGAAATGGAAACGTCCTTCGGCCTCGCGTATTTCCCCACGCTCGTTGCTCGCACCGCCGACGGCAAACTAACCGGCGACGACGGCCAAACGCGAAAGAGCCGCTTCGAAGCTCTCAATCGCGGCTGGGTCAGCATCACCCGCCCGTGGCATCTCCTCACTACCAACACCGGCAGCGGCTATCCCCACGCAGCAACTGCCGAAAAAGGCCAGCAGATGATGCGCGTGCTCGAAGATCGCCTCGGCACGTTTTTGCTGGAACTGTCGAACGCCAAGCTGGATGAGAAATTTCCGTTTGCGGTGGAATAACCGTGCGGTAAGCCGTTGCGGCTGCGGTGCAAATTGCTCTGGGGCGAATTGCCGGTAACCAACTAAAATGGCCTGACTTATTCTTCGCCGCTGCAAGGAAGCCACAACATGACCACGCACGAAACCATCAACCGCCGCTACGCCGAAATTCAAACTTTGCTGCGAGACACCTTCGGCGCCGAAGGTCGCGGCGTGGGCGAGATGGTCCGCAGCGTCGAAAGCAGTTTGCCCACGACGCTCGCTTGGGAAATCCGAGCCATCGCTCACATCCGCAACAAGGTGGTTCACGAAGGCCTGTCGGAAATTCCGCGTTACTTCGAGCCATTGTGCATCGAAGCCGTCGCCGGCATGAAGCGACTCAAACCAAAGAAAGCCGCGAAGTCGAACCCGCAGCCACCAGCACAGCCCGCCAAGGCCCAAATGCCGCTGTTCGCCATCCCACAGCCACCCAAGGCGCCGGCGGCCGCCGCCACCACAGCTGCAAACAGGTTCCCGCCGCCCAAGCCACTCTTCTCGCTGCCGGCGAAACCGGCGGTCATTCCGCCCGCGCCAGTTGCCGTGACGACCGTCGCGCAGCCATCTGCAAAGGCCCCCGCCGCTCCAAAGAAGGTCAAAGCGGTAAAGCCCAAAGCCGCACCGAAGAAGGTAGCCAAGAAGACTTCGAAGCCAATCGCGCTGAAGCGATCGGCGAAGAAGAAATCGGGAAAGTGATTGTTCGTGAGAGTCTCCGACGGCAACAAAAGTGGCCTCGGCCGCTATGCGCGATCCAGGCTTACCTTGGGCTGCCTCTTGTCGCCGCTGTTGTTGTTGCTGATGGTCTTGCTGGTAGCGGCAATTGGCTGCTGGATGCACTTACGGCGTAGTCACAATGAACTCGTCCAAGAAATCGCGAGCGTGCGCGAAACAGGCCGCCCGCTGACAACGATTGATCTGGAACTGCTTTACAAGCCGGAGCCTGGGCTGCCCGATGTCACCGCTGAACTCGAGAGAGTTTTGCGAATTTTAGATGACAAAGAGGTTGAGGATTCTCTCGCGCGGGTGCGCAAATTGGGTGACGCGCTAAGGACGACGCCCAACCGCGAGCCTACGCCTGAACTGGCGGAGATCGAGCGCCTGCTGGCTCGCTTTGAGCAGCTACTCGCGTTCGCGCCGTCGCTGCTCGATCGTGAGTTCACCACGAGATTTTCTTACGATCTCACGCTCGGGTTCGCATCCTCCACACCGCATGCTTTTCGCATGCTGCAAGGGACGCAAGTTCTCGGTTTGCAACTGCGTGTCGACTTGTATTGCGGGCGAACCAGCGAGGCTGTGAATCGCCTACTACAGCAGCTGGCGATGGCTGACACGTTAGGCAATGATCCAAACGCCATTCCGCAAATTGTGCGGCTTGTGATAATTCGCACCGCGGTCACAAGTCTCGAACTTCTCCTCGGCCAGCAGGAAGTCGAGGAGCAAGATCTCACTCGCTTGCAGAGTGCCTTTCAAAAGCTAGACCTCCGGCGATCGCTCCAATTTACAATCCGGGCCGAGCGGGCGATGGAATACACCTGCTGCACGTGGCCAGTCGAGTCTTTGGCTGAGAGCGACGGCGATGAGAAGACGCGCAACCGCGATTTCATCGAGCAAAACTTAGCCCGCGGGCCACGCTACCCGTGGGACGCAGCCGTGGTGCTTAAGAGTTTTCGCCGCTTGGACGAAGCGGCAGAGTCATCGGTGCATGCCGTCGTGCGCGAGTGGAACGCCGTCTCAGACGAATGCAGAACTCGCATCAAGAGGGCAGGACGTACATATCCCTATTCCTCGGTCCTCCTGCCGCCGTTTTCTATAACTATCAAGCAGTTCGCGATGGCTGATGCCCAAGGTGGAGCAGCAATTGCCGCTATCGCGGCAGCGCGGTTCCGGAAAAGGACTCAGCGCTGGCCCGCAACCTGGCAGGAATTGGTTCCTGAGTATCTGCCGGTCATTCCGCTCGATCCTTTTTCGGGGCAAGAAATGCTTCTGCGACTGAGCTCCGAGTCGCTGAAGATCTATAGCGTTGGCGAGAACAAACAAGATGAAAGTGGCAGCTGGCAAGAAGGCGAGTTCGCTGATGTGGGTGTTGCGATTGAAGTCGGGAAGCCCGAATGAATACGGGTATTGTTTCGGACGTGCTTAAGCGGGTTGTCATTCGACTGTTGACAGTCTCTCCGCCCGAACGTACTGTTAGATAGTCGCTTGCTTCCCCGCTCTTTGATTCTCAATGTCGACCAATCGTTACAATCCGAACATCGCACTGCACAGCAATGGCTGGGGCACAGCTGGGATTATTACGGGTCGAATTATTGAGGGACGAGCATAGGGCGGCACGCGGCTAGATTGAACCTTTCAAGCCCTGACGCCCACTGGTGTCAGGGCTTTTTTTGTTGGTACGGGCGAACGAATACGTTTCTGAAAGAGTCTGCCATGCGAACGATCCAGATCTACGACACGACTTTGCGCGACGGGACGCAAGGCGAAGGGGTCAGCCTGTCGCTGGAGGATAAACTGCAGATTACGCAACGCCTCGATGAGTTGGGCGTCGACTTTATCGAGGGTGGCTTTCCGCTTTCGAACCCAAAGGACATCGAATACTTTCAGCGCGTGCGCGAGCTGCCGCTGAAGCATGCCAAGGTCTGCGCGTTTGGCATGACTCGGCGGCGCGGAGTGGCCGCGAAAGATGATCCCGGGATGCGAGCCCTCGTCGATTCGCAAGCGCCGGTAGTGACCGTCGTCGGTAAGACTTCGGACTTTCACGTGACGGAAATCTTGCGAATCTCGCTCGAGGAAAACCTCGACATGATCCGCGACTCGCTCTCGTATTTGAAGTCGGAAGGACGCACGGTGTTTTACGACGCCGAGCATTTTTTCGACGGCTTTGCGGCCAATCCGCAGTACGCGCTGTCGACCATTCGCACCGCGGCCGAAGCCGGCGCGAGCATGGTCATTCTGTGCGATACCAATGGCGGCACGATGCCGGAGCGAGTCGCTGAACGGGCAAAGCAAGCCCTCGAAGTTCTCACGCCGCTGGGCGTCGCGGTCGGCATCCACTGTCACAATGATTGTGAGCTGGCCGTCGCCAACTCGCTGGCTGCCGTCGATGCCGGCGCCTCGCAAGTGCAAGGGACGATGAACGGCTTTGGCGAGCGCTGCGGCAATGCCGACCTGATCTCGGTGATGGCCAATCTGGGTTTGAAGAAGGGCTATCGTGTACTGCAAGGCGAAGGGCTCGATCATCTGACCGAGCTTTCGCGGTTCGTCTACGAAACAGCGAATCAGAATCATCGCAACAATCAGCCCTTCGTCGGCCAGAGCGCGTTTGCTCACAAGGGCGGCATGCACGTGCATGCGATCGCTCGCGCGACGAGTTCTTATGAGCACATCGATCCCGCGCTCGTCGGCAACGAGCGGCGGATTCTCGTCAGCGAGCTTTCGGGCCGTTCAAACATTGCGGCCCTCACGGCGAAGCACAATTTGAACGACGATCGCAAACTGATGGACGCGATCCTGCAGCAAGTGTGCGATCTAGAAGCCAAGGGTTATCAGTTCGAAGCAGCCGAAGCGAGTTTTGATTTGCTCGTCCGCAAAGTGGCTGGCACGTTCAAGCCGCATTTCGAGCGCCTGAAGTATCACATCGCCGTGAGCGCGGGCGCCGATGGCAGCGAACCACAGACTGAAGCGACGGTGAAGATCCGCCTGAATAATCAGGATGGCGATCAGCCGCGGTTCGAAAGCGCCGAAGGCGACGGCCCGGTCAACGCGCTCGACGGCGCGCTGCGAAAGGCCCTCAACGGCACGTTCCCCGGCCTCGGCGACATGCGGCTGATCGACTACAAGGTCCGCGTCGTCAACGGCGAAGCGGGCACGGCGGCGAAAATTCGCGTCATCATTGAATCGACCGATGGTGAGGACACCTGGGGCACGATCGGTGTGAGCGAAAATATCATCGAAGCCAGCTGGCTGGCGCTCGTCGACGCGGTTGAGTACAAGCTGGTTAAGGATGAACAGCAGTAACGATTCAGTTGCTACCCCGCGTTCTGGGGTAACCGGGCGGGAGCTACATCCTCGCAGCCGATCGTTTCCAGTTATACTTGCAGCATGAAGCAACGCAGGAAGCCGCGTGGACCGGAGAAAAAGGAGCCGTCGCGCGCTGCTGACCAATCCGTCGACGAAAAGCCGACCGGCATTCTCGCCGGCGACGAAGCTCGTCCGGCAGAAATGCGGAACTTCGTCATTCTGGTCATCTACCAGGCACTGATGCGGACCGGTTGGATTTTCAAAACCGAAAGCGTCATCATGCCGGCAGTGCTCGAGTCGCTGGCCGCGTCGCCCTGGATGATGGGTTGCCTGCCGCTGCTCAATCGCTTCGGCCAGAGCATTCCGCCGTTGCTCGTCGCTCGCCGCATCAAGGTCACGCCGTTTAAGAGTCGAGCCTTCATCGGCACGACAACATCGATGACGCTGATGTTCGCCGGCATCACCAGTTTGTGGCTGTTGCATCTCGATAAGTTGCCGCACCTCGCGGCTTGGATTTATCTATTGCTGTACGGGCTGTTCTTCACCGCGATTGGCATCAATCAGCTGGCTTACAACACGCTGCAAGGCAAACTGATCCGACCGACGCGGCGCGGCCGGTTGCTGATGATTGCCGACGTGATCGGAGTAACTTCGGCCGTCGCTTGCGCGGTGATGCTCTTGCCGCGATGGTTGCACGAAGGGGCAGCCGATTTCGAATGGATCTTTGGATTTTCCACGGCGTTGTTCGGGGCAGCTTCGCTGATGGCGTGGCAGATTGTGGAATTGCCCGACAATCACGACGAACCTCCCAAGCCGCTGCGCCGACTGTTCGAAGGAGCCTGGCGAACGCTGAAGGAAGATGCCAACTTCCGTCGCCTGGCGATCGTCTCCGCGCTGTTCACAACTTCGCTGCTCCTCTTTCCCTTCTACCAATCGGTTGCACGCAACAAGCTGGGCTTGGGTTTTCCGATGCTGGTGTGGTGGGTCGTCGCGCAGAATTGCGGCACGGGACTGTTCAGCGTTCTCACCGGCCCGATCGCCGATCGATTTGGCAATCGCCGGGCACTGAGCATCGTCACGCTGCTGATCTGCGCGGCGCCACTCGTGGCGGCGATTTTGATTTCGCAAACAGAACTCGGCAAGAATTCGTTCTCGCTCGTCTTTGTACTGATTGGTTTGACGCCCGTCGCGCAGAAGACGTTCAACAACTACACGCTGGAGATCGCGCCGCCGAGCGAACATCCGCGCTACCTGAGCACGCAGAACTTGTGCATGGCAGCGCCGCTGTTCCTGTCGCCGCTCGCCGGTTACCTTGTCGGCGTTGTCGGCTTTTACACTGTCTCGCTGTGCATCACCGGCCTGCTCTTCCTCGGCTGGCTCCTAAGTTTCACCCTCGTCGAACCAAGACATCATCAGCCGGGTGCTTATGTGGCGCCGGGGGATGACAGTTTGTAGTAGTTTTGAGTTGGGGAGGCGAGGGACGAGAGGCGGGAGACGAGGGAGAATACAATACAATCCTGAATCGAACTTCTGTTCCCCCGCCTCCAGTCCCTCGCCTCCCGCATGTTCGAACACCTTCGCCACAAACCGCCGACTGCTCTGGAACGCCCGCGCGAGATGATCTTGGTTTGCGCGCCGCTGCGAAGCAATATCAACCTCTCGAACATGCTGCGGACGGCTGGTTGCTGCGGCATTGGCCGAGTGATTGCTTGTGGCAATCCGAGCATTCACAAGTCGATCGCGCGCGACGGCGGCGAACAGGTCGAACTGGAAGTTCATCGCACGCTGCTGCCGGTGCTAAAGCAGGTGAAGGAAGAGGGGTTCACGCTGATCGGCCTCGAGCAAACGACCGGCGCGCAGAACATGCATCACTATCAGTTCCCGCGCAAGACCGCGCTCGTGCTGGGCAACGAACGTCTTGGCTTGACCGAGGAGCAGCTCCGCTGGATGGATGTGTGCGTGGAGATTCCTGTGTACGGTTTGCCCTACAGCTACAACGTGGCAACCTCGGCAGCGCTCGCCATGTACGAGTATTGCCGGCAGTATCCGACGGGCTGATCTCCTATCTCGGGCTTGCTGCCCGCACAATCGTTATAGCCGTGCGCAGTTCTCGCGAAACGTCGGTGGTTGCGAGATTGCCTCACACGATTCCTGACCTAGGTTTTCCCGGACCGGTATCGAACGCACGGCTTACCGTGTTGTCGTGTTCAGTTTCGTCGGCACAGGTCGGCGAAACAGCATGATTGATACAGGAATAATGTTTTCGCAAACGGTCAAGAAAACTACAGAAACGATTGACGACTTGTCGCGAATTCGATCTAAAGAATTCCCGCCAGATCGCCGCACGATGGCTTGCCTCCTCAGAGAGCAGCCGACGTGAACGTCCGGGAGATTGCCGCCGATGACTGCACCTTTTAACCTGGCTCGCCTGATTCGCAACTTGTTGGCCGCGCTCACCGCGCTGGCTTGCGGAGCCGCTCCGGCCTTCGCTCAAAACGTCATTCGCGGCACCACGCCGGGCTGGCCGGGCAACTCGGCGTATTACGCACCGCAAACGGCTTATCAGTTTGCGTCGGCGCCTGTGGTGCAAGCGCAATATGCTCCGCAAGCGGGCAACACGGCTTACTACGCTCCGGCTTCCGCAGCCCGCATTGCTTACGCAGTGCCGGCGACCGGCGCCTATCAAATCACTTACGCCGGGGCCAATCAGCCCGGCCTGGCGACGGCTGCTTACTACGGCGGCTATGCCGCTCCGGTGCAGCGCGTCGTCTACATGCAGCCGCAACAGCAGCAAGTTTATTACGCACCGCAAGCTGTCTCGGCTCCGGTGACTTACTATCGCGTTTATCAACCGGGCGTGGTCGCTGCTCCGCAGACTTGCGGTTATGCAGCCACTTGCCAAGCAGCTCCGGTGCAACAGTCTTGCGGAAGTAGCTGTGGTAGCAGTTGCGGCAGCGGCTGCTCACTTTGGCGGCCGTTCGCTTGGATGTGGCGTGGCAGCAGCAGCAGTTGCTGCAGCAAACCGACAACTTGCAACTACGGCGGCTGTGGTTCGCCATGCGGGGCCGCTGCCCCTTATTATCAGGTTCCCGTTGCTCCTGTCGTTCCGGTCGTTCCCGCTCCCTCGGGCATCCGCCCTCCGCTCGGTGGCACGACCATTCCCTCGCCTGGCACGCGCGGTCCGGGCGTGATCAATTCCGCTCCAGCCGACATGCGTCCCTCGCTGCCGTTCGGCAGCAGTGCGCCGCCCGCCGGTGTGCCGCTCAATAACAATCCGAATTTCAACAACAACAATCCAAACTTCAACACGCCGCTGCCGGGCAACAATCCGGGTGGTGGCATTCCCGGTGGTGGTTTTCCGCCGGCTCCGGGTGCGTTCCGTCCAATTACCGAAGATCCTTACACACAGCCGCTCAACAGCGCTCCGGCTGGCAACGTGCCGCCGATGCTCGCTCCGCCAGCTCCGAGCGGTTCGCAATTCATGGGCAGCGGTTATTCGAGCGATCGCACGCAGTTGAATCAAGAAATTCGTTCGAACACGATCAGCGAACCGGGAATGCCGCCGGCCAGCGTGCAGCCGTTGCGTGATCCGCATGGCAACGACCGGATCGAACCGAACAACAATCGTGCCCCGCAGTTGATCACCCCGGGCGACCGGACGGCGAGCAACGGCAACCGTTGGGCTGTGATTCCGGCAGTGTGGCCGGTGAAGAATGCCGAAGTTCGGCCCGTGGCGAAGTTCGAACAACGGCCTATCGCGCCGGTTGTTGCTCCCACGCAAATCGACGATGGCGGTTG
This sequence comes from Anatilimnocola floriformis, assembly GCF_024256385.1. Lineage (NCBI taxonomy): Bacteria > Pseudomonadati > Planctomycetota > Planctomycetia > Pirellulales > Pirellulaceae > Anatilimnocola > Anatilimnocola floriformis. The sequence goes on from NZ_JAMLFW010000001.1 coordinate 5,887,025, forward strand.
GAAGTCTGCTCGCTAAGCTTCGCGAACTGACAAACTAGAAGTGACGGGCCATTGGTAACAATGGCCCATTTTGCTGCGCACTTAGTGCATCGCCGCCGCGCGTGATGGCCAGAGTCCTGGCGACGACGGAGCCGGCGTCTTCTTGTGTGCTTCGCCCAGCGTGAGGAAGCTGAGGATCTGCGGAGCACTCTCCAAGCGAGAGTCAGCGCTCAATCGTTCTTGACAGCGTGGGCAGCAAGCACCGGCGGCGGGGGTTTCAACGGCCCGACAATGGGCATCGCAAGACCAACAGTAATAAACGCTTCCGTCAAACATCAGTCAAACTCACTCGGCCCTCGAACTGTCGATAAGAAAGATCTATCGGCAATCGGCGCAACCGGCATGAGGCGAAAAACACGGAAAATCACGACAATCGGGCATACTTGGTGTAGGCCGAACCTCACATCGCAGGCATCACTCAGCGGGTTGTGAGGGAGGGATCGAATATAAGCAACTCAAATGCCGAACTCCGCTTGATCTCTCAATTGAATCGCAGCGGACGGCTGATTAGGCTGAAATTCAGCCCAAATTACCGCGAAAAGTGCAGCTGGCAGAGTTGCGCATTCGCGAAGGTTACTTTTCTTCACTTCCAAGGTCGGCCTGCATGCAGCTTATTATTCTGGCTGCTTTGCTGGCCACCTTGGCACATTCTGAGGCAGCGCCCGCATCGGCCACGGCCCCGCTAGCGGCGCAGTTCTTTAGCGAACAAGGCCGGTTAATCGGTTTGTTGCTGACTATGCTCGCCGCACCGTTTGCTACGGCTTGCGACGGCGGCTGGTTCATCGCCCGCTTGCGTCGCAATCCCCTCACCACCTGCCAGCAGTGGAGTCAGGCCGCTCAGCGTTACGAGCGACTACAACTCGCCGCGGGTTGGCTGTGGTTGAGTGCGTCATTGGCGGTGATCTATCTGTGGGATTGGCCGGCGTTGGTGCGGATTACTTGGGGCTGGAACGCCTGGCCGCTTGTCGATGACCTGCTTGTCCTCGCGCCGGTAGTCGGTTCGCTCGTGCTAGTTTGGATTACGTTTTATTACGTCGAACAAACTGCCCAGAAAATGCGTGAAGCAACCGAGCCGCGACAGTCGCTCATCGCTTATCTCGCCTGGCAATGTCGCCACTACCTGGCCATGGCGCTCGTTCCCGCCCTCGTTGTGCTCGGCGTTCAAGACTTCGGCGCCTACTTCGGTCAGCAAGAGTTGCTCACTGCGACATCGGCCAAGTTGAGCTGGCTCGGCATTCCCGTTCTCGCCTCGCTGGTCATCGCGCTGCCGTTGTTGCTGCGGCGACTGTGGCCCACGAGCAGTCTTCCGACCAGCGATTTGCGCACCGAGCTAGAAGCGATCAGCCAGCGCGCAAAGACACCACTGACACAGATTCTGGTGTGGGAAACCAACGGCCGACTGTCGAATGCAGCCGTCGCGGGCTTGTCGCGCTATTGCCGCTATTTGTTTTTGACAGATGCTCTGCTCGCCCAACTCGCGCCCACCGAGATCGCCGCCGTGGTGCGTCATGAACTGGCTCACCTGCAACGGCGACATTTGATTTTGCGATTGCTGCTCCTCACGCTCCCTGGCCTCGCGTGGTTTGCGTTCAGGCCATTGCTGGGCGATGAGTTTGCCTGGCTCAAAGATGCTTCGCCAAATTCGCTGCTCGTCGCGGGAATTTATCTGGGCTACGCTGCCGTAGTCGTTGGTTATTATTCGAAGCTGCTTGAATACGACGCCGACCTGGCAGCTGTCTTTGATGACGACGGCAGCGTGAATGCCGATTGCGCTCGCGATTTGATTCATGCCCTCGCGGTGCTGCAAGGCCCGCATGGCGACAGCAGTTTCTCCTGGCTCCATCCGCCAACTTCGCGGCGAATCGCCTGGCTTCGCCGAGTGCTGATGAAGCCCAGCGAGGGAATCTCTTATCGGCGCAAGCTCGATCGCGTCGCACAAATCATCGTTGCAGTTACTGCCGGGCTGATTGGGATGATCGCGATCGCCAGCCTGCTCGTTTAATCGCTATTGATTCGCCAGCAGAGCAACAAGCGTTACTGCCAGAATAATGATCAGGATGATGGCCATGACCATCACCACAATCAGCGGTAGCAGCACTGCGAACACAGCGCGCCCCATCGGCACTTCGTGCGCGAGATGAACCGCATAGACGCGGACCGCGAGCGACCATACGCCAACCAGCAGCGCACCGCCGGGAATCCACATGAGCCACGTGAGCGACGAGTGGCCATAACAGGCAATGCGAATGCTCGTGCTGAACGGCTGCCGACTCCCGCCGCACAGGATGAGGCAGAAGTGCAAGACAGCGCCACCAATCACGCAACCGAGCGTGGCCATCAGAGGCACTTCGACAAACAGTCGCGCGAGGGCGATGAAACCCAGACTGACAACCTGTTGCTGCAGAAACGACCGCTCGAAGCCTAGCAACTGCCCGCCGAAGTACACCAGCAGCAGATGCCACAACTCCATTCCCGCCACGCCGATGAACTGACCGATCGCGGCATAGAGCATGGCTTCGCCGAGCCGGCCGCGTTGTTTCATCTGGCTGAAGGCGGTCTTCGGCGCAAAGGCCACCAGCCGCGCGGTGGCGATGAACTTCCCCAACGATTTACCCGATTGTTCCCACGGCAAACCGGGCCGGCGATCGGCAGTCGAAACTTCGCCGAGAGGAATTCGCAGCAGCGTCTGGCACTGTGGGCAGCGGGCGTTCTTGCCGGTGCTATCGGCCGGCACGCGCAAATGTTGCCGGCAAGTGGCGCAGCGAAATTCGATGGTCATGCAGCACGGGCGCGAAGGGGGATCCACAGAACGTTGTACCCGCAACGTTGTAACCCACGACTCGCTCACTCTTCAAGCATCGGGCCTCGTGTTCCAGCGAAGGTCGAGGCTCTACTACCTACGAAACGTCTGCCGCACATCCGGCCGATTTAAACAGATCAATGACCAGATCGCAGCGGGCATTCCCATCGGACTGGCGCAGGGAAACAGGGCAATCCACGCGCCGATTTGAGCCATTTGCAATCCCCGTCGCTGCAGTTGCTGGATCGAACCAAAAATAATCGCACCCTGCATCGCCAGAAACAGCAGCGTGATGACGCCCCAAATTAAATTGTGCGTCAGCGCAGCCATCACGATGTTGCGAAAGATTTGGGCCGTGGTGGCCAGCATCATCGCGGCCCGCAACCCGCTGTAAGCACACTGCAAAAAATAAAGCAAATAGAACAAGGCAAACGGGGCCGTCACAACCAATTGAATGATCGCAGGAATGTGGATGGCCGTGGTGACGCTCGTCGCATTGGCGCCGGCACTCGTTGCATGGGCAGGCTGCGAGAAACCTCCCTTCGATTCTCCGAACGGAGTTGGGCTGAAACCGCCGCCGCCAAACAAATCGCCACCACCAACGGCGCCGCCCAAGGGCGCCAAAGGTGCGAGCGGGGTCAGCGGAGTAAGACCCGCTGGCGCTGCCGCAGCGCTGGCAGGCACTGGCGTGTCGCCGAATAAATTACCACCTCCGACTGGCGCAGCTCCGAGCGGAGTGAGTGGCGTGAGCGGAGTAAGTGCTTGAATCGGCGCTAACTGCGCCAGTGGTGCGACTTCGTCGGGCATCACTTCACAAAGCACAGGCTCTTCGACCGCGGGCTGTGGCGCAACTACCGGAGCCGGTATCGGCTTTGGCTTTGGAATCGATTGCGGCATTGCCGCTGGCTGAGGCACCGCGGTTGGTTGTGGAGTTGTCGTTGGTTGTGGTGGCGCAGCCGGTTTCGGTTTCGGCTTCGGTGGCAGTAAATCGGCCGCCGTCGGCTTGGGCTTCTTAGGAGGAGTCGCGGTTGGCGCGACCGCCAACGATTCCATTCCCGGCGCTACACCTCGCTGCAAATCGCCGAACGGATCGCCACCGTCGCTGAAAAGCGCCGCCGCTGGTGCGACAGCCGGTTTCTCGGCAACCGACTTGAGCGGGTTTGCCAGCGGGATCAGCACGATCTCGGTGCAGTGCGGGCATCTCCCTTTCTTCCCTGCCGTCGCCCGGGGCGTGCGCACCACTTGGCCGCAGAAGTTGCAAAAGAACTCAATCGGCCCGGCATCACCCTCAGCCGCAACGGGTTTGGGCGCAACTGCTTTCGCCGCTGCGGACGGAGCGGTGGGGGCGGCCGGAATCACCACCACAGCCTGGCAGCTGGGACATTTTCCCTTTTTGCCAGCCGCAGCATCGGGGGTGCGAACCACTTGGCTGCACTGCGGGCACGGAAATTCGATCGTCATTTGCCGCCGCTACCGCCGTGATAATTCGTCAGGAAAAACGTACCACCATCCTAATTGCCAATCCCCCCGCCAGGTAGCGCTTTCAGAAGCCGGAGGACTGAATACCGATTCCTGACCGCGGCTCTTCCCGCTTCCTTCACTTCCCGCCGAACTACGCTAGAATGCAACCTGCGGATCACTGGTCTAAGCGGCCGGAGTAACGTCCGCAGCTTCGGGGGCGAACTGGATTCGACCGGGTCGCTAGAAGCGTCAGTGGCGTGTCGTGGTTGATCTGTTGGCCACGTTAAAAGCAGATCACACTTTACTTGCCGAGAGCAATCTCAGCCTTGCAGCCTAGTTAAATAGTCTGCACGGATTGCGGGTCTTCGCCGGAGAGACCCAAAAATCCGTTGCCAATTCCGGTTCGCCGCGGGTCATGCTCGAAACGCCCGCGGTTCAATAAGTCTCGAGCTGGTCAAACGGGTAGTGCGCAGTCAGACGCCCCGGGCGACGACAATTAAATTGATTGCTACACACGTAGAAGCTGCCGTGGAAAGATCGCGGGACGCGGGTTCAATTCCCGCCGCCTCCACTCAGGCACCTCTGTGACAGGGGGTGCCTTTTTTTGTTCCTGGGTGTCAGAAGGTGCAACGTGAGAAGGGTTTAGGTCCGGAGCATCATCAGCGTTTTTCGGTGTTTCCGTGACTGGCCCCGCCTCGGATTGACTCGACGGGACAACTGAACTGATGACTATTTGCTGACAGGGATTCGGCAGAACAGCTACCGCTCTCGCCTGATCCTCGATTCCAATGTGGGTGTATTTCATCGTCATCCGAACATCTGAATGACGAGCCAACTCGCGAGCTTCCGGCAGCGACGCTCCGTTGCGGAGCAACTCGGTGATATAGGTGTGGCGTCCTGCGGCGTGAAAATCGGCAACGCCTTCCGCAGTACGATACTCTATGCCGACACGCTCTAGGTCCTTTTTGACCATCAACCAGGTTTTTCGTCCTTTCAACTTTGGGAAAAGAGCGACACCCGGACCAAACTCCTTTAGCCAAATAATGAGCCGACTCACGAGAGCAGGATGTATCGGCAAGCGGTCGGTTTTGCGATGCTTCGAATCGGCGGCTTGGACCGTCACGAGCGGAGGGGAGGCCTCTAACTTGAAGCTCTCGGGCGTCAGGCTCGCGAGTTCGCCTCTCCGAAGACCGGTCATGTATGCGACCAGATAGAGACGGTAACGAGTCTCGCCATCGTAGCATTGGATGGTTTCTGAACTGGTCCTCGCTGATTCGAGCAATTTCACGATCTCCACCGAAGAAAGGGCTCGCCGTTTGTGCCGAACATCTACTTCGTTATTGAGTCGAGGGAGACGAATGACTGGATTCGAAGCGACACGTCCATTCTCGTAGAGCCATCTGCAGAATTGCTGAAATGCTTGTGCATAGTGGTTCGAAGTTCGATGTCCACACTTCGTTTCGTCCCGGTGATCGGCAAGGAACCGTTCGACCGCAGTTCTCGTGATGCTGCCGATCTGTTGGAACTTACAGCCTTGCACGATGCACCGCACTCTGGACATGACCAGCTTTACGTGCTTCGCACTCTTTTTGCGGCGAGTGAGACTCTGCTCAAACTCCACGAGGTGCGGCTCGACTGCTGACTGCCTTAGTTTGGCTAGTTCCTCTTGGTGCGAATCGATTTGGCCTGACCTCCGCAGACCCGCCTCTAGTTCCATCCTGTCCAAGAGTCGCTGGGTTTCGCCCTTGTCGGTGTAACCTTTCTTCATTCGACGCCTGCCCGTATGGTCTGTGTAGTTGAAGTAATACGGTGCGTGCTTATCGTTTTTGTTTTTCTTCCTCTTAAATGGCTTTGACATGACCTAGCTCCCTTCCTGCCCAAGAGTGCCAGGAAAACGACGCTTGACCCAAGCATTGACATCTGCTCGCAGCCACTTCGAACTCCTTCCTATATGTCCAGGCCCCGGAAACTCCCTTCTGCTTATGAGACGCCTGACCGTTCTACTAGAAATCCCGAGTATTAGAGCAACCTCCTGAATTGAAATCAGAAGTGATTCATCGCCATTGCGAGGCCCTTCGGCGGAAAAGTCAGTCATGGTACTGTAGAATCTCCTGTGAGTGAGAATTTGTGACGGCGGCGGAGCCAGTAGCAAACCAACACACCAAGTGGCGGGCTATCGCTACTGATCAGGATCGAGCATCCTGCATCGCTCAATGACAATTGAACGGCTCCAAACGTGACGTTGCCGCTGCTCACTCGAATTGATGCGACAATTCAAGGACTGCCTAGTGACAGCTTGTTGAACCGGTGTTGAACTCCCAGAATTAGGCCACGCGAGCAGCCAGTGGGAGTGCATAGCCCTGTGGCCCTTTTTCCAACAAGCCCCTCGCGATGAGTTTCGGAAGATAAAGTCGGACGGTCTGGTCTGGGTACCCCGACCGCTTCGCGATGTTCTTAGCGGAAGTTGGAATCCTCGTTACCGCGTCGAGGATTTCTCGTTGGGCTGTCGTCAGGTTGCGAAGACTTGCTTCCAAGGCTAAATCCAAGTTCTCGCAACTAAGGCTCCACTTTTGTTCGTAGTCTAATTCCCATATCTTTGCTCCGACTTTTGGGTTTACCGGAACAGCAACGGGAATGCTTGGCATAGATTGCAACTGCTTCAATTCCCTCTCGGCCAAACTCCGGAGTTCTACATACCCTACTGAGTCGAGGATGCCTGGTAATCCACACATAGCCTCGGGTGGGTTGAGGCAGAACATCAGAGCCTGGTGGGCATTAACTGCATGAAAAGGACCGCGACGTTCGGGCACTGCCGAGACAGCGTAGAACAAGCGTTCGTCGTAGACTGAGGCAAGAGAGGGGGCGATTGCATCGTAGGAATCCTCGAAGTCAAGGTCCCACAAATCTTCGTTCTGCAGAGAGAGATGGTATCTTTCGACAATGAATTTTTCAGTCCGTCGAACTTGGTCCCAATAACACCCAAAGTACTTGGCTTGGCTCGGAGTCATGCTACAATCCTGTTAACTCATAGTAGTGGTCCCGCTACAAATGTAGTAGGAAGCGGCCGACTGAGGCAGCTCATGGTGATTGTAGTAGCACTTTTAGATTCGGAGCCTTTTGGACTTTGACGCCATCTTGCGGAACGGGATTTATACAGACAGCCTGTGGGAGTTTTAATCCGAAATGGCCCCGAAAAACCTTCCTGCGGATGCCCGCTTGACAGGTTTTTTTCGGGCTGTTGTTTTTTCGGGATTTCAGGCATCCACTCAATCTGGTTTGTCAGGAGCAAGTCTCTGCAAGCTCTTCAGGAACTGCTTGAGAGATACCATGAGGGTCTCGCCATCTTTTAGCACCTGCGTTATCGCGGGCTGAGGTTTCGGCTGTTGTTGAGGTTTGGGTGGGACTGCCACTTGCTTTGAGATCTCAAATCCCGGGAACTTGAAACCATGGCGAACGCGGTAGGCTTGGCGTGATTCGTCGTAGTACCACGGAACTCCCGCCATCGAGAGCGTCTGGAGTAGGCGATGGACTGTTCGTCGCGAGCATTCGAGTTCGCCCGCCAAGGACTCGGCATCCCAACGACCTGGCCCCATGATGAGGTGGAGAACTCGCAGGAGCCGGCTCAACCGCTCGCATTGGCGTGCTCTTCGTTCGGCATCGGTCCGACTCTTGGTCATCGGCGGTTGTGGAAAATGAAGCGGTCAGGAGTGAAGGAATGTCTCTTCGTATGAAGGTTAAGAATTTGCCCGGCAACAGTGGGTCATCGCATTTTGAAAATGACCCACAGTTGGCATCGATAGCGGCGACGATTGGCAGCCATCTGAGGATTTGCCCGCTATTCGGTTGCTTTTCTATGAATCCGATTGATCCGAACTTAGGCCTTCATCAGTTGTGCAAGGCGTTCCAGAAGACGTATCAGCAGGCCCAGGCCGATGCCGTGTGTCTCAACCTGGACCGACTGATTGAAAATACGATCCGGCTCGCTCCAGTTCGGCGAGAGCCGTATCCGTTGCGAAGATCTCTAGGCCGAATCGTCCAGGGGCCTGAGTCGCTGATTGAAGAAGCAATGTGGCGACACTGGCATCCACGCGAGGGCTGCCAGTCGGTTCCGGGAGCGTGGCATCGCATCGTTTCGTATCAGGTCATGTTGCGAGACACGAACCTCGATCAATCATGGGGTGAGATTGACCTGCTCGGCGTATCACCCCAGGCCATGCCCGTGGTCATTGAAATCAAGCAGGGCAAAAACCCCGAGACACCGCTCCGCATGGTGGTCGAAGCGGCTGCATACGGAGTTGCGATGATGAAAGCCTGGAGCGTCTTTGGGCCTCAATGGGCAAAGGTCGTGCATGAAAAGTACGGACTAGACTTGGAACCATCGCCTCAACTTAAGTGCTGTCCGCTTGTTTGTGCCGCTCCCGAAACCTATTGGGCTGAATGGCTCGGAAATAATCCACGAGCGGCGACTGTCACACCTGGGGCCTGGGTCGCCGTCAGAAAACTAATCGCGGCCTTGGCAGAACGAGGGCTTCCGGCGACGTTCTGGGCACTGGAGTTGATTCCGTCAACTGACGAAGCGAGTAACCTGCCTCTGATCGGCCGCGTGCGAGGCCTTGATCCGCTCGGCCTGTGATTCATCCCTTCGCATTTAGTTGATGCCTTTCACCGTCCCGGAGAAGGGTCAGAGGATGCCCCAGTCTCGCGAAGTCATGGCCGGCGAAAGTGTGGATTGGCACAACAGACCTTGGGCGGAGTTCGTCCAAGAACGTCTGGATATCGTCGGCATAAATGTGCCCGCTGGTATGGGCCTGAACCAGTTCACCGCCTGACTTGTGCAGAACGTCTTGTACCAACTTCCACTCTTCCCTTTCCAAGTAGCCGTTCCAAGACGAGAAGATGCAACGCGTGCTCGGTGGCAAACTGCTGCTGAAGTCGCTCGCCAACATGCTGGGCCGGAAGAGCATGACATACTTCGCAGGGTTCGATCGGATTTCGTCCATCCTGATATTGGCCGGCGACAACAAAGTAAAAACAGTTTTCAGCCGTTTTCTCTCGTAGCTTTCCTCGAAATACTTCGGGAAGAAAACTTTGATCCACTCGGTTGATTCGGGGGCAGGGACAGGAATCTCGTTTCGCATTAAGTGCAAGATGTAGCCCGCATAGGCATCGACGACCAATGTTCGTCCGGTCTTCCGTGTGGAACGCAAGAACGCCACGAAGCGATCGATGTGCTGTGGGGAAAAAGAGGCCAGCACCAATCCCGGATTCGATTCGATGTGCCTGGTGATTTCAGCTTCGAGCTCGAATTCGTTTGGACCTCGATGTCCGGCGTGTTCGATGTGGGTTCCTTCCATGAGCAGGAGGTCGACTGGAACTCTTGCCACAGAATCGATCAATGCTCTCGCCATGCCTGGTTTTCGACCGTGCAATCGGAGATCCCCCGAGTAGAGAATTCGCGTCCCGTTCACCTCGATCAGGAACGCCAATGCCCCGTAGATGGAATGGTCCACGGAGAAACCTGTCACCGTGAACTCGCCGACTTCGAATGGAACCGTTGGCAGGACTTCATGAAATCGTTGTCGGGGTAGGTACGGCTGACCTGCAAACTTTGCTCCGGCAGCCATCATCTTGCTGGTGCCACGCGTCGTGTAAATCGGAATCTCGGGATGCGAATGATGGAGCAGCCCGGTATGGTCCTGATGGGCATGGGACAGGAGGATTGCCGTAGGCCGACCCCCGTCGCCGAATAACCCTGGAACCGTGGGGAGAATTCCGGCGGCTTCCAGTTCATCCTTGGACTTTCGCTGAAGTGCTCGCGAATCGTGGGGCTCTCGATCTGCCCTGAACAACGGCATGCCTGCATCCAAGATCAACCGCGATCGCTCTCCCTCAATTTCAATGCAGTTTCCACCGATCTCGTGAGCCCCTCGATGCACCGTCAGGTAGATCGGCATCCGCTAAAATCTCCAACCGCCGTATATCTTGCGGTTCCACAGGAAGGCCAGAAGGGCGAAGACGAAAATGCCGAAACTCCAGCCGATGTAAGCCGGATTCGTGGTTCCTCGTAGGAACCCGTCCCAAAGCTCGCCCAAACGGAAAGCCCAATACGCAGCAATGCTCCAGACGACATGGAACATCAGGTAGACGTAGAGCCTGACATCCTCTCGCAGTCCACTTTCAACCTGACGAACAAGCCGATCCGTCGGTCGCTCTTGGTCATCGTTCGATCTCATGGTTGATGCAGTCCTAGTTCAAGTAAAAGCGGCTCCGGAGAGTCGTGGTTTTCAACAGCTTCACGTCGGCCGTTATCCTTGCGAGGTTGGTCCAGCCCTGCTTAGCGAGTTCAATTAGGAACTGCGGCAGGTGGCCAACGGGATGGTACCGACTCGCCTCCCCTTCGCGGGGCCTGCGTCTCTCCGGAGACCGCGATCTCATGAGAACACGCGTCGCTGACAGGGGTGGGACAGCGATCGAGCCATTGCATTGGAATCGATTACTCAAATCGTTCAGCGATGTACCATTTCGCTTCCGCCGCATTCCAGGTGACTCGATAGGTGGAGATTTTCTCGACCGGAGTTCCGGCTTTAGACTTGAATTCAACGCCCACGTTCACTCGGTAGGCAGGCCAGTCTTTCCAGTCCGGAGGAAGGTCTTTGGCACTGTCGAACGCCAGCGGGTCGGGGGAGTCTTTCACGATGCTGCGAATGTTGTAGCTGATCGGAGCAAGTGCATTCTTCAGCCTCGATTCCATCGTGGAGACTTGATTTTTCTCACCGGCCATCCATTTCTGAAACTCGTCTTGAAAGTGCTGTCTGGCAGCTGCTTCGCTGCCCGCCGTGGTGGGCGGGGCGACGTTCGCCTGGCAGCCAAGGCAGGTGAGGACAAGGATCAGTCCGACAAGGCAGTTCAGTCGTGGCAGGTTCATTCAGTTGCTCCAAAAAGTGTGTCAGTCATCAAGTGTTCATTGCCAGCCCGGCTTGAAGCTGGGCGTTCACGCGATTACGAAGGTCCATTGGCTGCAGAATGCGGCAACGACCGGTCCAGGAGAGAACCCAGTTTGCAATCTCTTCCAGACCGTCCACCAGGAAAGAGAGAATCACGCTCCCGTCCCGCTGGAAATCTGCCTTCTGAGAGTGGTGCCACGTCGTCTCGGTGACAATTCGAGCGGTGGGATTGGGGAAGTGAAGTTTGACGTCGTATTTCACCTCGCCGCGATAAACTCCCCAGGCATTGCCCAGGTAGCTGCGAAGACTGAAGTCTTCAGGAACGACTGCAGCTTCACCGAGCGTTCGCAGGGTTTTGAAGCGGGCAACACGATAGGTCCGCGGACTGACTTCATCGTGCGGGCGGGCCACCAAATACCAGGCGTTTTTGATCAGGGTCAGGCGAAAGGGATGGAGCTTGAGTTTGAGGGGACGCGGCTCATAGGGAGTGTCGTAGGTACCCGATAGTTGTCTTCGTTCCAAAAGTGAAATCTGAACGGTCTTGATTGCCTCGTGGTGACGACTGTGATCGACAAGCTTGAGATCCAGTACCGAAACCAGGGCCTCGGCATCCGCCAGGATTTGCTTGGCTTGTGTCGAAGAGGCTGCAGCGATCTTCCTGGTTGTTGGTGCAGCTCCGGCGTTCACATCCAGTCCCGGTGAATTCGTGGCGGCGGTTGCTAAGGCCTGGCCAAGTAGTTCATCGTCGGTAAGACCAAGCACGGGAAACTTGTAGTCGGGACGCACTCGGTAACATTGGCCTTCGTCATCGAAGTACCAAGGAACTCCCGAGAATTCCAGAACCTCTAGGTCCCTGTAGATGGTCCGTTCCGAGCAATTCAGTTCCTCGGCAATGCTTTTTGCATTCCACCTTCCTCGACTTTGAATGAGGTTCAAAACTCCCAGGACTCTAGCCATTCTCGCATTCTGTCGAACTCGTCGGTCACGATCTGGCCGCGGGACTTTGTTTGCAGAAGGACGGTTGCCGGTGTTCGCATTCGACTTTGATTTGCTCATGCCTTACCTGCCTCTGCCGACTGTAGAGGTAGTAAGTCGGCGTGCCGATCCGAACGATGTAGGTCGAGATACGCTGATCGATAGGAGGTGATCGCGTTTGCCAAGTGATGAGCAAAGCACACTGAATAGCTGGAAGCTGCTTCTAGCTCCTCGGTGACTTCCAGGGCTTTGGTTTCGGAGAATCCCCGGACGCTCATTGCATTAATGGTCGCTTGGCGGATAACGGAATCGGTATTTCCTCGGGCTGCGGTTTGAACGAAGCGGTAAGTGTCCTCCCATAGGATTCCCGAATTTTTTCGCAATGCCGACATGACCTGCTCTTGAAACAGGATGGGACCGCGAGGGAGAAGGCGGCGTCGCGTTGATTCCACTTCCCGTCGCCTCGTCGAATTTTGCAGGTAGCCATCGACAATATCCTGGTGCGTGGTCGAAATCTCGGTCAGTGCGGTGATCGTGGCCAGGTCTCGCAGTCGTTGGGGCTGGATCTGGCGAGCAATTTCCCGTGAGTCTTCAGATTCAAAGCCAAAGATGGCATCCGTGGTCTTGCCGCAGAAGCTGCGATAGACGTCATGATCGCGGTAATGCGATGCCAGGAAGCGGGCATGATACTTCCACGCTGCAGCTTCAACCTGCGTCATAGTGTGAAGGTGTACGTGAACCGGCACGTCGGAGCCGGCATGTTCTGATCCAGCGGTCGAAAGCTGAAACGTCGGTACCTGCTGACTAGCAGTGACCCAAAATCGCTGCCAGTGAACGCGATACTTCACAGGATTAACGTCGGAGAGGCTTAGAAGGTAGTTGATGACTGAGGAGCAGCCGCTTCCGATCAGGCGGGACGGATTCCCTCGACCGCGAAGGCTCTTGGTAAGCTCCTCGACAGCAACGACCGCATGGTGCCATCCTCGCTGTGAGATGTAGGTCAACTCACTTTCGAGCAAGGGGCTCGCTTGATTCTTTTCACCGCCAGGATACTTAGCCGGGATCGCGTCTCGACAACGGTCAGCGAAGAGGTCGAATTCCGTTGTCATCGCGGGGCCTAGTTTGTGGAATGGTCAGAACACTTTGGCATTGTGCCGACATGGCCGACAACAGTGGGTCATAGTGGTAAAAAAACTACCCTGCCTGCTGAAAGATCCAGGTGTGAGCCAGGTCAACGACCTTGGCAAGTAACGGCAGATCGTCACGACCGAAGCTCTCCGTCTGCTTCCACTGCTCGCCGTCCTTATAGAGGCGGCAAACGGTTACGTTGTGCCGGGTGCCGACGTTCGTTTCGTTTTCCCAGATGGCTGCCTTGATCGCCCCGAGGCGAACTTCATGAACCGGTTGCTGCTTGGCCTTCGACATTGCATGTACTCCAGAAGAAAGAGGTGACATGCTCTCTACCCGAACAAGCACCGTTTCAAGAGTGACCGTGCCCGTTGGAGGCGGGAAGTTGTGCAAGCTTGAATTTCAGGTAATCGGTCAGTTGCTCCGCCAGTACCCGCTCCGCACGTTCCAGCCAACGACGGTTACTGGTCAGGATTGCGGTCAAGTCTCGATATCCGAGTTCGCCGATGAAAGGGAGACGAGGCAGGTCCCGAAGCTGGTCGCCTTGAGGAATCGATGCCCGCAGTTCATCGGAATCACGATACTTCGTGACGAGCGGATTACCGGTCGTTGGTGTGAAGAGAATCAAAACGAAGTCACGCGTGATGGCGTCAAAGAGTAGGTCTTCCTTGAACCAGCCATTCTCTCTTAGGCCCACGCGAGCATTACGGATCAGTTGATCGGCAGGATAACCTGCTGAGCCGTTGTTGTTGCTGGTTTTCGCAGAGAGAGGGGAGCCGTATTTCATTTCAATGAAGACAGTTGTTGACGGATTCTCCCAGGTGATCACTACGTCCACTTCAGTCTTGCCTTCGTCCCAAGGGAGGTGCTGCCGGGGATAGGCTCGTTGCTTCTGCCACGTTCCGATTCGAAGCTTCCGATACACTTGGCGGCGAAACCGCTCTGCCCCAAGTGCCAGGTTGAGCAAATCCGGCAGCCACCATCGTGGATTGATCGCCTTAAGCGTTCCGAAGATATGGCCGGTGACGACATCCTCACTTGTGGGTCGAACAATTAGCGGGCAACGGAGTTCTCCCTTTCGTGCCGGTTCGCAGAGACAGCCACCCTTCCCATTTAGTTCGGTGAGCATGCGAGTTCCTCGATTGCTGCTACTTCCTGCCGGACAGCCTCGACCTGTTCGACCGGCTTACCCCAGCCACGGCAATGTTCACGAAAGGAACACGATGCACAGTTCATGGGACTCTCAACCGGGTAGAAGATGCCAACGTCAATGGCCCGGTCGATGGCTTGAACAACGTCTCCCAGTCGGCCGAAGTCGCTGAGGTATCGAGTCGTCGTCAGCCGTTGGACCTTTGGCGTCTTTGTCTTAACAAGTATCACGTAGTCGACGATAGGTTCCTGGCCGAAGTGTTCATGCACCGCATGGGCATAGCAGGTCGGCTGCAGCGACGTTGACACGTCTGATTCAGAATAGGCTCGCCCGCTGGTTTTGAACTCATTCACCTTCAGGATGTCGTTCTCATCCTTCGTGATCAGGTCAGTCACTGCGATGAGCGGAGTTTCCAGGTACTCGCCTCGGCTGTTATAAAGCGGTACCAAAAACTCTCGTTCGATTTCCACGATTCGTTCCGGCGGGGGCTCTCTGAGGTATGTCTCAAGTAGATGCACGCCTTTGTTCAGGCAGTCGTCACGCGTGTCACCTTCCCGATAAACGACCACTTCGGACGCCTCGCGTTCTTTCCAAGCAGAACAGAACCGGTCGGTAATCGAAGAAGGTGAGTCGAACTCACTCGTCTGCAACGCCAGGTGATAGCTGGCTAGTGCTTCGTGGACGGCGGAACCCAGGATCAAGTCGCTGCTGGCCGACTTTGTGGGCAGACCCAGCACTCGCTGAAAATAGTACTGAAGCGGACATCGAAGGTATTGGCTGATGGAGCTGTAACTCCAGTGCGGGCGACTCCGCATATTACTCACCGTCTCTGTTGGAGGACGAATCGGACTTCGCAGTCTGTACCCGCTTCAGGCACATCAGGCAGCCGAACGTAGCCATGGCTTGATTCCAAGCCGCGTCGGACGGTCGCCCTGTGACGACTGGGGGAAATCCACCTCGACGCAACCAGTCAGACAAGTTTCGTGCGGTGACTTCGGCTTGCCCCCAGTTTTTGCTGCTGAGAGCATCGATCATTTCGTCCCAAGTAGTTTGAGGGTCCACAGGATTCCCTCACCGTCCAACCCGACTGCGAGAGTGGCCAGCACCATTGCCGGTGGGAGCCGCTTGGCTCAAGGCGTCGATCACATCCCCAGCTTCCCGCTTACTGAGTTCGTAGACGCCGACTTTCTTCCCGGTCAGTTGTTCGATTCGACTTTCCAGTTGCTTGGTCGTCAGGCCCTGACGCTTGCCGAGATTGAGCAGATACTGAACTTGCTTGTTCGTGGCGACCTCGCCGTTGTGACCGTTTGCTTGATGGCCGTTCGCCGCCGATCGCTCGGGTGGATGACCGTTGTCGTTCGTCTGCCGAGTAGTATTCGATGGAGGAGTGCCCTCGTCCCGGCTGGCAATCGCGGAATCGCTCCGATGCCGTTCGATTTCGCGGTCCAGTGCCTCTTCGGCGAGATCGTAGAGTTGTTTGACCTCTTCAATCACGGCTTCCGGATCGGAAACCGTGGACGTGATTTCGCCATCGAGATTGATGGAAAATCCCGTCGAGTTATAGTCCTTCGAGACTTTGCGGCTGAGACCTACGTTGACGCGAAGCATGGCAACCTCCCAAGTGATTCCAGAAAAGCCTTCTGACGATCTATACTCCGCTAAGATTTCGTAGACGCAGCTTCGATTTACCTGGAGTCCCGATGAGCGACATTCCCGAAGATGAAGAAGTGGCTAGACTCTTCGGCCGCGGCACTATTCATTCCGTGGTCGATCCATTTCTACGGCGTTATGGACGACGCTATCTGCCGCAGGATCTACCTACAAAGTACGCAGGCGGAAAATTTGGCGTGTGTTACGCGAATTCTTACCGACTGGCTTCCGAACATGCCGTTACTTATGTCGAGGGATATGCCATCAGCACTCGAACAGCGAGCCCTCATTTGCACGCTTGGTGCGTGGACGAGAAAGGACTTGTCCTCGATCCAACGTGGCGATCCGGTACCTTCTACTTTGGAATCCCGTTTCGGTTGGAGTTCCTAAAGAAGGCAATCGCCGAACGCACAGAACGCGGTGACTGCTACTACGGGTGGCTCGATGACTGGCGACCAGGGTGGCCACTCATCAATGAACTTGGGGAGCAGCCCGAACTGTGGTTGGAACCGAGTTATTTCAGCCGGAAGTTCGAGACGTAACGCTTTGCTGACAACGCCGCAGCTGCGTACTATCCGGCCATCGCGAGTGTCAGAGCTTCGTTCCAAGCCTTGGCTTTCACCTTGGCCCCACTCCCGAACCAAGACGAATCAAGTCGCCGACTTGCCCGGTCAAGTGCGTTCTTCGAACGGGTGGGGCGGTGGTGGTCAACCCATTCAGTGACTGCGTTGTAGGCTGCCCAAGTCGTTCCCCTGATGTCGGGCATGTCGAGCCCAATGCCCGATTCGAAAAGCCGTGTCAGATTCTCTCGAACTTTTCGAGCCCGTGAATTATCTGCATCAGCCGGGTCGGGATAGATGGATTCGAAGTAGGACTGCAATTGATCGGCCGTCGGACTATGTTCTGCGAGGATCTCGATTTTGGCCTGGGCGTCGTCGTAGAATCGTTCTGCCAGCCCCAGCACTCGTTGAGCTTCCTGAATCTTGGTGTGCAGGTCGCCCTTGTGCATGATCGCAATGCCTTGCCCAATTCCCCGCCCTTCAGCCAGGTTCAAGGTGTTCTGGCAGACGACACGAATCGGGGTGAAGTAGACGCGAAGAGCGGTCGTACCGTCGTGCGTGTTGCTGAGCAACAGGAACTTGTCCACGACATCATCGCCACCCTTCACTCGGATCTGGCTCGGCAGCTTGGCTAGAAGCCAGATTCGCTCACCCTTCCCCAGGGCTCCCGCCGTGTGATACCGTAGGCCGCACTCGGCAACCACAGCGTCAAGAAATCCAAATGCCTGGTAGTTCTGCACCGGCACGTAGCTATTGCCCACGACGCCAAGAACGTCGCCGGTATCAGCCCGAACCACACCCTTCCGTTGTGGAACTGAAGTGCCTTCGGTTGTTGCCAGGGGCTTCAGGTCAACACGGTAATTCAGTCCTGCTGCTTCGATCGCTTCCCGAGCTGTTGCAGGCTGGTCGAGTTTCGTTCCCAAGCGATGCCAGGGCACCTCGCCCGTATACATCATTGCCGAATTGCCGTTCGTGGTAGCGAGATTGTGGGCCATCGCGGGTCTCCTTGGGTTGCTGTTTATGAACAGCCCAAGTACCCGAACGAAGGCACTGATTCCATACTGCTGCGTTTCTCCAGCAATGCTGCTACTCAGTCTGCTAGGTCACCAAGGGCCGGATCCCCGCTTTCGTTCGTATACCTGATATCGCGGGCAAGTTTATTTAGCTTCGCCTGCACGCCGCCAAACTCAGTAGCGTGATAAGGCTCTTTACGACCGTCGACAAAAACGAAGTCAAAAATGGGAATCACACCGCCGGGCATACCTTCGCCCGCCTGAATCGCACTCAGTAGCTGCCAGCCATGGGGGGAAGTCATCTTAAATATACTGCGAAGATGGCCACACCTACCTTTAGCCTTGATCTGACGGGCCGGAAAGACAAAGTTACAAGGGGGAAGCGGAATACTGGTCACGGCGTCCACGTGGGTAGAAAAGTAACACACTCCATCAAACTCGTGTTCTTTGGTTATCCACTGCAGGATTGTCTGAGGAAAAATGTACTCTGGTTTGTAAGGGGAATCTCGATGCTTCACAACAAGAGAACACATTGCGAGCAATGGCCATAGAACTACATGGTTGGCGACTAGCCTCCGAATGTGGGCGTCGAGTGGGGGATTTCCATCGGGATCAAGGTAGAGCAGCACTCGGGCCGGCCGATTGCTGAGATTAAGAATTTTGACTTTGGCAGATTTTTTGAGCCAGTATGCAGCCGCGTGCAGTTCATGGAATGGTGGTCTGCCCATTTCCGCCCAACAGGTGTAGAGCGAGCCTGCCAAGTAGAGACACGGAAGTCCTGGAATGCTGTAACGCTGGGTTGCTACCAAATGTCGCTTCTCAAAAGGTATATGGAACATCTCCTCTCTTGTTAGCGATGGCGACGATTGCCTTCGCACGCGGTACAAGCAACCTAGATCCCCAGGAACCGCCGACAGAGTGTGTTCGTCAATGCAGTCCATAAGCGGTGTGACTGCTGTTATGAAATGGCTATAGGCATCATGGGGATGACCAGCAAGCGTGGCTTTAATCACTTCCTTCGCAGCGTTACAAAAGCCCTCAATATCCGTTAAACGGGCTTTGATCATCGCAGCAATATCGGCAGGATCACTCAGGCCCTTCACCAAAGCAAGGTATTGATCAAGCTTGGTCTCTACGAAAGCCTGAAAGTCATCCGAGTCTCGCGTGATCGGAAGCTTGATTTCGGCGTGAGAAAGAAAGTCCTTGAGTTTCATTGATGCGGTTCACTCGGTTATAGGCTTCGGGTGTAGTTTATGGAGAGTACTGGCGTCGTCGTGCAATACGCAACGTGAAAACTTAAAGCAGTTCGCCGATAGAGAGCCTTAGAATGCCGTGTTGACGGAGCGTCTCGTCCGCATTCGCATGCAGGTCTCCAGGTGGGAAACACGCATGCCGTTGTCCTTCCCTGGTTAGCCAGAATAGTGGCTGGGCAATTAACTTCCCCCGTTCATCAAAGATCGGCTCCTGCGTGATGCCGAACTCGTTCCACAGCGATAGGAGCCATTTGCGGTGTTCCGAACCAATTCGCTCCAAAAGTTCCAAAAAGTCATCCTGCTTACTACTTGTTAGATCGACTGCAGCAGGAGTGCTCAACGTCTCGACGCACGACTCGATTGCGTCATTGAGACGCGAAACGGCTGAATCATTGCTGTTCAATGAGTAGATCCCCAGCCAAGACCTCGCTCGGGTCATTGCGACATAGAGATTCGCGGCCAGGACTTGGCCATCTTGCGTCGTGTACTGGTCTGAACAGGGGATCAAAACGACCTCCGCGTCATAGCCTTTGTACGAGTGAGAAGTCGTGACAAGCAAGGTGTTCGGTTGACGCTCAAAAGGCCGGTTGGTCTGGACGGATAGCTCGATACCGATTTTCGATAATCTTGGAGCGAGCTTTGTTTCAAGTAGCCGAATCACGGACTTCCCGTTATAGATCAGGCAAATGTCCGCAGCAGCAACCCCTTCTTTGGTGACGAGGTGAGCAATGTGGTTCCCGAGTGCTGCCATTTCCAGGTCGCGGTTATCAAATCGTCTGAATATAGGCTTGGGACCGTGTACTTGGTTGAACCGAACTTGCAGCCATTCCTGACCGTTACGCTGTGTCCGTTCGATCAGACCAAGTGAGACAAGTTCGTTATGGTCGTGCAAATCAACGTCCGGAGTAAGTCGATGGAGGAGGTTTACTGCCAGTTCCGTAATCGGATTCGTTGAGCGGAAGCTCTCCTTCAGGATGGTCGAACGGCCACGCATGTCGAGCCCGAACTCGGACCATTTGGGTGTCTTCCTTCCATAGATATTCTGAGCATTGTCGAAAAAGATGTGAGCGGAGCGACTGTTCCTATCGTCTGCGTCCGTCTGCTCAACTAGCGACAACAAGAGGCGGAGTGTATTCGGCCCCATGTCTTGTGCTTCATCGATAAAGAGAGCTTGGCAACGGGGGAGCATCGTAGCCTCTTCCTGCCGGTTCAGGAATTCCTCGGCGGCTCGATCGTATTCAAACTCGAAGTTATCCATCGATAAGGAGACACTCGGAAGAATGCCGGCTAGTACGTCCTTCACGTGTAGCAGCGACACTTTTTCCCAGGGAAACATGACGTTATTTCCACTGCCTTGCCATGCCGCCTCAATGGACTCACGCAGCAATTTGTGGAGGGAACGATTGGCATAAACGGCCCAAATCCGAACATCCTGTTCCTTGGCCAGGCGTTTAGCCGTCTTCGCGAGCCAGTTCGAGAGGACCAGGGTTTTGCCGCTTCCGGCAACGCCTCTCACTAGTCGTGGCTTGCCATCAAGTTCGAGATTGCTGAGCCGCTGTTGTTCATGCGAAAGAACCGGCTGCATCGACTGGCGTTTGGCAATCTGTCCGCCCAGGTTGTTGGGAGAGTCCGGCGATGTAGTCGCCTTCGCCTTCGGACGAGCAGTACTTACCGTTTCCCATTGGTCTTGGCCCCCTCGTCTGGAAAGTACTCTTGGCGACATTGAGGCTAGCAGTGGCCGCAAATGGGGCTCTTCCATTTCATTGCGACTAGCGAGAAGGATGACCGCCTCTTTCGCTCGGCTCAAGCCAACATTGATGAGCCGCTTCCATTCATCAGGTGGCCAATTACAGCTACCGGCATTCACCGTATCGAAGACGACTATGTCTGCTTCCGATCCTTGTTGACTATGTACCGTCGAAGCTTCCCAAGAACTGATTCCTTCGGCAGCCAGCCACTTCGAAACTGCATTGGCCTGTGCTTTGTAGGGCGAGATGAACAGACCCTGCGACTGTCGCATCACCGGATCATGGAATAGCTTGGACAGGATGCCCAAGGTCACGCCGCGTACCCAGCTTCGATTTCCCGGCCCCCTCTCTGCACGGATGGATGCCAGGTCCGTATCTTCTTCATCGAGCACATACCAGATTGCCCGTGAATCCTTGGCCAACAGCCGGGGAAGCTTCGATTCGCGACGACTCGTTTCCAGTGCCGTAGTCAGCACTCCACCGTATTGAAAATCGGAGACCACTTTGCAGACGTCGGGGTGCATCCGATGCTGTTCTGAAAGTACATGAACGGCAGTGGGCGTGGCCTCGATATTGTTGAGATGGCTGACGCCGCTATTCGCTAACCATGTCTCCTGGCGAGTAGGCAGAATTCGTGAGATGCGGCTGATTGGGGCAAGTTGCTTTGAGTCTCCAACAAGGACAATGCGGCGGCTGGCGAGCAACGAGAGAGCAGCAACTGCAGCACGTGAAATCAGACCAGCTTCATCGATGAAGATGGTCGTGAAGGGAGCTTCACCCTCTTCGATCATCTTGCGAATCAGATCATGATCCAGGTAGCTCGTGGCTTTGAATGCAGTAGCTACAACCACCCGCACTGCTGGGTCAACGAAGATGCGTTTGCTTTGATCGTTACCGTTAGTTCTCAATTCTGTGATCTGTTTCCGCGTGAGAGCCTTGTCTTCCCAGGCATCGAAGAGAGGAAGTTGCTGGGCTAATCCGTCGATTTGCGAAAGGATTTCGGTTTCGGTGCCTCGTAGCATTGGCTCCAGCGAAGCATCGCGAAAGGCCTGGAATGATGCTCCCTTCCCAATCCGAAGAAGTTCGCCTGCTTCCAGAGCGGCGTTGGACTCCACACGAGCGGCCCTTCCAATTGACAACGCAACAGCGTCGGTTGCCCTATTCGTGGTCGATACCACGAGCACCCTCTCGTGTTTGTCGAGCAAGACGCCAGCGATCTGCTGACCTGTCGTATACGTCTTGCCAGTTCCCGGTGGACCCCAAAGAACACTCCAAGAGTGCTGCCACCAGTCTCGAAGCTTCGGTAGGCCTACCATTTCAGCCTGTGCTACAGGTGGGTGAATGCCTCCTGCTGTAGCTGCCAGTCTGCGTCGAAGCTCCTCATGAATCAGTTCAAAGCGTGGCTCGTGATAGATCGCGTCTAGGACGCCCAGAAAATCAAACGGGCGGACAAAGAAGGAACCCACGGTAGGCGGGTTCTCAGGATTGGTGAGGCTGATAAATAGACAGCCGCTCCGTTCATCAACTTCCAGGACTTCGCCTGACCACAATGATGATTCCTCTACCGGCGAATCCTCAAAGTCGGCCATGTCGACTCGACCATCGCCGTCATCGGGAACGGCTTGCGGCCGAAACGCCGTGGCTCCCTCCCAAGTCCAGTCGAACTCCACGGAACTGCCGACATGGAGGGCGTAGATGGTGCCTCGCCCCTTCTCGGCAATGATGCTTACCTTCCGGCACCGCAACCGCTTCCATTTCGAGCAGTCACGGAACTCCTGTCGAACCGCTGATTTGGCGTCAGAGAGGAGAGATTCTTCAGCTGGTGGAAGGCCAAGCTCAACGACGAATCGGGCTGGTTTGAAACCGGCGTCGATCCCCGATGGCCCTGCCGCTTGAGCAATAGAGACTTGATCATCAACCATCGTATCTCGACCCAGTCAAACTTCCTCTACCCCTAGACCCTTGTAGGGATAGGCGGACAATCCAGCCATTATACGACTGTAACGCTCGCCTGGGCTCCGATGTGAGAATATTGCTGCCAGCGGGATTAGGCTACCCCAGCAGATGCTGGTTACTGATTAGCACAATTGACCTTTAGCTGGGGAAGAAACCGGAGCGATGCTTGCCCGTCTTATCACCTGAAAAATGTGTGTAAGTAATCTTGGAGATCACGTCCTCCGGTGGATCTTCATTCTCAAAAATAATGACCTGCGTTTCTCGGACTGGCTTTGCTAACGACCGGTAGAAGTTCTCCTTGACATTCGCTGTCTTGACGGTTTTCTGCGAATCTGGCTCTCGGTAGGCCACAAGTGGTGAGTCCAGTACCACAATTCCCGAGTGACTACGTTTTTTCTTTCGACAGAATCGAAGTAGCCCAACCACAAATGCGGAATAGCTCAAGGCTCTGATCCCCTTGCCATGACTGGCTCGATCTTTGCCATTGATGACGATGTCCTGCTTTGTTTCGCTGAACGTAACTCGTCCGGTTTCGGGGAACTTCCACTCTCCGAGCAATTTCTCGACGACCTTGCAGAATTCATCTGTTTCGCTGGTACTCGCGGCGGTTTGTGATCCTTCCGTTGTCTCTCGTTTTCGACTCGCAGGCGGAGCGGCACTTCTGATCTCTTCAAGTTGTGCTTTGAGTCGACTCACCTGCTCAGCCAGTGCAGTCGCTTGTTCAAGCCGAACTTGCTTCTCCAGAAGTTGAGATATTTCCTCTTTAGTAACTTCTTCAGCGGGAAGCAATGTCTTCTCAATTTCTTGTGAAATTGTGTCATAGCTTCGCTTCGAGCGTACTATGCCTCGATTCAGAGTTTCGACCTGGCCCTCAATGTCAGATACAGTACTCTCTAGGTCACTCCGCAACATTTCGATCCGCTGGATTTCCGCGGCACATGCACGTTGCACTTGGCCAATATCTTCATTCTCGCCCCAAGCGTCCTCCGTGCCACATACCGGGCACTCAACAAGTGGAAGCTGCGACAAGTATTCGCCAGCTTCGGCCATGGCTTTTAGCCGTCGTGAGTCACTTTTGTAATGTTCGTCGAGCAGGGCAAACCGATTGACTAACCTATTGAGTAATTCAGTGCGTGCAGTGGATGCTTCAATATCAGCCCACAGATCCCGCCTTCGCACCTGCTCTTGTCTGAGGCGATCTCTGTCTACAGCGATCGACGTGGTTGTTTGATCGATAGTGACTCGAAGTTTTTCGAGTTGCGACGAGACTTCTGCTGGGGCGTCAACTAGCTCGTTAAGTGCATCTTCAGTGGACTCAATTATTTGCTGGATCGCTTCTGCTCGTGCCTGGCGATACGGTTCCGTCTCCTCCTCGTCCTTGCTGCTAATCACGCTGCTATCGTCGATCCCTGTGAGCAGATATCGAAAGAAAGATTCCTCGCGAGTTTTAGAGACGAACTGTCCAGTAGCTCGTACCGGAGAGCCTTCAGTGTAGATCCGCTCTTCGTTGATGATCGAGAGATGGGCGAAGTCACGAAAACTGCCCGAATGTACTTCGCCTTTTGCATTGATCCTAAGCCGAAGACCTTCGGCACCAATCAACTCCAGGAGAAATTGCGATATTGTTCGCTTCTTTCCAGTGGACCGAGACTCTTTGAGTTCCTCGACATCGGCCGCCGGATCGACCTCGTTGATTTTGCACTTGTGCAGTCGAAAGTCTTTGCCCCGAAGTGATCGCTCCAACGTAAAGGTCTCACCCGACCATGTTTCGATCTCAAGCCAAAGTGTCTCGTAACCACTGCTCTCAGGAATCGCCTTTGGTGGCTCCTTCGCACCCGTCATGAAATTCAGGCAGTGCACCAGGTACGACTTTCCTGTGTCCGAGGCCCCACTGATTACGTTGAGGCCTGTTCCGAAATCCAACGACGCCACCTTCACGTCACGGCCATGTGCCTCCAGCCGAACGAAGTGGAAACCTTTTGAAGGCATAGTTATTCCTCTCCACTCCAGTCGCCTAGAGACTCAAATTCAGCACCCCAGCGGTCCAGATGACGAGTAAAAAAGTCGTTCAGCTCGCCTTCTTCGGTGTCGCCGAAAGTCGCCACCACCCACTTTGCTCTCAGCTTCAACTGTTCGGTGTATTCTTCAGTTAGACATGCAACAAACGCCCCAGCAGACTCCGTAGCCAAAAAGCGAATTCCAGTGTCACTGAACTCTGGTGCGACGAGTCCTCGCTCCATTAGGAGGCGAAGCCCCTGATCAACAAGTCTCCTTCGCACAACCCACTCATTTGAACGGAACGGCGTCGCCGGGTGCAGGCTCTGAGGTCCTTCCTCGATGTCGCCAGAATGGACTGTCAGATAATCAAAGAAAACCATCCGCTGAGTGTCGAAGCCTTCAGGAAATGCTTCGTAGAGCAGGCACAAGGCTCTCAGGCCGCTCTCTACTGGTGAGTTAAATGGCCCTCGAGAAGCCGTTAATTGCCCTGCAGTCGTAGATGAACTGAAGTCGTTACTCATCTGAATTCACCCATTTCAGTTGCCCTGAATTAGCAAGTTGATGGCAGATGCCTCTGCGATCTGGCGGGGTTAGCACCGGAAGAAGGGCGTGGTCTGTGATCTGCATATCAATTGCCGCCTTCGTGACTGCTCGTACTTTCTGATATCCGTCGGCATGGCTGTCGAGGTAAGTCTCTTGAACTCCATTATGGATCTCGCCTTGCAAACGCTCGAATTCCTTCTCAGGAAGGTGATCGCGGGAAAAGGCCCTGAGCGACTCCGCAGAATAGAACGAAGCACGGCTCAGTTTGAAATGTGTTTCTAAAGTCGGCCACTTTGCGATCAATGCGTGTTCTACGGTCTCGCCAAGATTTTCGGAATACGCCAGCAGCAGGGCCGCTACGTATGGAATCTCCAGTGCGGTGCAGCTGTCAGGCGGCGTTTGTGGGGTGGGTCTCTGCGGAAGACCTCCTCCGAAGCGATAGACATACCAAGGCGTGGCACGGTGCTCTTCAATCAACTTCAACACTGGCACAAACGAGACTATTTCAAAGGGAAAGCGTTCAACGTATTGCTTCATTTTCCCAGTGAACTTTATTTCGGAGCCACAGATCCTAGTGCGGCAATGATTGTCCCAGTTCTCGATCACGCCTGCCTTTAGCTTGTCGGGGTTTTCTAGGAGTCGAGCCAGCGTGGTTCCGACGTCGTAAGGACAGACAAAGGAGTATTGGCGGGGAATGGTGAACTCGCCAATGAAGGTGTAGTAGATCAGCTTTCCAAGCTCGACCCAGACATCTCCGGGCTGTAGAGCATGGTCGTAGTGCTTGCACTGATAATTGTCCCAGGGCTTTTTGCCTGAAAGTTTGCCTGTGTGCCCGACAACATCACGCCCCATGTCACCGGCTCCGCTACATCGCATGACCGTGTGATACTTGGACTTCAGGGAGTGTGCCCATTCTTGAATGAACTGCTCCCACTCGGCGGGCGAAAACAATTTCACACGCTGTAAAGGCGGGATCGACAGCCCTGAAGACACCTGGTCAGCACGAACCGGGGTTGGCCGCGATGGTTCAAGCATTGGGACGAGCTTTGCCTTGCTCGATTGCGGCTCTTGCGATTTGGGAGATGACTTCTTTGCGGATTTCTTCTTCATGCCGCATCTCCGGTGAAGACCTGAGCAATGATCGTGGGCAACAGTGATTCACGTTCCTCGATCGCGTGAGTTTGAAGAGTCTTGACTTCCTGGACCTTGTCAAAAAGCTCTCCGAACCACACCTGTCTCGGGTACTTGGGTAACGGCACTGGAATCTCCAATAACCCCTTAGCACTCGTGGTTCGATTTCGATCTGCACTGCCGGGAGACACTTCACTCACCTGTTGTAGGCCATCGGCCGTGAGTAGATAAAAACACAGGAAGCGAGGCGTGACGATTCCGACCTGTGGAACATAGGTCAGGTATCGATGTGACCCAAAGCGACCGTCATCACCAGGTCCGGCAACGGCAATAGCCCCTTCCCATGCCTTGATATTGCTAATGAGCAAATCTCCCCGTCTCACAAGGTGCGGCTTCTCCCAGGTGATTTCGCTTCCTAGAACTGGTGCTGTGTGAAAGGTTCCCTTACCAAAAGAACGCACAGACACACCAGGATATTCTGCAAAAGGGTCAACGAGCATCGGTCTTCTGACGAGTGGAGCGATGTCCCCCAACCGGCTTCGCGGCATTCCTTCTGTAATCTGTAGGAATGCAGAAAGCAGTAGCTTGTTCGACTCATGCTGTACCACCGTCGTCTCGGCTTTCGCCTCCTCGCACTTGGCAGTCAGTGCGTCGAGATATTCAATCAGTCTTTGCTGCTCTTTCAGCGGCGGCAGCGGAATGGTCATCTTTAGTAGTTGTTCCGGCTGAATTCTTCGTCGGCGGTCTCCCATCCCAGTTGAAAGTTTCGCTGCCTGCTCCCAAGCCTTCTGCCATTTGAAGTAGGTAGCAAGGAATGCTGGAGTGATGCGTTTCGGGTCACTGTCGAAGTGCGGATATTCGTTCGAGATGAAACATCCATCGAACTCTTCACCAACCAAGCCGTAGGCTCCTTCAAAAGCGAAAAGACGGCTGTAAATGAACTGGCCTGCTCGAACTTGATACAGGTTGCTTGCACTCGTTGTCGTCCCGGAAATCGGCGACTTTGCAAACAGCCCTCGGCCGAAGGAGTAGATTCCAAAGTTGGCGTAATCTCTGTCTGCTTGGACCTTCGTCGCGGTCGTAACTTGCGTGAGGACTTCTCCCAGTGGGACCATTGGCCATTTCGTCATGGCTTCCTCCCCAAGAGTTCTTTGATTTCCCGCATGATGTCGGCGATCCGGAGTTCCTTCTTCAGGATGTCATCAGCCAATTGTTCCGGAGGCAGGTGTTCGAAGTCCGTCGTCGCAGTTGGGTTCTTAATGTCCAGGTTGCAGTTGTTTTCAAGTATGTCCTTCGCTGGGACTTTCCAAGCCCGCTCCGATTCCTTTCGTTTGCTCCACCACCTCAAACACTCGGTGAACTCTTCGTACTGGATGGGCAGCGTCTTCGTGTATTGGCGGCGTCCTTCCGGCAGGGGCTGTTCGTAGAACCAGACTTGCTTGGTGGGGCCAGTGCGATCAAAGAACAATAGGTTCGTCGGAATGTTGGTGTACGGTGCGAAGACGCCATTGGGCAAACGGATGATGGTGTGCAGGTTGAACTTCGTCAGTAGCTCCTGCTTGATCCGGCCACACACACCATCCCCAAAGAGAACTCCGTTCGGGACGACCACCGCAGCCCGACCTGGCTTCGGGGTGGCTCGCAGCTTCCGCATGATCAGCTGCATGAACAGCAGGGCGGTCTCAGCCGTCTGCTTATCCTCCGCGAAGTTCCCCTGAATGCCTCGTTCCTCCTCGCCGCCAAAGGGAGGATTGGTGAGGATCACATCCACGCGGTCGCGTTCAGTGATGTCCGTAAGTTTCTGCGAGAGGCTGTTTCCCTTGATAATCTGTGGTGATTCCAATCCGTGCAGCAACAGATTCATCTGGCACAGCATATACGGAAGTGTCTTGGCCTCATTCCCGAAGATGCTTCGTTCCTGAAGCGTTCTTCGGTCTTCGACCGTCAGGCATTGCTGCTCCAAGTGTCGGAATGCTTCGACCAGAAAGCCACCAGTCCCGCAGGCGGGATCTAGGACTGCCTCGCCCAGCTTCGGATTCATGAGCTCGACCATCAATCGAACTACGGAACGGGGAGTGTAGAACTCTCCGGAGTCGCCGGCTGCATCCCGCATCTCTTTGAGCATGCTCTCGTAGAGATGCCCCAAGGTGTGAATTTCCTCAGTCGAGTCAAAATGGATGGCCCCAATCTTGTTTATCACGTCCCTCAACAGGTAGCCGCTATCCATGCGGTTCGTGACCCCCGAGAAGACGGAAGCTACGACATCTCGACGGTCGTCACCTTTGCCCCCCTGCAGACCTCTGAGATATGCAATGAGCCCCGGTCCCTTGGTTCCATCAGGCCGCGTAGCTTCATCATTGTTGATGAACGATCGGAGAGCCTCACCACTGATGCCGTCTTCTTTTGCAGCCCAGTCTCGCCACCGATACGGTGATTCGATAACCGGCCGAAACTTCTGACGCTTCAGCTTGGCTCGTTCCTCCTCGATCTTCTCCTGGTCGTCGAGAAACTTGAGAAACATCACCCACGTCAACATGGGCAGTCGGTCCAAGTCGCCGTTGAGTCCCTTGTCCTTCCGCATGATGTCGCGGGCAGATTTGACGAGGCTCCCGAGCCGCTGGGCGGTTGTCAGGGGTTGAGCGACCTTCTTTGCAGCCGTCTTGGCCATTTCAAACAATTCCCTTCGCGTACTCCACGATGATCTCTTTCGCAACGACCGCAGCGTCCTCAATGGCATTTGGAGGGAGTGCCGCCACTGCAGTGGGGTCTTTAGGTGGATGCCTAAGGTCTAACTGGCCGTCATTTGCGATTTTCGTGATTTTCTCCAATTTTGAAGGCGTCATGTGTGCTTTCAGTGCTGCTTTGCCACCGGCCCATTGGTGTGCGATCGTTTCATAGACGGAATAGAACTCCGCCAATGCATACTGACGATTAACCACACCCTTCACGAAGTGCTCCACCGCAAGCAAGATCGCTGCGTTTCCTTGAAGCTTGGTGGCTTGTAACGCGTTACCAGTCGCCAAATGAGACTTGATCACGTGGTCTCGGATCTGCTGCAAGAGGTCAAAATGAGTGTAGGGTTCCAGTCCAACTCGCGGATTCTCCGGGTTGAACTCAATTCGATCTTCCAGATGGATCTCGACTACTTGCTGCCCTTGTTCATTGACTAATGTTCTGTTGCCTCCCAAAGCTGGTTCAAATAGAACGGCGACCTGCTGTTCCCACACTAGATCCCAGGCAAGCTGCTCAAGCTTTTCCATGAACACACTTGAACGGAACTCCTGCAATGCACTCGCTTCGCTAGAAGATGCTTCAACTGTCGCGTCATCAATTGAGGTCAAACTAAATTGACCTACAGTTCTGGATACAAGGCCTAAGGCAGTGTGAGGCAAGACTTGAATTTGACTGACAAACTTACCAACCGCATGAGTCATATATGGTCCGGAATCTTATATTAGCCAAGCTATGGACTTTCACTCCTGAAGCCGTCATCAATCGGCCGGCCGTATCAAGCTCCATGACGCTGGCGTGTTTTTAAGAAGTGGCGGCGGTTTACCAAAGTCGAGCCAAGGGGGATTAGTTGGCATCTCGGGTATCTGGATCCTTCCGTCCCTTTCAGCGTCTGGGTCGGCCTTCAGCATCTGGGTATATCTCTCGCTCGCCGTGATGTAATTATCCATTTGCGACTGATATGCGGCAATGGTGTCGATGTAATCCTTTAAGTCGTCGAGGTACCAAAACCATTCCTTGTTTGCTTGATACCTATAATGCCGGAAGTAGCTGTGATGCTGTGACTCATTACCGAAGGCCACCCCAGTCAAAACAGTCGCAAGACGCAAGGGTACAGGGCACACTCGACAGACCTGGCTGATGCGTTTGTTTACATTTGCCCAGACCTTGTTGCCCTTGCGATACCACAGATTAGTACCGCCAATCTTTACCAAGCAAAGTGCATCAGAAACAAGGAAGTACACGTAGCCACGACGCTTCCCGTTCATAAGTTGTGACATGTACTGGGGAAGCCCGGTTGTGTCATGCTTGTTTCTCATTCCTCTCATTACAATTCCGCCCCTTACTAGGTCTATGCTGCGTAAAGAAGTTGTTGTAGCAAATTGACTGCTTGAATCAGCCGGTCAGATCCACCGAACTTCCTCCCAATCTCGACTACGTTCCCGTGGGTGGAGATCGGGGGAACTTCCAGGACATCTGGAACTGAGAATTGGCTGGTTCCGTGTTCGGCGTACTTGTCCAGAAGTTCGTTCAGAATGGCCTTGGCTTCAGGTCCGAACTGATCGAAGAAATCGACCTTCTCCTTGCGGAGTTTCTCGGCCCTCTGTTTTCGGGTCAATAATGGGGCGTTGAAGGCCAGATGGCAGAGGAGGTCGAACGGGTCAGCGTCTGGGTGGCCAGTTTGGGCACAAAGTTCCCGGAAGTCGATCCCACGATCTTCCAGCTTCTCTACTGCAGCCGACCGTTGCTCGAAATCGGACCACTGTTTCCTCAGGTCTTCCGGGCTGGTGTAAAGCGTCTTAACCGTATCGGCGACGTACTGCGTGATCTGAACCGTCCGGAGTTTCGAACCATCAGCATCCAGGTCGAATGTTACTTCGGTGTCGATCCCTCCCGAGCCACCGTGAGCATAGTACTTTCGTGGTTCCGCGGTTTCATCGTCGAAGTTTGGTTTAGCTGGTCCTTCATCCTTGGGTGGTTTTTCTTCTTCCTCCACCACTTCAGAACCTTCAATCGTTTCCCCTTCGTCGTCGATCTTCTCAGTTGTCGCGAGGGAGGGTTCCCCATCGAAGTCCGGATCTGCGAAAAGCCGGGTTGCTGATCCGGTGTAATCCAGGATGTTGAAAAACAGTTTGCCTTTTTCTTCGCGGACCCGAGTTCCCCGCCCTATGATCTGCTTGAACTCGGTCATCGCTCCGATGGTTCGTACTAGGACGACGTTCTGGCAGGTGGGAGCATCGACACCCGTCGTCAGCATTTGCGACGTGGTGAGGATGACGGGGTAAGGTTCTTCGGGGTCTTGGAACTTGCTGAGGAAACCCCTGCCAATCGACCCTTCGTCCGAAGTGACTCGGGCCACATACTCTTCACCCGGAGATAGGTTCTGGACGATGTCGGCATTCAGGTTGTTCAGGATCCTTCGCATCTGGTCGGCATGCTCTTGGTCCACACAGAAAACAATGGTCTTGGATTTCCGGTCTGTCTTTTTTAGGAATTCCGTCAGATGACGAGCAATGGCCTCCGTACGGGCCTGAAGGGAGACGACTCGCTCGAAGTCCTTGGTCTGGTACTCGCCGTCAGGGATTGTCCGACCGTACTTGTCGAGTTGTCCTTTGTTGGGCCTCCAGCCGGTCGCATCGAACGTCGTCAGGACCCGATGAACTCGGTAGGGAGAGAGAAAGCCGTCTTCGATCCCTTGCTTCAAACTGTAGGTGTAGAGAGGATTGCCGAAGTAGTTGTAGGTATCACGGTTGTCTTCCCGAAGTGGAGTGGCAGTCATTCCGAGTTGATAGGCCGACTCGAAGTATTCCAGAATCTCCCGCCAGTTGCTTTCGTCCTTGGCACTTCCCCGGTGGCATTCATCCACCACGATCAGGTCGAAGAAATCGGGAGCATATTCTCGGTAGAGGCCTGGCCGTCGCTCATCCTTGGCAATGGCTTGGTAGATGGCGAAGTACATCTCCCGACTCTTAATCGCCTCCCCTTCGATCTTCATCCGGGCTTCCCCGAAGGGAGCGAAGTCCTTGTCTTTGGGGTCATCGACCAGAACATTCCGGTCAGCCAGAAATAGGATGCGGGGTTTCCTGGTGGTATCTTTTGAAGCGTTCCAGCCGGCCGACCATAGCTTCCAGCAGATTTGAAACGCGACCGTCGTTTTTCCGGTTCCGGTGGCCAGAGTCAGCAGGCACCGCTTTTGGCCTTTTAGGATGGCCTCGATGGATCGATCAATGGCAATTCGTTGGTAATACCGGGCGATCTTCTTTGGATTGTAGAAGTCCGGAACCAGCCGGGCGTTGGCGATTGCACCCGTAAGGCCCTGTCCCTGTTGGTAGCGAAACCAGAGTTCGTCAGGAGTGGGAAACCGTTCGACTTCTTTCTCCTCGGCAGTGAAGAAGTCGTATTCGAGGATGTCGATGCCATTCGTGGCATAGGCAAACTTCAGGCCCAGAATTGTGGCGTAGTCTTTTGCCTGCTGGAGACCGTCACCGGCGGGACGTTTGTCGGACTTGGCCTCCACCACTGCCAAAGTGATGTCGCGGGTATACCGGAGCAGGAAATCGGAGAACTTCTTCTTTAGCCTCCGTGGCTTTCCGCCAGGAACGACGATCCGACCATCTGTGAACGAAGTCTGTTCGTTGTAGAAATGCTTGTCGCCATCCCAACCAGAAGATTCCAGTTTGGGACGTACCAGCATTCGACAGGTATCGGCTTCGTTCATCGCCCTCGTCCGCTTACTTCGACCGGGGCAAACCTTCCTCGCTTTCGCCCTCAGGTGGGCCGACAGAATCTCGGTGCTTTCACTCGGCAGAAGTCCCTTGGTTGTATTGCTTTCACCCGCCAGTAGCAAGGCTGACTGGGCTTCAAAAAATGCCGGACGTTTAACCTGGTTCGCTCTCGCAGATTTGCATCACCGCCTTCCACTTGGCCTCGGCCATTTGTGAGGGGCCAGGTAGCGGCCATTGATGAAGAGCAGCCCAGTGAAGCAGGCTGCCCGATTGAAGAACCGGAATGTCTTGTTGCTGAATTCAGTTTCCGCTACCCAGTCACGAACATTACGAGTGGCACTTCGGCCGAAGGCGTATCGAGACTGATCGAACCAAGACGATTGGCACCTTCGCACCATTCGAAAAAAGTTGCCATCGGGACGATCGGCGAAGATCGATGCCTGGGGATTAAGGTAAACGCAGCCAGGCCTGAAGGCGTATTCGACGAGCCGAGCCGCGACGTCCTCCGCAAGCAACTGGAAATCGGGAGTATGTCTCACGATCATTACTGTGGAATTCAGTTGGGCGTCGTCTAAAGTAGAGGAGCTTGTAATCATGACTGTTAGTAAAGTGCGTTGTGGCACGGAGTTTTGCGGCGACGAAATGCCGGTTACGGCTGTTATTATCGTGGAGTTGCGTCATCGTTCTTAAAAGCTTGCCCCTCCTTGAGGAGTCGCACGATGTAATCGCTAAAACGAAGTCCGGACAGATGGGCCTGTGCCTTCGCCCAATTGAATGTCTGTTCCGGTACGTACACGTACAGGGCACGACATCCTGGGGGCAATCGGCCACGGCCTTTGTTTGCCTCGGTCTGGTGCGGTAGCACCGATGTTGTTTGGATTGACAATTGATCGCTCCTTGGACTGACTGTGGCCGGCTTCCATCGGAATACCGACCACAGTCAGAGCTTGCAAGTTCGTTGTGACTTCCACCTCGTTAATCAATAACTATTTACCTAGTATTCCTGTCCTGTCCTTTGTTCCTGCTCCAGATTTGAATCTGTTTCAGTTGTTCGTTCTTTTTCTCGTCCTGTGTTTTGTTTTTTTGCTTTTTCTTTTGCTTCTACTTTTGCTTCAGCTTTTTTCTTTGGCTTCTGCTTTTTGAAGTTTGTGGTCAGCTTGGATGGCCTGTCCGAACCGAACACGCACGGTATCTATTGATACCGGTACCCAGTTCATCGTGATGGGTTTCGCAATCCGTTGATGTCGTGATTACCGCGAAGTCACTTGATTCTCTGGTTCAGAACTCGGAAACTTCACTGCGGCAGGTGGCATGTCGTGAAGTTGGCGATCTTCGCCGGTGGCAAGCTCACAAACTCAGTCGTCCAGGTCGAATGTGTGTTCCTCGACCATTGCGAGCGTCAGCAGTTTGCTTCGCTTTTTGTGAGCCTTGTTAATAACTTGCAGGGCCATTCCCACTACTTGGTGAGATCGCTCGGCTAGGCGTTCAAGGGTCTTCTTTGGAGTTTCCACTTGAATCCCCCACTCATGGCATCGCTCGGCAAGCCAGACAATCAACTCTCCTAAGTCTGGCTTGGTGGTCGTGATCCGAAAACTGAAGCGGTTTTGAAACATCTTCTCTAATGACGCTGCCTCATGATTGTTCGATTCTCCGTCCCGGTCGTCCCGTTTGACGTAGGCGGAAGAGGCAATCCAAATTGCTGGAAAGTCTTCCAGCGGCTTGAGTAGTTTGTCATCCATTGACCGCCTAGCCAGCCAGTGAACTTCGTCCAGGTAGACAACCCGTAGATTTTCGTCTTTGACTCTGAGCTTAAGCAGGATCTGCTCCAATTCAGATTCGGAGAACCGCGAGCAGTCAAGAGGCAGGTAGTGATAGCGGACAGGAGTTGGAGCATCCCTCTCGTTTTCAAAATCAACGACATTCTCCCAACCCTCGTTACCGTAGAGATGATGGTTGAGCGTGCAGCACTTGCACTTGCCGCATGGGTTCATCGTCTCAAAGTCGAAGTTCAGACAGCCGAGACATTTGATTCCGAATGTGATCATGGACGTTTTTCCCGTCCGGGACGGTCCAGTCGTAAGGAGATTAAAACCACTCCGGTGTCCCTCCTTTCGGACGCACCAGATCAAGTCGTAGAAGTACACTTTAAGCTCCTGGTTCCCAAGGAATTGATCCCAGCGATCAGGAATCCAGCGTTCAATGTCTTTCATGACTGACCTCCGTTTATTGATGTTGATTCGAGTCGAGAAAACAGTTCAGTTTCATCGTCGGCATCGACGTGGTGACCTAATGGCTTGGGATGATGCGATTTGTCGACCGACGGTCCCTGTGGCGGTGTTTCGTGATCGTCGCCGTTGGCAGACGTCGTACGCGTGAGTTTCACAAACCGGACGCCGCTTCCGCGACGACCGATTTTGGTCGTGATGCCGGCGACCAAGAGCAGGTCCGCGAGATCGCTGATGCGGCGGCTAAGCTGAGGTACACCCTTCGGCCACAAGTGGTCTCGCATATCGAGGCCAATCGCCCTCGCCACTTTGTTCAGTGCGGCACGCAGTGCGGTGCATGACTTATCGAAAACTGCGTTCTGATGCATAAACACCAAGAGTGCATCAAGTAGCGGGTCCTGTTCTATCGCTTCTGCAAGTGCGATGTTTGTTCGCTGATCGCCGTAAGCTCGACCGATTAGCACCATGACGACCCGTTCAATTTCTCGCTCGGCGAGGACTACTTTTAGTCGGTCCCAAATGAACGCGGCAATCCATGAACTAACTCGCTCGGACCGAAGAGGCCACAGGCTTGTCTCCGAATTGCCCGAGGTCGGGAGGGCAATCATCGCCTGACCGGCCAGATTGACGAAAAGTTCCAGACGGCGGTCCAGAATCAACTGAAGAGCAGTCCCGACTCGGTCTGTCGCGATCGCGGAGTCTCCTCCAGTGCATTCATTGTTCATTGCCGAGCCCCTCGTCGGAGACTGAAGGAGCACGAACACATGAAACCAGCACCGTTCGAACCGCAAGCGGTAGGTGCGGCCAAGCGGCGACTATTTCAACGAGTTCCGTACTTCCGAGTGAAGGTGTCTCGGCGTTGAAATGGCAGTACGAAGGTTGGAGGCACAATGCCTCCACTAGTTTTCGAACATAAGGCGGCAGTCGATCCCAGACCCGACTGACGCGTTCGAGAGAAGAGCCAGGAGTTGTCAGCAAGTGCCCGTCTGTGCTGCTGATCTGCTGACCATTTGCTGACAGCGGAGGAGCCGGAGTCGTAAGTGGTTGATCCGACAACTCGTTACGAGAGGCGTCCCTCTCATTCAATTCCCGCCGCCTCCATCATGTCACCCTGTGCCACGGGGTGACTGGACACGACGCAACCCTCGTCTATGACGGGGGTTGTTTCGTTTTCAGATTGCGTCTTTGTGACAGGCGGTGACTCCGAAAGACTGCCAGGGACGGCTGAACTGCAGCGCATTTGCAGCGCGGGAAGATTGCCCACCGCCTTGGCTTGATCCTCCATCCCGATGTGCGTGTACTTCATCGTCATCTTGATGTCGGTGTGACGGGCGAGCTTCTGAGCCTCGGGAAGACTGGCACCAGAACGAACGAGCCCGGTGATATGTGAGTGACGGCCGGCAGCGTGGAAGTCAGCGATTCCGTCCTCGTTTTCGTACGGAATTCCCACCCGCTCCAGATCCTTCTTCACCATTAGCCAGGTCCGGCGTTTTGCCAGCTTAGGGAACAGTACGTCACTGGGTTTCAGTTCCGCAATCCAGCTGCGCACCAAAGTGACTAGCTCGGGGTGCATCGGGAGCACGTCAAGCCGACGGTGCTTCGAGCATGCAGCCTCCACGGTGACCGTGGGCGGGTAGGCGTTCAGGTCGAAGCTGCGGGGCTTCAGGCTTGCGATTTCCTTGCGGCGAAGCCCGGTCATGTAACTGAGAATGTACAGTCGAGCTCGGTGTTCACCTGAGAAACATTGGATGTCTTCACCACTGTCGCGAGCTGATTGCACGAGCCTTTCTAGATCGCCGGCGTTCAATGCTCGACGCTTGTGGCGAACATCAACAGCTGTGTTAAGTCTCTCCAAGCCACGGAGTGGACTAGCCAGAAGCCGATCATTCTCGACACACCAGTAGCAGAATGACTCGATGGCCTGGGCATAGTGGTTGTAGGTCTTGTGACCAATTTCCTCATCGTCGAGCATTTCGGTGAGACTACATTCGACAGCCAGTTTCGAGATATCGAACAACGTCTCAAAATTGCAATCTTTGACGATCCGCCGGACGCGGCTCATTGTGAGCTTCCAGTGCTTCTCCGAGTTCTTCTTGAGGCTTTTCTCGAATGCTTCAAGATGCTCGGTGAGCGCCGTGCGCCGTTGCCCGGCGATTTTTTCCTGTTCCGGGTCGATTAGCCCCAGGCGGCGAAGCCTGGCCTCTTCCTCCTTCTTCGCCGCGGCCTGCTCGGTTAGTCCTCGATCCGTGAATCCTTTCGATGTCCGCCGCTTACCCAGATGGTCGTACCATTGGAACCAATATGGCGATCCTTTCTTCTTGCTCCGCTTGAAAATTGATGCCATCAGATGTTCTCCGTGCTTAATAACTAAGTAAGCGTTACTCGCCTGACAGTGGAGGGCACCCCGCGGCCATCCAGCGAGTGATTTCCGCCTCGCGCCAACGTGTGGCCCCGCCCACTTTGATCGGCAACACGATCTTTCTTGCGCTCACTAGCCTCCAAACCGATCGTGTCGAGACGGCGAGTTTTCCGGCGACGTACTCGACTGTGACAAGCCGGTCGTTAGGGTGTGAATTATGCGACTCAAGTGCAACTGTCGACATTGTTGCGATTCCTTAAACTCGGTTGCTTCCGAGTATCGCCACGATGCAACGCGTACGGTCGCTCGGCGCCTCCGCTTGGATGCCTGCCTTGGTTTGCGACTCGCGTAGACTGAACTCGCGACGTAAGAAGTGAGGGAATGGCCTTGTAGCCGAGAAGATGTGGAACACACTACCTCCGCGGATTGGGAGCCTCATTCCGTCATGGACGAGGTCGATCCAGAAGTGCCGCCCGCCTCGTGGGACAGCGTGGACGCGATAGACAAGTGTAGTACACTCTTGTAGAATCGTATACGATTGAGATCTTACTTGCAAGCCAGGGAGGTGCGGGCATGGCGAAAAAGCGGCCTAAAAAGGAACCGATCGAGGCCATTCAGTTTCGGCCGGGTGGAAAGCTTGGAGAATTGATTAACGAGTTTGCGGGGATTTGGAGAATATCTCGTGGGGAGGCAGCGAAACGCTTAACCGCATTGGCGGCGCATAAACTCGACCTGGAGTTTGCTGCCTCTGTCCAGGATCTGGCGGGATGCCTCTATGGAGCCGAGAATTTTGTCGACGCTTGTCAAATGGTTTGCGTCATGTTGAACGAGGTTGAATCGACGCCTCAAAGTCAGCAGGTTCAAATCGTGCGTCGTAACGTCGATTTGTACAAGTCGCTAAAGGGCATCCAGAAAGAAGTCGCTGAGAACCGCGTTTCTGTGAAACTGTACCGCACTTGATAGGTTGTCAGTGAACATCCCCACGGTCAGAGTCAGCTTTAAAGTATCCATTGAGCCATGCAAATCATTTGACGGTTGTTGGTAACGATCATATCGGTAATTAAGAACCGAGTTGACTCGCAGCAAAGGTTAGAACATGTCTCGACGCGGTAGTCCTGCTGAACTTCGGCTCAATCGTAGCGGAAACACTTTGAGCGCTGACGCCGGAGTGCATCTATTCGCATCGCGCATGCAGACGGATCAGTTAGTTTTCAATCCTCGTTTGCAACAGGTCGTCTCGCAGACTGAGTCGTTGATTCCCGTTGACGGTCTCCAGAGAGCGAATGCGGGGCTTGAGATGGCGATTCGATTCATCGGGGTTCTGAGCGGCTTCGTGGTGAGCACGCAAGAATTCGGTGCTGGGCGTGCAACGCTTTCTGAACCGGCTTGTGAAATACGTCCCACCGTTCCTCCGATAGATCGTGCGCTAGTGGATTTCGTCTATCGAAATGAGCTCGGCCTCGTGAGGGTCGGAAATGGCGTGGATGCTGCATGCCTAGTCGCGCAGCTAGTTCGAGCAGTCAGCGAAGCGACGTTCGTGATCATAGTCGGGACTCACGCAGAGAAGCGAATGTGGAGAAGACGACTTCGTTCTCTCGAAATATCCTTCAAAGCTCAGGCAATCGACTGTTTGGGGCAATCCGTAAAGCAGGTCGTCGTGGCTACGCCGGCTGGTGCTGCGGAAGATGAAGTTAGTTTCCACTCTCGCCATATCGCGATCTTCCCGAATGCAATCGCTTCCGTTGGTGAACGATTTCAGGACATGCTTCTTTGTGCGGACGCAAGGGCCAGGCTTATCGGATTTGTACGCACCGATGTGAAAGAGTCGCCTCGCGAGGAAGACCTGCTCCGCGCGCAGTTTGGATTTGCCGAACTGACGATCCCAGCACATGGTCGAGTTCTCACCGACATTCGAACAGTACGTGTGCTCTTTAGAACGAAGCCGCTGCCTCACAACTGGAATGGACGGCAACTTCGCCAAAAAGGCATTTGGTGTCACCCCGTCCGCAATCGTTGGATTGCACGGCTTGCGAAGATCATCTGCCATCAAGACTGGTGCGCCTTCAGAGAATGGCAGCCGATCTTAGCCGAGCAACTGATTGACCAAATTTCACCAAATGTGATCGTCATGGCTGAATCGGTTCCACAGGCAATTGCGATCGCAAGGCGTATGGAGGAGGCACCTTTAGTTATTGACTCGCAGTTCAATCCCGATCTGCTCGAAGCATCGGATCGTGAGCTGATGCAGCGGCGTCCGATCGGTTGGAATATTGACGGACCGCTTATTGCTACGCCGGTCGGCCTAACGAGGATATCGCCGCGCCGAGCGCAGACCATCATCTGGGCAGGGTCGGGACCTTACGCACCTCCCCTCCCAGTTGAGTATCTGTCGGGACGAAACACTGATCAGCACCGAGTAACGCTAATTGACTTCGACGATCAACACCATGCCGTGCTGCGTAGACAAAGCCAACTGCGAGGAGCTGCGTATCGAAACGCTGGCTGGTGTGCGCCTGCAGCCGATCCTGAGGCTGCGAGAATTCGCCAGTTCTTAGCATCACGCCCAATGAGGAGCCGACGATGAGCGGGTACGGTAGGCGAAGTGCTCTTATTAATGCCAACGTACGTCGGGAGGAAGCGCGAATCAATTCGACTTCGTGTCCCCACGTTTTCGCATCGGGGCAAGAACTGCGTGTCCGCGATGCGCTGCGTCTTACGTTTGAGCATGTGCTAGAGCCAGAATACCTGCTCGGACTATTTCAGGAACTGAAACAAAATTCGGGACCCGCTCCCGGCGTCGATGGCTTCAGCTACGCGGACTATTCGATCACCGAGATCGCAGCTGTGTTAAGGGAAGTTTGTTGGCTTGCTCACGCTGGTAGATACGTTCCTTCACCGAGCCTAGTTGTCCCAATCCCAAGGCCAGATAGAGCACTTCGTGAACTTCGGCTTCGGACGATCGTAGACCGAATCATCTCGACTGCTGTTAATCGGATCCTTTCGAAAGCAGCGGAGCGCATACTTCAGTCGTGTTGCCTCGCGTACCGGCCAGGCATCAGCACTTGGGATATGCTGGTAGCAATTGAGTTCGCCGTGTTGCACCGGGAAAGCTATTTCTTCCAGCAGGACGATATCCGCAGGGCATTCGACAACGTGCCACTCGCGCTGGCGATTGCTGCCTGTCAGTCACTAATGTCTGATGTTCGGCTGCGTCAGTTGATCGAGGCGGTGCTGCGCGGTCACGACACTTGCCGAAATATCGGCATTGAGCAGGGCGATCCGTTGAGCCCACTCGCACTCAATCTTGTAATGCACTCTGTTCTGGACTTGCCGCTAACAGCGGCCGCCCAGAACGGTTTTCCACTGTACCTCAGATACGCCGACAACCTCGTCGTATTGGGGCGCAGTGCGCTCGACGTAGCCGAAAGCCTCGGCCTAGCCCGTCGAAGGTTGGCGGAGCACGGAATGACCTTGAAGGGAGAAGACGGGGGCCTAACGCATCTACGCAGACCAGGAGCGTCGGTAAAGGTCTTAGGTAGCAAAATCCACTACAGGCGGCGTTTTCAAGTAATTGCTCACTGGCAAATTTGCGATGAAAAGATCTTGGTTCAAGGTCGGAAACGCTTTGTACAGTTGCCTTTGCGATCCGACAGCAGTGGTGATGAGCACACTTTGAGTTGCTCACGCGTAAATAGACTGCGGCATAGAAATCCTCGGATGAGGGGGTGAGTACGGGCGGCGGCGTCGGCGCTGTCCGGTTGTTCCGTACGCGCGACGCTCGACCGTATGTGGACCGTGCGCGTGTAACAATACCGGCCATTCGTTTTAAACCGTGGTCCGGGACACCCGCAACCGTGGCCCTTGGAACAAGTGCTTCACCACTATTTGACTTCTCAGCTAGCGGAGGCGGATACTTAAAGAAAACACCCCGCCGCGCGCCCCATGGGAGCGGCGCGTAGAGGGTTTGATCCTGGGGGCGGTGGTCACTTGGAACTGCGGTGGGTCGGAGCGAAACTACCCCTCTCATTCAAATCGCGCTCCTCCGAACGGTTGAAAACACCAGCGTCAGATTCACAACAGCTGCCGCCTTTAAATAGGTGTGGCTCCTGATTAGCAAAACAGAGTGAGTCTCAACACCGACATCTCGGCGACTTTAGACGACGGTTGAAGTGGCAAGTCAGTCGCCGCCCGTTTCCCCAAACTCACACGTTGGACAGCGGCAGCTTTGCCATCGCATGGCTCCATTGGAAGCCCGCTTTCGGTATCGCCGCAGTCCCATTGACCCCCAGAAATCTCTCGCCTCGTGTTCAGGGAGCCCTGGGAGCCTCGAAAAGGATCCAGAGACCTATGTCGCCTCGTCGAATGGGGCTAGCGCTCAATAGAACGCTTCCTAGGAGTTCCTTGCCCTCGTGCCTCGCGGTGCCGTGTCGTCTCGTGGTAGTGGGGCTGTGTTCTCCTTACACAGCCGTCCCCAAATGCTGGAGCGCGAGCAGGCCCCGCGTAAGCGGGCCTGCTCGCATAGCGACAGTATACGTATAGTACATACGATAATTTTATCCTATGTAAAAACACATGCTGCAATTCTTATTCGTAGCGGTTAAGTCTTTTCTAGCACGCCACTTGCGACGCGACGCAAAACGCATCGCACTCTATTTATGCTTTCAGCAAATCCTTTGGCTGCAATAGCTTGCGGCAAAAGCCCCCCTTCTGTTTTTGAGGCTCATTTTTGGGGTAGGGGGGTGTATTTAGCCTATGTAACCAAATGCCAGTAGGAATGCGTCCCTAGAAAGAGTAGGTCTCCATGCAAGTCAGTTTGACGTTCGGTGCCCAGATGCGGGACGATAACGGCGAAGTCCGCACCCTTAGCGACAAAGAGCTGTACGGCGTCCTGATGCCGTTCTTCGCCCGCCTCGCCACGGTTTGTGCTCCAAGGGCAGAGCACAACAGGTCCAGCGGAAAATCTGGCTTAATCGACCCAAGGTAAGAACCATTTAGCACTTGCGTCCGGGTCTATGGTGACGCACTTGCCTGGGCTCCGTCGCAGAGGTGGGAGGGTTGCCAGGAAAGTGATAAACAGGGCAGCGGCAGAGAGAGAGAGGGATTGGGCGCCTCAGGCCTCCTAGCGCCACCCCTCTGCAAGTCCGCAATGGTGGCCGCCATCCGTCGGCCCGGCGGAAATCCGGCCTCTGCCGCGATACCGCCCGTGACCACCTGCGCCGACCACCTGCGCCGACCACCTGCGCCGACCACCTGCGCCGACCACCTGCGCTGACCACCTGCGCCGACCACCTGCGCCGACCACCTGCGACCGCGCTGACCACCTGCGCCGACCACCTGCGCCGACCACCTGCGCTGACCACCTGCGCCGACCACCTGCGCCGACCACCTGCGCCGACCACCTGCGCCGACCACCTGCGCCGACCACCTGCGCCGACCACCTGCGCTGACCACCTGCGCCGACCACCTGCGCTGACCACCTGCGCCGACCACCTGCGCCGACCACCTGCGCCGACCACCTGCGCCGACCACCTGCGCTGACCACCTGCGCCGACCACCTGCGCCGACCACCTGCGCCGACCACCTGCGCTGACCACCTGCGCCGACCACCTGCGCCGACCACCTGCGCCGACCACCTGCGCCGACCACCTGCGCCGACCACCTGCGCCGACCACCTGCGCCGACCACCCTTGCACGCAGGGTAGCGCCGCCCTGGTTCCTAAGCCGATTG
The DNA here is from genome assembly GCF_024256385.1 of Anatilimnocola floriformis. Taxonomy (NCBI): domain Bacteria; kingdom Pseudomonadati; phylum Planctomycetota; class Planctomycetia; order Pirellulales; family Pirellulaceae; genus Anatilimnocola; species Anatilimnocola floriformis. Next base: position 5,930,141 of record NZ_JAMLFW010000001.1, read on the forward strand.
GAGGGTCGGATAGCTAACAAAAATCACCCTGCCGCACCACTCCAACGGAGCAGTGCGGCAAGGCGTTTGAACACTCGTGCGCGAGGCGGCTACCAGGGCCGGCTGCGGATCACACCTCGGAAATCCCTCAGATCGCGCTCCTCCAACCGGTTAAAAAACACCAAGCTGAAGTACAGTACAACCGCCGCCGGCATCCACCCCGAGCACCCGAGGTACGGGGTGCAGATCAGGGCGGAACCAAGCACTACAAACGCGATGAATCCAAAGTGCCGCGCGCCGTCAAACGGCACCATGCGAGCCTCGGCGGCGGCGGTGGCCGCGCGACTGGTCGCGGCGGCGCTCACGCCACGTCGTGATCATGTGCCAGGCCTTGCGCATCAGCATGTGAAGGCCGTCTTCCAAAAATCTCAACTGCGCGCGGAATCTGTCTCGATTGCGATGAGAACAGTGCATTACAACTCCTTTCAGAAAGTGGATACGAGTCGACGACCGGACTACCCTCGCGACCAGCGAAACCACGTAGTCGACCAGTGTGTGGCCTCCAGCCCAAGCTGTTCCACCACTGCCGCCGACACGATCAAGCTCCAGGTTACGACGATCGCCATGAAAGCACTTTGCCACACAAGCAGCGTCGTACCAGCACATGAAGTGGAGTGTCTCAAGCTCTTTGCTCCTTAACAAACGGTAATTAAGAACCGATCACCCGGGCCATTTGCGGCACGGGTCACGATAGGGACATCCTGGGCAGTTCATTTGAGAGGGGGCAGGAAAGAAGTGTGCTGCCTTGATGGCTTGCCAGACGCGTTCTACAACTCGCTTAGTGCGGTCGAGTTGAGCTTGCTCAAACGTCACACGGTGGACCTCAACGCTGACCTCCTTCGTTTTGGTGAGCACGCCGAACTGCAACCGCAGGCGTTTGCTCGGCGCGAAGTCCTTCGCGAGTTCTCCGTACAAAAGAAGCTGAGCGGCCGACTCTTCGACCTGATCCTGCGTGTACTTCGACCGCGATGTTTTCCAATCGCTGACCAGTAACTCGGTCGGCGTTTCGAGGATCAGATCGACTTTGCCGAGCAGATCGGGAAGGCCCGGAACAAGCTGGCCTCGCAATGTCTCCTCGATCGCCAGAATCCGGCCGGCCGGCTTGGCTAGGTCGCTCTGTGCGAATGCGGTGATCATTCTTTTTGCAAGATCGTCGAACGAATCGGCTTGTTCATCCTTGCTAAACCGTATAGGCAACGACTGGGCCTGCCATTCCAGCTGGTATTCACGCTCCATTTCCTCCGGCGTCGCGGCCTTGCTGGATTCCAGCAATTTACGGAAGTGATGCTCGATTGCCCGATGGATGGCACTGCCGAAGACTAATGCCGCGGAGAGGGTTTCTTCGGGGATTCCAGCGATGTACCGGAAGAAGTAACGCAACGGGCACTGCTGATAGGTGCGGATTGCCGAGAAGGAGATGTAATCCCGCGGCGCCACCGGTGGGACAGGTTGCGGCGGGGCTCGTGCGCTGGGCGCTTCAACGCGGGCGTCAAAGAGTAAAGCAGTCATGGGTTAGTGATTGGCTCCGTTGCCAGAGGTGGTGGAATTCAGCTCGTCGATTGCGGCGCTGGCATCGGCGATCGACAGTTCCGATGCCAAGCGGATGCCGTACTTCTCATGCAACCACTGGTCGATGTTGAGCTGCAGGCGATTGCCGATGGCTTCGAGAGCACGAACTTGGCTGGCAGTTGCCTTGCGGCCGCTCGTCCGCCGCTGGCCGCTGGCCGGTGGATTCGCAGCTTGGCTGGTTCGGGTGTGACCGTTGGCAGTTCCATTGCCCCGATAGTGGCCACTGCTGTTCTGGCCTTGCGGATGCACATTGCTATTGTGCTCGCCCGCGGCCACTTGCGGCGCCTGTTCTGCGGTCTGGTTGCGGTGCAACTCGTCCTGCACGGCCTGTTTGCAGGCGCTGAATGCGTTCTTGACTTGGCGGTGAAAGCCTTCGAGATCGGTGTTTAGCAGTGACGCATCCGCCTCATATTCGACATGGCATGAGGCACCGAGACTGCCGTAATCGCGCAGGCCGACTTTCTTACTAAGGCCGACATTTACTTTGAGCGGCATGAAATGCTCCGTGGTTGTTTTGAGGATGAAGTGTCTGTGACCACGCAGACGACGAGCGATTTACAGGTTAGGCGACGGCCTGCAGCTGTTTGAGCGACGCCAAGGCCAGCTTTAACGACTTCTGGCCACGCTTCTCGGTCTTGATCGTTCTGATTAATTCCTTGCTGCTGGCCAGTGCGGCACGCAGCTGATCGCGGAGCGAGATCGCCACCTCCAACGATGTGGTTGCTTTGCCGTTGTTGCTGGCCCGTTTGCGGCGGCGCACAGTTGGCTCGGAGGCAGGTTGGGGCGACATCACCGTTGTCGAGGACTGTGATGAGGCGACGGGTACAGGTTGATTCGCAATGCGATTCACGGGTGTTGTCCTTTGAGGAATAGTTGGCAAATTAGTACGGTGGCCGTAATCGAGTGGGGACTCGATGCGAACGCAATCGTCGGTGGGCTTGATCGCGTCCTTGGGCGAAAGCAACATCCAGAGATACGTCCGCGAGTTATCTCGGGCGACTGCGGGCGACGCTTTGTCGGGCAGATGGATTTCGCTATAGCCCATCGCGGCGGCCCGGGCCAGGAACTGGCGATCTGTGCAGATGCGGATGTCATCTCCTTGCTTGATCGAATTGCTGAGGATCATCTCGGCCGGGCGCGGTGTGCTGATCGACGCGGCGCGCAACACGACGCTGCCGTTCAAATCCAGGGTCAATTCGCGGTGCGTGGCTCCGTTAGGGAGCCGATGCAAGTTCTCGGCCATGAACCGGGCATCCGCCAGCGACAGCCGCAGGGTTGACTTGCAGTAGTCAGTGGACGGGATGATGCTGTCCACGTCGGGGAATCGGCCCTCGCGCTCAGTGCCGAGCCAGTAGGTCCAGGGCCCGATCTCAAACACCACCGTGGCGACGCCCTTGTCATCCGGCAGGTTACCGATGCGCACTGGCTCCGCCGGCAGCTCTTTGCAGGTGAAGAACCGGCTGGGCTGGATGAGCACGGCCTGGTCGCAACCGAACTGAAACCCAGTTTGCCTGAGCATCTGCCGGCCATCGGTCGCGGCGAGGGCGCCGTCCTGACGCAGTTGCACGCAGCCGAGCGCGTACCGTTTGCTCTCCACGTCGGTTGTTTCATAGGCATCCCGCAGGGCGGTCAGCAGTCCCGGCCCGTTCTGGACGAACGTCGCCGGCAATGCCGGGAACGCAGGTGCAACGGGGAACGGCTCGGGAGCGTCGTATTCCAGGTCACGAAAGACGCCATTTTCCTGCCAGCTCGCACCCACAACACCGGTACGCCTGGTGTTGAGGAACACGGGCTCGGCTTTGGAACCCTGCACATCATCAAGCACCTGCAGCGGCAGTAGCAGGCTCTCGGCGTCCTGGGGATGCCGATCGTGATACCGGAGGGATTGGTTGGCACCTTGCACGTCGACAACCAAGCCGTTGTTGCCAGTGCGAACCGCGATCATGCCGATCTGGCGGCCGAAGGTACGCTTAATGACCAAACGCAGCAGCTTGGCAAGTTGACGAGTAATTTGGATCAAGTGTGTGGCTCCGCAGAGATAAGGGGATTGGGAAAACAATCGGGGCGGCAGCACGATTGCCACCGCCCATGAGTAGCAGCACGCAACAGCTACGCCGCATTACGACGTTGCTGCCGTTCCAGAGCGTCCCAATCGACGACGCTGGGCAGCGCATAGTCGTCGGCGTCATCCGGCTGAAACACGCTGAGCGGCGTGACCACGCTGAAGCCGCGGCGGCGGATGGTCTGGACAGATTCGCCGGTCGCCTCAGCTACCGCATGATTCAATTCTGTTTGGGTCATAGTGAAATACTCCTGGGATCAACCACGAAAAAAGGGCTCGCCCTGCGCCCAAGCGCATCGCGAGCCCCGACAAATTGACGAATAATTCGATTCGAGAGCCGCGGGATTACCCCGAGCGACTCAACCGGTCACAGAGAGCGTCGATTGCCGCATTGGCCAGCGGTGCCAGCCGAGGCTCCAGATTTAGATCGTTGGCGTCCTCCAGCAGCAGCTGAGCGGACCATCGCCAGCTGCGGATCGCAGCCGTTGCACCAGCTGCACTTTATTCCTCCTCGACGGGCTCCCACTCGATCGCGGCCCACGTCGAGGAGTGCACGCCGATCTCGATCGTATCGGTGGGAGTGGTGGATGCAGCAGTGGGCGTGCCATCTGGAGCAATCACAATGAATTGCATCGGCGTCTTGTCTCCTCGGTAAACCACCCAGGGTGTTTTCCAGCCGGCTGCGACGACACGCCCTGTGAGACGAACGCCGTGGAAATCGACGGTAAGCCGGCGATGAACGATTGCGTGTAAATCAATGGGTTTCTGGGATTTCACGCCGTGCACGACACCCCTAGGCGCCTTCTTAGCCATAAGCCTCTTCCTTTTCTCTACAAACATTCCCACAGCTGGCACGAACCGCTCATTGCCCACAGATTGGGAACGGCCGCGTCGGTCCGAGGACGATTCTGAAACGCGAACAGCTAAAAATCCGTCGAGGTTCCGACGGTCGGCACCAGCCAGTGCTCTGACAACCAGGCAACCTCGGCGGCGAGTGCTGTGCCGCGAGACTCAAATGGGCCAAGCACGGGCCCAGATACAGGCGACAAGTCACAAAGCCAGCACCCGCGCTCATCCGGTTCGACGTGCGAGCCGCGGCGGATGGTCAGCGTGCCAAGTTGGGCCAGGTCGATCTCTTCGGTGTAGATGCAGCGAGCCAGGCCGTTGGGTTCGATGAGAAGCTCCATAGAAGTAGTCAGACCTCACTTTCCCCGGCGGAGTATGTTCCGGCGGGGACGATCGACGAGCAGGCCATCCAGCACCGACTGCACGCCTGATAGTTGAGACGCCACTTGTTGCCGGAGTGCCTGGTTATCGCGGAGTTGCTGAGGCTCGACGCCGCGGACCACTCGCTGCGCTTGGACAACCAACTCATCGAGTTGCTGATCAGAGCGAATGTTGAGGTGACGGAACCGCTCGAAGAACTCGCGCAAGTTTTCAACGACAGAATCGCGAAACACCTTTGGCTTGCCATCTTCATTGCCGCTCAGCCGCTCCGTCAGATGCGAGACCAGCTTCGACAATTCCTCCGTGAATGCTTGCTCGGCGAGTTGCACCGCCTCGTCGAAGCGCGCGGCGATCCGCGACGCCTCCTGCTGGTAGAGTTGTGGACTGAGCTGCCGCAGGTATTCTGGCGGCTCCACGGACGGAAAGTCGTACGAAACATCGAACCAGCCACGGAGCGTCGCCGGATAGTCGCCACCGTTGTACAGCGATCCCAGCCGCCGCCTAGCCGCCGACTTGAGTTCGTCGTACCGTGCGTCGAGTTGAATCACCGCTTCGTCGAGTTCCGCTTTCAGCGACGTCATCTGTACCGTGAATGAACTGATGTCGTCCTGTCGGATCAGCCGAATGCCGCTCTCCGGATAGGGCAGCGAGATGCCTTTCCAGAAGGCAATCACGCGTGTGCGGACCGCGGTCACGGCCTTGAACGCCGGGTGCGACGTATCGAGCAGCTTCTTACCTGCTGAAAGGTATGCTCGCTCGGCACCGAATGCGTCGGCAGCCTGCGATTTCTGTTCCTGGGTCAAAGTCTTACGTGAGCCGAGCCAGGTAAACATCACCCGGACAGCGGCCATCGTCATCCGCATCCGTTGCGCTGGGGAGGCGGTGTTGCCCGTTCGCGGCTCGTCGAGAAGTGTTGCCATAGTAATAATGTCTCCGTGAAGTTGGAAAATGAGAGTCAGCACGCACATTTACTTGCACGCTGTGAATTTCAATCGCTCGCAGAGGTCGTCCATTCCATCCGCTGTGAGCGGGTGGTGATCCGAGAAGTATTCGCCGCTGCCGATCTCGTTCGTTAATTCGAGGCTTCGCTGCGAGTACCGCAGCGCCGCCAGCACGGTGGCCAGTTTCCGGCAGGTCAGAAGGTCAACTTAGTATGCTCGGATTCAATTCTGTGACGGATCGCGAGTCACTTTGCGCCGGGTGCCAGTCGTCGCGACCGTTGCCCCTTGGTAGATCCCCGGTTTGTCAGCGCTCAGGCACCGCCCACAGGCCCAGCTTCGCAGTTTCTCGACCGATTCCGCGGAAGTCCGAGAGACTGGCACGATGTTCTGGGCGGCGGCGATGAGTGGAACGTCAAGCAGTGCAGCGAGACGGCAACAGGCTTTGACTTCAGCGCCAGTCCAGCCCTCGTCCCTGGGCAGTGATTGAGACTGATCGAGACCGTACTTCGCCACGTAGATCTGCCAGATTGACTGACGCTGCTGCGAGTCTGGCAGGTCCAGGAAAAACACGCCATCGAATCTTTCCGCGCGCGAGAACTCCGGCGGGAGCTTGGAAATGTCATTCGCCGTCGCGACCACAAAGACGTCCGATTCGTGATCGTTGAGCCAAGACAGGAACGAACCGAAGAGCCGCGCCGATACACCGCTGTCGCCGCTGCCAGAGACGCCGCTGAACGCCTTTTCGCATTCGTCGAGAAACAGCACCGCCGGCGCCATCGCGTCGATGATCCGCAGCGCCTGGCGGATGTTGGCTTCCGACTGCCCGACAAGAGAACCGAGAAGGTTGCCGACGTCCAGCACGAGTGTCGGGCGGCCAGTTTCATTCCCGAGCGCTTTGCAAAACTGCGACTTTCCGCACCCTGGCGGAGACAAGAGCAAGATTCCGCGCGGCCGTACCGACGCCGTACGATTCGTCGGGCTCCGTAACGATCGCTTGCAGAATGCCTTCACCGCTTCCAAGCCGCCGAGATCGGCGAACGTCTCGCCGCCGCGATGGAGCGACAACAGGCCGCTTTTCTTGAGCATTTGAGTCTTCTGCTCCCACAACACATCCGAGCGCAGTTTGCTATGGCGGACGAGCGATAAGCTGAACGCCCCTTCGGCCTCGTATCGGGTCAGTCCGGCGGCCGCATCCAGGATTCGCTCAAACTCCACGCCGGCTTGCAGTTCCTCACCCTCCGTGGCGATTCCGCGGGCAATGTCAGCGAGCTGCTCGCGGCCGGGCAGATCATGCTCGATGACGACGAACTGCTTGTCGAGTTCCGTCGGCACCTGCACGATCGGCGACAGGATCACTACGAATGTGCGATTCTGCTTCCCGTTCGCAACTTGCTTCGCCAGTGCCTGCACAATCTCGGCACTTTGCAGGAACCGATGAAAGTTCGTGAGCACCAATACCACCTCGACCGTGCAATCGTTTTCTTCGCACCACTGCCGCAAGACAGCGACCGCGATAGCGTCAGGGAATTGTTCTTTCTTCCTCCCGGGGCCAAATGGCGCGACTGAATTGAAATAGGCGTTGACGAGCTTTGCCCCGTCAATCGAACCGGTGGGAATAACAGTCGTGTGAGTGGCGTGCAAGAAGTCGTTGAATTGCTTCTTCAGGATCGCGGCCTGGTCTTCGGCCTTCGCTTTGGAGAACAGGATCTCGTACCTGCCGCCAAGCTGGCGAAGGATTTTCGTGTCTCTTTCGTTGAGCCACTTCTTCAAGTTTTGCAGCGATTCCTGCACCTTTTCGGTGATTCGCGCTTCAATCTCGCCGCGGGTGACCTCGGTCGTGACGACGTTGATGCGTCCTGTGCTGGCAAACGATCGGAAATTCTCCAAAAGCGGAGAATCGAAGTCGTAGCAATTTGTGTCGAAAACGTGCGTATCGAGAAAGACGGTCTTTGGCATGGCTCCTCCTACCGCTTTTCGCTGCTGTGCCGAAGAACAAGCCCGCCGTCTTCGCCGGGCACAATGGATACGTCCAGTTCGTAGGCTGACATCAGGTGCTTGGCCAAGTCCTCCATGAAGTTGGGCTCGGTGAACTCAGCCAGCACACCGAACCGGGACTGGCCATTCGGACTGGTGCAATCGACGAGGACATCGGAGAGCATTGCGAGCGTCATCTGCTCGTTTCCGATGTTCTTGATCGTGCATCGGCCTTCGATGAAGTCCGACATGATGGCAGTCAGCTTCTGCGAGAGAACGTGTTTGAGCTGGACAGTGGCAGCGGGCACCACTTCGACGATTGTCCCGAAGCCATCGACTCCGGTATCAGCTTCCGCGTTGGCAACCAGCAATTTCCGCGACGGACGTGAACGACGAGCGGCCAGGAACGCGACTCCGCCGATGCGTCCGCTCGCCTTGAGTTCCTCGAAGACGGCTTCGGAGGTTGTCCGTTGGATTCCCCCTTCCTCGTGCTCGTGCACAAGTTCCCCGAAGTCGAGGTCGTTGTATTCAACGTCGTCGTACACGTCCTTCGGCAGGAAAATGGGTGATGCGCCGTCGGGGAGCGGTTTGCCTTCCGCATCCGCGAATTCCCCACTCTTGGTTCTCGACGGGACCATCGCTTGCCAACCGTCGTAGCGTGTCTTGCCAACGAAGTTGATCTCGCCCTTCGGACGGTAGGTGACTTCGATCTCGACGATCATCGGCTTCCCGTCGACGACCTGCTTGGATTGGCTGCTCACGCGCGTGACTGCGCACGAGCGAGGTTCTTTGCCCTTCCACTCGGCTCGGTTGAGGACGTACCGCCCGTTCGGGAAAAATCGGGTCCAAATGTCCTTCACGAGCCCAACTTCCTGCGGTTGATCTTCGGTCGGGACCGCAAGGTTGAAGCGAAGTATTTTGCTCATCTGTGTCCTTTCACCCCCCCCGAATGAAATGTCCCCGAATGGCACCTTTCGCGGCGCCCATCAGACACAATGCCGTCGCGTCGTGAGCACCTTGAAGCCTGCCGGGCGTATCGGGGTGATGGACCGAAAGGAACTTGCCGTTGCCCTTGTACTCGCGCACGAGCGCCGTCATTTGTTCCTCGAACTCTGTGGGCAAAGGATGGTCCGCGGGGTAGCTAAATCGCAGCGGGTCGTCCGGTTCACGGTAGAGCGCGGCTTGGAAGTTGAGGTACATCTTGTACTTCGATGGCAGCGTGTACTTGACGCGACTCGCCCGTTTCGTCATGCGCGATCAGTTTAGCACTAGGGCGATTTGTTCTCCCCGTCAGTCTCGGTGGCCGCAGGCTCGCGGCCAAGCTCCTCGTCGTTCGCTCCAAAACGGCCGAGAAGGAGCGGAGCCCCGACCGCGCGAACATGTGGGTTGCCGAGGCCTCCAATCGCAATTGGGAAGAGCGTGGCTCGCCTCTCTTCACTCAACATTCAGCAGTTCCTCGGTCTGTCCGCCGGCATCTTTGAAGAAGCCGCATCGGCTGAACTCCTTCGCAAGGCGACGGTACTTCGGATGGTGATTCTCTACGAAAAACCGATGCACTGTTGTTGAAGCGATTGGGCTTTGCCATTCTGCTTAGAAACGCCGATGCCACCGCCGACGCCCTGCCAACGACAGAATGGAAAGTTGAACGCGAGGAGTTCTACGAGTTTGCCCTACGTCACGTTATCGCCCCTGGAAAACTATTCGAGTTAGCGGACTTTCTCCCTCGATTGATTTCAATTGCCGTGTACTGCGGCGACCGGGATTACGCACATAGATTCGTAGCGACAGCGTTCACGCTACAATTCAGCGTCTTGTGAGCCGAGCTAAAGGTAGTCACTTGCTCGATATACTGGGCGTTGGATGCTCGTGTCGTGGCTCAACAGTTGCATGGAGGCCGGCAGCCCGGGCGGAGATGCTCCCTCTGGGCCGTGCAAAAACCGCGGAGGTACGCTGCCATGTTTGTTTTTCTACGTTTCGTACGGCTGGAGTATTCAGCGATCACCGTATGGTTCCTCTTCGTTCTGGTCACCACGTTGACCGCTGCTGAACCAGCTAAGCGGGAGCGGACATACGAATCTCCGGAGAAGGCATTCCTCGGTTACCAGCAGGCGGTGGAAGATAAGGCTGGGAAACTGGCCTATGAGGCTCTAACTACCGAGAGCCAGAGCGAACTCCTATTTAAGCAATGGTCTGATGAGCTGACCGGTGATGCGGCGCCGCTCGGTATTGGTGAACTCATTGATCCCGATCTGCGGAAGAACTTGACACGCGAGCACCTCCCCACAACCCGTCGCGACCTTCCGCCGTTGCTCGTGAAGTCGATCGCTAATCGCGAGGCCGCGTTTCAGAAGATTGTCACCGGCCTGAACCGGTATCGATCTAACAACCTGCGGAACTTGCGTGCTAAAGATGTGCAGATCAAGGGGGACACGGCGACGGCGAAGGTTGCCTTTAAAGACGAGGACAGTGGTCCCGATTCGGATCCACTCCATTTCGTGAAGGATGAGCAAGGCTGGATGGTAGATTTACGATCTTCCAAAGCTAGGCAGGGCGAGCCGGAACTCACGACAGAGGAAGTGTCATGGGAACGTCCGGTCGAGACGGCACACCACGATTCGCCAGCAGCAGTCTTCGAGGCATGGGAGCGAGCCAAACGCAAATGCGACGCGAGCCTGGCGAGTAGCGCGGTAACTCCCGAGTATTACAACGATTTTCTGTTCAACGGCCGAAGTCAACTTTTGGGAGAAAATGGCGAAACCCTAGTGCTGCATTGGTACGGCGATCAGCGCAAGTTCGTGACCGAAGACAACACCAATCCGCCACCGAGCGCTCAAGCCCAGAGAGCCCGCGCGTTTGTTGTCACGCGCTTTGACGAAGCCGCATATTTCAACGCGATCCTCAAGAAGCACAGAGAACTCGAAGAGTCCCGCGGCCGCCGCGTCCACGCCGAGCTGGGCGAAGTTAAGCAAGATGGCAGCCGAGCACGAGGCATCGTCAAGTATTTCTTCCAGCCGATCGCCAAAGGTGAAGCCAAGACTTCCGAGCCGGCGCGATCATTTGCTTATCAACTGCCGTGTTACTTCCAGCAAACGAAAGATCGAGGCTGGAGGTTCGATTTGCCAACGGGGGACGAGCGTCAGCGTGAGCAGCTTTTGCAACGGACCGCTCGCGAAGAACGAGCTGCAAGCGCCAGCCGGCGGGGACGGGCGTTCGCTTCGCCGGAGGAAGTGTATGCTTCGTTCGACAAAGCGCAGAAGGATTGGAATGCGGCAGCGGTCCGCGATTGCTTTCCAACCGACAACGTCGAGACCTTGATTTACATGGCGTGGGCGTATCAGTTTCATTTTCGGGACGACCCACCAACGCTTCAAGCGTTCATTGACGAAGACCGCCGCCGTCAGCTAACCCGCGAGCAGGTGCCAATCGAGGAATTCCGCCCACTGCTGATCGATTCGCTGACCGACGTAGCTGGCGCGTTTGCGGCCTCCATGCACCGCCTTAAGTTGGCTGGCGAACTCGAGGATCTGCAGATCGAAGGTAACACGGCGACTGGCAGGCTGCTTGACCGGGCCAAGCCGAAAAAGACGAAGGAAGATTATCGCGATCCGCAGGTCTCAGACATCGGCTTCAGTAAGGATAAGCAGGGTTGGGTCATCGATTTGAAGGTGCAACGCAAAGAGAAAGGCGAAGCGAAGATCGAGCGAGAGCCGCTGACCGCCGCGGAGAAGAAGGCAAATCAACTAGAAGCGGAACTTCCCAAACGCTGGACGCACAAAGCGCCGGTGAAATATGAACAACCGAAAGACGCATTGCTCGGCCGGCGCGAAGCATTCGCGGAAAATGACCCCGAAAAACTCTGGCACACATTCAGCCGACGGCAGCGGGACTGGTACATGCGAAACCAAATTCTGCAGATGGTCGAGAGCGGCGGCGGCGATCTGCTAATGGCCTGGTACCTCGACATGTCGAAGATGCCGGACAAGCAGGCCATGCACACGTCGTACAACCGCGGCGTGGCCGAGGGCTTTCCGCCACTGGTTGTGGATGAAAATAAACCCGAGACTTCACCTGGTTATGAGGCGCGCGAACGGCTGAGCCATGAACGCGAACGGCTCTGGGACAGCGTGGTGGTGTCGATGATCTACGACCAGGAAGCATATTTTTCGGCGATTGTGAAGCGGCGGAATCTGATTCTCCGCCAGCAGCAGACCCGCGATCCGGACCTGGACTATGACAAGCTGACGGATGTCAAGATCGACGGCAATCGCGCTGTCGGGACGATGCAGTCGCAACACTTCAGCTACGACGCTCAGTTCGCCCGCGAAGACGGTTCGTGGAAGATAGATGTCGCGAACCTGGAAGAGCACATGGCCAAATGGCGCAAGGACGAGCAGAAGAACTTTGAAAGCCGGCAGAAATATGCTGCCGAGAGAAAGGTTCGAGAGAAGGAGAAAGAAGAGTAGTTCAACGTGCACGGGGCGGCTGGGCTGATTAATCGCGACAGCGCACTTCGGTTCGCGATACCTGCCGAAGAGCTAATTCTGCAGTGGATCTCGCGAAATCTTCCGACGGGCTGTCGTTGCAGTTGTCGCACCTTGGTAGATCCCAGGTTTGTCAGCACTTACACAGCGACCCCTGGCCCAAGAGCGGAGTTTGTCGACTAACTCGCTAACCAGCAAGCTGTCGCTTCATGCGAGCATGCAGTCGATTCAGAGTATCGCCAAAGGGCGTAAACCTCTGTGAAACTGCGCAGACGGACACATTTACTAATGTCTTTACTAATGTCGCAAATACCATCAACCGGACTGGTTTGCGTTCGCGGCGCACGTGAGCACAATCTGAAGAACGTCGATGTCGACATTCCACGCCATCAGCTGGTTGTCTTCACGGGCATCTCAGGCTCGGGCAAGTCGTCGCTGGCATTCGGCACCCTCTACGCGGAGGCGCAGAGGCGGTACTTGGAATCCGTGGCACCCTACGCGCGGCGTTTGTTTCATCAGTTGGGTGTGCCGCAGTTTGATGAAATCGAGGGCATGCCGCCCGCCGTAGCGCTCCAGCAACAACGAGGGTCCCCGACGACGCGATCGTCCGTGGGCAGTATCACCACGTTGTCCAATCTGCTGCGAATGCTGTACTCGCGAGCTGGCGACTACCCGCGCAATCATCCGCATCTAGAAGCCGAAGCATTCTCGGCCAACACCCCAGCCGGCGCCTGCAATGCTTGTCACGGCCTGGGACGCGTGTATGACGCCACGGAAGCTTCGATGGTGCCGGACGACAGCTTGACGATACGTGAGCGCGCGATCGCTGCGTGGCCGCCGGCTTGGCATGGGCAGAATTTACGCGACATCGTCACCACGCTCGGCTTCGACATCGACCGGCCTTGGCGCGAGCTCTCGCGAAAGGATCGAAATTGGTTGCTGTTCACCGACGAACAGCCAACCGTGCCGGTGTATGCAGGCTTCGATTCGGACGAAGTTCGTCAGGCCATTAAGCGAAAGGAAGCGCCGAGCTACCAAGGGACATTCACGAGCGCGCGGAAATACGTGCTGCAAACTTTTGCCACCACCGAAAGCGCCGCCATGAAGAAGCGTGTGGCGCGCTATCTTTTGAGCAGCGAATGTCCGACCTGCCACGGGAAACGCCTACAGCCAGCAGCGCTGGCTGTGAAGTTTGCAGGCTACGACATCGCTGCGCTGTCCGAGCTTCCGCTAAAGCGATTGGCGGAGCTGCTGAAACCGTATTGTGATGGCGCTGTTTCCGGCTGGCGTAAATTCGCGGCCGAGCATCCGGAGAAAGCGGTGGTTGTCGAGCGTATCAACCGAGATTTGGAAGCCCGTTTGGCGGTGATGTTGGATTTAGGACTTGGCTACTTATCACTGGATCGCAGCACACCGACCCTATCGCCTGGTGAGTTGCAGCGGCTTCGCCTCGCAACGCAAGTTCGGTCCAATTTATTTGGCGTCGTCTACGTGCTGGACGAACCATCTGCGGGTCTGCACCCCGCGGATACCGAGGCTCTGCTGACCGCGCTCGATGGATTGAAAGCTGCTGGCAACTCCTTATTCGTTGTTGAACACGACCTTGACGTGATCAAGCGGGCCGACTGGATCGTCGACGTGGGGCCGGAAGCAGGAGAGCACGGCGGGCGCATTCTTTACAGCGGCCCGCCCGCTGGGTTAGCCACAGTGAAAGAGTCACACACGGCGAAGTATCTGTTTGACCGCTCACGAACTGCGACACGATTTGCCCGCACAGCACAGGGGCAACTGAGACTCGAAGGTATTCACCACAACAACGTCCATGGCCTTAATGTCGACGTTCCGCTGGGAGTGCTGACGTCAGTGACAGGAATCTCCGGCTCGGGAAAGTCGAGCCTAGTGAGCCAGGTCCTTGTGGAACTTGTTGCGAGTCATCTCGGGCATCATGCTCCTGCCGCAGACGAATACGATGAACTGGAAACAGCGAGCGAAGCGATCACTGGCCGGATCACGGCTGGATTGGATCACATCTCGCGACTCGTCACGGTTGATCAAAAGCCGATCGGCCGCACGCCGCGCTCGAACTTGGCGACGTACACCGGGCTGTTTGACGACGTCCGCAAACTCTTTGCTAACACGAAGGCCGCCCGCAGCCGGCACTACGACGCCGGCCGGTTTTCGTTCAATGTGGCGAAGGGCCGTTGTGAAACCTGCCAAGGCGAAGGGTTCGTGTTCGTCGAACTCCTATTCTTGCCGAGTGTTTACGCTCCTTGTCCCACTTGCCACGGTGCGCGGTACAACGCCAAGACGCTGGAGGTCAAACTCCGCGGGCAGTCGATTGCAGATGTTCTCGGAATGACGGTCGCCACTGCAGCCGAGTTTTTCGCGGAAGATCCACCCCTGCTTCGCGCGCTCCAGACGCTTTTGCAAGTTGGGCTGGCCTATTTGCGGCTCGGGCAGCCAGCGACCGAACTTTCCGGCGGGGAAGCTCAACGGATTAAGCTGGCGACAGAACTGCAGCGCGCTAGCAAAGGGAAGACGCTCTACGTGTTGGACGAACCTACGACTGGATTACATCCGGCTGATGTTGAGAAGTTAGTTACACAACTCCAAGGATTGGTGGATGCGGGCAACACTGTGGTTGTGGTGGAGCATGAAATGCAACTTGTAGCCAGCAGCGATTGGGTCATCGATATGGGACCTGGCGCTGGCGACGAAGGCGGACAAGTGGTCGCTGCTGGCAAGCCCGCCGACATCGCGAATGTTAAAGCGAGCCGAACGGCAACCTACCTCGCCAGGTATCTCAAGCACGAGCGGCTCTAAGGTGGAACAGGCGGAATGGCTGCCAAGTCCGCCGAGGCCACAGGCTGTTGCGGAAGGCACGACAATTGCTTTAGGCTGCCGTCGCTCGAAGGCACCTGGAGATTCCATCCATGAACGGCAGGCTATGGCTCGTTATCCGGACTTTTGCACCAGCAGCAATCGTTTGCGGTCTTTGTTGTTCGGCGTTGGCACAGTCAGCGAACAACCAGCGCGATACCGATCGCGAATACGTCCAGTGGCTTGAAGAACGCTCCATGCTGTTTCAGGCCAAGGAGCAAGCAGAATTAATCTCGGGCCAGGGTGCGCAGTGGCGACAACCTTACGGCGAACCAAAGCCGCGAGAGGCGGTCCGCTTGGCCTCTGTGTGGCTGCTTGATTATCCGGGCTCCGTCATTCCTCGGCCCGGTAAATCCGTCATCGCCACTTGGGGCGATGCTGAGTTGTGGCAATCGCTGGAGCAAATCGGAATCGACTTGCTGCACACCGGACCCGTCAAACGAGCCGGAAGCGTTGAAGATCGCCGGTTCAATCCCACCAGCGACGGTTGGTTCGATCCTATTTCGCTCCAGCTTGATCCCGCGCTCGGCACGGACGAAGAATACCGAGCCATGGTCCACACTGCGAAGAAACACGGTGGTTCGATCGCTGGCGATCTCGTGCCACTGCACACGGGGATCGGTGCCGACTTTCGCTTGGCTGAACGGGCCTACAAAGATTACCCCGGACTTTACACGATGGTTGAAATACGAAAGGAAGACTGGGAACTGCTGCCTGGCGTCGACAGTCCCTGGACGACTGAGCTTGTTTCCAAAGATGCCGCTAAAAAATTGCACGATAAAGGGTACATTCCGGGCCTGATCAACTCGAACGACGCTGCTCCCCAGGCACGGGAGTGGAGTGGTTGGAGCGCGACCGCCAAAGTAACTGGCGTGGATGGCAAACAACGGCGTTGGGTGTTTTTGCACTATTTTAAGAAGGAGCAACCGGCGCTGAACTGGCTTGATCCCTCGTTTGCTGCACAGCGAGCCGTATGTGGCGACCTTACCAAGACGATACACTCGCTCGGGGCCCGGGTAATGCGGCTCGACGCGGTTCCATTTTTGGGAATTGAACCACAGCCAGGCGACCACCTAACATTGCACTTCAAGCATCCACTCTCGGTCCAAGGAACTAACTCGATTGCATTTATGGCTCGCAAGCTCGGCGGTTTTAGCTTTCACGAGCTTAATGTTCCGCTTCAAGAGTTGAAGACGTACACCGAACACGGCCCCGACCTTTCGTACGATTTCTTCACGCGAGCCCAATGCCTGCATGCCTTGCTGATGGAAGACGCGACACTGTTGCGGCAGGCTTTTCAATTTTTGCTTGATGCCGATGTGCAGCCGATCGGTCTAGTCCATGATCTGCAAAACCACGACGAGATCACGTACCAGCTTGTGGAGCTCGATGCACGTGGTGACGAGATGTTCAAGCTGAACGGCAAAGAGGTCTCCGGTCGGCAGCTGCGAGAACAGATGCTTCGCGAAATGCGGCAGAAGGCTGCTGGCGACCGAGCGCCACACAACAGACTCTATCGACCTGAAAAGGATGGGCTGGCTACCACTTTTGCAGGGTTCATCGCAGCTGCACTCGAAATACGTGATCCTTATCACGCCTCGCGAGAGGAGCGGCAGCAAATCCAGCAAGCACATCTGCTTCTCGCCGCCGCCAACGCAATGCAACCTGGCGTGTTCAGTCTTTCAAGTTGGGATCTCGTCGGCGCCTTGCCGATTCCAGAGAAGTCGGTTGCCGAACGGATGAAAGAAGGTGATTACCGCTGGATCAATCGTGGTGGCGTCGACTTGATGGGCGCGAATCCCCGCCAAGAAACCTCGCATTTCGGCGTAGAACGCGCCATTTCAATCTACGGGGCACTTCCTGAACAGCTTGAAAATCCTGAATCGTTCGCGCGGCAGCTCGCTCGGATGCTCAAGGCTCGCAAAAAATACCGCCTCGCCGAAAGTGAACTCCTCGCTGTGCTTCAGGTTGCAAATCCGGCCGCCTGTGTCCTCGTGATGCGACCACCAGGAACTCCTGCACTGGTCGTCACGGCGCTGAACTTCTCCCAGCAGACGGTGAAGGAAGAAGTCGACCTCAGCGCTATCGAGGTGAAAGGTAAGATAAGAGTGAATGGGCAAATGCTAGAAATCATCGCCAACGAGCAGTTTGGCGAGTTCCCTGAAAATGGTCGTTTGAAGATCGAGCTGCCCCCGCTGACTTACAAGACGATTCGAATCGGGAACGCAAAGGAGCCATAGAGTTCCCGGCTCGAAGCGGGGAAAGAAATGCAGTCGACAAAGCGTTCACCTCAAGTTTCGCTCACTGCCGCTTTGCAACCGTTAACCGTCTCGGCCGGTCAAGCCGTGACCGGCGTCCAGTTAGATTGCGTCGAGCCATGAGGTGATGAAACAACGAATAACTGAGTGATCTTGAGGCCGACTAGTAAATAGAGAATGATCGACGTGAGCGGTACAATCGACGATATTTTGGGGCGAACCCCGCCGGGCTCACTTTTGCTCGGCGTTCACCACACCAGGGACGAAGCGGGACGAGCGTTTGCCAGCCTGATGGCTGAGGGAACTCCCGCAGGATTCCGCATGCTGGCCGACATTCTCGTCGCCATGGCGGATCACGTGGAGGCTGAGGAGAGTGGTTGGCACCTTGCCTTGTCCCCCGAGGACCGCCCGCAACTCCGGACTCTCGGCATTTCCGGTGTCTCACTCGGCTGCGCGGCCACCATAGTTCATCCGCCTGATGGAGAAGAAGCCCGGCAACAGGCGTTCGTGATCGGCGCTCGGGTTATGAAAAATGCCGCAGCCTGGCAGGTCAACGAGTTCGATGGCTGGGGCCGGGGAATCGGGGTCGGGGTGGTTGTCGCCCCACCGTTTGAACTTGACCCCGGGCAAGTCGACGTACGGTGGCCGTCGGGTCGCTGTTTTGAAGACACCAGCCAACTCCTCATCGCTCCCCGCACCGATTCTCCCGGTTCCGACGGACCACCCAACCCGGTTCACGTCTAGCTGTGCTGTGCTCCTGTCGTTCGCCGACGGCGGCGGCGCGCCGAATCAGCCGGTGCCCTGTCCGGGAAGCGCGACTTGAATCTGAGGCTCAGGAACCGCCTGCGGTGGCCCTAGCAGGTGAGCTGATCTGTTCGAAACACCACGTTTTTTTACTCAATGAAGGTTTCACCTATGGTTAGCCGCTTTCTCGCTTGGTAGTAGGCACCGGTTTCCGCCGAACACGGCCGCTCTCCTCGGCAAACGCGATGGGCAATCAAACGAGCTACCGCCGCTCGGCAGGAATGATCAGCACTGAGCACTTGTGTCAGAAAGACTCAGAGCGTTACCAACGGCGAATAGACGTCGTCGAGCAAGATCAGCACGACGTTCGGCGCGCCTTTGGGAGGCTGAACCGGTTTTGGGAACTGCGCTTTGTCGGAATCAAGGTACGTGCGACCGATTTCACCTGGAAAATGAAAATCAGGTCGGGGAAGGACGAGCGGAGTCGCGGGATTCTGAAGTGGCTTTCCGATCTCCGCATTCTTCCCTTGGGCGAATATCGCAGCCGGCTGAAGCGAATTAGTGAGTATCAATGAAGCGGCCGCTACGGCAACAATGAAACCCAAATTACGTTGTGTCCGCATCGCGTCGCCTCCTGAGAGATTGATCGGGTTCACAATAATTTTACTAGTGGCGGGCGCGGTCGTCATCTTCCCCAGGTCAATAAGGTCCGCCGGAACTGTACGAGAATGATCCAAGCCCTTGGATTTCTTCGCACGCTCGGCAGCTCCTGACTTGCCTGTATTAGGGGCACGCTAGAAGACACGGACTTGGCCCATAACGGAGTCAATGTTGCGGACGTCGCCGTGTCGAACACCGATAACGATGCGGCCGGAATCACCGTTACTCCAACTTCAGGTTTGACGACACGCGAAGCCGGCGGCAAAGTGAGGATGTCATCGTGGGAAGTAGCGATGACGATGTGATTTGGGGCGGATCTAGCACCGATGTTCTGAACGAAGGTGCTGTCTTCGATCTCATCCTCGGCTTTGGCGGAGACGATCTGATCATCGGAGGCAATCTCAGCGAAGCGAATAGCCTGGACGGGCTGCGCTCGATTCAGTTGAAATGACAGCGAACCTATCGTTCGACGCTCGCAGCAGCAGTCTTCTGTCGAGATCAACCCCGCGACCATGACGTCAAGGCCGAATGGATCTTCGGTAACGACGACCGCGACGGGATTGTCCACTACGCTCTCCTCGAAATGATCTGGGATTTCAATGGTAATTCCGCTAGCGGTGACCGTCACAGCTACGACCTGCATGCCACGTCAACCGCTTACGACCGCGGATGAATAATTTCGACTCCGGGGCATGTGGACCGGCCAAGTCCACTGTCAGGCGCGGCAAGCGACAACACTCGCAAACTAAAAGTGGCGTAGCCGGCTTACTTGCCAATTCGTGGGAGAATTATCGGCTCGGCTCAGTCGCCCGCCCCTAGAATGGAAGTATGGAAAGAGAGGTTACTATGACCCCCAGTAAAGTCAGCGACCGAAAAGTGTGCTCTGCAGGACCTGCGAATCACAGCAATTGTGGACATGCAGACGCCGAATTGGCTCCAGGAGTTGATTCCGAGTTGGCGCAAGTCATCGCCAACTGCCACGAAACGCCGGCGAGTCTGAATGAAAAGATTCACGATAGTTTGGAAGCAGCCGAAGCATTGCTCCCTGTGTGTGCAGCGCCGGAAGACAAGTGAGACGGCCGAACCGCTCTGGAACTACCGAGGAAACCAGATGGATCGAACCCGGAAAGCCACTCGTGAAGGGAATGAAATCACCCTTCAATATCAAACGGCTGCCGATTCGCAGCTGATCGAGGAATTGGTTGAAGAACAACTGCGGAGTCTGCAATCGGCGTTGGCAGCGCTGCAGCTAACTCCCGAAGGTCAGGCCTTGTTGCAGCGGCGGACCAAAGCATTTGGCGACTGTGAGCGAGCTGCGGAAGAGTCCTCGCGCAGTTATTACCAAAAGCTCTCGCGTTGGCTCTTTCAAGAATTGCCGATCTCGAAAGCACCTCTCCATCCGCCCCGCCAGGTCACTTAATCGATCTTCAGTTCACTGGCCTCATGGTCGTAAACAGTTCGAGCAGGGTCTCGACGCTAAGGGGCTTGATGTAGTAGTGATTGAAGCCCGTCTCTTCCTGTCGCTGGCGATCGGCATCGCTCGGCGTGAATCCGGTCACTGCACAAATCACGACCTCCGCAAAGTTCGGCAACGCGCGGAGACGTTTCGCCACCTGGTAACCATCCATTTGCGGCAGGCCGATATCGAGCAACACCACATCGGGCCGCCATGTCGCGGCTATCTCTACGGCCGAGGGCCCCGTGCGCGCGACCTGCACTTCGTGACCGTGCAGTCGCAACAACAGACTGAGACTATCCGCGGCATCGACGTTGTCTTCGACAACCAGCACGTGAAACGACTTTCCCATTTCATGCCCAGGCTTCAATCCGGTTTTAGTCTCCGGCACTTTATGGTTCTGGAGCAGCGGCAGTTTGACCGTGAACTCGCAGCCGGCACCGAGCCCTGCGCTGTGCGCTTGCAGGCGGCCGTCGTGCATCTCGACGAGATTGCGAGCAAGGGCCAGCCCGATACCCAAACCGCCATACGACCGGCCGAGCGAGCCGTCGACTTGCGTGAACAATTCGAAAATGTGCGGCAGCATTTCCGGCGCAATCCCCACGCCGTTGTCACGGACGCGAACAACTGCCTCTCCACCTTCTTGCACGACCGACAACCGAATCAAGCCGCCGGTATTGGTGTATTTCGCGGCATTATTGAGCAGATTGACGATGACCTGCTCCATTCGCGCGGGATCGGCGTCGACCCAGATGGGTACCGTGGGGAGCGACACGGAGAATTCGTGTTTGCGCGCGTCGATGAAACTCCGCGTACTTTCCGCAGCATGATTGACAACAGCTCGCAGTTCGACCGGCTCTTTGGTTAGTCGTAGCTTGCCCTTGGTAATGCGGCTGATGTCGAGCAGGTCGTCAACCAGTTTGACCATCACGCCCACCTGGCGGTCGATGATGTTGCCTGCTTGTTCGATCAGCGGATCGTTCGTCCGCATTTGCCGCAGAATGCTCAGCGCATTGCGAATTGGTGAGAGCGGGCTGCGCAGTTCGTGCGAGAGCAACGCCATGAACTCTTCTTTACTACGGTTAGCGGCCGCCAGGCCATCGGCCCGTTCGCGCTGCGACAGCGTGGCATCGCTTTCGGTCAAGTCGTGCATCACGCGAGCAAAAGAGCGCGTTTGCTTGTGTTCATCGAGCAGCGGTGTGACCGTCGAGTGACACCAGAACCTGGTTCCATCTTTCCGCAATTGCCAGCGATTGCTGACGGCGGTGCCGACCGACAACGCAGTCTGCAGTTCAAACTCGGGCTGACCCGTTAGCACGTCGTCGGGTGTGAAGAATCTCGAAAAGTGCTGGCCGATGATCTCCGGCGATTGATAGCCGAAGAAGTGCTCCGCGCCGATGTTCCAGCAGAGGATGCGCCCATCCGGCCCTAGGAGAAACAACGCATATTCGCGGGCATCGGAAGCCAACAGGTCGAAACGTTGACTGAGTTCTTGCGACGACAGTCGCTCATTGTCTGCATTCATGGCGCTACCTTTACCATCCAGAAACGACCACAGACAAACGCGTCTGCGGTACGGATGGGGCAGATTGATTAGGTGGTTGTCGCCCACAGGTTGTGCCGACAATCAGATAAGAAAAGAGGGCCATCCGGCCGACTTGCGAACTGCGATTGTATCACACCAATGTGATTTATAAGCTTCACAGGTGTTGCGGCGACGTTAAAGTTCGGTAACCAATCGAAGCCCCTTGTGCTTTCGGGACGATAGGCGGACGATGTAACCAGATCTCTTTGGCCTTCTCGGCGCTCGCTTCTTTGAGCCTCGCCCCGAACTCCAAGTCTTTGGATGGGAGCGGAATATGACGCAAGCCTCGACAGGTATTCATGCGCACACAGGTATGGTTCGAATGGATGATTTCGCGGCGCCGGCGACTTGGGACGGTGGCGGCAGCGAATCGGTCGTCATCAAATTCAATGCGGCAAAAATGTCGCCGGAGCAACTCGAGCAATTAGCCGGCTTTCAAGGGAGGAGCGAACCCGTGACGATGGAATTTCCCGGCTGCCACGCCAGACAGGCGATGATTGTAGGCTTTGGCAACAAAGACAACACCGTTTACATAACGTGGCTCTAAGGCTGCTAACGGCCACTTTTGCACAAGCGGTCGATTGGTCTTTTATCTCACAGGTGAACAATGAACATCGCAGCCATTTTCTTCGTCTTTGCCGCGTTGGGTGGAATCTTAATGCTGGTGATGCGACTACTCGGGCATGGGCGTCCACCGACCTGGTTGGCAGTGGGGCATGGCGCCATTGCAGGCACTGGACTCGCCACCCTCGGGTTTGCCTGCTCGCAATCGATGTTGCCCGTTTCCGCCATCTGGTCGCTCGGGCTGCTTATCCTGGCAGCTCTTGGCGGTGCCACGTTGTTCATCGGATTTCATCTGCGCGGTCGCCCATTTCCGCTCCTATTCGCGATTGGACATGGATTGACTGCTGTGGCCGGTCTCGGATTCCTTCTGAATGCCATCTTTGGATAAAACAATTTAGTTCGTGTTCAGGTTCATAGCGAAGCGCCTGTCACTTGAAAATGCCTGGACGCGCACCAACCAGATTAGTTGAATTCCTCGATGCGCATCGCAGTCATTTCTCAATGGCCCGTGGCGCCGTACTCGACTGCGCACCTGTCGATACGCCGGGAAAGGGCAGAGTGAGTTGGGTTTGCCGCGCCCAATGTGGTCGGTCATTCAGCCAGGAAGCGTCAAGCTGGCCGATCGCCTGATCCTGATTTAGCGTTTGGCAGAAAGACCTTGGCAATGGCGTTAATCGCCAGCCTCAATTGGCCTTCTCTGGCACTGAGGCCAACATGCGCTTACATGGGATTGGGAAAACGATCAAAAGCATTCTGCGGTATGGCTAGCTCAGTCGTGAACCGGATGCCCTCTATAAGGCCCTCTGCGGGGTCGTGACAAGCCCCAGGCACTGTCGAACTAAATGCAACTGGGGGTATGCGATTTGCTGATTTGCTTTGGTTTCGCAGCGTGGAATCGGCATCTGAAGGCGAATCTCGCATGCGCCGTTCAGAGTCGGTTTAATTGTTGACTGCTCTTAGACCAAGTGGTCTCTCTGCGAGCATAAACTGCATCGGATTCTCGAAGCATGGTTGAGCCCCCAAAACGAGACCCCGGTAATTGGAGCTTTGAGGAACGCTGGCAGATCTTGATGGAGAACGTCAAAGACTTTGCCATTTTCATGCTTGATCCGCAGGGAAAAATTGCCACCTGGCATGACGGTGCGGAGCGCATTCTCGGTTACCGCGAGGATGAAATTCTCGGTCACGACTTCTGTGAGATTTTCACTCCAGAAGACATCGGTCGTAAGCAACCGGAAGCAGAGTTGGAGGGAGCACGCATCCGCGGCCGCGCCGAGGACGAGCGCTGGCATTTGAGAAAAGATGGTTCGCGTTTTTGGGCATCGGGAATCGTGACGTCGCTTTGGGATGATGCTGGGAACCTCCGCGGATTCGCAAAAATCTTACGCGATATCACCGAACGTAAAAAAGCCCAAGAGAAGTTGCTTGAAGAGAATCGTCGGAAAGACGAGTTCCTGGCAATCCTTTCTCACGAACTCAGAAACCCGTTGGCAGGCATTAGCAACGCGGTCGAGGTGCTCCGTTTGGAGCCGACATCCTCCGAAGTTATCGAGATCATTGCTCGCCAGACAGCGGCGCTACGCCGCCTCGTCAACGACCTGCTCGATATAACGCGAATTACTACGGGAAAGGTGGCTCTCCAACGCGAGCGGGTGAGCATCCAGGAAGTGATTGAGCGCACAGTTGCGGATCTTAGTCATCTCGTTGAAGCGGGGAGGCATAGATTAAATGTCTTTGTGCCCGCTAATGCCATCGTGCTAGACGCAGATCCGATCCGACTGCGACAAGTGCTTGAGAACCTGCTCAGTAACGCCGTTAAATATTCGCCGCCGGGAAGCACTATCGAGCTTAGCGCAAACCGACTTGGCAGTGAGTTGTTTCTCACGGTGCGAGACAACGGGGTCGGAATTTCGTCAGAGTTTCTGCCGCGAATTTTCGAAATGTTCATCCAGGGTGAACGTATCTTGGATCGAGCCCAAGGCGGCCTAGGCGTCGGTCTCACGGTCGCACAACGAATCGTCCAAATGCACGGGGGAAGCATCGAAGCGAATAGTGCTGGGGTAGGGAGGGGAAGCGAATTCTCAATTCGATTGCCAGTGCTTATTGATGTTGGCTCGATTGGGGAAAAGACCCACACAAACGAAGCCCCACGAGCGAAGACGCTGAAAATCTTGATTGCCGAAGACGATGAAGACTCGGCTGCAACAATCGCAATCTTGCTGCGGCGCGCCGGTCATACGGTGGAGGCCAAGCCTAATGGCGTGGAAGTCTTGAAAACTGCCAACATTTTTCAGCCAGACGTGCTGCTACTCAATCTTGGTCTGCCAATTCTTAGCGGCTTTGATGTGGCGAAGCGTATTCAGCAACATCCAGTGCTTCACAAAACCTGCCTCATTGCCATTTCGGGCAATGGCAGTCCAGACGATAGAGCTCGTTGCACGGAGGCTGGGTTCGATTTCTTCCTCCTCAAGCCCATCGCGTTCGACGAGCTTGAAAAAGTTTTGGCATTGATGAGTGAGTCCACGTGAGTTGCTCCCACTCCAGATACCTGATTGAAATATAGCGGTCCTTCACCACCGCGAGGATGGGACGGCAGAGCCAGATCGATTCCTTCCCTATCACACACAACCTTAAGCGCCTGACGTATTTCGGACCAAGATTCTTGTCGCGTGGGGCGAGGCTGCCCCAGCTCGGACATTTCCGCCTTTAATGACTTGGCTTCGTCGGAGTTGGGGTCCAATGACTTCTACTTTTCAGCGAGCGTGTCGATTTCGTCGTCACGTTGCTTGATGGCTTCTTTGAACTCCGCCGTCTGCTTCTGTTCCGCTGTGGCCCTCTCTTTACCAAGCGGATGTGCTCGTCCACGGAGTTTTCGTCTCCGACCCTGATCAGAGTGGTGGGACTTTCTGGGTCATTGTGCCCAACGAAATGCCTGTCACACTGAGTGGCACAATCTATTCGCTGCGGGCCGCTGAACAGTTTGGCCCCTCCGCCCCGAGTTCTTTGCGGGAGCTGAGCAATTAAGCGATATCTTTGGCGAAAGCCGTTCAATTTGCCGAAACGCGTGGAATTGGTTGACACCATTACCAATCTCACCGTCGCGGAAATCGTCGTCGTGGGACGGGATTTTAAGTGGAAGCGCAAGACTAGCCCGCTGCTGCATGGCGCACCGCCAGCGGAAGGAGTCGCCAAAGGACTGGCGCAGGCCAAGGTAGATGTTTTTGACGGGTTGCCAAAATAGCCCGTCACATGCGCTCCGGTGACTCTGAATGGATTCTCTCGCCGGAAGCCTTGTGGCGGGTTTTTAATCGAGCGACCGCGCGGTCGAAATCGACCGTCGAACTCAGCGTTCCGCACAAATAATCAAGGGATTTGTCAGAAACCGTACAGAACTCAGTCGGGCATTTTCTTGCGCGAAATTATTTTGCCTGATTGAAATTTGATTCGCAGATAATAGATTTAGGCAAAACCTCTCTCTGCCTTCTTATGGGTAGACCTTGTGACCGCGCGCACTTTTCTGTGCCCGAATTGTGGGCATGCAGTTTTACCGGAAACAGAGCTCGTAAAGGGTGGTCCCGGCCAAAAGCTCCGGGCGGGCGTTTGGTGGTGGGCAAGCGGCAGTAGCCATTCACAGGGTGTGATGGCCGTCGAGGAAGGCCGACCGGCAACCCCGGGTTACACGTTTACACGACTAGCCGATTTGCCGAACGCTGACTCAGGACTCGTCGTGTGACAGCGACGAAGACAAGTCTCTGTAGGCATTGGCTTGCGCGTGTAATTGCTTCGCCTTCTCTTCAAATGTTCCGACAGCGTCGGCCCCAGCAGCCCAACGCAGCGGCGGCACCGTCTGGCTCGCGAGTTCGACAAGTGCCTTAGCAAGTTTCGCCGGGTCACCGCCCTGCAAGCCACTCATTCCCTTCCACGCAGTCACTGTCCGCTTTGTCTTGTCTGCGTAATCATCAATTGCGGGCTCAGGCCATTTTGTGGATTCATCCGTCAGAAGTTCGGTGCGAAAAAAGCCAGGCTCTACGAGCATCGTGCGGATGTTGAATGGCTCAATCTCGGGCGCAATTGATTCCATCCAGCCCTCGACGGCGAATTTAGATGCAGCGTAAGCGGAAACGAAACCCTGTCCCAATATACCTGCGGTCGATGAAACCGTCACGATGAGCCCGGACCGTTGATTACGCATGATGGGAAGTACGGCGCGCGTGACATTCACGGGACCAAAGAAATTTGTCTCGACTTGTGCGCGAAAATTCTCTGGCGTGATTTCCTCGAAGAACCCCGCGTAGAAGTTCCCTGCATTGTTGACAAGCACGTCGATGCGGCCAAATTCCTTCACAGTGGCGTCCGCCGCCGCCTTGGCATCTTCGGGGCTCGTGACATCGAGCTTTACGACTAACAGGTCATCCGTCGTGCCGATTGCTTCCCTTACGACCATGGTGTTTCTACCCGTGGCAACCACTATATTGCCTGCGGCGCGAGCCGCTTTTGCGATGTCTACGCCCATGCCACGACCGGCACCCGTTATCAACCACACTTTGCTCATCATCGTCTCCGTTCTGTGCGAAAGGTTGCATACAGGCTGTGCTGGGCTTTTTTCGTGCGCTCATCGTTCACCCAGCAGCGTAGCTCACACGACTCGGAGCAGGCTTGACGAAGTTTATCGGAAGCCAATCTAGCTTCTAGCAGAAGCCTTCGGCTTTCGGCAAAGAGGATTCGCGATGTCGCGATGAGTTCGTCGAGTTCACTTGTCACGGGGCTGCCCTCGGATGCCGCATTGTAGGCCCAGCCATAGGCCACCGGATAGCAACCGCTTTTTCATGCGCCAACGCAATAGCGAATGCCGATAAATCAACAAACGCCATTCAGTGACGCTGCGGGGCAGGCGCGTCGCTGGGTGGCGTTTTTCGCTGACTGTCGGCAACCGTACTGACAGGAATCGTCAGTCGCACGATCATGGCCAAATGAACGAAGTGCGTCGCTGCCTCGCTTGCGGATCGACCGTGGGCACCGTGACCGATTTGCCCGCGCGTCCGGGCGCAGTGTTCTTCGATCAGGTGTTCAAGTGCGAATGTGGCAGAGAGACCACGTATATAGTGGTGCCCAACGAAGATGACGATGATAATGGCACGACAAGTGCTGAATAATTCGGACATCATCACTTAACACCCAGCGGGCCGGGTGCAAGATGTCGTCAGAGCGGATAAGAGAAGCTGTGCAGCGGTGCATTGAGCACTGCTACTCATCGGAACACTGGTACTGCTGCTGGTCCGAATTTATGGAAGGTCTTTTTCAAGACCGTTCGTGGTCGGTCGCCGAGATCGAGAAAGTTCAATTGGCACTCTGTAAAGTACTTCCGGTTGTAAGGACTGGCCAGAATCCGTTGACCGGGCGAAAGCCAAGCGGCGCAGAAATCGAGCAGGCTGTACAGCGCGTGCTGTCCCGGTGACGCTACCCTTGGCGCCATACCGCCAAGGGCGTCAGGTCGCCCTCGATGTCGCAGATGCAGTATCGCAGCAAGTCGTCAGGGCCATCGAAATCAGTGGCATCGTCCCACACCGCAACGTATTCACCGTACCACCGCGCGCAGCGCTCCGTGCTGGGGCAATGCACCCACCGGCGATACGTTGCCTCATGCAGACTCAAACTATCGCGCCAGCCGGGGCAATTCCTGTCCAAGAAAGCATCGAGGCGCAGAACATCGCTACTGCTGATCGGCTGATTAACGTAATGGGCCGGAGTCAGTTTCTTCATGCGCGGTTGGGTGACCGCAGCAGGGCAGGCTACCGGGCAGATCGTTGGTGGCGGGTGACTGGCGGGACCGGAATCCTAACGAAGATCAACGCTTGGAGGAACCCCTCAGCGTTGCTGTCGGAAAATGGATTACAATTGAACGAGCAACTGAGCCCTAGAAGGTAGCGAACAACTGATGCGGCTGGCTGATTTCATCGAAGCAAACATCGAACTCATACTCGCAGAGTGGGAAGTCTTCGCGCGTAAAATCTGGCCCCATTCTTCGGCGGGTGCAGTCGTGGACCCGGCTACGTTGCGAGACGACGCTGAGGATATTCTCCTCGCGACGGTTTCGGACATGCGATCCGATCAAACAACGTCGCAGCAATCCGAAAAATCTAAGGGCGGCGGTCTCGCGGGAAAAAGCGGCGACCAAGTTAATAAAGCATCCGAGTTGCATGGTGCTGGCCGCGTCGGCTCCGGCTTTCAATTGTGGGCGGTCGTCGCTGAGTACCGGGCGCTTCGCGCGAGTGTACTTCGCCTTTGGCGGGAAAGTGGGCCGGAAACCGACCTTAACGACATTGACGACGTTACACGCTTCAACGAGTGCATCGACCAGTCTCTCACTGAGTCCGTTCGGGCGTATACGAAGCAAGTCGAGCGCGACCGCGTCGAGCTGTTAGTAAAGGAACAAGCGGCGCGCAAAGATGCTGAAAATGCCAACCGCGCCAAAGATTTGTTTCTGGCTACCCTTAGCCACGAACTGCGGACCCCACTTAACGCCATCGTCGGCTGGATAAACATCTTGCGTTTAAGCGGCGACAGTGAAGAAAACCTCGCAGAGGGACTCGATGTCATCGAGCGAAATACCAAGGCGCAGGTACAACTGATCGAAGATGTACTGGACGTCTCACGCATCGTTTCCGGCAAGCTGCGTCTCGACATCCGCGACTGTGACCTGATTGACATAATTAACGCGGGCATCGACGTAGTCCGCCCGACAGCGAACGCGAAAGAGATTTCCCTTGAAGTGCAGCTTGATCCCACAGCACGCCGCGCGTCTTGTGATGCAACTCGGATGCAACAAGTCGTCTGGAACTTGTTAACAAATGCCCTGAAATTTACGGGCAAGAGAGGCGTAGTTCGCGTTACGCTGGCCAGGGAAAGCTCCTGCTTGCGGCTGATGGTGAGCGACAATGGGCAAGGCATCAGTCCAGAACTGTTGCCTTACGTCTTTGAGCGTTTTCGTCAGGCCGACAGCTCTACGCGACGAACTTACGGCGGGCTCGGACTTGGGCTCTCGATTGTCAAGCATCTGGCCGAAATGCACGGTGGAACCGTCGAGGCACAGAGCGGGGGCGAGGGGCAGGGCGCAACCTTCATTGTTAGTTTGCCGATTAAAGCCGTGCAAATTGCAGAAGCAGCTTTTGCGGATTCCGACTCAGAAAGCGATGCTACATCGGCAATGCGCCCCCCCGAACCACCGCCGGTGAGTCTGGATGGGCTGCATGTTCTGATTGTCGATGATGAACCTGACGCACGCCGAATGCTTTCAAAGGTACTGGAAGGCGTTGGTGCCCGCGTCACAACGGCAGCGACAGCCGCCGAAGCGCTTGCTGTGATCGCTAATGCCACAGACAAGCTCGACGTCTTCGTTAGCGACGTAGGAATGCCCAATCAGAACGGCTATGACTTAATCCGCGAAGTGCGCCGACTAGGGCATCACGCTCAAGGACTCCCAGCGGTAGCGCTGACCGCATTCGCCCACAAGGATGACGCGAGTGAGGCAGCAATGGCCGGATTTCAGGTCCATCTTGCAAAGCCGGTGAATCTACATGAGCTGACAGCAGTCATTGCCCGACTCGCTGGCCGTGTGTGATGAATCGCGAGCACAAGAGCATGGGCCCACTTTCACCGTCGTCTTAGTGCCATTCGACTTTGGGTAGTGTTGGATTAAGTGGACCTAGCCGGGAAGGCGGAATTAAGGGGAAGTCGTTTCACTGGCACCGTTCTCAATTCCCACGCCCCCGGCCTCACCTTCCGGTCGATCTGCTCTAGGGGCCAAAAGAAAATTGCAGACCACTCATTTCCAAAGCGGTAGGGGTATTCGAATGTTATATAGACGGGGCTAAGCGTTTGAGGCTTAGGACCGATGTGATCCATTTCCACGCGTACTTCCCTCTCGGGAACCACCAGCGCGGAGTAACTCCCCACGTACAGCACCGGCAGAAGCAGCAGGACGATGGCGAGGATGAGAGGAACTCGGTTCATTTTTCAATTTCCAGCCGCTGATACGCGTATTGCCATTCACCCCAGGCGTCAACGATCTCGTTCATCTGACGTTCCATGTCTTTAGGCGGCTTGTGCTGCCTTCTGAGCGACCAAACTCCGCGGCAGTGTTGCGCTAGGTCATCGCGCCGAACAATGTCGTAGGCTTTTATGCAAAGGTCAAACAGTTCGTCCCGATAACTTCGCTGCTGCCAAAACGAGCAATTCGGGTGAGGCTCATCCGGAAACATGAACTCCAATTGCCTGTCGAAATCGGCAAGTATTTCGTCAGCGGTCATTCGCGAACCTTTCCCGCGCATCGCGCGACTGTTCATTAGCTGCCGCTGGCCGAAACCAGCGTGCAGCAGGACTGCGGCCCGTGTCTTGGTGGCACACTCGATTTATACCCGAGCGAAGGGACCGGCAACGGATGGGTTCGATTCCTCCGCATTCCGCTCACTTTGCCCACTTCGCAGGCCATGCAGCAAGCGCGAGGTCTGCAAGGCGCTCCTGCCTTGCGTCGATCTCTTGTTTCCGCCACAGCCGTTGCTTGTTGAATTTGTATTCGCCAATTTCACTCGTCAGAATCAGCGGGCAATCCTTGTACACTGGCGCCTTGATTTTGACAAAATCGCCCCCGCCAACATCGGCGTTTGGCTTTGCCGCAAGTAGCGCTAGATTGCCTAGCCGAGTTCGCAATGCCTTTGCTTCATCTTCTGGAATGCTCCAAAACGGCGAAGGCTTTTGCGGCAATACATGCTCAACCGAACTCTTGGACTGCTCCCGCCTCACCAGCCAAGGCTTTTCAGTATCCGGCGTTGCTGCCTGCTCTAGGGCTCGCAAGTAGTATCGCGCCAAAACTGAGTCAGAAACCATGGCTGTAGCAAAGCCGGCTCTGAACTTTGCGTCTGCAGGAACAACGTCTTTGCTAAGCATCTCCGCCGACAGGTCTTTCGCTGTGCGAATTCCGCTGGGCGAGATTAGCGGCGCCACTTTAGCGATATCCTGCTCAAGCGTTCCTGCGGGCGGCCCGGCGATGAGGATACGTACCGAAGCGCAAATCAGATACTGAAGCGCTTTGATGATCTCGTTCTTTGCAAAGTGCCTCACTACCGCAAGAGTTAGTGGCCGAATCCGCTCGATGCCGATCAAGTTGATGATCGAAAGATTGTGACGAGAATCCTCGCCGTACTCTCCCCAATTCTCGTGATCCGAGTTCAGGATTGATGCGTAATGAACCGCACTTTCTGCAAGCTTCTCAGCCCAGAAAACGGCCTGCGCCGGCTCTCGCACTTCCTCTTTTAGGAACTTATAGAGATGCTTTTCTCTAACATGGCCCTTTTCTGAAATCCAAAGGTACCGAATGTAATCGACCGTTATTTCGCGACGAGTGACTGTCTCAAGAGCAGCCGACATTGCTTGCCATTTCGCTTCAGCAGCCTTGATTTTCTTGGTGCCAGCCGTGCGATAGATATGGTTCTTTAGCAGGTCCGCTTTCGACAAATCTAGCCCCCGGTCGTTCAGTGTCTCAAATACCGTATAGGCACTATCGTGACTGTCCACGATGACCAGAATCAGCTTCACTTTCTCGCGAATGAACTTGGTAATCTGCTTTAATCTTGCAATCGCGTGATCAATCGGCAAGTCCTTAACCAAGGCATGAACCCTGATGCGAATCATCTCGGCAGCAGCCGCGATCTTGACGTGGGAAGGCTTGTACTTGTTCTTTTTGTTCTCTGCGATTGGGTTCGTTCGATGCCCTTTGTTCGCTGGCTTGATAACGTGCAAGTTGAAAAAGTCGTGATCCTCAGTGTTGAGTGCAAGGCGGGGGGTATCCTCCCCGGTATCCTCGTCTGTTTCGCTCAAGTACTTCATCAAGGTTGCGGCTTCTTCGGCGCGATCCATCTTCATGTACCAGTCGCGAATTGCGCCGTAAACGATCATGGTTGTCGCAAGTCGCTGCTGACCGTCAACCACTTCAAGTATTTGATCATCCTCGCGCCTGCTAAGGACAATCGACCCCACAAAGTAATCGTCTCGCTTCTCCGCACCAGCAGCACGCAGAATATCTAGCCAGAAGTCTGTCACGTTGTCTTCAAGCCATGCGTAGGATCGCTGGTTTGAAGGTACCGCTAAAAAGTGTCTCGCCAGAAATGTTCCAATCCCGATTACATCCAGACCGTCGGCCGAAATCCCCATTATTTGCTCCGCGGAATAAAATGTGCGCGCTCACCAGCGGTTTCAAGCTCTTCCTTTGCCAACCTGCGCAATCTCTCGCGCACCCAGCCAGATAGAGTTAGTCCAGACAACTCGGCAGCCCGCTCGAATGCCGCTTTTTCATTTGGATCAAGCCGCAGTTCTAGCCGATCAGATCGAACCTTTTCACTCATAAAATCCTCCTTTTCTAAATGTACGGAAAAAACCCGTACAAGGCAAGGCTGAGCTATTGACCGTACGGCAATTGTACGTACAATACTGGCATAAGAAAACCCCGGTCAAACTTGCAGGAATGACCGGGGCTGCAAAGAAATCAGGCTGTCGCCCGATTCCCAGCGTGGTAACTGGAATCATACGCGAGACAGCCGCAACTTAGAAGGCTGTCCCAATGATCGATTTCATCAAGCCCGAATGCACCCACTCCCGCCGCAAGAAGTCCGGCCTCACCAAGAGCGGCACCCAGCGCTACAAGTGCTTGGACTGTGGCAAGCGGTTCACTGAATCCACGGCCACTTTCGCCGGAATGCAGATCGGCATGGAAACCGCCGTCGCGATCATCTCGCAGCTGTGCGAAGGAACCAGCGTTCGCGCTACCGCTCGCCTAGTTGGCGTAGACGTTAAGACGGTTCTCGAATTGCTCCTGTTGGTTGGCCCGCGCTGCAAGGCGTTCCTTGAAAGCAAGATTCAGAACGTGGAAGTGAGCGACGTACAGTGCGATGAAATCTGGCAATTCGTTTACTGCAAGCGCCGCACTGCCCGCAAGCTGGAACCGGAAACCGGCCACGGTGGCCCCTGCGGTGATAGCTGGTGCTGGACGGCAGTTGAACGGCATACCAAGTTGATCCTCTGCTTTCACGTTGGCCGCCGCACCGATGCTGACGCCGATGCGTTCACGACGAAGCTTCGCTATGCGACTGCCCCGAAGAAATTCCAGATTTCGACTGACGGTCTGTCGAGCTACGTCTATCCCATCGCCCACAACCTTGGCGAGCGGGTGGATTACGGCCGCTTGATCAAGATATACAAGGGCGGGGACAACGCTGGCGGTCGCTACAGCCCGCCCCGGATAGCCGGTGCGAAGCGCGAGACGGTTCACGGCAATCCGGACGACAAGCGGATCTGCACCAGCCACGTCGAACGGACGAACGGTTCAATCCGCTGTTTCTCGAAGCGCTATGGACGGTTGACGTACTGCTTCTCCAAGAAGTGGGAAAACCATGAGTGCGCGGTTGCCCTGCAGTTCGCTCACTTCAATTTCTGCCGCAAGCACAAGACGTTGAAAGCCACCCCGGCGATGGCCAGCAAGTTGGCTGACCACGTTTGGACGGTTGAGGAGTTGCTGACCGCGATTGCTGCCTAGTTGGCTGGCGAATCTGAGCCCCGCGAACCTAGCGGGGCTTTTTCGTGCGCGGGTAGAATGGCAAGCATGAAATTCACACTGCGGGATTTGTTCTGGCTCGTTGTTGTCGCCGCGATTGCAATGGGATGGTACGTTCACCACCGAGAAACAATGCGCATGGTTAGGTCTCGTGCGCCAATGCTGTACGAAGCAATGACCGGCGAAGAAATAACTGCCGAAGAAATCAATACGAACAACGTAAAGAAATAAGTTTCCGGATTTTTTCCATCCCCACTTATGGCGGCGGTTTTTGCCGGGTCCACTTAATCCAACACTACCCGACTTTGCCCCCGCGAAGGAGCTATCGAGACGCGGAAGTCGACCAACGCCGATGGCGAGTTCTCAGTCGGTGCCATCTTCGCTGGGCAGATCGGCGGCAACACGCTCATTCAGAATTCAGATCGCCTTGAAATGTGCCTGACCTGTGCGGTTCTCCGGCGTGGTCATCGCCGCGACTGGTCGTGAGCTGTCGATCGACAAAGCTCCCGTGATGAAGCTGAACTCTTTCGGCAGATACGCGAGCGTTAGCATTCCGGAACCATTGATCGATAAACTAATAGTTCGCATTGGGGTCACTTTCTCACTTCGCACGGATTGGCACTCTGCCGCACCGCTGTGCAAGACACCGTTGTTTTCCGCGGTTTCTTTCACTATCTGCGAAACCATGCGATTGGCTGCCGTCGGCTGCTGCTTCGCATTTTGCTTCGGCACTGCTTCGGATTCTGCTTCACCTTGCAGTGCGGCCTGAAACGCCTCATTGGTCACTTGGGCATAGTGTTCCAAGGCCACCGCTCGCGAGTTCCCCAGCCAGCTGCAAACGTCCTGAATGGGGTGAATCTTGAATAACTCTGTTTGCCGGGTGGCCCGCATGTTGTGAAACAGCTTGGGCCACGGTTTGACCCCTGCCCGAAGCATGATGCGGAGCAACTGAGTTCGCAGATTGGCATTCGTTTGCCGGTAGCGATTTATGACAAATTCGGTTCCGGGTTCGGCGGCATCCCATGCTGCCTCTAGGTACGGTTTCAGTTCTGCAAAGATTGGGCAAACGCGAATCCCGCTTCCTTCGTAGTGTTCCGTTTTGGTGGCCCGAACCGTCATTTCGCCCGCGGGCAAATTCACGTCGGCCCAACGCAGCGTAAGCAATTCGGATGGAACGCGTAGCCCGCCATAGCGGCTGAGTGCGATAATGGCCTGCCAATCAACGTCTGGGGCAGCGTCGATGATCGCTTGGAATTCCTGGCGAGTGACGAAGTGCTGGCGGGCTCGATTGCCCCGCACTGCGGTTGCCAATTCAATGAAGGGATTGGCGTCAATCTGCTTGCGTTTCACGGCCACGCTAAAAAACTGTCGGGCTCGTCCGCAGTGCCGGCGAATAGTGTTCTCACTTAGGCCGATCGCCTTGCCGTTCCGTTTACTGGCCTGCGTTGCCAGCCATACACTACGCGCTGGGAAAATCACCAAGGTCGAAAGCCGATCGCGAACTCGATTGCACGGTCGGATGCGCATTTACGCGCCATGTTGGCCGTCAGTCTGCCATTGATCGACAACCGTCTGACCATAACGCTGCAACTGTCGCGGACGCACTGTGTAGCGTTCTCCCGGTAGTGGCGAAGAAGTCTCATCGTATGCGAAGGAACGACTGAGCTCCTCGTTTCCCCAAAACTTTTTTTCGCATAGCAGGCCACGATGGACCAGTTCAGCGTACCAGAGCTCAGTTCGGTTGAAGAAGCCCAGGCATTGCTTGCTGCGATCATCACATCGTCTGACGATGCAATCATCAGTAAATATCTAGATGGCACTGTTCGAAGCTGGAACCAATCAGCGGAGCGTATTTTCGGCTACAGGGCTGAGGAAATCATCGGCAGCTCAATAACCGTGTTGTTTCCACCGGACCGGCTCGACGAGGAATCGCAAATCCTGGCGCGCCTTCAGAAAGGCGAACGCGTCGATCATTTCCAGACGCTACGCCTGCGCAAGGATGGCACGCCTGTGGCGGTATCGGTGACTATTTCGCCGGTATACGATGCTCGTGGTAACATCGTTGGAGCTTCCAAGGTTGCCCGTGACGTAACCCGAACCGCCGAACTTGAGGGGAAATTTGAGGCGATCATTGCCTCGTCTGACGATGCGATCGTCAGCAAAGACCTCAACGGAATTGTGCAGAGTTGGAATAATGCCGCCGAGCGTATGTTTGGCTATACGGCCACCGAGATGATTGGCCAGTCGATTACTAAGCTTTTTCCGCCCGACCGACTTGATGAAGAGCCTAAGATCCTGGAACAACTGCGCCGCGGACAGCGTGTCGATCACTTTGAAACGGTCCGGACGCGTAAGGATGGGCGGCAATTGGATGTTTCTGTCTCCATATCTCCCATCAAGGACCCAACAGGCAGAGTTATCGGGGTTTCCAAGGTCGCACGGGACATTAGCAGTATCAAACGCGTTTTGCGGGATCGTGAAGAGCTCCTTGAACGCGAGTCAGCGGCACGTGCGGAGGCCGAACGAGTCAGCCGAATGAAGGACGAGTTTCTTGCGACTCTTTCCCATGAATTGCGTACGCCGCTCAATTCCATTCTGGGATGGGCGACCATACTTCGTTCCGGCGGCGCGACAACCCCAAACGAGATGGAGCAAGGAATCGAGATCATTGAGCGCAATGCGCGCGCACAAGCGCAACTGATCGAAGAACTGCTCGATATGTCGCGCGTTATCAATGGCAAACTGAGGCTCGACGTCCAACCCGTCGACCTGCAAGTTGTGATATCCGAAGCGATCGAGTCAGTCCGACCGGCTGCTGAAGGTAAGGAAATCCGACTTACTAAGGTTCTCGATCCCAAAGGCGGGCCGATCGCTGGCGACCCGAACCGACTCCAGCAAGTTCTCTGGAACCTGCTGACCAACGCCATTAAATTCACACCCAAAAAAGGCCGCGTCCAAGTGTTTCTGCGCCGCGTGAATTCGCACGTTGAAATAAGCGTGGTGGATTCTGGCGAGGGGATTTCCGCCGAGTTTTTGCCACATCTGTTTACTCGCTTCTCGCAGGCCGATACATCGATCTCTCGTCAATACGGCGGCTTAGGCCTTGGATTGGCCCTGGTTAAATCACTGGCAGAGTTGCATGGCGGCAGCGTGCAAGCTTTCAGCCCGGGTCGCGGACAGGGCTCGACTTTCACTGTATCGCTGCCGCTAAGTGCAGTTCATCGCGACGAATCTCAGCCCGTCCTCACGCCTGCCCCATCGCCCAAAGATCCCCAGTCGGGTGCTGACTTTGAAGGATTCCATGTGCTAGTGGTCGACGATGACCCGGATGCACGTAATCTCATCCAGCATATTCTGACAAAGTGCAACGCCACGGTTACCACAGCGGCAAGCGCGGCCGAGGGCCTTGCGGCCGTGAAGCAGCATCGTCCCGACATGGTCTTGAGTGACATTGGTATGCCCATCGAGGACGGCTACGAATTCCTTATCCAGCTGCGTCAGTTATCAGAGGCCGAAGGCGGCGATACGCCTGCTGTGGCTCTTACTGCATTTGCCAGATCGGAGGATCGCCGCCGGGCACTGCTGGCAGGCTTTCAGATGCACCTGCCGAAACCGGTTGAAGCCACGGAACTCCTCGCGGTGGCATCGAATCTCTGCGCCTCAAGCCGCCGCGCAAAATCTCGCAGGTAGTGGCAGGTTGCGCAGCACGGTCCCTTCATCCCTAACGCGGGCGAAGCGCTGGTTAGTATTCGTGGACATCAGGCGATGCTCGCTTGAGCGTAGGGCGCCCACGCTTACTCAGGAGAACTATATGTGCTGGACGCTTCGGTCACATCGACCGAGGTGTGTCGGACCGGAACATGTTGCCAGTCGTCGACCTCCGACATCAATTGTTAAATTCTTGATTCCGGGTCGCCGAATCAGGTTGGCGTTCCATCCTCCGGCCAAAGCCGGCAGCCGGCCCCACAGACGATGAGAACTCGCGCTCGGTGGGCGACTCGCACGATCGTTGCCGCGGCGATAGAATTTCCTCTCAGTTGCCCTGAAGATCTTCTCGTCGAATCTTTTCTGAAACTGACGCGGCCCGCAACTCTGTAGGCGCGTGAGTGCCGATGACCGAGCAACTAGCCCAGTAGAAGGGGGAGAATCTGCATGTTCCGAAGGCTCTATCTCGTCGCCATCGTGTTGATTATTGTCGTCGGGTTCTTCAGTTGGCTGACAACCAGCGGCAAACGGGGGACCGCGTTGGCCCAAGAGCAAAACTCCGCTCCGCAACCGAAGTCCAGCGAGAAAACTGAACCGTACAAGATTGACCGCACGGTGCTGCCGATTCCCGAACCGAAGATTCCGCATAGCACGGTCTTCGATGCGCGGAACGCGAAAGCGCCGCCACGGTTCCAGGTGAAGGCTCCTGAGAAAGCGCCGAATGTGCTCATCGTTCTCATTGACGATATGGGCTTCGGCATGTCGAGCGGCTTCGGCGGACCAATCGCCATGCCGACGCTGGAGCGTTTGGCAAACAACGGTTTGCGATACAACCACTTCCACACCACGGCACTTTGCTCACCGACGCGCGCGGCGTTGTTAACCGGCCGCAATCACCACATGTGCAACATGGGGTCGATCACCGAGACGGCGACTTCGTTTCCCGGCCAGACCGGACAACGTCCGAATAGCGTAGCTCCCGTCGCACAAACGCTAAGGCTTAACGGCTACAGCACGGGCGCGTTCGGTAAGAGTCACGAAACGGCTGCGTGGGAAGTGAGTCCTTCTGGTCCCACCGACCGTTGGCCCACGCGCAGCGGCTTTGACAAGTTCTATGGCTTCCTCGGCGGCGAGACTAACCAATGGGCACCGATGCTCTACGACGGGCTGAACCCAATTGAAGTGCCAAGAACGCCCGGCTATCACTTTATGACCGACATGACGGACAAGGCAATTGGCTGGATGCAATTTGAAAAGTCGCTCACGCCGGATAAGCCTTTCTTCATGTACTTCGCCCCTGGCGCGACACACGCGCCTCATCACGTGCCGAAGGATTGGATTGCAAAGTACAAAGGAAAATTCGATCAAGGCTGGGATAAAATGCGTGAGGAAACGCTGGCCCGGCAGATCAAGCTCGGCGTGGTTCCCGCCGGCACAAAGCTCGCCCCTAAGCCTAGCGCGATCAAGGATTGGGATAAACTCAATGCCGACGAGAAGAAGCTCTTTGCCCACCAGATGGAAATCTATGCGGGCTTCGGCGCGTATGCCGATAGCGAAATCACTCGCCTGGTCGATGCCGTAGATGACCTCGGCGAACTAGACAACACGCTGATTTTTTACATCGTCGGCGACAACGGTACCAGCGCCGAAGGAGGTATGAACGGGCTGTTTAATGAGTACAGCTATTTCAACGGTGCACCAGAATCGGTCGAGGACATTCTCAAGCATTACGACGAACTCGGCGGACCGCTGTCGTATCCGCACATGGCCGCCGGCTGGGCTGTTGCGGGCGACGCGCCGTTCGCTTGGACTAAGCAGATCGCTTCCGAATTTGGCGGCACCCGCAACGGCATGGTTGTGCATTGGCCCAAAGGCATCAAAGCGAAAGGGGAGCTGCGTACGCAGTTTCACCACGTGATTGACATCGCCCCAACGATTCTGGAAGCAGCCGGACTGCCCGAACCCAAGTCCGTTGATGGCACCGTGCAAACGCCGATCGAAGGCGTGTCGTTGAAATACACCTTCGACGATGCGGCCGCGAAGACCACACACACTACGCAGTATTTCGAGATCTTCGGCAATCGTTCGATCTATCACGCTGGATGGTTGGCCGGCACCGTCCATCGCCCGGCGTGGGATTTCCTGCCGAAGACTTCGCTCGAAAAGGACACGTGGGAGTTGTACGACACTCGCACCGACTTTAGCTGCGCGAACAACATCGCCGATAAGAATCCCGCGAAGCTCAAGGAGTTGCAGGAACTGTTTCTGAAGGAGGCGGTGAAGTATCAAGTGCTACCGCTCGACGACCGCGTGCTGGAACGGACCAACGCTGACCTCGTGGGCCGCCCAGAACTGATTGGCCACCGGACTTCGCTCACGCTGTATCCCGGTATGAAAGGCATGACAGAGAACGTCTTCATCAACCTTAAGAACAAGACGCACTCGATTACCGCAGAGTTGGAGATTCCTGAGAAGGGCGCGAACGGCGTCGTGCTGGCACAAGCGGGACGCTTCGGCGGTTGGAGCTTGTATGTGCAGGACGGCAAGCCGGTCTACACCTACAACTTCCTCGGACTGGAGCGTTTCTCGGTGAAGGGAGACTCGGCACTGCCTGTGGGGAAAGTGACGCTGCGCTTTGAGTTCGCCTACGACGGCGACGGTCTCGGCAAAGGAGGCACAGGGACGCTGTTGGTGAACGGGAAGAAAGCCGGCGAAGACAAGATCGGACGCACGCAGCCTAATATCTTCTCAGCCGATGAAACGGCTGATGTGGGGGTCGATGAAGCCACGCCGGTGACCGAAGATTACAAGGAAGGGGACAACGCGTTCACCGGCAAAATTCGGAAGGTGATTGTGGAGTTCACACCGACGAAAAAAGTGGCCGCGGACCAGGCTAAGGAAAAGGAAGCTGCTCAGGCGCGCAAGTTGGCAGAATGAACCTTCTAGTAAGTGATTAACCGAGCTGGCGCCAATTCCGAGTCCCGTGGCTGCTGGCAGCGGGGCTCGGCCTCTGTCTATCGCAGGGCCTTTATGAACACCGGACGCATCAGCCTTCTTGTGGCAACTGCCATTGTCGTCGTGGCCACGGCGGCGAACTCGCCAGCGCACGCTGCCGATCCGCTTCCTTCATGGAACGATGGCCCGACAAAGCAGGCCATGGTCGCTTTCGTCGAAAAGGTCACGAAGGAAGGATCGCCTGGCTTCGTCCCCGTCGCCGAACGCATCGCCACGTTCGACAACGATGGCACGCTCTGGTGCGAACACCCCGTGGTGCAACTCGTGTTCGCCATCGACCAGCTCAAGGTACTGGTCGACAAGCAACCGCAGTTGCGCGAAAAGCCGGCGGTCGCGGCGGCCCTAACGGGCAACATGGCGTACTTCGAGAAAGAGGGCGAACATGCCATCGCCGAAATCGTCTTCCTCACTCACGCAGGGATGACAGTGGACAAATTCCACGAGTTAGCTGTGAAATTCTTTAACACGGCCAAGCATCCGAAATACGGGGTGCTACTCAAGGAGGCCACCTACCTGCCAATGCGCGAACTGCTCGCCTATCTGCAGGCCAACGGATTCAAGACGTATATCTGCTCCGGCGGCGGGATCGAGTTCATGCGGGCCGTGTCCGAGGAGATCTATGGCATTCCGCCAGAGCAAGTCATTGGCAGCGCGGGTGTTCTGGAGTTCCAGGACAAAGATGCTAAGGCCGTGTTGCTCAAGACCCCGAAACTGCTGACGTACAACGACAAGCAGGACAAACCGGCGGGTATCGAGTTGCACATCGGCCGGGTGCCCATCTTCGCCGCGGGCAACGTCCGCACCGGCGGGGACATCGCGATGCTCCGGTACTCCCAGAGCAGTAAGCACCCGTCACTGCAACTGCTCGTGGACCACGACGACGGGGATCGCGAGTTCGCATACGCCGAGAAAGACGGCGCTTCGCTGAAGGCCGCGAAGGAACACGGATGGACCGTCGTGAATATCAAAGACGACTGGAAGGAAATCTTCTCCGTCAAGAGATAAGCGAACGACCTTCGGATTTCTAATGCCGACTGGCAGCGCCGGCGCAATCAAGCCGGCGAGCCTTTCTCGGTGCAAAGGCATTGACCGCCGCACCTCGCTTCGGTCACATCGGCCGAGCGGCTTGCGGGTAAGCGGCGTGTCGGACCGACGCGCGACTGCCGGTTCGTGATTTTGACGTTGCGCCCATGCAGAATGCTCCGGCTCGCCAGAAATCGGCCCAATTCGGTTATCGCTACTGACTTTGGTTAGCCGCGCAGATGGCCCGCCACGGTTCACACGGCGACGCTTGGCGGGTAAGGTCAGGTGATCCACTTATAAGATGGGTAGCACTTTCTCTGATGTTAACTGGAATGCTCCAAACACTACCCGCCGGAGAGCGTGTGAATACCGTCACTCACGCCGCCGGATGCGTTCTGAGCATCGTGGGCTCGGGCGTGCTCATGGCTCGCGCCGTCGAGACGGCCGGTCCTTGGCGAATTGCAGGGTGCGCCATCTTTTCGGCAGCCCTGGTGGCTGTTTACGCCGTCTCCACTCTTTCGCACGCCATTGCTCAGCCCCAACGACGGCGGCTCTTTAGAATTCTCGATCAGGGCTTGATCTACCTGCTAATTGTGGCGAGCTACACCCCGTGGTCGTTGGCATACCTGCGTACGCCTTTCTGGTGGGGATTCTTGGCAGTCATGTGGTCGCTGGCGATTGTGGGCACTGTGTCGAAGTTGGTGCTCGCCCACCGTATCGATTCAGCCACCCTCTGGTCGTACTTGCTGCTTGGCTGGTTAGCTCTGATACCGATGGCAGCCCTCCTTCCTTCTCTTCCCTTGGCCGCTGCGGGAACGGTTTTCGCCGGTGGAGTTTGCTATAGCGCGGGAACCATTTTTCATCACTGGGATAATCGTGAATACCACTGTCACGGCATCTGGCACGTCGCCGTAATCGGCGGAAGTCTCTGCCACTGGTACGGAGTCTTGGTGTACATCGCGGGGAGCCGAACGTAGCTCGCTAGCAGACAATCAGCCGCTTCGGTTACATCGTCCGATGGCTTCCCTACACGAGCTCCAATTCGGCGACTCGCCCATTCCTCTGCTCGCGCCGACGCCGCTTGATCTCGCGGGTATTCTTGCCGCTCCCATACTTCGCGCGCTGGTTGCTAGACCTTCCACACTTTGGACGAGTGTTCCATCTGTTCTAAAGCGAACTCTGCTTGGTAAACTCTCTGATAAAATTGCGGAGTTTGCCGACAAATTGTGAAGGTGAATTGAATCGAATCGGCTTGCTGTCTACGGGAATGACATGAACGAAAGTTTCAAGGCGACAGGAACTGTTGGCAAGACAGCGCACGCACCACTGCAGACCACGCATCGCATTAGCGAAAAATATCGGGCATTGACTGAGGCCACGGGACAGGCAGTCTGGTCGTGGTCCCCCGATGGCACAGTCAACGACTTCGAACGGTCACGTGAGTGGTGGCAAGAGCTGACCGGCCAATCCATTGAGCAGCAGAAAGCAAGCGACGATGCCTGGCTTGAGGTTGTCCACCCAGACGATCGAGCTGCCGCGGCTGCGGCTTGGTCCACTGCCATCACGACCAGTTCGAAATACGATGTCGAGTATCGCGTGCGCGGCCGACTGGGTGGCTGGCTCTATGTGCGGGCTCGCGGTGTGCCCGTGCAAAGTGTTGACGGGGTAACTCACGAGTGGGTCGGCACCCTGGAAGACGTCACTTTGCAACATCACGCTCAAATCGAGCGCGAGCGATTGCTGGCCGAAGTAGATGCCGAACGACGCAAGCTCGAAGAAGTATTTCAACACGCCCCTTCGTTTATCGCCGTGCTCCGCGGGCCCGATCATGTTTTTGAGCGAGTCAACGAACACTACACTAAATTGATCGGCGGCCGCGAGGTCGTCGGAAAGCCAGTTCGCGAAGCCCTTCCCGAAATTGCTGGGCAGGGTTATTTCGAACTTCTCGACCAGGTATTTCAAAGTGGTCAACCAAAGGTCGTTGTCGATGCGCGTGTCCGGTTGCAGAATCCAGGCGCGCCGACTGAGCGTGTGTTGCAGTTCGTCTATCAACCGATGTTGGATTTGAAGGGAAGTGTATCTGGAGTTATCGTCCAAGGGATCGATCTCACGGAGCAACGGTTGGCTGAAGCCGAACTCGCTCGTGTCACGGCCGCGTCGGAATGGCAGCGGCAAATGTACGAAACGGCCCTCTCGAACACGGCGGACTTTATCTATCTGTTCGATACCCGTGGTCGCTTTACTTATGTCAACAGAGCGCTGCTCGATCTGTGGGGAAAAAAGCTTTCGGAAGCGGTCGGCCGGAACTTTTTCGAGCTTGATTACCCGGCCGCTCTGGCAGAACGGCTACAACGACAAATTCAAGAAGTGATCGACACTGGGCGTCAACTGCGGGATGAAACTCCTTATACGAGTGCTCAAGGGACCGCGGCATACGAATACATTTTCATGCCGGTATTCGGCGCAAGTGGAGCTGTCGAGGCAGTCGCTGGTTCTACCCGTGAAATCACTGATCGAAAGCGTGCCGAAGAAGGCCTCCGTCAAAGTGAAAGGCGTTACCGGGCCTTGGTCAACGCGACCTCGGATGTGGTCTACCGCATGAGTGCCGATTGGGTGCACATGCAACCGCTCGATGGCCGCGGC
Organism: Anatilimnocola floriformis; assembly: GCF_024256385.1. Taxonomy (NCBI): domain Bacteria; kingdom Pseudomonadati; phylum Planctomycetota; class Planctomycetia; order Pirellulales; family Pirellulaceae; genus Anatilimnocola; species Anatilimnocola floriformis. The sequence goes on from NZ_JAMLFW010000001.1 coordinate 5,974,569, forward strand.
TTTCTCGCTAGCACGGCTGAGCCGACTCAGGACTGGATGCCGCAAAATGTTCCCGAGTTCGAGCAAGCACGCGCCTGGGCGGCAATCAATCAAGCCATCGACGCCAAGACTACGTTTGAGTTGGAACATCAGGTGAACCGGGCCGACGGCACGTTGGGCTGGACCTTCTCTCGCGCGGTGCCGATTCTTGATGATGCCGGCAATATCGTCGAATGGTTTGGAACCGCCAGCGACATCACCCGCCAAAGACACGCCGAAGAGGAACTCCGCGACATTCGTTCGCGCATGGAGGCCGCCCTCGATGCGGGTGCAATTGGCACCTGGAGTTGGGATGTGCAGGCTGATCGATTCTATGGCGATACCAGTCTCGCAAAGATGTTTTCGGTTGCTCAGACGGATGTCGCGGGTGGAAACCTCTCCCGCGTCATGCGGTCGATTCACCCTGACGATCGACGCGAAGTGATCGAGTTAATCCAACAAGCTCTGGCCACGAGCGAGCGTTACGAAGCCGATTATCGTATTGCTCAGCCGGATGGTTCCTGGAAGTGGGTCACCGCGCGCGGAAAAATCGAACGAGATGCAGCAGGCCAGGCCGTTCGCTTTCCCGGTGTCGTCATTGATGTGACCGATTGGAAGCGTGCCAAAGAGCAGTTGGTAAAGGTCACCGAGGAATCGGAACGCCGCCGCCGCGTGTATGAGACGATTCTCTCGAACACGCCTGACCTCGCCTATGTATTCGATTTGAATTATCGCATCGCCTACGCCAATGAAATCTTATTGCGCATGTGGGGCCGAACCTCGAAGCAATCGATCGGCGCCACTTTGCTCGAACTCGGTTATGAGCCCTGGCACGCGGAAATGCACAATCGCGAGATCGATCAGGTGCGGGCCACGCGGGCATCGATCCGTGGCGAAGTCCCTTTCAACGGTACGTTCGGGCGACGAGTTTACGATTACATCTTTGTGCCGATTTTCGGTGCGAATGGAGAAGTCGAAGCAGTCGCCGGGACGACACGCGATGTCACGGAGCGCAAGGAAGCTGAAGAAGCCCTCCGCGATGCCGACCGCAAGAAGGATGATTTCCTGGCCCTTCTGGCCCATGAATTGCGTAATCCCCTCGCGCCGATTCGGAATGGCCTGCAGGTATTGCGGCTTGCCGAACATGATCCGCAGACGGTCGCCGAAGCACGCGACATGATGGACCGGCAGCTTTCGCACATGGTTCGGCTGATTGATGATTTGCTGGATATCTCTCGCATAACGCGGAACAAAATGGAATTGCGGCGAGCGCGCGTGTCGCTCGCGGAGATTGTCGGCGTCGCAGTTGAAGCGGCCGGCTCGGCAATTCAAAGCTCCGGGCTGCAATTGACGGTGAAGTTGCCGCCGCAGGCCATTAGCCTCGATGCCGATCTCACTCGATTGGCGCAAGTTTTCTCCAATCTGTTGACAAACAGCGCCAAATACACGCCCGCCGGCGGCAAGATCTGGTTGACGGCCGAACGCGTGGCGAACGAAGTCGTGGTCTCAGTGCGCGATACCGGCATCGGCATTCCCGTGAACGCGTTGCCAACGATCTTCGATATGTTCAGCCAAGTCGACCGAAGTATGGAGCGTAGCAAGGGTGGTCTGGGGATTGGCTTGGCGCTCGTAAAAGGACTGGTGGAGATGCATGGAGGATCTGTTGCCGCCGAAAGTGTTGAGGGTAGCGGCAGCACGTTCACTGTCCGCCTGCCCATTTGCAGTCAGGCGCATGCAGAGAATTCCACCAACGGAGGAGCGGAACCAATTCGCGACATTCGCCGCCGGATTCTGGTGGTGGATGACAATCACGACGGCGCACGTTCGATGGCGAAGATGCTGCAGTTGTTGGGAAATGAAGTCGCAACCGCTCACGACGGCCAGGAAGCGGTGGAAACCGCGGACGCGTTTCGCCCCGACGTCATTCTCATGGATCTGGGGCTGCCGCGACTCAACGGCCTGGAGGCCACTCGGCAGATTCGCGAAAGAAAATGGGGACGCGAAGTAACCATCATCGCGCTGACGGGCTGGGGACAGGAAAATGACCGCGAACAATCGCGCCAAGCCGGCTGTGACGGCCATCTTGTCAAACCGGTCAGTCTTTCCGATCTGGAAAAAGTCCTGACAGACATTGTCGGCCATTAGCACGCTACAGACTACCACGCCAACAACGAAATCCTCTGGCCATTCTCCATGTCTCCCGTATCCAGGCGTTCGAAAAAGGCAGGCCAATGTCGTTGTTTCGAAGAGGCGAGAGAATTCACGATCCGGCTCTGAGTTGATTTGGTCGGATCGACCGACCTAATTCGGCGTGCCGGGCCGGATTCCGCCCCACGGGTGGTGACAGACCAGCGGTTGGCTCGGCATCTCTCTTAACCTAGATGAGTAAGATGAGCTTTGATTCTCGACAAATGGTGCTCGCGCCAAGCGCGTTCGGTCTCAGGGATCAGGTCTTTTGGAACTCCGCGATGCGTCAGCACGAGTTCGGTGCCGCCATCAGTCGTTGGGGTTAGGACCACAGCCGCCACCGAAAAGATTGGTTTGGGGAACCGTCGATGGCGCCAGGCTTGAGCGATTCGTCGACCCGGAACTCGATCGACGTTGATCCTTCGTTTTCGCTGACTGAAAACGTCCCGCCAATCTTGCAACTAATCGTCGGATCCAGGCGGTACGTCGGCTGCTTGATGGTCTTACACATCGCTTCATAATTTTCCAAGCTACTTCGGCCACATCGACCTCAGCGTGTCGGACTGAAGTACATTTTCGGACCGCCGGCCTGCTCTAAGCGGAATCTTAGCAACTCAACTTGATGCGTTTCACGGCCTACTCGAACGGCAAAGCGCGACATCTAGCGGTCGACCGCATGATGCTGGAGCGCAACCCAACTTCGGCCGCCTTTCAGCCGGTTCGCCCCGGCACTGACGACCTGCTATTGCGTTCATCAAGGGGTGATAAGACCAGACCTGACTGATCAAGCCTGCCTTTCGCAAGATCGTCTTTAAGCACGGGGTGGTGCACAAAGATGGAATCATGCTCTCGTGGCGCGTAGGTTGCTTGGAACCAAGCTACCTGATCGCTTCAAATCGTTCTTAGGGCTCACCAAACGGACTGGCATGGTAATCCCCACGGCTGCAAATCGACTGCGGATTGGTTGCGCAGGATGGAATATTCCTCGTAACGCAACTGCCAGCTTTCCAAAGGCAGGAAGCCATCTGCAGAAGTATGCAACTAGCCTAACTGCAGTCGAGATCAACACTTCATTTTATCGCCCCCATCGCCCGTCCACCTACGCCCGTTGGGCGGCGACTGTGCCAGCAAATTTCCGATTCAGCGTGAAGGTGCCCAAGCAGATTACGCATGAGTTGCGACTGAGAGATGCTTCAGAACCTGTCGAGCAGTTTCTGACAGAGGTTTGCGAGTTAGGCGATCGGCTTGGCTGCTTATTGGTCCAGTTGCCTCCCAGTTTGCAGTTCGAGTCCGACGTGGCGAGGTCTTTCTTTTCTCATCTGCGCGACTCATTCGTAGCGGGTATCGCTTGCGAACCGCGACATGCAACTTGGTTTTCGAATGACGCTCATCAACTGCTTGGAAGTTACTCCGTGGCCCGCGTCGCCGCAGATCCCGAACTCCACCCCGGCGCTAAAGAGGCAGGTGGAACTTCCGCGTTGCAATATTTCCGGCTGCATGGTTCACCTCAGACATATCACTCACCGTACTCAGGCGAGTACCTAGAAGCGCTGGCGAATAGACTCACTACTGCGGGGAATGCTGCCCAGGAAATCTGGTGCATTTTTGATAACACAGCAGCAGGACATGCTCCTGAAAATGCGTTACAGCTTAAAGCACTAACAGAGCAAGGGGTCGTCTCGTCGCCTTAAAACTTTACGCTTTCCTGAGTCCGCAGATCTTCCCAACTTCGTCACAGATCAGGTCATGCACTACGCTTCGCTCGCCGTTTGCGAGTCGTCTTTTTTCGCTTTCCGGTCTGGGTCTCGACACTCCGCTTCAAAGCCTCCATAAGATTGATCACGTCTGGCTCCGGCTCGGGATCCTTAGGAGCAACGACATCTTTTCCTGCCACCTTCGATTTGATCAATCGGGAGACACGCTTCATATACTCATCGTCGTACTTGGTAAAATCAAACTCCTGTTTGAACCAGTTACGAATCAATGCACGCGCCAGACTAACTTGCCGCTCGGCAGGACGGCTCTTTTGCAGTTCGGCTTTCATTTGCTGCGGCGCTCGAATCTCCTCGTCGAAATTCAGCATGACCAGATGCAGCACACCTTCTACTGCCCGCACCATAGCCAATTGTTCCTTGCCAAACATCACGACGCTACCAACGCCGTAGCGGTTCTCTTTCGTCATCGCTTGCACCATGACGGCATACGGTTCGGAAGCCGATGCTGCGGCCGGCATTAAGTAATACATTCGGCCATCGAAGTAGACCGGGTCGACGGTCGATGGCTCCACAAAAGTGTCGATCGACAGTGCGCGATCGCGACGCGTCTTAATCGCTTCCAGTTCTTCGGCTGCAATCTCGACGTATTTTCCTTTGCGATATTCGTAACCAGAAACGATGTCCTCGTTAGAGACCTCTCCATGCATCGGACAAACTTTCTGGTATTGAATGCGGCGATGACACTCTGCATGAAGCTGATGAAAGTGAATATCCCCCTGCTCGCGGTTGATGGCGTTGAATGCCTCTACGGCGAACGAGACCAAACCAAAGGATAAATTCCCCTTCCAACTGGCGCGGTGGCGGTGCTTTGCACTTTGCGATGTCTTGCTCTTCTTGGCCATGCGAGGTGCGCGCTGCACTCGGTGCGCCAAAGACGCGAACGGTTTTGAAGGCCAAACTTTGCCGCAGAAAGTTTGCGGCAGATGCTTGTGCCTTGGGTTGACTGACGAAGAAGCGATCACTTTGGCTGCGTGCAGTACGGCTCGGGGCTTATGACTTGACGGGAAAGAGGCTGCCGTTGCTGCAGGGCGAAGTTGAAAAATCCCAACGATGTACCCCAGATCAGGTGGGCCACAATCATCGCCTGGATTGATTCGTGGCCCGCGTTGCGCTACCCAGCGTCGGCAACAAGGCCTGCATCCCGAAGAATCACTCGCTGCCATCGCTCCCCGCGCGCGAACAAAAGTGATTCGCGAGATGCGAGCGTATTGCTTTCGCTTTTACGAATGGAAAAAAGGCTTTCGTGCTCAGAAAGAATTGGAATATTTACCGGAAACGCAAATGCCCAGTTTTCGCTGGTGCAGTTGAAATGAAGAAAACCGGCACACTTTCACGGCTAAGCTTCTTTTGTCCGAAGTGCCAAATACTGAAATAGCGAGTCGCTCAGAAAAGAAACGTCAGCTCGGCAACTTATCGCGTCAGCGATGCCGGGATCCGAAGTCAGCCGCTTCCGCCCGAACGAAAGTGAACGCGCGTTGCCCCTATTCCAGCGTCGAGGTCGAAAGGAAGTTAATCAGCAATTGGTTCACCGCCTCCGGTCGGTCATTTTGTACCCAGTGACTCGTAGTCGCCAGACGAACGATTTGTAAATCCTTTATCCACCCTGCATCCATGGCCAAGAAGAATTCGAAGCACATTGCGACCAAGCGGGAATTGATCGATACCGGTCGTGACAAGCGTTACGTTCGGCGGGACGTTGAGGGGCAGTTCAAGGAGAGCGATGATGTAGGTCGATCCCTAGCGCAAGATCGGCGGCGAAAGGCGAAAGCAGTCGCGAAGCCCGGGCAGGGCGATAGAGGCGACCAAGCGCCTCAGCGCAAGATCGCGAAAACGGCCAAATCAAAGAAGTAAAACGGTGTTGTGTAAGTTGCCAAGTCTGTTTCTTTGGAACGTCGTAAGTACGGTCGCTGACCTAGCAGCTTTCTCCGTTCAAAGGCAGCCATTCCTGGCGTAGTTTCGATCAACGTAGCGACGATTCGCACGCGTCCTGCGGGTCACGTCGCTCCGAAACGCGGCACGAATTCCAGGCAAGTGAGTCGCAATTTAGCGAAGTTTTCCTGCTATACAGCTGCAATTTCATCTAACGCGGGACTTAACGACGCCGTGTTCGTTTGGATAGCGATCCTTGGAACGAAACAGGCACATCGTTTGCTTCTGAAACGCCATTTCACGGAAGCGAAACCAACGACACTCAGCAAAGGCGTGAGCTACCGCTGTGTATTGACCGCAAAGGTATGGCGAACGGCTCTCTCCCGCCGCCTACAACCGAACTGTTGCGATGCGAATTGGTCAAACGCATCCGTACAGGTTCACCTCTGAGTTTTCATCGTCTCCGTCACCACCAAGCGGCAATCGCCGCGTACTTTTCAGGAATAGTTTCATGCGTGTCTGGCCAGGAAAACATTATCCACTGGGTGCCACCTGGGATGGCAACGGAGTGAACTTCGCGCTGTTTTCCGAGTGCGCTACGGCGGTTGAATTGTGCCTGTTCAATTCGGCCGACGACGAGAAGGAGTTTATTCGCATTCCTGTGACCGAACGTCGCGACCTGGTGTGGCATTGTTATTTGCCGGACGTTCGGCCGGGCCAGATTTACGGCTATCGCGTTGATGGACCCTATGAACCGGGAAACGGGCATCGCTTCAATCGAAATAAAATCGTGCTTGATCCGTACGCGAAGGGCATTGGTCGCAACGTACGTTGGTGTGATGACTTGTGGGGATACCGGATCGGCGATGAGCAAGCCGACTTATCGTTCGACGAGCGTGACAGCGCCCATGCGGCGCCGTTGGCCGTGGTGATTGATCCCGCATTTACTTGGGGAGACGATCGTCCGCCACGGCGCCCGTGGCACGAAACGATCATTTATGAAGTACACGTGAAGGGCTTCACGAAGCTGCACCCGGAGGTGCCGGAAGAACTTCGCGGTACTTACGCGGGGTTAACTTCGCCTGCCGCGATTGCTCACTTGAAGAGCATCGGGGTGACGGCCGTCGAACTGCTGCCCGTATTTCAGCGTTGCGACGACCGGCACTTGGTCGACAAGGGACTGTGCAATTATTGGGGCTACAACACGTTGGGATTTTTTGCGCCCGACCTGAATTATTCGTTCGCGAGAACGGCCGACGAAACGGTGAAGGAATTCAAGACGATGGTGCGCGGCCTGCATGCGGCAGGTATCGAAGTGCTCTTGGATGTGGTTTACAACCACACCGCCGAAGGGAACCAATGCGGGCCGACATTGACTTTTCGCGGCGTCGACAATGCTTCTTATTATCGCCTGTCGCCGGAAGATCCGCGGTATTACATGGACTTCACAGGCTGCGGGAACGGCTTCAACATGCGCTCGCCTCGCGTGCTGCAGTTGATCATGGACAGCTTGCGTTACTGGGTAACGGAAATGCACGTCGATGGCTTTCGCTTCGACCTGGCAAGTGCGCTCGCGCGTGAACTCTACGAGGTGGACAAACTCGGTGCTTTTTTCGACATCTTGCATCAAGACCCGATCCTCGCCCAAGTCAAACTAATCGCCGAACCGTGGGACCTTGGTTCGGGCGGTTATCAGGTGGGCAATTTTCCTTCGCAGTGGTCCGAATGGAACGGCCGCTACCGAGACAATATTCGCCGGTTTTGGAGAGCGGAAGGCGACACCCTTTCGGAATTTGCCACACGACTTTGCGGATCGGCAGACCTTTACGAATGGAGCGGCCGGCGCCCGTCGGCGAGCGTCAACTTTGTGACGTGCCACGATGGCTTCAATCTGCATGACCTCGTGAGCTACAACGAGAAACACAATTTGGCCAACGGCGAGAACAACCGCGACGGCGCTAACGACAACGAAAGCTGGAACTGTGGCGCCGAGGGACCAACCGACAACGCCGAAATCAATGCGTTGCGGGAACGCCAGAAGAGAAACATGCTCGCGACGCTGTTTCTGAGCCAAGGCGTACCGATGTTGCTCGCGGGTGATGAACTCGGCAAAACGCAGCAAGGCAACAACAACTGTTATTGCCAGGACAGCGAGATTAGCTGGCTGCAGTGGGACCTCAGCGAATCTCAGCAGCAGATGCTGCAATTCGTACGCGGTATTGTGGCGTTGCGCAAAACGCAACCTGTCTTCTGCCGACAAAAGTACTTTCAAGGCCGTTCCATTCGCCGTGCGGAAGGGGAAATCTCCGACGTGGGCTGGATTGGCACCGATGGCAACGAAGTGTCCGACGAGGTGTGGAACGCGGGTTTCGTCAAGTGCTTGGGCCTGCGCATGAACGGCAAGCTGATTGGCGAGGTGGACGACCAGGGAGTTCCTATTGAAGGCGATACCGTTCTCCTGCTGCTAAACGCTCATCACGATCCTGTGCCCTTCATGCTCCCTGTTCCAGTCGACAATGCGTATTGGGAACCGCTGATGGATACAGCCCAGTTTCCAGGCCAACTCTCAGAAACCAAGGGCGGATCGCAGTACGAAATCCTGGGGCGCTCGATGGCATTGTTGCGCCTGACGACTCCCGCGAAAGAAGAAAAACAGAAAGAAGGGTTCGTTTCAGCGGAAGTTCTCAATGAGGCAGGTATGAGCGAACCAAGCGTCGTGGTCGAGAGCACATAGCCACTCACGGCACTTGCAAAATCCAATCGATTACAGAGTTGAGAACAATGCCCATTCAACACCCTATTCTCAGAAACGTCGTTTACACCCTGCTTTTTCTGAGCAGTTACACGCAGGCAGTTGCGGTCGAAAATCAGGAATCTGCGAAGTCGGTTGCAATCTCGCAACCGACCAGCAAAGGCCACGCTGCGGTAGGAGAAACTGCGAAGCCTCTTTCGGCAGCCGAGCGGATCGCCGGCCTACGCAAATTGCTCGATGCTGATCGTTCGAGGCGCGACGCACTGAACGCCGAAGTCGAACGACTGGAAAGGTCTTTTCGAGAAGCATCCGACCAGTTCACCGAACTCGACGCGCAACTCAAAGCCGCGAAGGGGGCCACAGAAACGAAAAGTGCCGAAGCGATTGCCAAAGTCCAGCAGATCGAGATGAAATGGACTCCGGCGCGAGACCACTTCGAGCGGATCATCGAACGTCGGAAGGTCGTTCAGCAGCAGATCAAGATTCTGGACGAGAAACTCGAACTAGAACACGAGACGCTTGGTCGTCTGGAAAGCGCTGATGCCGACGTCGCCAAAAATGCCGCAAGCAAGGCTGCAATTAGCGCAGCAAAGACCGATTCGGAATTGCCGGCAAAATCTGCTGCGACTCCCGAGAACAAACGAGATGCGAATGTTCCAGTCGCCAAAACCGCAATGCCGGTTGCTGCGGCCGATGACCGCGAGGTACATGCGGAACGCGAATTGGAAACGAAGCAAGCCGATCGCGCGACGCTGGGAGAGCACGCTCAGCTCCTGGATCGCAGCATTGACGTGTTTGAACGAGACCTGATGGTAGGAAACAAGTTGCTCAAAAATGCTGAGGCCGAAGTTGCTGCAGCACAAGCTGCCCACGATCACGTAGCAAACATCCTCAGCAGAATGAGCGAGAGTGATAACAGGCGCCCGGAATACCAGCGACAACTGCAGGCGGATTTGGAACGCGTCGCCGCGGCCCGTAAGGATGTCGAACAGCAAAAGCAGTTCATTACCGAATCCGAAGCCTTGCTGCAGCGGATGCGGCAAGGGCGGCTCAACACGCACGGCAAGATCGAACAAGCGGAATCGTCGGTTGCGGCCGCACGTAGCCGAGTCTGGTTCTTGAAGAGTCCATTCGCGCCGCATCGGGCGGTGCAATGGTTGGCAACCAACGGCCCAAGGGTCCTTGCGGTTATTGTTTTTGTGTTTTTAGCAAGGTGGATTTCACGCTTGGTGGGACGAAAGGTCGTGGCCGCGATCGTGCGGAGACGCGGTTCACTGCAGGGGGCTGACCGCGACGCACGCGCGGAAACACTCGGACGCGTGTTTCAAAATGCGACTGGAACAGCGATTCTCGTACTCGGCACGCTAGCCATTTTGGATCAAGTGGGCGTGAACGTCACAGTGCTCTTGGGTGGGGCTGCCGTGATCGGCGCCGCGGTGGCATTCGGGTCTCAAAACCTGATCCGTGACTTCGTCGCTGGCTTTATGATTCTCGTCGAGAATCAGTACAGCGTCGGTAGTGTTGTGAAGATCGGTGACGTTTCTGGCGTCGTCGAAGATATTTCGCTCCGCACCACCGTGCTTCGCGATGAGGAGGGCGTGGTTCACTTCATCCCGCATGGGCAGATAAACACTGTCAGCAATATGACCTACAGTTGGTCTCGGGCAGTGCTCACGATCGCAGTCTCCTACAAAGAAGACGTCGATCGCGTGATGCAGATATTGCTCGAAGTGGCCCAGCAGCTCAGCCACGATCCAGGATTTTCCCACTCGATTATTGATGAACCCGAGATGCTCGGCGTCGATGCCTTGGGTGATTCTAGCGTTTCGATCAAGTTCCTCATCAAAACCCGCCCCATGCGCCAATGGGCAGTCAAACGCGAAGTGTTGCGACGAATCAAAAAGAAGTTCGACGAGTTGGGCATCGCAATTCCGTTCTCGCAGCGAGTTGTGCAACTCGTGCACGTCGAGACTTAATGCTCAGAATTGAAGGATGACAGCCAGGGGGCGGTTTGAGCGGTGGAATCTTCACTAGTCGGAAATACTTGACTTCGGGATTGAATGCGACTTAATCAAACTGGGGCCCGTTGTGGTCACCCAGCGCTCTGACTGAGTGAAATTCGCCCATCTCAAGTCACTCACGACCGGAACCTTGTGCGACCGCGTTAGCGTTTGCGTGGCGCAAAACGTCGATCGGCGACCTGGTCGAACTCCGTGAAATAGCAAACTCACAGCGGCACGAACATTGCCTTAATTATACGACCCCTTCGCACTAGACCCTTCGCATCCAGACAATTCGCTTTAAGGAAACTTCCATGGCAGATCGACCACCGCTTGAACCCTCCCGCCGTCAATTCATGGCAGCGGCTGGCGCGCTTGGCGCAGGACTGGCAGCAGTGAATGCCGACGCTCAGCCGATCGCTGATCAGATCGATCTCAAGCCGGGGCCGATCAAAACCACTGTCGGCGATGCCGGCGAGACGCATCAAACGAATGGCGACACTTCTGTGCTGACAACCCAACAAGGGGTGCCGGTCGCCGATGACCAGAATACGCTGCGGGCCAACGCGCGAGGCCCTGCCCTCATGGAAGACTTCCACTTCCGTGAGAAGATGTTTCATTTCGATCACGAACGGATTCCCGAACGAGTCGTCCACGCCCGCGGCTTCGGAGTTCATGGTCACTTCGAGAGTAATGGGGCACTGGCGCGATACAGCCGAGCAGCCGTCTTCGCCAGCGGCGAGAAGACCCCCGTGTTCGTACGCTTCTCTACCGTCGCCGGCAGCAAGGGTTCGGCTGACTTGGCTCGGGACGTGCGGGGGTTCGCAACCAAATTCTATACCAAAGAAGGAAATTGGGATCTCGTCGGCAACAACATGCCGGTCTTCTTCATTCAGGACCCGATCAAGTTCCCGGACATGGTTCATGCTTTTAAGGAGGAGCCGGATCGCGGCTTTCCCCAGGCTGCGACTGCCCACGACAACGCCTGGGACTTTATCACCCTGACACCCGAATCGATGCACATGGTCATGTGGGTGATGTCGGACCGGGGCCTGCCTCGGTCGTTTCGCTTTATGGAGGGCTTCGGGGTTCACACCTTCCGGCTCATCACGACCGACGGCAAGAGCACGTTCGTCAAGTTCCACTGGAAGCCGAAGTTGGGGCTGCAGTCGGTCGTTTGGAATGAAGCGGTAAAGATCAACGGCGCCGACCCTGACTTCCACCGCCGCGACCTCTGGGATGCCATCCAAATGGGGCAGCCGGCAGAATGGGAGCTGGGTGTGCAACTGTTTGACGAGGCGTTCGCAGACAAATTCCAGTTCGATGTTCTCGATCCCACGAAGCTCATCCCTGAAGAAGAAATCCCCGTGAAGATCGTTGGCCGGATGGTGCTCGACCGCGTCGTCGACAACTTCTTCGCCGAGACGGAACAGGTAGCGTTCTGCACTCAGAACGTGGTGCCTGGCATCGATTTCAGCGATGACCCGCTGCTGCAGGGTCGCAACTTCTCGTACCTCGATACGCAACTTAAGCGGCTCGGTGGTCCGAACTTCACGCATATTCCAATCAATGCTCCAAAGGTTCCAGTGCGGAACTTTCAGCAAGACGGTCACATGGCAATGCGAAACCCCGTGGGACGGGTTAACTACGAGCCAAACACCTGGGGCGATCAGGCGGGACCTCGCGAGTCGCCCACTCAGGGCTTTCAAACCTTCGCCGAGTCTTTGGGAGGCAAGAAGACCCGCGCCAGGCCGAAGTCGTTCGCCGATCATTACAGTCAAGCGAGACAGTTTTACGTCAGCCAGACCGCCGTCGAGCAAGCGCACATTGCCGACGCGCTTATCTTTGAATTGAGCAAAGTGCAGCGCGCTGACATTCGTACGCGCATGGTTTCGCACTTGCTGAACATCGATCAAGAGCTTGCACAAAAAGTGGGGAGCGGGTTGCGGCTCAGCGAGATGCCTAAAGCAATTGCCGCTGCGGAACCAACAAAGCGCGATTTGAAGCGCTCGTCGGCCCTGAGCATCTTGGACAACGGTCCCAAATCGTTTGCTGGTCGCAAAGTTGGCGTGTTGGCCGCGGATGGGGCCGATGGCGACATTTTGAAAGGGCTTGCCGCAGCGCTCAAGGCGGAAGGCGCAACGATGAAACTGATCGCGCCGGAAATTGGCGGCGTCAAAGACAGCAATGCAAAGCTGCACGCCGCGGATGAGAAGCTCGAAGGAGCTCCCTCCGTGCTCTTCGACGCCGTGGTGCTGCTCTTTCCTGAAGAACAAGCCCAGAAGTTGACCGCTCGACCTGCTGCTCGTGATTTCGTCGCGGACGCCTTGGCCCATGCAAAGTTCATCGCCTACACGAAAGGAGCCGTTCCGCTGTTGGAGAAAGCCGGAGCGCAAGATATTCCCGATGGCGGCATGACCTTGCTCCGATCCGCCGATGACTGCAAGCAGTTCGTTGCCCGCTGCCGACAGCTTCGTTTCTGGCAGCGGAAGTAAATTTAGGGTATCGAATTCATCAAGGGCTTCGTCGGTGCTCACACTCGGCGAAGCCTACTCGTTCGCGTTTGACCGAGAAAGTGGAATCACCTTTAAATGGGCATCTTGCCAGGTTGCTAAAGTAAAGCCGGGCGGCCGAGCATACCTTTGTTGCCAGGCCTGCTGCAGTCACGAAGTCGGTTGATCTGTTTGGGACAGTGATGGATAAAACATTTCGAGTCGCAATCGTTGGCGGCGGGCCAAGTGCACTGTTCCTGCTGCAAGAGGTGATTCAAACTGCGTCGTCGCAATTGGAAGTCGACATTTTTGAGGCGGGCGATGAGATCGGCGCCGGAATGCCTTACAGCCCAGCGGGTGCCAGCGATGAACACGTCACCAATGTTTCAGGCAACGAGCTATCGAGCCCGAACTCCTTGCGGAGCCATGTCGCGGAGTTGTGCCGAAGCTGGTGCGGATGCCAGCGAGGAACCTTGGCCTTATCGCACCCAGTGATGATCGCCCGGCCGTAGGCTTGCGTCTTGTAAACTTCGCCCGGCAACTTCTTCGGCCTCGCCTCGACGTTGTTTCCTGGGCGATGGCCGCATGAGAGCGGTGTCTTGCGAGCTAGCTAGGTGCCGCAGTGCCCGCATCGCTTTCATTACGTCCTTCGGCTGAAACAGATACGCCTCCGTTTCCGTTCGCAGCCAGGGCCGCAGCACTTCCTGTGCTCGTGGTCCGAGGTAGACGTGGCGGCTGTGGCCGTGGAATTCGGTCTTGTGATGCGAAGGTGTGTAAACCCACACTCTTCCAGTCGTATCGAGATCGCAGGTCCGCATGATGGTGACTTCGCCTGGTCGCATCCCAGTCAGCCGCTGTAACTCGATCATTGCCCAGATCTGAGGCGGCACGTGCGGCTTAATCGCATCCACGAAAGCCTCTGGCACGGGCCGAACCGGTTTTGATTCGCGAGCATCCGTTCTCCCGCGAACCAAACCTCTGACCGACTGCAAGCCGTGAAATACCGCGGGTGGAAGCAGCTCAGTCTCCGTCGCCCAGCGAAAGATACACTTGATTCGCCAACCCTTGCGGGCCCCCCTGGACTCGCCACGGGGAGACATCTGCAGCACGCCGGCAGCGAAACATCCGACAGCAAGCGTATAAGCGAGACGCCCGAGTTACTCACTGTTCAACACCCGAAACTAGCGCTCGCAAACGTTTGTGGCTATCCAGCACGAAAAGCGTCCGCTCAGCTCAGCCGCCCGTTCTCGCAGGGTAGGAAATCAATTTGGGCGGCTTCGACCGTGCCCAAATTTCTCGCGATACGGGTTGGAGGCAAGCAACCTACACTATTCTGTGAGTGTCATTCGAGTCTATGGCCCTGTCGCCGCAGACTGGAAGGCGCTGCCTCAACACGGGTAGTACCGTGTGGTGTGCATGGCGGATCCAAGTCGGCGTGTCGGACCGAAGCGTCGCCAGTGTACTGATTCCTCTTGGCCCAGCACGATCGCTAGGTGACTCCTCCTGAGGATCAACAATCGAATGCTGGCAGAGCAACTAAGTAGGAAAGATGACGTGCGGCCGGCAAGATGCGATTACGAATTCTCAGCGTTTGTTCGGCTGATGCTCAAATCGACCTTTTGAACAGTCGATACAAATGATAAGGGTTAGGCGGAAGATGTGCCTGTAGTCTCGGAATGGAGTCGAAACGCGTGAATAGTTTGGCTGGAGTTTGGCTGCGAGGCTTCGTCTGGATGGTGGCTATCATGCTGCCAGTCCAGCCGCTGGCTGCTAGCCATTGCTCCTGCTGTCATTCCGCGGATGCTGCGAAGTCTCATGGAACCTCCAAAGAGACTTGTGAATCCGGACGTGGCTGTCGGAAATCTCGTTGCTCTTGTTCGTCAACGCACAAAAACGAACACGGCAAACGGATGAAAGTCCCGTTCGCCCCTTGCGATTGTCCTGAGAGCTGCCCTTGTCACTTGCAGCATGTACCGAAGCCAGCTGCGAAGGCGCAGGACGTTCAAATCGAGCATTGCGATGCCCAGAGTCTATTCGTAACTCCTGTGCAGCTGCCGGCCGGCGGGCATGATTTACCGCGGACTGTTTGCTATGCCCAACATGGTATAACCCCGAGCGCAACTGCGCTCGAACTCTGCGCGCAACTTTGCCGCTACACGATTTAGTCGCAGTTTTCTGCGCCATTTCGTTTCTTATTTGCGTTTGTCCGGCAACTTGTCGGAATACGTTTTCATCTACCGGCTTCGGCTCACTTGCGGCCGGCGCTTCTCAGTCGCTAATTACGATCTATAGCCCCGGAAAGGGTATCGAATATGTTGCGTCATTTCTCAGTGCCTGTCGCGTTGTTGTTCACCATCGTTGCTTTTGCCGGCTGCTCGAAGTCTTCATCATCGCCGTCAGCGGCCGACCCGCGCTATCTTCTTCCGACCGAACCGAGCGCGTCGGTCGGAGTCGTCGACTTCAAGGACACAGCGAAGACGGGGCAAACCGTTTCGGTAATTGGCCGCGTTGGCGGCGGCGTCAAGCCGTGGATCGAAGGGCGGGCCGCGTTTTTGCTCGTCGATACTGGTGCGCCCTTGCCGTGTGCGGATTCCAAGTGCGGACCAGAATGCCAGCACTGCGCCCAAGAGTTGGCGTCGGCCACGATGGTGGTCAAGTTTCTTGATGAGCAAGGGAAGACAATCGCCGTTGATTCCCGCCAACTGCTGGGCATCAAAGAAGAGGAAACCGTCATCGTTCAAGGCATCGCCAAGCGGGATGACGAAGGAAACGTGGCACTGATGGCCAGCGGAATCTTCATCAAGCGGTAGGCAACAATGACGTGCGAGCCGTTCAGCGAGATTGCACGAGTTTAGAACAAGAGCTAGTATTGCTGGAGAAGGATACCCGAGGTCGACATGCTGCGTGTGCTACTTCTTATCGCGATGATTTGCCAAGTCTTAGGCTGCCCGTACGCCTGTACGGCCAGCGTGACGACGACTTCGGCAGGTGTGCGATCAGAAGTTGGTTGCCGTTGTTGCCAGCGCGAACAAACCGTCCCAGACAACTTGCCAAGCGACGAGCAGCAAGACACTGGCACCGAGTGTTTTTGCAAAAGCCAGTTTAACACGATCCAGGCGGTTGAAGTCGAGCAGGATATTCACTCTCTCGCAATTTGGACGATGGTCGAGTCGCCTCCGCAATTGTGCGCCAATGGCGATGCGGCCCTTGATACCAGGCAATGGCGACCGGGCTTTGGCTCGGGAATGGGCCTGCGCTTGGCTGTCCAATCTCTCTTGTTGTAAGCGTCACTCTGCGCTGCTGGTCTGTTCACCGTCGCCTTCCTGAGCGGCTTGCGATTCCTCTATCGACCAGCTGGTGAACGCATTCCTCCCCGAGGTTTAGTCGTTCGCTCGATCCATCCATATTCAGTTCACCCTTTCGATCGGACACTGCGCATGTTTCGACTTCGCTTGCTGCCGTGGGAGTATGGAGTTCGCAATCTGTTGCGACGTCCCGCTCGCAGTGCGCTGACACTCGGTGCGTTGGCGACCGTCGTACTATTGGTGTTTGTGGTTGTCGCGTTCATTCGGGGGCTCGAAACCTCGCTCGCTGTCACGGGTCAGCCAAACGTGGTGCTGGTTTATTCGATCAATGCTGCAGAGGACATTGAGAACTCCGCGATACCGGCACGCTCGGCGTCACTGCTATCTGCAAGTTTGGAAGGTGTTGAGAAGCAGTTCGGCGTATCCCGTATCTCGCCGGAGTTGTACGTCGGCACTCGCATTTCGCTGGCCGAGAACGATCCGCCCATGTTCGGAATTGTCCGAGGCGTATCGCACGCAGCGCCGCTCGTTCGCCGCCAAGTGCAGGTGACTGAAGGTCATTGGCCTGGTCCGGGCGAAGTGATTGTCGGCAAGCTCGTGGCAGCCAAGCTGAGTTGCCAAGCGTCCGATTTAGAGGTCGGCAAGACTATTCGATTCGACGGTCACGAGTGGAAGATCGCGGGGCATTTTGCTGCCAATGGTGCTGCATTCGAGTCGGAAATTTGGGTTCCGCTGACCGATTTTCAAAACGCGCTCAAACGGCAGGATTTGAGCTTGGTGGCTATCGGGATGGCCGATGGTTCCTCGCCCAGCGATGTAGAATTGTTCTGCAAAGAACGCTACGACTTGGAATTGCAGGCGATCGGCGAAGTCAAATATTACGCCTCGCTGCAGAAACACTATCAGCCAGTGCGGATGCTTGGCTGGCTGGTCGTGCTGCTCGTCGCCGGCGCTGGCGTCTTCGCCGGACTCAACACCATGTATGGCTCCGTCATGGGCCGCGTGCGCGAGCTCGCCACGCTGCAAGCGGTCGGTTATCGGCGGCGCGCAATCGTCGTCAGCTTGATACAAGAAGCCGTGTTACTTTCGACATCGGCTTCATTGGTAGCCGCGGTCATCGCCATCTTCGTGATCAACGGCACGGCCGTCCGGTTCACGATGGGGGCTTTTGCGCTGCGGGTGGATAGTGTGGCAATTTTAGTTGGATGTGGCACGGGATTGCTGCTCGGTGTATTCGGCGCAATCCCGCCGGCCTGGAAGGCCATGCAACATTCGGTCGTGGATGGACTCAAAGCGGTTTAGTTTCACCAGGTTTATTTTCGGAGTTCAATCATGCGTT
This sequence comes from Anatilimnocola floriformis, assembly GCF_024256385.1. NCBI lineage: Bacteria > Pseudomonadati > Planctomycetota > Planctomycetia > Pirellulales > Pirellulaceae > Anatilimnocola > Anatilimnocola floriformis. The sequence goes on from NZ_JAMLFW010000001.1 coordinate 5,992,306, forward strand.
TGTTAGTGGCAATGGGTGTATTAGGTTTCTGTGCTCTGTCGATCGGCTGCGGACCAGCGGCAACGCCGCCAACAGCGGGACCGTCAACGGAAGAAAAGGCGTACATCCTTTCGGCCGAGCCCGCCGGTGTGAAGGGTGTCAAGCAATTGAAGGTTGATTCCAAAGACGGCGAAGAAGTTGTGGCAGAGGGAAGGATCGGCGGCGACACGAATCCGTGGATCGAAGGCCAGGCTGCATTTCTCTTCGTCGACAAGTCGCTGAGTCCTTGCGACGCCAAAGAAGGTTGTCCCACTCCTTGGGATTACTGCTGCGACACGGATCAACTCCCGGCCTGTAAGGCGCTGGTCAAGTTTGTTGATGCGAGCGGCAAGCCCGTGGCGACGGATGCCCGTAAGTTGCTAGGGGTGAAGGAAATGCAGACGATTGTCGTCCGCGGAACGGCCAAACGGGATGAAGCCGGCAACCTAACTGTTTTGGCGAATGGCATCTTTGTTCGCAACTGAGCTATTCAAAACTGAGCAAGGGATTCGTTGATGGCCACTCCAGTGGATCTGAGTCAGCTCGCCGTGGATCGGTCAGGATCTGCGGCCATCACGACGGCAAAGCGTCGCAACCTGGCCACGCGCTATGGTTTGCCGCTAGGCATTTTAGTGGCCTTCGCGGCGGTTATTGGCTGGTCGCTGCAAGACAGCCTGTTACCTGCGAAGTCCGTGACCATCACCCCCGTTGTGCTGACACGTGCCGAGGTGCAACAGTCGGGTACTCCCGTGTTTCAAGCGGCGGGGTGGATCGAACCTCGTCCCACAGCAACGGTTGTTTCTGCCCAAGTCGAAGGAGTGGTCGAAAGCCTGCTCGTGGTCGAGGGGCAGGAAGTCCAACTTGGTCAACCGTTGGCGAAACTTGTCGAAGCAGACGCTCGAATCGCGGTAGCTGAAGCCAAAGCGGCGTTGCGTTTGCGTGACGCGGAACTGGAACTGGCCAAGGCAACGTGTGATGCGGCGCACAAGAGCCTAGCCAACCCAGTTCAATTGCAAGCGGCAGTCGCCGAAGCCGAAGCGTCACTCGCCAAGGTAGCGACAGATTCGCAAAGCATTCCCCTGCTGTTGAAGGGCGCGAATGCTCGGCTTCAACTTGCCGGGCAAGAATTAGAAGGGAAACTAAAAGTTGGCGATGCGATTCCTCAGCGTTCTGTTCAACGTGCCCAAAGTGAGTTCGACAACGCGACAGCGACGGTGCACGAATTGGAACAGCGAAGCAAGAGCTTAGAATCGGAAGCGAAGTCCTGGCAGGACCGGGTGACAGCCCTCCGATCGCAACTCACATTGAAGTCGGACGAAAACCGTCGCGTGAAAGAGGCCGAGGCCGGCTGCAACATTGCCGATGCCCGCGTGGAGCAAGCCAAATTAGCAGTCGAAACGGCGGAGCTGCGGCTGACTCGCATGACAATCACATCGCCAATTTCTGGTCGCGTCCTCGCGTTGCACGCTCAACCGGGGCGTCGCCTGATGGGTCTCTCTCCAGCATCGGAACGGGATTCCAGTGCCGTGGTTAGTTTGTACGACCCCAAGAATTTGCAGGTGCGGGCTGATGTGCGTCTGGAAGACGTACCCAATGCTCAGCTTGGCCAACCGGTGCAGATTTCAACTGCAGCCCTGGCCACACCACTGATTGGTGAAGTCGTGGCCGTTACTTCGCAGGCGGACATCCAAAAGAACACGCTTCAGGTGAAAGTGCTGATTCACGATCCGCCGGCAGTGATCAAGCCAGAAATGCTCGTGCAGGTGACTTTCCTCGCACCCGAGCGACCAGGCACCAAAGACATAGCTGACCAAGATCCGCTTCGGAAGTTGATCCCCAAGGAGCTTGTGAAGACGACGCCGGACAGAACTACGGTTTGGGTTGCCGATTTGCAAACCTCACGCGCTCGCCAACAAGCCATTCAATTGGGCAAGGCAAGCACTGATCGACTCGTGGAAGTTGTTCAAGGCTTGACCGCCACCGACAAGCTCATCGTGTCGGGCCGCGATGAACTCTCACCTGGGAAGCGGATTCGCGTCATTGGGGAAGATCAAAATCTCAACGGTGCCTCCAACTCGCCCGCCGCCAACACGCCAGCGCCTCAAGTGGCCGCTGAATCGAAGAATCAAAAGTAAAGGACAAACGATGTCGCTCGTAGAAATCACTAAACTGACGAAGCAGTTTCGCAAGGGGGATGAAGTTATCACTCCTCTAAGCGAAGTGCATCTCAACGTCGAGCAAGGCGAGTTCGTCAGCCTCATGGGGGCGAGCGGGTCCGGTAAGTCAACGCTGCTCAACGCGATCGCAGGGATCGACCGTCCCACCTCAGGGCAGATCGTTATCAAGGGGACAGACATCACGAAGTTGTCTCGTGCTTCGCTCGCAGATTGGCGCGCAGCGAACATCGGCTACATCTTTCAGATGCACAATCTGATTGCGGTCCTGTCGGCCTACGAGAATATCGAGCTGCCTTTGCTCCTGTTGCCCATGTCAGCCGCGGAGCGGCACAAGCGTGTGATGATCGCCCTTGAAGCCGTCAACCTTGTCGATCGCAAAGACCATTACCCGCGGCAACTCTCCGGCGGACAAGAACAGCGAGTCGGCATAGCGCGGGCGATTGTCGCAAACCCGACGATCATCGTTGGTGATGAACCGACGGGCGATCTTGATGCGGAAACGACTGACCAGATTCTCGATCTGATCCAACGGCTCAACACTGAGCTAGGTATGACCATGATCGTCGTCACACACGACCCACGAGTCGGGGCGTTGGCGCAGCGTCAGATCAAACTTGAAAAGGGAAAACTCATCGAGAAGGGGCATGAAGTGGCCCTCGTCGGCAACCGCCCTTTTGAACGGAGTGCGTAACGGATGTTCAAATTCACCCCCTACGTATTCAAAAGCCTGTGGCGGCATCGCGGCCGTACCATGTTGACGGTTACCGGTTCCGCCGTGGCGCTGTTCGTCTTCTGTTTCGTCGGCGCTGTGCAGCAGGGATTGGAACGCCTGACCAGCAGCAAAGAAGCGGAACGCACACTGGTAGTTTTTCAAGAGAACCGTTTCTGTCCGGCCAGCAGCAAACTGCCTGAAGATTACACCCGCACCGTGCTGAAGATGCCCGGCGTGAAAGATGTGGTGCCGATCAAAGTGTTCACCAACAACTGCCGCGCCAGCCTCGACGTGGTGGTGTTTAATGGCCTGCCGCCCGAAAAGCTGCGCACCGCGCGCAAACTGGAACTGCAGTCGGGCAACTGGGCCGACTTCGATTCACGCACCGATGCCGCCATCGTAGGCCAGTCGATTGCCGCCCGTCGAAAACTAAAAGCGGGAGAGAAGTTTACGATTGGGGACGTCACCGTTTCGATTGTCGGTACGTTTCAATCCACCGTGGCCGCCGAAGATAACTTCATCTACACCCATCTCGACTTCTTGCAGCGAGCGCGCGGCAAATCGGCCGTAGGCACTGTAACGCAGCTCGAAGTGCAACTCGCGGAAGGTGCGAAGGCGGATGAGATCAGCCGAGCCATCGACGCCGAGTTTCGCAGCGGACCGGTGGCAACAACAACGAGGTCGAAAGGTGTCTTCCAGCGCGACACGCTGGCGGACCTTGCTGAACTTATTGGTTTCGCACATTACCTAGGCTACGCCTGCGTCGGCCTGGTGCTGGCGCTGGTTGCAACAACGACCGTCATGGCCGTTCAAGATCGCATCAAAGAGCATGCCGTACTGCAGACGCTCGGTTTGCGGCCGGCCAGAATCTTTCGCCTCGTCCTGGCGGAAAGCGTTTTGCAGAGTATCGCCGGAGGTGTCCTCGGCATGGGCTGTGGCACCTTGCTGTTGTTTCTGGGCGGCTTCGCCATTGGCGCTGAGGGGGTAACGATTGCGTTTCAGCCCTCGGCCGAAGTAGCCACACTCGGTCTACTGGTTTCAGTCATTGTGGGTTTGCTCGCGGGAATCATTCCTGGTTGGCAAGCCGCGGGTACGGAAATTGTCAAAGCACTGCGTCATGCGTGATTGAGATCGCACTTCAGAAGCATGGAGGCTTCCGATGAATACTAGAATTATTCGAGCAGCAATGGCCGGGTTTCTACTCGGGACCGGCATGTTCGCTGATTCCGTTGGGGCGCAAATCCCGTCGCCGCAAACGAAGCCAGCGCCTCCGCTGCAGTTGCCGACACTACCTGCAATGAACTCGTACGATATACGGCCGAAATCAGCCTCAGGCCAGTACGTTCAACCGGCGTCTGTCCGTCAACCAGTTTCCCCGCCGCCTGCGCCGCTACCGCCTCCAAAGGCCCTGGTTGACCCGTTGCCGCTGCCGCCTGGCAACCCTCAGCCGGTGCAGGAGGTGACGGTGGAGATGCTGGAATCCATCGCCCAGATGGAGAATCCCTCGATTGCCCGAGCCGCGTCGCTGGTCGAAGCCGCCAAAGGCAACTGGGTTCAAGTCGGTCTCGCTCCGAATCCGACGACCGGCTACGAAGGGCAACAACTTGGTAGTGGCGGCAGGGCCGAACAACAGGGGGTTTATGTGGAACAGGAATTGGTTCGTGGTGGCAAGCTACGGATCAATCGCGAGATCGCCGCCCAAGAAATCGGCCGTGCAAATCAGGAGCTCACAGCTCAACTGCAACGCGTCACCACGGACGTGCGAATCTTGTTCTATCAGGCGTTGATTGCCCAACAGCAGGAGCGACTTACGAATCAATTGGCCGCAAATGCGGCCCAAAATCTGACTGCGTCGGAAAATCTTCTCAAGCAGAAGGAAGTTGGCAAACTCGACGTATTGCAAGCGCGACTGGAAGTACGCAATGTGCAAATTCTGGTCGTGAATGCTCGGAACCGGCGAGCAGCCGCTTGGCAAAGTCTGACCACGGTAGTGGGGCGACCACATTGGCAGATGCAGAATTTGGTTGGAAATCTCGATGCCGTGCCGCAGCACACCTGGCAGCAAGCGTTGCATACGCTGCTGGGAAGTAGTCCCGAGATTGCGATCGCCATGACAAACATCGAGCGTGCCCGCTGGCAAGCCGAACGTGCTCGCATTGAGAAGACTCCGAATATCACCGTTCGCGGGATGGTGAATGTGATTGATAACGGCATTAACGGCGACCCCGATGGCACCGTTGCCATCGGTCTGCCGTTGCCGCTGTGGAACCGCAACCAAGGAGCGCTCGTTCAGGCCCAGCATCAGGCTGCTGCCGCCGAACGTGCGCTTGAGCAACTGGAACTGAGTTTGCAGAATCGGCTGGCGCCGGTCTTTGAGCGTTACTCGAACGCGCTCAACCAAGTGAAGGAGTATCGCGAGAACATCTTGCCTGCAGCGCAGGAATCACTCGATCTCAGTCGCCTGCTTTATCAAGCTGGCGAAGCGGGCTTTCTGAATTTGCTGACCGCGCAACGAACATATGCGCAGACAAATCTGGCTTACCTCGATGCCCTGCGAGATTTGCGTACCGCCGCGGCGGAAATTGAAGGGCTGTTACTTTCCAACAGCTTGCAAGCAGGAGGCCAATGAACCAATTGAATCTTGGGAGCGTATCCCACGTTTGAAATACTCCGCGAGACTCGGAAGTCTGGCGGATCAGTTTCGCGGGCAAGCATCCGGAAACAACCTTACCTTATGGAGATTTGAACGATGTCTACTTTCCAATCGCGTCGAGTTTGTCTGGCCAGTGTCGTGGCCCTAGTGGTTGTGGGCGCTGGGTTCGCGAATGCGCAGCAGCCTGTCCACGAACATAAGCATGACCATACTTCGGTGTTAATGGTGCGGGCGATGCAAGACGCGCGTTACGTTAGTCAGGAACTCGCCAAGATCCCGGGCGTGGGTCGCGTTGTACCTGATTACAAAGCTCAAACCCTGACGATCATCCCGAAGAACAACGCGTTTCCCTCGCCCCGCATGATTTGGGACGCGGCGGAACGCGCTCAAATCCAACCAACTCGCCTCGCGACCGCCCACGGCAACTTCAACGCCCGCCCATTGCGCTGATTATGTCGAATAGACTCCGCGTGGCGGGATTGCTGCCGCCACGCATTCAGCAATTTCGAGAATTACAGGGTTCCCCCCATGAGAATCAACCATCTTCACGAGTCCATTATTTTGTTCACGATTTCAGCAGTCGCGGCCATCGCCGTTTACTTTGTAGATCCGCTGCAGAGGTCTCGGCAAGCGACACTCATCGTTGAGGAAATGTGCTGCGACCTGAGAGCCGGCAATGCGGCGAAAGAACTTCGCAAAGTTGCCGGGGTTGCCGCGACGAAGCAATCCGTCGTCAATCGTGAGATTCAAATTACGATACTTGGCGATGCTCCAGTTCTGCACGCGTCACTCTGGAATGCTGCCAGCAAGGCGCATGTCCGTCCCGTGAAACTCATTGTGGATGGCCGAGTCATCGCGCAGCGGAACGATTAGGGATAAGCTGAACGCGGACGTGACTCGGCGCGGCAAAGTAACTGCATAAAGTCAGAACAGGAATCTTCGATGCCAAGCTCTTTGCGGTTCATGTTGGTTTGCGGTCTGATCTTGGGGGCGCTCGTATTCGGCGGTTGCGCCAAGGATTCGGGCACTCTTGGTTGGAATCCTTTTAGTGGCGGGGGCAGTAACAATAGCGGTGGTTGTGGTCCCGGCTGCAATCACTAGCTCACGAAACTTGGCATGAACCGTTATTTCAAAATCCACGGGATGGACTGCGCTGAAGAGGTAGCCATTCTCAAAGGAGAAATTGGCCCCCTCGTTGGCGGCGAGCAATTCCTGACGTTCGAAGTTCTCAACGCTCGAATGGGAGTAACGGTTCCCGAGGACCAAGTAGCCACGGCAGAAATCATCAAGGTCGTTGCCGGAACCGGCATGACCGCCGAGGTCTGGCGGGAGACGAAGGGTGATGCACCGGCAACCGGTTTCTGGTCGCACAATGGGCAAGCAATCCTCACCCTGACTTCGGGGATACTTGGTCTGCTGGGTTTCGCGCTTCAAGTCCAAGCATCCGGAAGCGTTGCTGCCGCCTTTGGCTTTGCTGAGCAGGCCGGGCCAGTTGCGACACCGATTCTCGCGCAGTTGTGTTTCAGCCTAAGCATCCTCGCAGGTGTCTGGCACTTTCTGCCGAAGGCGTGGTACTCCCTAGCACGCTTCCGGCCAGACATGAATTTGCTAATGACCGTCGCCATCGCCGGTGCGGTCACGATCGGCGAATGGTCGGAAGCGGCGACAGTTGCCTTTTTGTTCTCGGTGTCGCTGTTGCTTGAATCGTGGAGCGTGGGACGTGCCCGCCGAGCGATTGCCGCATTGATGAGTTTAGCGCCGCCAACGGTCAGGGTAGCTGGAAGGGACGGCGCCGAGCGAGAGGTTCCGCCTGAGCAAGTAAATGTTGGGGATCTATTCCTCGTTAAGCCCGGCGAGCGGATTGCCCTGGATGGCGTCATCGCTCAAGGGAGCAGCGATGTGAACCAGGCTTCGATCACCGGCGAAAGCGTGCCGGTCAGCAAATTGCCAGGTGCTGAAGTTTATGCCGGCACAATCAACGGCGACGGCGCTCTGCAGGTGACTTCGACGAAGATTGCCAGCGATACGACGCTGGCCCGCATCATTCGCATGGTCGGCGATTCGCAATCGAAGCGTGCTCAATCCGAACAGTGGGTAGAGACGTTTGCTCGATATTACACTCCCAGCGTCATGGCGGCGGCGCTCGCGGTACTTGTCATTCCGCCGCTCCTCCTGGGCGGTCAATGGCACGTCTGGTTCTACAACTCGCTCGTGTTGCTCGTCATTGCCTGTCCCTGCGCACTTGTGATTTCCACGCCGGTGAGCATTGTCGCTGCCATTGCAACCGCTGCACGTCAGGGCGTGCTGATCAAAGGTGGGGTGTTCGTTGAGGTTCCCGCTCATCTCAAAGCCATCGCTCTTGATAAGACCGGCACGCTGACTGCGGGAAAGCCCGCAGTGGTAGAAGTCGTACCCCTCAATGGACATTCGGAGGAAGAGTTGTTGCAGCGCGCTGCAGCGATGGAGTCACACAGCGATCACCCGCTGGCGCTCGCGATATTGCGCTATGCCGCCGAGAAGAAGGTCGTCGCGGCAGCGGCAGAAGATTTTCAGATTCTCCAAGGCAAAGGAGCCACAGCGAAGTTCGATGGCCGGCCATTTTGGCTGGGCAGTCATCGCTATTTGGAGGAGCGTGGGCAGGAGACATCGGAAATTCACGAACGCCTCGAAACCCTGTCAAGCGCCGGCCGGTCAGTGGTGGTCATCGGAAACGAAACCCATGTCTGCGGGATGATTGCTCTTGCGGACCAGCTTCGTCCCGAGACTCAGCAAGTTATTTCTGCATTACGGGCACAGGGAATCGAACATCTGATCATGCTTACCGGCGATAACAGGGCCACAGCCGCCGCAATTGCACAAGCTACTGGCATTGACGAGTTTCGTGCGGAATTGCTGCCCGCCGACAAGGTCAAGGCGATCGAGGAACTGTTGCAAAAGTACGGCCAGGTCGCGATGGTGGGCGACGGTGTGAACGATGCTCCCGCCCTCGGTCGCGCTACCTTGGGAATCGCCATGGGCGCCGTCGGCAGCGACGCAGCCATCGAAACTGCCGATGTCGCACTGATGAGCGATGACCTGTCGAAAGTTGCTTGGCTCATCGGACATTCACGACGAGCACTCGCGATCATCCGCCAAAACATTTTCGCGTCGCTGGTGATCAAAGTTCTATTCGTCGTGCTCACCCTCGCTGGATTTGCATCCCTCTGGGCCGCAATTGCTGCCGATGCGGGCGTCTCCCTGCTGGTCGTATTCAACGGCTTGCGTTTGTTGAATGCCGGGCAGGGAAGTCCGCAATCGAGGCAACCTTCGAGCGATTAGAATCCAATCCGCAGTCCGAAATTGCTGCCTCGGAGGTACACGCCGTTTTGTTGATACTGGCTGGGGTAACCGCCGTATCCGTAGCTGCCATTATACGGCCGATAGTTACCGCCTTGATTGTGATGCTGACCACCATGATTATGGCCGCCGTGCCCACTGTTGTGGCTATGCCCACGATGGTTGTTGTGACTGTTGTGACCACCATTCCCGCCCCCGGCAGCGATGGCTGAAGAGGAGAACACGCTACCCGTCGACAGGGCAGCGACAGCAACCAGGGTGAATAGGAAACTTTTCATCGCAGAACGTCCTTGAAAGTGAGCTTTTGATTTGATTGAGCAAGATGCTCAAGCCAACAGTTCAATAATAAAGCAGAGGCCGTGCCACAATTCTCGCGTTTGCAGCAAGCTGCTCCTGCTTCAGGATTTGCGCGATATCACTTGCCTGCGACAGACACCAGGACCGCCAAGACCTGCCATCGCATTGACGACAGTCGATTGTCGTATTGATTTAAAACTGGATGCCGCATCGTCGTATTCGAAAATGGCGGCGCAACTCTGCTCGGTTGCCATCGAATGGTTTTTTTTCGATACGCTTCGGTCACATCGGCCGAAGCGGCCCTCTGCGACCACCTCGGCGTAGATTGCTGGCGTAACTCGAATGGAGTCAACCCCGGGTGCTCAGATCAATCGCCCGTTCTCGCGCGCGTGGAAATTCGATCCGCCCCGCGTCGACGTTCTCTGCGATGTCTCGCGACGCAGATCCGACACAAGCTGCTTCCACAATCGTGAGCATTTGATCGGAAAGGTGCGGAAGCGCTCTAACGATCAGCGCGAGACGGTCATTCAATGCCAATACATGACTCTTGGTGCCGCTGTCCTGCAGCGCCAGTGCAGCGCCGCATGATGGACAATTGACATAAGTCATTTCCTGCTTGCCTGTTGTTGAAAATTTCGACGCGGGTTCAATTCCCGCCGCCTCCACTAAAAGGCCACTTGGGATGAGAAGTTCCAAAGGGCCTTTTTTTGTTGATTTCGCCAATCAACATCACCTGTTTAACCGTGCTCAACTTTCGAGAAATAAGACGGCTGCCGTAACACGCGCCATCAGAACCGACAGTAATCCGGGCCCGCGGCCAGCAAACTAACAACCTCTACCCCGGGTTCTCAATCAAGAACTGTTCAATCAGTTTCTCTTCATCTCCAGACAATCGCCAATCGGCGGCACCGGTTAGTTGGCTGAGTTGGCCGGGTTTTCGCGCGCCGACGATTGCTGCGGTGACGGCGGGTTGGCGGAGGGTCCAGGCGATGGCGACTTCGCCGGGGGATTTTTGGTGGGGGCGGCCGATGGTGCGCAGGATTTCGACCAGGCGGAGGTTGCGGCTGAAGAGAGGTTCTTGGAATTGCTTGTTCTTTTCGCGACGCCAGTCGTCGGCGGGAAGGGCGTCGTGGCGTTCCTTTGTCCAGGCGCCGGTGAGCAGGCCTGATTGCATCGGTGAGTAGACCAGCGTGCCGATGTTGTGCTGGGCGCAGTAGGGAAGAATGTCGGCTTCGATGTCGCGGCGGAGCATGGAGTAGGGCGGTTGCAGCGAGGTGATCGGGCCGTGCGCGGAGATCTGAGCCATTTGGGCGGCGCTGAAATTCGAGACGCCGGCCCAGCGGATTTTGCCGGCTTGTTTGAGTTGCTGCACGGCTTGCCAACCTTCATCGATGTCTTCGGGCGGTTCAGGCCAGTGGATTTGATAGAGGTCGATGACGTCGACCTTCAGCCGACGCAGACTGGCTTCGCATTCACGGCGGATGCTGTCGGCTTTTAAACTTTTGCCGATCTGGCGGCTCTCGTCCCAGACGCGAGCGCACTTGGTGAAGACATAAGGTCGGCGGGCAGCGGCGACACCGGCGAGCGCTTTGGCAACCACTTCTTCGCTGTGACCGAGGCCGTAGACGGCAGCGGTGTCGATCCAATTCAGGCCGCAATCGAGGGCTTCGTGGATGGCGGCGATCGAATCGGCGTCGTCCTGCGGTCCCCAGCCGAACGCCCAACCACCACCGCCAATCGCCCAGGCCCCGAAGCCGAGGGGAGTGATGTTCAGGTCTGAATTGCCGAGTTTGCGGGTTTGCATCGGGTGCTCCGGGAACGAATGTCGATCAAATGGTGAGTGCGTCGAGCCTACAAGATTAGACGCCCATTCACGCAGCAGCAACGGAGTTGTGCGGCGAAGCTAGCAGTGAATCGCGGCCAAGGTTTCGTACCCATTGCGGCCGCTGTGCGGTACAATCAGGGCTCAGCATCTCGCCGCCACGGGGCTGTTCGGTTTGTTCCACGGTTCGGAATTTCTGAACGTGAAGTTGCTCAACGCTGGCCGACGCCGCAGGTTATAAGAACGCGAGAGAACTGACGATGAACGCAGCAACACGCGAGCCCATTCGGCTTGCTGGGTCGACCCTCAAGCACTCCGGCCATGTATGTGCCTTCTTCAATTCAAAAGAAGAGCAATACCGAGTGCTGATGCCCTTCATCAAGGATGGCATCGAGCAAGGTGATAAGTCGTTTCACATCGTCGATCCTAAGCAGCGGCCACAACATGTCCGCCAACTGCAGGAAGAAGGAATCGACGTAGCCGCCGCCGAAGCCCGTGGCCAACTCGAAGTTTTTCCCTGGGAAGAAGCCCACGTCCAAGATGGTCGCTTCGATCAGTTCCGCATGCTCGACTTGGTGAAAGACGCGATCGCCAAACAGGCCCCCGACCAGGTCACGCGATTCGTCGGCAACATGGAGTGGGCGCTGGAAGATCTGCCCGGCGTGCATGATTTGTTGGAGTACGAGACTCGGCTGAATTTGTTTCTACCGCAATATCGCGATCCCGTTGTTTGTTGCTACGACTTGTCGCGCTTTGATGCGAGCACCGTCCTCGATATCATGCGCACGCACCCGATGGTGATCATCGGCGGCATTTTGCAAGAAAATCCGTTCTACGTGCCGCCCGACGAGATGCTCAAAGAGCTGCACGAGCGGAAAGCCGCGTAACGCGCTTGATCACTCAGAATTGCTGCGAGTAAGACAGGTTCATGGACCCTACTGCCGACGCCGTTGTCGAAAATCGTCAACTGCGGCGCACCATGCGCGATCTGGTTGCCCTCTCCACCTTGCCCGCGATCTGGACGGGCCTGGGGCCGGAAGGAATCGTCCGCAGCCTAGCCGATGCGCTGTTAGGGATGCTGACGCTTGAGTTCGCGTATGTGCGCTGCGCTGGGCCCACGGCACAGAGTCCGCTGGAAGTCATCCGCACGCGGCAGCGCGGCGACTCTCAGGAATTAATCGAAATCGTGCGTGCTGTGTCAGACAGCGCCACGACAGAAAAGCCGATCAGCATTCCCGATCCTGCCGGCAATGGCACACTGCTGGTCGCCGTTACCCGTTTCGGGATTGGTGAAGACTGCGGTGTACTAGTCACGGCGAGTCGGACGGCAGAATACCCCAGCGAGCGCGATCGGCTGTTGCTCGGCGTCGGAGCCAATCAAACCTCCATCGTGCTGGGACGGTTGCGAACCGAGGCAGCACTGCGGGCTCGCGAAGATCGTTATCGCGTGCTGGTGACCGCGACAGCGGATGTCGTCTATCGGATGAGTGCCGACTGGTCGGAAATGCAACCGCTCGATGGGCGGGGCCTGGTGGCCAGCAATTCGGCGCCGATTCGCAATTGGCTGACGAAGAACATTCCCGAGTCGGAACACGATGTAGTGCGAGAAACCTTCGGGGCCGCGATTGCAAATCGGCAGACGTTCGAATTGGAACATCGCGTCTATCGCCCCGATGGCAGTGTGGGGTGGACGTTTTCGCGAGCGGTGCCCATTGTCGATGCTGAGGGACAAATCATCGAATGGTTTGGAACCGCACGCGATGTGACCGCACAGCGGCAGGCCAGCGAAGTTCTCACGCGGGCCACCGCGGCCACCGATCGGCAGCGCCGGCTGTATGAAGCCATCCTATCGGGAACGCCCGATCTGATTTATATCTTCGGCCTCGACTACAGCGTGCTCTACGCAAACGATGCACTCCTCGCGATGTGGGGCCGCACGATGGCCGACACAATCGGCAAGGGCTTGCTCGAACTCGGTTATGAACCGTGGCACGCCGAGATGCATTGGCGCGAGATCGATCAGGTGCGCGCGACCAAACAACCGATCCGCGGCGAAGTGCCCTTCAACGGTACGAACGGCAGGCGCATCTACGATTATATTTTCGTCCCTGTGTTCGATGCCGACGGCGAAGTGGAAGCCGTGGCCGGCACCACGCGCGACGTAACCGATCGCAAAAACATGGAGGACGAACTGCGCCGCCTGGCCGCGACGTTGTCCGATGCCGATCATCGCAAGGACGAATTCCTGGCCACGCTCGCACACGAACTGCGCAACCCGCTAGCGCCCATTCGCAACGGCTTGCAGATTCTCAAGCTGGTGCAGAACGATCCCGAGTCGCGCGAGCAATCGCGGGCGATGATGGAACGGCAAGTCGATCAGCTGGTGCGACTGGTCGACGATCTGCTCGATGTCAGCCGCATCAGTCGCGGCAAAATGGAGCTTCGTCGCGAGCACGTGCTGCTGGTCGATGTGCTGGCCAGCGCCGTCGAAACGAGTCGTCCGCTGATCGAGCAAATGGGTCACGAGCTAACGATCACGCCGCCCACTCAAACAGTGATTGTCGATGGCGATCTCACGCGACTCGCGCAAGTCTTTTTGAATCTGCTCAATAACGCAGCCAAGTACAGCGAGCGCGGAGGCCGAATTACGCTGACAGCCGAACTAAGAGGGACGAATGTCGTCGTGTCGGTGCGTGATACGGGCATCGGGATCGCACCCGAGCAATTGCCGCGGATTTTTGAGATGTTCTCGCAAGTCGATCAATCGCTGGAGAAATCGCAGGGTGGCTTGGGGATCGGGCTGACACTGGTCCGCCGCCTGGTCGAAATGCACGGCGGCAGTGTTGAAGCCCGCAGCGAAGGGCCGGGCCGCGGGAGTGAGTTCATCGTGCAACTGCCAGTTGTCGTGGCAGATTCAGCGGTGCCGACAAAGAAAAATGAATCGACCAGCAAGTCCTCGCTGCGAATCTTGATTGTTGATGACAATCGCGACAGCGCGATGAGCCTTGCCAAGATGCTTAAGTATTTGGGGAATGAAACGCACACCGCTAACGACGGCGAAGAAGCGATCGCCGCGACCACGGAGTTCGAGCCGCAGGTGATTCTGCTCGACATCGGCCTGCCGAAACTCAACGGCTATGAAGCCTGCCGTCGCATTCGCAAACTGCCACGCGGCCAAGAGATGCTGATCATCGCCCAAACCGGCTGGGGGCAGGAAGAAGATCGCCAGCGAACGCGCGACGCCGGCTTCGATCATCACCTGGTGAAGCCCGTCGAGATTTCGAAGCTGATGAAACTCCTCGCGGATTGGGTGCCGAATCCGCCGAGCTAAGCAACACATCACGCCAACGAGTCAACCACGATCGCAGCAACCGGCAAGCACCGGCTGGCCTGCGGCAGGTTGGCCCGCAGCAATCGATGGCGAACAATCCAGCCACAAATCACCACACCGCCGATGATTGCGCTGAGATACGTTCCCTGATGCATTCGCGAGACGATGTAGCAGGCATGATGCCGCGCGACCGGAATTTGCGACGCAAGCGGCTCGATGATGGTAAAGCCCGGCTCGGTGACTTCATGCGTGCCGAGCCAACCTGCCGCCGCCGTAACGATGGCCTGGAACACCAGCAGGCAGGCAAACGGAATCAGCAACTCCGCCGGTCTCATCTTTGGCCATGATCCCAAGCGCGCCGAGAAACCCGTGAGCGCGCCAATCAACGCGCCGCCCCACCATGCACCCAAAAAGCCCCAGGCAATTCCCAGCAGGGTCGGATCGTTCAGCCCGACGATGCGTGGATGAGCGACGGTGAAATACTCGGGGCACAATCGCGCGCTAATCTGATCTTGCAGCATCGCGTACAAAACTTCAGCCGTGATGCCGATCTGCAGCACTTGCCGCAACGGATCGGGCCGAAATGTCCAAAACACCAGCAGCCCGCCGACCACCACCAATTGAATCACAATCTTCGCGGGATGCAGCGGCTTGAGGAGCAGATCACTGCTCGCGAGTTCATTGCTCGCACTGCTGCTGTCCGGCGGCTCCGTTTGCCCGTGGGCAACGGCTGCAAACGACAACAGCATCGCCATCAGCATGCCCCACACGCAGCAGGAATTTCTGACGTAGCCCGACGTGGCAGCGCGGATCATGATTTCGCTCAGCAGCAGAGAAATGGTGTTTCCCAGCGCAAGCTTAGCTCATGAATCCCTTTCGACCGGTTCTGCCGGTTGCGCCGATAGCGCGGCCGCGACACTCACCGACCGCGCGACGGTGGCCAAGGAAAGAAGGCACTCGTGCGACGCTGGTAGTCGCGATAAGCATCACCGCGGCTGGCGAGCGACTGCGCTTCAGCCGGTGGGATGCCAGTGACGAAATTCAAAAAGTAAAACATGGCCAGCGGCGGGCCGAGCGTGAGCCACCACCAACTGAAAGAGACGCTCAGCAGCACCAGTGCGCACCAGAACATCCATTCGAAAAAGTAGTTCGGATGACGCGTGTAGCGCCACAAGCCGACATCGCAAACCTTCTGCGAGCCTTTGTTCTCGCGACGAAACGCCGCCAACTGCCGATCGCCAAGCCATTCGCCGGCGATGGCAATCACGGCGAGCGTGCTCCCCGCGAAGTCAAACAGCGATAGCTCTCCCGGCGCGTTACCCGCGATCAACGCCACCGACGCAAACAACGGCGCGACGACGGCCTGCGTTTGAAAGAACAAAAAGAAACGCCAATCTGCGGCAGTTCCATATTCCGCACGCATCTTTTGATAGCGCCGATCTTCTACGCCATGGAACAGCCTCGGCAGCAGATGCAAACCGAGTCGTAGCGACCACGTGGCGAACAACGCCGCGACAATCATTCGACGACTGAAATCCCCGCTCGCTATCAGCGAATAGTAAACTGCCAGCGCACCCGTGCTCAGCGTCCAAACCACATCCACGACGCTCGCATTGCGAGTCTGCCGTTGCCAGGCCCACGCCAGCGTCATGGCCAGCGCGACGACGAGCCAACCCGCGGCGAGTTGCCACGCGATCATCATCGCACCGATTCCTCGCGCCGTCGCGAACTGCCGGCTCGGATCGTTTTGCAAGCATCGTCATCGGGCAATTGATAGCGAGGTTTCGCCAGAACCAACTGCACCACATTCACCTGCCGCTCGGCAAATGCGGCTTCGCAGTATTGGAGATAGTAGTCCCACATCCGTATGAAGCGATTGTCGAAACCAAGGCGACGAACGTCTTCGATGTTATCCCAAAAGCGCTCACGCCAGGCCCGCAGCGTGCGCACGTAATGCGGCGACATTTCTTCCAAATCGCAGACTCGCAAATCCGTGACCCGCGCGAGCGAGTCGCCAATCTCCGCCACCGATGGCAAAAAACCGCCAGGAAAAATGTACTTGCCGATGAAGTCGACGCCGGCCGCGTGACGCGCCGCCACCTGATCGCGCATCACAATCCCTTGCAACACCATCAAACCATCGGGCCGCAGCAATCGGCTGCAGCGTTCGAAATAACCATCGAGATATTGTCGCCCAACGGCTTCGATCATCTCGATCGAAACGAGCTTGTCGTACGTCCCCTCCAGATCGCGATAATCCTTGAGATCGACGGTCACTAACGACTCCATACCTTGCTCGCGCATGCGCTCGCGAGCAAAGCTCGCCTGCTCGCGCGAAATCGTAGTGGTTCGCACCTGGCAGCCATAGCGCTGCGCAATGTGTGCAGCCAGCGCACCCCAACCGGTGCCGATCTCCAGCACTTCGTCGTCGCTCCGCAAATCGAGCTTACGGCAGACGCTGTCCATTTTTTCCAGCGAAGCATCGAGCATTTCCGAATTGCGATCGCGAAACACGCCGCAGGAATAGTTCAACGTCTCGTCGAGAAACAGCTGAAAGAATTCGTTCCCCAGATCGTAGTGCTCGTGAATATTCCGCTGCGAGTTTGCGCGGTTGTTTCGGCGCAGCCAGTGTTTCCAGAGCGCGACCCATTGCGACCAACGAGCTACGCCGCCATCGAGTCCCGTGGCCACGGCGGGATTTTGGATGCAGAGTCGAATCAAGCCAACCAGATCATCACACGACCAGTCGCCATCCATAAACGCTTCGGCTGCCCCCAAGCCGCCGCCGCAAGCAACGCGCTGATAAAAACCGGGAGCATGCACGCGCAGCGTCGCAGAGCCGGATTCGTTGGAATCGCCAAAGTGAAACACTTCGCTGCCATCGACAATCGTCAAACGCCCGACTCGCCAGGCTCGCAGCCGCGCAAGAACTGCCTGGCGGTAGAAATGATGAAACCATTTTTGAAACATAGTTGCGCCTCTCGACGGATTACTTCACGGTGCTATTCGCGATGTTTGCTGGCGATTCGGGATGCGGAAAATAGGGCGTTTTCTTCAGCCACAAACGAAAGGCTTGCCAATAAATGCCGGCATACACCTGTTGCGTTTGCAGCGGATAAGCCCACAGCAGTCGTTGCAGGTTGAACGTGCTCCACACCCGGCGCTTCAGTTCCAGATTTGCACTGAAGACGCAATCCTCGTCGACCGAACTGCTGCCCGCGAAGTTCTCGATGAACATCCGCAGCGTCTTCTCGGGCGGTGTGAAGCGAAAGCGATAACGCATCCCCATCGGCAAAAACGGCGAGACATGAAACTGCTTGTCGAGCCACAGCTCATCCGACTCACTGGCCGGCAACACATAGCAATGCGTCTCGCCCCACGGCGTGTTGTGTACCTCGGCGACGATCGCCGAGACTTGATCACCGGCCGGCGTGAAGCAGTAATAAAACGACACGGGGTTCATCACGAAGCCCCAGTAACGCAGTTGCGTCAGCGCACACACCGCGCCGTCGGCGCTGCCACCTTTCGCTCGAACGAGTTCGCGCACCGCGTCAGCGAGCGGCGTGTGCGGATCGCCCCAATGATCGTCGCGGCGAAACCAGGCCGGCGCAGGACCGGTGCATGACCACAACCAGCGACCCGCAAAGGCGGCGGGAAGTTGATCGAGATTGAGGTATACGAAACTGATCGGATAACGAAATGCGTGCGTGTGAGGCCGCAGCCGGCAGTGCGTCACCTGACCCTCGAAAACCGCGTGATTGGTAAGGGACAGAGTCATGCGGCGCTTAGTTCCTTCGCCGCATAGCGAGCTTGCAGTGCCTGGCAAACCGCCAGCGCACTATTCACACCGTCCTCATGAAATCCATTTCCCCAATAGGCGCCGCAATAAGAAACGCCTTCGTGGTCGATCACTTCCTGATGTCGCTGTTGCGCAGGCTTAGTCGCCAGGCTGAAGATCGGATGGCGATAGCTGATCGACCGCAATACTTTGCGCGGATCGATGCGAGCTTCCTGATTCAGAGACACGCAATATTCTTCGGGCGTTTTCAAGCCTTGCAGGCGATTCATGTGATAAGTCACGGTCGCGTGCGCTGCCGATTCGGCTGGAACGTAGTAGTTCCAACTCGCCCACGCCCGCCGCAGTCGCGGCAGCAGACTGGTATCGGTGTGCAGTACGGCAGTGTTCGATTCGTAGGTGAACGCGCCGAGAATCTGCCGTTCCCGCGGGGTTGCGCGTTCACCGAGCAGCCGTAGCGATTGATCGGCATGGCAACCCGCGATGACATGATCGAAAACTTCACTGCGACCATCGTCGAAGTGCAAACAAACTCCCGCTGCCTCGCGAACGATAGCGCGAACAGGAGTATTGACCTTAATCGGAGTCGGCAACGCACGCTGGATCGCCCGCACATAGGTATGCGAACCGCCCCGCACCACGCGCCACACCGGCGGATCGCTCAGCGTGAGCAAGCCGTGATTTTGATAAAACTCGATGAGAAACCGCAGCGGAAAATTTTCGAACACCGCGTGCGGACACGACCAAACCGCCGAGCCCATCGGCAGAAAATACTGTTCGCGAAACTCGCGCGAATAGGAATGCTGGCGAAAAAAGTCACCGACGGTGAGATGATCTTCGGGCGAGTTCATCAGCGCGAGGGCGTCTCGGCTAAATCGTCGCCAATCGCGCAGCAGTCGCCAAAAGCCTGGTCGCAGCAGGTTCATGCGCTGCGCAAACAAGCCGTTGAGTCCCGTTCCGGCATACTCCAGCCCCGTCCGCTCGCAACGCACGCTGAAGCTCATGTCGCTCACCTGCGACTCGACGCCTAGCTCGTTCAGCAAGCGGCAAAAATTGGGATAGGTCCGTTCGTTGAAGACGATGAAACCCGTATCGATGGCGAGAGGTCCTCTGACGGTTTCCAGCTCGATCGTGTTCGTGTGCCCGCCGACGTAAGCTCCCGCTTCGAACACCGTAACGTCGTGCTGGCCGCGCAGGTAATACGCCGCGCAGAGCGAGGAGATTCCGGAACCGATGACTGCGATGCGCATGGCCACTTACCAAAAACGTTCAAATCGTTCATTCACAACAGTAGCGAAAAGGCTAGTTTGGTCAATACGCGCTGCGGCATTCGCAGGAGTTCTTGAATTTTAAGTGACCGCCGTCTAGCATGAAATTCAGTCAAAACGTTCGAGGGGTTTTCGTGCCGTCATGTCGCTCCTAAGTCCGAAAATGGCCGCTGAAGCGCTCGGGGTGAGTGAGTCCTCGCTCAAGCGCTGGGTCGATCAGGGGGTGCTCACCGCAGTGAAGACGGTTGGCGGCCACCGTCGTCTCGAAACGGCTACGCTCGTCGACTATGCCCGCCGCAGCGGACGGCAGATCGTCAAGCCAGAGTTGCTTGACCTCGGCTTGGGTGG
Source organism: Anatilimnocola floriformis (assembly GCF_024256385.1). Taxonomy (NCBI): domain Bacteria; kingdom Pseudomonadati; phylum Planctomycetota; class Planctomycetia; order Pirellulales; family Pirellulaceae; genus Anatilimnocola; species Anatilimnocola floriformis. Next base: position 6,012,064 of record NZ_JAMLFW010000001.1, read on the forward strand.
CAAGAGTTTGCGGAAAGGGAGCGTTCTGCGAACGCAGGACGATCCACTCACCGCGTTTCGCCAGGCGCTGCTGCGCGGCGATGAGTCAGGCTGTCGTTTTCTCGCTCGCGCTTGCCTCGCGGCCGGCATGACGCTCGCCGAATTTGGCGACCGCTTTGTGGCGACCAGTTTTCATGACGTCGGCGATCAATGGCTTCACGGCGTGACGGAAGTCTACGAAGAGCGCCGCGCCTGTCAGGTTTGTCACGGAGTACTTGCCGATCTCTTCACGCTACTGCCAACTCCGCGCGCCACAGCGCCGGTCGCCATCGGCGCTGCGGGTGAAGGCGATCCTTACACGCTCGCCACGTCGCTGGTGTCGCTCGTCCTCCGTCAAAACGGCTGGCGATCGCAGTCGCTCGGCAACAACTTGCCGTGGCCCACGCTGATCGAAGCCATTCGCGATTTGAAACCTCGACTGTTCTGGTTGTCGGTCTCGACGATCGATGATGAAGCAACGTTCGTTCGCAACTATCGCGCGTTCTACGCGGCCGTGGGAACGCAAACTGCAGTCGTCGTCGGCGGTCGGGCTTGGACGGGTGAGCTGCGAAGCAAAGTTCGTTTCGCCGCCCACTGCGATTCACTCGGACACTTAGAAGCCTTTGCCGCGACACTCATGCGGCCCGCTCGCAAAAAACTGCGCCCCAAAACTCCCTGAGGTCTGCGATGTTTTCCTGGAAGGCCTTTCTCGTCTTGCTGCCGATCTTCGCGATCATCGACCTGACTTACCTCGGGTTTGTGATGAAGTGGTTCTACGATCGCGAGATCGGCGAACTCGCCCGCCGCGCCAGCAACGGCGCCCTTGCTCCGCGCTGGATCGCCGCGGTGATCGTCTACGTGCTGATCCCGCTCGGCATCATGGTCTTCGTCCGACCGCACGTTGCGGCCACCGATTCCGTGCTCATCGCGCTGATGTGGGGCGCGGTCTACGGCTTGGTGGTCTACGGCGTGTACGACTTCACCAACCGCGCCACACTAGAGAAATGGTCGCTGCAACTCGCCCTCGCCGATGTCCTCTGGGGCTGCGTCCTTTGCGGCACCACGGCGGCAATCTCGCATTGGCTAACGCCGCCGCCGGGGTAGTGCGCTGACTAAAAACACGCTCGCTATTTGGCAAGCCACGCAAAGAATAACGAACTACTTCTTTGAACGGCGGTGAAGAGCCGCCTCAATCAGCTGGGCCGTACGATTCTTGTCCCGCCCTCGCGCGGCTTGGTGTGGAAGGTCACCGCTCTCGGCCTTGGCCGCTGGATCGGCACCATACTCCAACAGCAACGCGGCAAAGCGCGCGCTGTCGTCATCCGTTAGGTTGCGGGTGAAGATCGAATTCAAAAGCGGGCTGGAATTGCTAATATCAGTGGCGTTCGGGTCGGCGCCGGCCTGCAGCAGCAACTGCGCCGCATCAAAATGCCCGGAAAGACAAGCCAGCGATAGGGGCGGAAATCCCTGATATTGCGCGTTGAGATCCCACTTCGCACTTTGTATCGCGGCGCTGAGGGCTTGTGTCGCGCCATCTCTCGCCGCGATCGCAATCTGCGAGGGAGTTGGAGCAATTTCTCCATCATCGACGACGACTGTTTCGAACCGCGCGCCTTTTTCAACTACCAGTAAGAGCTCTTCGCCGTCGCAAGCGACCTCAAACCCTCCCTCGCCAATCCCGTCTTCCAACTGGCCTCTCGTGTCCTCCGCAAGCTTCTCGAGAAGATCTTTGTTGGGTGTATCGCTCGTCCAAAAATCAACACATAGAAAGAGGCGTCTGTTCTCGCTGATGCACCGAATAGTGCCACCCGAAACTCCCCCATCAAGCAAATCCTGAGAGAGATACGTTTCCAGCTTATCGCCAGCAAATTGCCAGTCAGAAAAACTTGGGTGACGTTTTCGCAGACCAGTTAACCGACTAACCAAGTTTCGCAGACCAGTTAACCGACTAACCAAGTGTGCGGCGACTCGGAATGTAATCTTCATTCGCTCACCACAGATATCTTGCGTTGCGAGCCTTGTGCAAAAAGAAAAAAGCCGTGATCCCTGTTCGGAATCACGGCTTTCGTGAAGTGGAGGATAACGGACTTGAACCGATGACCTTCTGCATGCCATGCAGACGCTCTCCCAACTGAGCTAATCCCCCGATTGTATGACTGTCGCGGCTGTGGGTGCCGTGAGTTTGTGTTCCTTGGGTAAGGCTTTCGGCCTGGGCGAAATTTGCCGTGCCGAATAGAGTAAGCTACCGATCCGGCCACCTGGTGTCAAGGACGGCTAAACGGGCTGTAGGGTTCGCGACGTTTGGTCGATGAACCTCGAACATGCCCGATTACATCGACGGGAAAGGTCGCCGCAGTTGAAGAAGTTTGTCGCTACATTCGCAAAAATCGGAGTTTCCGTCGCCCTGCTCGGCTATCTCGGCTGGCAAGCAGCCAATGCCACTCGCTTGGCTCCGACGCCCGACGATCCGAATCACAAAATTTATATCCTCCCCGAGCTGCTGGCCGGCCCAAAGGACTGGGGCATGCTTGCCCTGGCCCTGCTGGCAGTGCTGGCAGCCGTAATGATCACCATTCTCCGTTGGCACATGCTGCTGCGGACGCTGGGGCTGCAGTTCACCGCGCAGGAATCGCTGCGGGCGGGCTTCGTCGGCTACCTCTTCAACCTGCTGCCGCTGGGCCTGGCCGGGGCTGATGCGGTGAAGGCGGGCTTTTTGATTCATCGCAATCCGAGTCGCAAGACCGAAGCCATTGCCACGGTCGTGATCGATCGCATCATCGGTTTGTATGCCCTGCTGGTGATGGCCGGCGTCGCTGCTCTGCAGCTTGATGTTTCGCAGCTGAGCTTTCGGCCCGAGACCGCCGAACGCGATCGCGCGGCGACGATGTTGTTTTGCTCGGTCGCGCAATATGTGGCGCTCGGCAGCACCATCGCCTTTGGGATCATGCTGATTCCCGGCGTGACGGAACTGAAACTGTGGGACAAGCTCGAGCACCTGCCGGGCGTTGGTTTGGTGTTTAAGAAACTCGTCGCGGCGATGCGGACCTATCGGCAATCGACGCCGCGGGTGCTGCTGGCCATCGCGATGAGCTTTTGCGTGCACACGCTCTACGTCAGCATGGTTTTTTTCGCGGGCCGCGGCCTGTGCAGTCCGCAGCCGGCGCTGGCGACGCACTTTGCCTTTGTGCCGATCTCGATGGTGGCTGGTGCGTTGCCGATCGGCGCGTTCGAAGCCACGCTGAACGGTTTGTATTACGTCTTCTCGCCGGAGAACACGCCGGCCATTCAGGGCTTTTTGATCGCGCTCACCTATCGCGTGTTGCAGATCTCGGTGGCCACGATTGGTGTGTTTTATTACTTCACAGGTCGGCAAGAAGTGAAGCAAGTGATGGCGGAACAAGCGGAAGCCAAAGCGGTGGCTTGAGGTTGTAGATTTGCGCCTGACAATTTGCGCCTAACTTACGGGCAGCCCCTCACCCCTACCCTCTCCCCGGAGTACCGAGGAGAGGGAGTATGAGGCACAGTTACTCGTAGACAAAAATCGCCGTGGCATTGCAGTCGCGATCGGGGACGAGGCGGATCCAATAGCCGGCGAAATCGTCTTTAAAGGTGTGCTTCACGATCGCGCCGGGTTCGACTTCGATCGTTTCGAACTTCGACCAATCGCCGTAGCCGGTGAAGTCGACTTCCAGTTGCATCCGCACCGTTTTGCTGGCGTCGTGTTCGATCGTCAGCCGTTTCTGGTCATAGCCGGTGAGCAAATAGGGATCGCTCGCCTCGCCTGCTTTGACGGCTGATTGCCGCCAGGGACCACCGACACCGCGGGGCTTGCCGAACTTCCACAGATCGTCGACCGCGCCGACCCACAGCTCGCACTTGTCGTCGTCGGAAGTAATCAGGTGCTCGCTTCTCCCCGGGCTACCCTCAATGCCGCTGATGACGAGCAAACCGCGGTACGAACAGTAATCGTGAATCCGCCGATTGTGCGTCGTGATCGGCCGAAGCTTGGCCAAGCCGCCAGCGTTCTCGGCGGGGAGTTCATAAAACGTGCCGTGCACATTCAGCAGGTCGCGTTCGGTGCAAACTTCGCGGTCGACCCGCTCGACACCGAAGGGCCCGGGTTTGTCGAAGGCAGCATCACCCTTGGGCAAACGAAAGCGGCGACCCTTTTCATCGACAATCAGAACTGACGCGTCGTCGATGGTGACGACATCCTTCGGAATCGCGAAGGTCTTTTCCGCGTAAGCAAAACCGTCTTTATCGTCGGCTTTCTTCAGCTTGAGTTCGGCATCGAGGTCGTAACAGCCCAATTCTTTCACTTCACCATTCGCAGCCGATTTTGCCGCGAAACGAAGCGTCTGCAAACCGCCGCCGCGAGCATAGATCAAGCCGCCGCTGACGCTTTTACTCTCCGGTGTTGCGATGCCGTTAAAGATCATCGAGGCTGTTGAGTTCCGTCTGTCGGCATTACGCAAGTGAACCTGTGCGGTCACGCGCTCGACGTCTCTTTTTGTTCCCAGCCGCAGCCATTCATCACGACCGTTGGGGAGCATGATCCACATCCCTGTTGGCGGCACTTCTACCGACTTGTGCAAAACCAAGTGACCATCGCCCTTTGTTTCTAAATCGAAAGTCACGGGCGTTTTCGCGTTGTGCTCAATCCACAGGCCGCGATGCTCATAACCGCCGATCAAAAACGGGTCGCTGGCGATATTCGCCTTCACGGCTTCGTTGTGCCAGATCGCGCCGCGGCCGATCACCGGTCCGACATGATCCAGCGAATCGGGTTCCACAAACCACAGATTCGATTGCGATTGCCCCGGCCCACCGATCTCGCCTTTGAGTTTCCGCTTGTTAAGAAACTCGCTTTTCGCCGTGTCGTCGCAGCCGAAGACGATCTGATCGTTCCAGCGGCAAAAGTCGCCGATCACTTTCAAATAGTTCGAGCGCGGCCGAACGCCGCTGGTGTTCGTAGCGGAGAACTTTTTGGGAAACTTCCAAAACGTGCCGTGCATTGTCATCAGCAGATTTTCGCCATCACCGACGTCGCGGATCCGCGGCCATTCGGTGTTCCAACCGTGCGCGCCGTCGTAGGAGTGCGATGCCTTCGGCAGTCGAAAAGCCTGCCATTTGCCGTCATCGAGCAGCATCAGGATCAGCGACTTGGCGTCCCAGCCGACGCTCCACAGGGGATCTTGTTGGCTGTCGTTGCCAAAAATCCCGCCCGGGCCGGTCACTTCGGTGAATTGATTGCGGCGCACGAGTTCCCAGTCGCTGACTGTGTCGACGTTCGGCTTCCACTGCGCGAGCGCGCCGGAGGCAATCGTCGGATCGACAAGAGCCTTGTCACTCCGCTCGCCGTTGTTGGCATACACCACTCGGCCTTGACCGGAATACAAACCCTTGCCGTGATAGCCGGGCAGCTTGGAATCGACGGTCAACGGCGATTTTTCGGCGGTCGTGCCGGCCTTCGCAGCGTTGCCGTCCTTGATGAGGCTGGTCACTTCCAGCGTGCGCACATCCACTTCATACAAGCCTTCTTCCATGGTGGCGTAGTACAATTTCTTGGCAGGCTCTTCCAAATGGCGAGCAACGCCAGTGAGCCGGCCGGGCATCTGCTTCCAGGAAATGGTGCGCACCTTTCCTTCGGCGTCGATCAGGTACGGGCCGATCGCCAGCTGGTCCGTCTCGCGGTGGATCATCCGGTTGGCCGGCGTGCCGCCGATGCTCTCAGGGCGGATGATCTGCCTGAGGTCGGGCGTAATCTCGTACAGCTTGTCGGACGAGCCAAACGGCAAGTGCGGGCCGTAAGTGATGACCCACAGCCGATTTGCCCACGGCACGATCGCACCCGTGCCGCACTCTCCTTCGTTGTTGAACATGGCCAGGTGCGGATAAATGCCGCTGACCTGCACTGGCTCGGCAGCAGTGAGATTTGCCGCCGCTAAGAGACAGAGGAAGATCACTCCAATTGCCAGTCGCTGTATTGACATTGCCGTTCCGCCCGCTTTTGATGACATTAATGCCTGACCTGCCGACCGCGCGAGCCGCAAATTTCGCGGCTGCACCAAACCGGCACTGCAGTTGCTCGCAGTGAGGTATCCTTTTGTACGCTGTCAAAATGACACTGCCTACGGTGGGACCATGAAGCTGGAAACTCCCTCGCTGCTGATCACCGACGACGATCGCGATTTTCGCGAGACGTTGGGGGGTGTATTCGAAGCGCGGGGCTTTCGCATCATCGAAGCGGGCGACGGCGAACAAGCCCTCGAGATCATCCACCGCGAGCAGGTCCACCTGCTGCTGCTCGACAACCACATGCCGCGGCTGACGGGCCTGGAAACGATCCACCGCCTGCGTCACCTGCAGCTCGAGTTGCCCTTCATTCTCATTTCCGCTGCGCTCGATCAGCAGATCGAAGCCGAAGCCCGCGCGGCGAAGGCCTTCTCGGTTCTCTCGAAACCAGTTCGCTTGCCGGATATCACCGGTATGGTCGCCCGCGCGATGCAGCAAGTCTACTGCTGGTCAGCCCCCCAACGCTCAGCCTAGGTAGCCCGACGCGTGAGCGAGGGTTTGGGCAAGTGGAAATGATTTACGGCAACGTGCGGCAGCACCGTTTCTCGGGGCGAGTTTGCCCCATGATCTTCGTTCGCCACCGCTTCCGTTGTGCTATCGCACGTTGATGAACCTAACCTCCTCGCGCCCAAACCCTCGCTCACGCGTCGGGCTACCTAGATGATCGTTTCAACTTCCGTGTACAAAAACGTCACGCCGCCGGTCGCGTAGTTTGGCACATCGGCCACGGCGGCTTGGCCTTCGGGTGAGGCGAGCAATTGCTCGAACTCGGCGCGACTCTCCATGTAGAGATCGGCGACATAGTAGTAAGGGCCCGGCGTACCATCGGGCGTGCCGGTGACTTTGCCGACCGTCCACTTCTTGAGGCCCTTCATCTTTTTGGCGAGAGGGATATGGGCTTCCTCATAATATTTGTCGAAGTGCGCGGGATCGCGCGGATGGCCGTACAGCACGAGCAGGCGAATCATGGTTGCTATTCCTCAGTGATGTGAAAGCTGCGGAGCGGAAACAGTCGCAGGGCGCCGGCGTGCGGCAAGGCAAAGACCGGCGTCACGCCGATGCGCTGCAGATGTTCGACGGCTGTATCGCGCAACCACCAACCGGTCGCGGGAACCATTTGTTTGCCACCGCCATCGGGAAGCACCACGCACGGGAGACCGGTGTAGTCGCTGCCGCTCTCTTCCTCGTGCTCGCGAATCAACTGCGCCGCCGCGAGATAGGCGCCATTGCCGATGAGCATGGCGTTCGCAGGCTGCACGCCCGAGAGTTCTTCGAGCTCGAGTGATTCGACCGGACTCGTTTTGCTGCCGTAGGGCTGCCGCAACAAAAAGCCGGGCCAGAGGAGCGACGTTTGTTTGGTATCGGGCAATCGGCGCACGGAGAGCCAGGTTTCGGAAGGCCGTTGCATTTCTGCGGGCTGAAACGGTTTATCGCCGGCCACGCAGCCGACGGCATCGTCGGTCAAGCCGATCAGCAAGCGCGCCCGGCAATCGTTAGCGATCAAACTAAGCTTGCCGAGGACTTCGACGTCGGCGAGCGACGAGGTCAGGCGTTGATCGAGCACGATCACATTCCAACCCGGCTCCTGCTTGAGCTTTGGCCGTTGCACAAAGAGCTCATACAGCGCGCTCTCGGCGAGGTTCGACGCGTTGAGATCATTGCGCAGTTCTTGCTCGCTCAGATCAATCACGGCGACTTTGATGTTCACATCGGAATCGACGCGCCGGACCAACCAATCGAGACTCCGCCAGCGGGCTTCGAGTTCACGAAACGGGCGCGAGTGCAACAGTTGCTGAAGGGCAAACGCAGTGGCCTGGTCGGCCGTATCGAGCCAGGCATCCTGCCGCGGATCATCGGCGGGAATCGAATAAGGCGCCATCATTGCCTGGGCATAGCGTTCGATTTCATTCAGTCGTCGCGGCGGTGGAGCTTCTCCGGATTCGCTCGCGTCGAGAATTTGATCGAGCAGACTGCCGCCCTCGCTCGGATTCGAATTGGTGGCAGCGGGCGCTTGCGCTTCGTCGCGAAACGCAAGCGTTGGAGGAGACGAAGATGGCGATGATGGTGGCTCGAGTAGCGTCTTCGCTTCTTCCATTGCGGCGACAAAGGTCTCGCGCTTCGACAATCGCCCCCGCAACTCGCGCAGGGCTCGCAGCGAGGCGACGCGCTGCAGCAGCGCATCGGGATGGAAGTCGTCGAGCGAATCGATCGGCACCGAGCCCAGTTCGCCGCTCGGCGTGACCGGCACACCGTCGAGGCGGACATTAAAATGTTGCAGCACTTGCTCGAAGTTGTCGCGGTCGATGGCAAATGCCCGAATCGCGCCGCTGCCGCGGGCTTTGGCATTTCGCTGACTCCCCCGGCCGCTGAAATCGCCGAGGACGACGATTTTGAGCGGCAGCTTCTCGTCGATCTCCTCGGCGCCGTCAGCCGCTTCCATGCCGACCCGCGAACCGCCCAAAGACCATGATTTGCCCATGTTGCCCTCATCGCTTCGATTGGACTCCGACCGCCACGGCTCGGCGGGAGCCTCGCCCTCCCTGTGCTGCCGCCCGCTATTTATAGTGGAACAACGCCGGCCAGCGATCGGCTGAGAAACGAAAAAGTAGGCCGGACCGTTGGTCCGGCCGGTGGCGGGTACCGAGTAGGGTTCGCTGCATGCGCAGCTCCAGCCGGACCAATGGTCCGCCCTGCGAAGACAAACACCCCTCCGACGAGCAGGGTTATAAAAGGTTATAGCCCGAGCACGAAAAATTTCAGCAAGGCATTACCACAAAAAGACTTACGTCGAATTCAAAACACAATAACCTGTTATATATAACCCCAACCCCTGGCCGACATTTTGGCCGGCGGGGAATTATTTTGGCCGATCCGTGACGGCAGGGGGATATTTCGATCTAGCGAGGATACGGGACTGCGAATTCAAATAGAGTTTGCGGCCCGGAGACTTTCATCCGCCGACGGCTTGACCCGGTCGGTACAATCCTCACGCTCTTGTGCCGCCATGCAGGACAAATCGCTGATGTCGCCCCCCACGCTAGCAGGATCTGCCTCTTGGAATTCGGAGACGAATTCCGAGCCCGCCAATCCGCGGCTGAATGCCCTGCTGCACAATGCCCGCCAGGGAGATCGGCAGAGCATCGGTGAGCTGCTGTCGCAGTACCGTGCGTATCTGACGATGCTCGGGGCCGCTCAGTTCCAACAAAGATTGCGGCCGCGCGTCAGCCCATCGGACATCGTCCAAGATGTGATGCTGCGGGCCCATCGCCACTTCGGCCAGTTTCGCGGCGAGACCGAGCGCGAGCTTCTCGGCTGGCTCCGCGAAATCCTTATTAACAGCCTCGCCCGGTTCGTCGAACAACATGTGCGCGCCGCGAAGCGTGACATTCGGCGCGAAGTTTCGCTTGATAACTTTACAGCCGCTGCCGGACCACTGCCGGAAGCGTCGCCCGGCAAAGCCGAGGCCCCCAGTGCTGCCATTCGCCTGGGCGAGCAATCGCTGCTGCTGACCGAATTGCTGAACCAATTGCCCGAACATTATCGCGAAGTACTTGTCCTGAGAAATATTCAGGGGCTGGCTTTTGAAGAGGTAGCTGCCCGGCTCGACCGGTCGCCCGGGGCCACACGCATGTTGTGGTTGCGAGCGATCGAAAAACTGCGAGCCGTCTACCGGAAGGCTGATCGAACAGATGATTCCTGATATGAAAACCAGAGCTGCGAACGGAAGCGCCGCCAGTGACTCTCACGCCAGCGAAATCGACGCTGGTGAACGAGAGCGGCTGGCCAAAATCCTGGACGAATATCTCGTCGGCCTCGAACGGGGCGAAGCCATCGAGCCCGCCGAGCTGCTCGCTCGCCATCCCGATATGGCCGATCGGCTGCGTGGTTATTTGAGCGGCCTGGCCCTCTTTCAACGCGAGCTCGATCCGCCGGCTTCACCACTGCCGGTTCTCGGCGGTGCTGCCAATGGCACGATCCTCGGCGACTTCCGCCTACTCCGCGAGATCGGTCGCGGCGGCATGGGAATCGTCTACGAAGCAGTGCAAATGTCGCTCGGTCGGCGCGTCGCGGTCAAGCTGTTGCCGCTGTCGGCATCGGTCAACGAAAAGCAGATTGCCCGCTTCAAGCACGAAGCCCAAGCGGCTGCTCAGATCGATCACCCGCACATCGTGCCGGTGTTTGCGATCGGACAAGAACACATCACGCACTACTTCGCCATGCAGCTGATCACCGGTCAGTCGCTGGCCGAAATGGTGGCCGAGCTGCGCGATGAAGCAGCCGTGACCAACGCCGCTGAAACGCTCGATCACGTCGCCGCCGTCGCCCGCATGGGCGTGCAAGCCGCCGAAGCACTCGACGCGGCTCACGAAATCGGCGTGGTCCATCGCGACATCAAACCGTCGAACCTGCTGCTCGATGAAAAGGGCAAAGTCTGGGTTACCGACTTCGGTGTGGCCCGCTGCAAATCGAGCGACGCGCTGACCGAAACCGGCTACGTCGTCGGCAGCATGCCTTACATGAGTCCCGAACAGGCCCTCGGCCAATCGGCGCTCGTGGATCATCGCACCGACATCTATTCGCTGGGTATCACGCTTTACGAACTTGCCACGTTACGTCATCCCTGCGAAGGTGCCGCTCACGCCGAGACTGCCATCGAGCACACACGCGCTCAGTGGCAACGGCCGCGCGCTTGGAACAGCGCAATCCCGACCGATTTCGAAGTCATCATTCTCAAAGCGATGAGCGAGGATCGCGACGAGCGCTACGCCACCGCTCGCGAACTAGCCGATGATCTAAAGCTCTTCCTCGAAGGCAAACCGATCCTGGCTCGGCCGCTGCCGCTCAGCGCTCGCATCGAAAAATGGGCCCGCCGTCACCGCAAAACGGTGGTGGCATCGCTCATTTCTCTGTCGCTCGCGCTCGTCGGCGTGGTCTTCAGCCTAGTGATGATCGCCGGCGAACGGGCCGAAAAGGGCGCCGCCCTGCAAGCCGCCCGGCAGAGCAATCAAGAGTCGGAAAAGAACTTCCGCCGCGCCGAAGCCAATTTCCGGCAGACCCGCGAAATGCTCGATACCTTCGGCGCGCAGGTCAACGAGATGCTGGCCAACGACGTGCCGGGCTCGGAAGGAATCCGCCGCAAGCTGCTCGCCAAGATGCTTCCTTATTATCGCGACTTCGCCCGCGAAGCCGCGAACGATCCTTCGCTGCAGGCCGATCTCGCGCTCACCTACAGCAAGATCGGCAACCTGTCGGAGCAAATCGGTTCTCTGGAAGAAGCCGAGCAAGCCTATCGCGATGCTCAGAGCATTTATGAGCGACTGGTCAAATCACGGCCGCGCGATCTGCAACATCTGCGCAGCTTGGCGCTCTGCGATAACAACCTGGGCGAAGTCCTGCAGAAGCGTGGCGATTTATACTCCGCCGAAAAACAACTGCAACGGGCCGCCGCCGCGCAAACCAAGCTGGTGACCAATGCGACTCTCGCTGGCGAGGTTCGTCCGGAACTGGCAACGGCGCAAGTCAACTTGGGGCTGCTCTTCAGCCAGAAGAACGACAAAGTCCGCGCGGTCGAACATTATCAGGTCGCGATTCAGATTCAGGAATCGATTCGCAAAGTCGATCCCGACAACGAAGCCAATCTGAATAGCCTGGCCGGCACTTACAACAACTTGAGCTCGCTCTACTTGCCCGCTCAGCCCGCTGTGGCCAAGGAGTGGGTCGAACGCGCGATCGGCCTGCAAGTGGCCCTGATCAAGGCTCAGCCCGGCCGACGGAACTATCAAAGCGAACTAGCCGTCAGCTTCAATAACCTGGGCGCGATTCACGGCCGCATGTCGAACTGGCGTGATGCTGAGACGTGCTTCCGCGATGCGATCACGATTCAAGAACGGCTCACAACCATCTCGCCGCTGAACAACAATTATCAGCGTGATCTGGCGGCCTCGTTCAATAACCTGGGCATGACGCAAGCGAGCGCGAAGTCATTTGTTGCGGCCGAAAAGTCTTACCAAGCCGCTCTCGAGATTCAGCTGGAACTCTTGACGGCCCTTCCTGGCGATCCAAATATCTGCAGCAGCCTCGGCGGTATCTACAACAACCTGGGGATCATTCAGCTGCAGAACGAGCAGTGGGAACCAGCCGAAAAGTCGTTTGCCGCCGCAATCGCGCAGCAAAAGATCGCCTTCGCGCGAGCCCCCGCCGTGTCTCGATATCGTGAGTCGCTCAGCAAGCATTACTACAACCAGGCCACGGTGCTGCGACACCTCGATCGCCCCGCCGAAGCGGCCGCTGTGACCATCGCTCGCCGCGAACTGTGGCCACGCGACCAGGCAAGGCTGCAACGGCTCGCCGAAGATCTCGCGGCCATTTGCAACGAGTTGCCAGCCGGTGAAGTGCGGCAGCGGTATCAAACCGAAGTCGCTCAAACCCGAGCCCGGGCCTCGAAGAGCAAACGAGATGCGAGCCCTGCCGGCGGACCGCGGCAGTACAGCGTTTCGAGCGAGTGCGACGAGCAAAGCATCGACTTGGAGATTAAGTGATGCTGAAATTCATTCAACAACTGCTGCCAGCACGGAAGCGCCGCATGAAGTCATCGCGCAACAGCCATCCATCGCGCGCTCGATTCGAGTTTCTCGAATCTCGCTGCATGCTTTCGAGCACGCCGTTCAGCGAACGTACGCTGCTCACGTCGACGGAAGTCGTGAATTTCGGCATCACCAACAGCTATCTCAACCAAGGTACGCTCTCGAACGAAGTTGCTCCGCCGAAGGTCGACATCAAACCGGATCCAGAAGACGGCGGGATGATTCCCTTGCCGGGCAGTTCTAAAGAGATCAATCCGCCCGTGGTTCCGCCGCCAAAGGGTGACGCGGGAACTAAGCAGGATGCCCAAAACCAACAGCAAGGCAACGAGCCGCTGTTGCCGGTCGACGATGACTCGGGCTCCGATACGGACCCGATCAATGTGGGCGATGGTTCGGATCTGACCTTTGATGCGCATCCCTCCGATGATCCTTCGCCGCGCGAGGTCCGCTCGGTGCTGCAAATGCTCGCCGCGCTGAAGTACCCTGTCGGCGGCGTGACCGAAACCGTGCGAAGCGAAGAAGCCGAAAAGCCGTTCGAGTTGATCCGCCAGCGCGAACGCACGGCCGACCCCGATGCCGCTGCGGTCGCCATCGCCATCAGCGAGATCGCCGACGAACTCGACGCCGCCCCGCCCGCGACCGAAGCCTCGGTCCGCACGCTGCTCGAAATCGCCGTTCCCATGGATCGCTCGGCTGGCCGTTATCAGGCCTTCGAAGTGCTGACGACCGAGGAAGTCTCGTTCGTGCCGCATGACGGTTCGCCGGTAGAAGAGCTCGTGCCCGTGGTCGACGGCTTAAACCCCGTCGCCCCCAAGACGAACGAAGCCACCGCCCACGAAATGCAAACTGCTGCACCCGGTGCTGCCGAAGTTGGCATGTCGGGCTGCGGCTTTGAGCCGCTGACCGCAGCCGACGAGCAACGCAGTTCGGTCTGGTCGCTAACCCTCGGCCTGGTCGCTTTCGGCTTTGTGCTGCAATTGCTCCCGAAACGGCACTCCGACCTGCTGAAAACCCAAGCCCGGCAGATCTGGGACAAACTGGTGGCGTTCACGGGCACCGGCCGGCGGCGAGCAAAAGTAGCCCCTTTTCCGGAAATCTGATTGACACGATGGTGCGGATTCTTAGAATGAAGAAGAGCTGAGACTGGATCTCAAAATCAACAAGACCTCTCCTGCCTGCCGCACAATCCCACCTTCGGTTTCCCATGCAAACCACTGAAACGATTTTGAGCGCTATTCCTGCGCTCTCGGACAAGGAACGTCTGGTCGTCGTGCTCGTGCAATCTGCCGAAGGGAGCCGCCTGGAACTGCGTCAGCAGTCGTACGGCGAAGGTCTGGGCTGGTTCACGCAGTCGAAGGTGCAAATGGAGCCCGGCCAAGTCGCCCAGCTCAAGAATTCTCTCGGCCAAGCCAACGGCAACGGCATGTCCCGCCTGCCCAAGACCTTCGGCCAACTCTCGACCCCCGCCTGGCAACCGCGCCTGGTCCAAGCCGATTCGGCTTAGTCAGGATTTAGGGCAGCAGTCTTAAAAACTGCCGTACTCATCCGCCGCTTGGTCGCGCCGCCGTTCGTGCTAGAATTAGCTCGGCGAACCAATACTCGACTGGCGCGTCATTGATTCTGGATGGATGGCCGAGTGGTTTAAGGCAGCAGTCTTGAAAACTGCCGTATCCGTGAGGGTACCGGGGGTTCGAATCCCTCTCCATCCGCTGCATCCTTTGGTGGGCCGCGCTTACGGCTTATCCCCTCGCTGTGGAATCAGCGATCGAACTTGCTCCAGCAATTCCAGACACGCTCCGGCTTTATTGAGGGTGTAGAAATGAATTCCCGGTACTCCCTCGCGCAGCAATTCTTCGGTTTGGCGAACCGAGTACTCCAGGCCCACGGCGTACTGGGCTGAGCGATCGTGTTTGACACGCTCCAAACTGTCGGCCAGTTCCTGCGGAACAAAGGTGCCACATAAGTTGGCAATGTGTGCGACGCGATCATATTCGGTGATCGGCATCAGACCTGGCACGATCGGCACCTCGACTCCCAGAACCGCCAGCGAGTCGCGGTACCGCAGGAATCGCTGGTTGTCGAAGAACAGTTGCGTGTAGATCGCATCTGCCCCAGCGCGCACCTTGCGCGCTGTGTGCTGCAAGTCGGTGGGTTCGTCTGCGGCTTCAGGATGTTTCTCGGGATAGCCAGCGACGCCGATTCCCGCAGTGGGAATTTTGGAACGGATGAGCTCGACCAGTTGGTAAGCAAATTCGAAATCGCCAGGGCGCGCAGAGCGAACCTTCGGTCGATCGCCGCGGAGCGCCATGAAATTTACTACGCCGGATTGGTTGCTGTTATGTAGCCAGTCGCACAATCCAGCGGTCGTGCTTTCCAGGCAAGTGAGGTGCGCAACGGCTGGCAACGATGCTTCCTGCTGGATGACGCGGCACCAATCCAACGTGCGCTGGTTCGTCGAGCCGACAGCGCCGTACGTGCAAGAGATGAACGCTGGTTGCCAGCGAGCTAACTCACCGATCGCGCTGCGCAGGGATTGTTCTCCCTCCGCAGACTTCGGTGGAAAAATCTCGAATGACAGCCCGAAACGTCCGTCGCGATAGTGTTCACGCAAGTTCACGTCAAACTCCTGCCGCACGCAACTTCTTGGCGGCAGAAACCATGTTGGTCAGCGCAGGGATTACTTCTTCCCACTGACGCGTCTTCAAGCCGCAATCGGG
Organism: Anatilimnocola floriformis; assembly: GCF_024256385.1. Classification (NCBI taxonomy): domain Bacteria; kingdom Pseudomonadati; phylum Planctomycetota; class Planctomycetia; order Pirellulales; family Pirellulaceae; genus Anatilimnocola; species Anatilimnocola floriformis. Next base: position 6,027,458 of record NZ_JAMLFW010000001.1, read on the forward strand.
ATTCACCCACAATCGCTCGGCTGGAATACGTTCGCCCGCTTTGCGCATCAACTTGATGATGTGCTCTTCGGTGGGAATGTTCGGCGAATGGATGTCGTAAACGCCGGGCCCGATTTCGTTCGGATACTTGAAGTTCTCGAACACTTCGAGCAATTCCATATCGGAACGCGACGTTTCGATCGTGATTGCATCAGCATCCATCTGAGCGATGGCTTCGATGATGTCGTTGAACTCCGAATAGCACATGTGAGTGTGGATCTGCGTCTTGTCGGCAACACCGTTGGCGGCGATGCGGAACGACAACACCGACCAATCGAGATACTCTTGCCATTGCGATCGTCGCAGCGGAAGGCCCTCGCGAAGGGCTGCCTCGTCGATTTGAATGATCCGGACACCAGCCTTTTCCAGATCCAGCACCTCTTCGCGAATCGCCAAGGCAATCTGCTTGCACGAAGTCGAGCGAGGCTGATCGTCGCGAACAAATGACCAGTTCAAAATCGTCACTGGGCCCGTGAGCATTCCCTTCATCGGCTTGTTGGTGAGCGACTGAGCGTACGCAGTCCATTCCACAGTCATCGCCTTCGGACGGCTAATGTCTCCGAACAATATCGGCGGCTTTACGCAGCGCGAACCGTACGACTGTACCCAGCCAAATTCGCTGAAGGTGAAGCCGTCGAGTTGCTCGCCGAAGTATTCGACCATGTCGTTCCGCTCGGCTTCGCCGTGGACGAACACGTCGAGCCCCAGCGACTCCTGCTCCTTCACGCAGCGGGCAATCTCGTTTTGCATCGCGGTACGATAGGCCGCGTCGTCGATCTTGCCGGCTTTGAATTGGTTCCGCGCCCGACGGATTTCCGCAGTTTGCGGAAACGAACCGATCGTGGTGGTGGGATACTTCGGCAGCTTCAGGATGTCAGCTTGCGTTTTGGCTCGCTGGGCGTAGCCGTTTTTACGATTGCCGAGTTGAGCATTGAGCTTTGCCAGCGCGTCTTTAACAGTCGGATTGTTGACCCGCGGCGAGTTGCGACGTGATGCAATTGCCGCGGCGTTGGCGTCGAGCTCAACCTTCACCGCGCTACGGCCACTCACCAAAGCCGCTTTGAGGACGCGGATTTCTTCCAATTTCTGCTTGGCAAACGCTAACCAGTTTTTGATCTCGCCGTTGAGTTTCCGCTCGCTGTCGAGATCCACCGGTACGTGCAACAACGAGCACGACGGAGCAATCCACAACCGATCGCCCAATTGCTTGGCAATCGGTTCGAGCCAATCAAGCGTGCCGTTGAGGTCAGCCTTCCAGATGTTGCGACCGTTGATGACTCCCAGCGAGACGATGCGATCACCTGGCAGGTTTTTGATCAGCGTTTCGACTTCATTGCGAGCGTTGACTGTGTCGAGATGCACGCCGGCCACTGGCAGCTTCGCGACGAGCGCCAGATTGTCTTGCAACTGGCCGAAGTAGGTCGTCAGCAACAACTTGACTGGCGACTTCGCCAGCGTTTGATAGGCAGTTTCGAACGCCACTTTCCATTCGGCAGCGAGTTCCGTCACTAAGATCGCTTCGTCGATCTGCACCCATTCGGCACCCTCAGCAGCGATCGCTGCCAACAATTGCTGATAGACCGGCAACAGCTTGGACAGCAGCGTCAACTTGTGCGAATCGTCCTTCGCCTTACCCAAGGCCAGGTAAGTGACGGGGCCGATGACGACCGGCTTGACGTTCACACCTTGGGCCTTGGCTTCACGGATCTGTTCAATCAACCGCGAAGAATCCAGGCTAAAAGTAGTGTTCGCTTGGAACTCAGGCACGATGTAGTGGTAGTTCGTGTCGAACCACTTGGTCATCTCGCCTGCCGCAACTTCGCCGGCAGCAGTCGGGGCCGATCGGCCGCGGGCGACGCGGAAGAAGTTGTCGAGCTTGTCGTCATTGAAATCGCGGACTCGCTCGGGAAGATTGCCGAGCGTGAAGCTCATATCGAGCATCTGGTCATAGAAGGAGAAGTCGCCGACCGGCACGTAGTCGAGACAAGCCTGTGCCTGGGAATTCTGCTTTCGCAAGTCGGCGCCGACCGACTTGAGTGCATCCAGTGATGATTTGCCCTTCCAGTATTCTTCCTGGGCAAACTTCAACTCTCGATCAGGGCCGATGCGGGGGAATCCCAAGTTATGTGCTTTGACCATGTTCTCTCTCGTATCCGAAGCGGATTGATTCAACGGGGCGATTTCGCGTCAAGGTTAGCGATTCACGGCTATGAGCGGAAATGATAATATTTCACGAGTACATGAAATCTGTTCATTGATTAACCGGAGCGCGAAATGGCCGCGATCGAACGCACGCACTTGGAAATCATCCGGGCCATCAACCAGCTTGGTTCATTGACTGCCGCTGCGGAGTCGCTGTTTCTCACGCAACCCGCGCTCAGTCACTCGATTCACAAGTTGGAGGACACTCTCGGACTCAAGATCTGGACCCGCGAAGGTCGCTCGTTGCGATTGACGCAGGCAGGAGAATATCTGGCCGCCGTTGCGAATCGCTTGCTTCCGCAGTTGGAACGCGCGGAATTGCAACTGCAGCAATTTGCCCAAGGCGAGCGCGGCACCATGCGGATCGGCATGGAATGCCATCCCTGTTACCAATGGCTGCTGAAAATCGCCGCGCCGTTTCTGGAGGCCTGGCCGCGCGTAGATCTCGATGTAATTCAAAAATTCCAGTTTGGTGGGATCGAAGCCCTGATTGGGCACGACATTGATGTGCTAGTGACGCCCGACCCGCTGAAAAAGCCCGAGCTGATCTTTGAACCAGTCTTCGACTACGAACAGGTACTGGTGGTCGGCAGTGATCACCCTTACCGCAAAGCGAAGTTCATTCGCCCCGAACAGTTGTCAGATCAAATACTGATCACGTATCCGGTTTCGACCGATCGGCTCGACATCTTCAACCGCTTCCTGACGCCAGCGGGTGTCATCCCCAAAAAACACAAGTTGATCGAAACCACCGACATCATGCTGCAAATGGTTGCCAGCGGCCGAGGTGTCGCTGCACTGCCGCGTTGGTTGGTGCAAGAGCAACAGGACCGCTTCCAGATCCTCCCGATTCGACTCGGCGAGAAGGGAATCGACAAACAGATTTTTCTTGGCCTGCGCAAGAAAGACTTGGAGGTCGATTACCTGAAGGCCTTCATCGAGATCGCGCGTTCCAGCAAGGCGATCAAGAAGGTGAAGCCGGAAACATGCTAATTTGCCGGCCCGCGGCCGTTGGGGTGCGCCGCCAGAGTTGCTCAAGGCTTGGCTTTCGAGTTAAGCAGCGTGCTGACCTCAGCCCATAACTCCTGGCAGAGTTTTTGCTCGCTGGGCGGCAACTTCGTTAACTCGCTCGCTTCGCGAAGCCCGGCCAAGTCATCCTCGGTTTGCCATTGCTGCAACCGCTGCAGTGTTTTTGAGCGAGCCTGTTCGTTGCTGCTGTCGAGCGATTGGCGACAGGCAGCGAGTTCCTGGCGAAGCCATTCGAGGGCTTGCCCGCGCCAATTCGCCCGTTGCAGATGTTCCAGGTCGGCAACATCGGAACCTCGCCCGCAACCCGCACAGGCCGCGGCCCGTGCTGCGGCGTAGCGATGGTCTGTTTCCAGCAAGTTTGAGTCGGCGGTGAAGGCTTCATCGTAAATTCGCGCCAGTGCTGCATTCCGTTCGGTGAATTGGCAAATGCCGATCAGCGCGAGTCGTTCGTCGTTGTCTTGCGGGCGATAGGTTCCTGCCATGAACCCTGAGTAATTCAGCAAGATCATCTGCTCTGCTTCACGGCGGAGCACCTGATAAATCCACGCGTCCTGGTGTTTGCAATGATTCAAACGCCAATCGTAAGAGGTCACCGCTGCGGCCAGAGTGCGGCGCGATTCTTGTTCCTGTCCGCGTTGGTATAGCGCCATTGCGAGCACCAACCGCGGTGCAGGGCCGAGCACACGGGAGGCATCTCCCTTCATCGTGGCAATCGCCTGGTCGAATTTGCCCTGTCGAAATTCGGCGAGGCCGCGCGCAAAGAGGTAGTAGGAATTAAAGCCACCCGTCTTGGCAGTCGGTGAAGCGAGCGCACATTCGGCCAGTGAGACCGCGGTCGCCAACTCTTTACCCTGCACGGGTGTCAGCAACGTCATGCGACTAACCTGCTCGGCAAAGCGTGCATCTGTAGTCGCGCCGTATTTTCGCAGCATTTCACGGCGGGCTTGCCGATACTCTTCTTCCTTGCCGAGGAAGAGAGAGAGTTCGGCGTAGCCATACCAGGCGTTGTACTGCGTCGGAGAATGAGCCAGGGCGGCCTGCCATGCGGCTTGTGCTTCTTCCAGCCTGCCACGTTTCACGTAATACTCCCGCAGCGCCTTTTGTGATTCCAAGCGAAGGGGTTCCAGTTCAACGGCCTTCCGCAATGAGACGAGTGCCGCGGTATCGTTTCCTTGGCGCTCCAGAATCGTTCCGAGCTCCTTTTGGGCCAATACAAAATCTGGGTGGCTTTGAATGACACCGCGAAGATGCTCAGCGGCAGCCTCAGGGCGATGCAAATCAACGAGACGCCGGGCGTAATTCAGATTGTAAATCTCGACGGAAGGATCGAGCTCCGTCGCGCGGCGACATTGCTCGGCGGCTTCTTCACGACGACCAACTTCGAGCAGTGCGTTGCCAAATAGATTGCGAGCCAGCGCCGACTCAGGCCGAAGCGCCACTGCCGTCTGCACATAACCCAGGCCCTCGCCAGGCACTTTGTTCAAGCGGTGGAACCCGCCGAGCCGCAAGTTGAGCCAAAAATCGTCCGGATGAAGCTGATAGCGACGCTTTAGAATTGCCATGCGTTCGGCTGCGGGGGAATGCTGGTTGCTCAAATACATTTCGAGAGTAACCATTGGCATGAGCGCAGGATCACTCTGCGGCCGCGAGTCAATCAGTTCCTTGAGTGCGTCCCAATCTTTCAAAACGGCTGGATCGCGCGCCCTCAATCGCCAACTCGATTGGTCGGGATCGGCTCTGCGAGCAACATCCAACATCCAGATGGTGCGTTCGGAACTCATGTTTTGAGTAACGACCGCGTACCAATCGAGCGCGGCGATCAGCGCCTCACGAATGGCAGATTGGCGGATCTTCTGCGCGACGATCTCCGGGTTGTCGCCAACGGTGCCAATCTGCGCGGCGCGCAGTGCTTCGACGAAATCCTTGTCGTAATTCTCAAAGGCGATGCCGCCGACAATGGCTTCGACGCCTTTCAAGTGAAAGACATCAAGACGCGCAGCCAAGTCGAGATCGCGCGTACCTTGGTCAATGAGTTGGCGCAGTTCCACCGGCGTGCTGCTTCCCAGACGCCCATTCGCACGATCGCGCGCGGCGCTGGCGTCTGGCCAGGCAGAGCTTTTCAAATAGCGAACCATATCGCGTACATCTTCGTGCGCGGCCTGGGCCTTTGCTGATCGGTCTGAGAGAAGCCACAGGCCGCCGCCAGCGAAGGCCAACGTCGAGAGCGCCGCGATTGCCACTGCGGTTGCCAGAATAGGTTGGCGGCAGATTTGTCGAATCCACCGGGCGATGGCAACTTCTGGGCGGGCCGCGATGGCTTCACCCAGCAGATAGCGGTGCAAATCGTCTGCCAGTGCTGCGGCGGTGACATAGCGATGTTGCGGCTCTTTCTGCAGACACATCAGACAAATGGTCTGCAGATCGCGCGGCACTTTGCGATTCAATCGCGCTGGCGGAACAGGCTCCTGCTGGATCACCTGCACGAGCGTTTCCGCTTGCGTTGCTCCGTGAAATGGTGGCCGGCCCGTCAGCAGTTCATACAGAATCGCGCCGAGCGCATAGATGTCGGCGGCAGGTCCGATATCGCGCGATTGACCGCGGGCCTGCTCAGGAGCCATGTAACTGGGCGTGCCGAGAGGAACACCGCTGAGCGTGAGTTCAACGCCACCTTCCAAACGTCGAGCCAAGCCGAAATCGGTGATCTTAGGAGTGCCTTCGGGCGTGAACAGGATGTTGGCCGGCTTGAGGTCGCGGTGAACGATCCCGCCCTGGTGCGCCGCGTGAACAGCTTCCGCGAGAGTCGCCACCAACGCGGCAGCTTCGCGCGGCGACTTCGGTACCGCCGCGGTTCGCTGCGCCAGACTCCCCCCTTCGATCAATTCCATCGTGAAGTAGGCACGACCCGTTAAGTCACCCACGTCGTAGATCTGCACGACGTTCGGATGTCGCAGAGCGGCAACTGCTTCCGACTCACGACGAAACCGTTCTCGCTCATGCTCGCTTGCATACGAACCGGCGAGCGTCATTTTTAAGGCAACCAAGCGAGAGAGCTTCACGTGCCGAGCGCGAAAGACAATTCCCATTCCACCTTGTCCGAGCACCGCGTCGACTTCATAACCCGGCACCTGCGGCAATTCGTCGGGCAACTGCCTCGCGTATTTCTCGTTCGTCGGGACGGGCAACAGCGCGTCGAGTTCCGCGCGAGCCAGACAGATCTGCCGCCAGCGCGCGCGGACGACGGGCAGAAGTTCGGGGCAACGCGCGCAGACTTCCTCCGGGTTGGAATCGTGATCGGACAATTCGTCGAGCAGCGCTTGCACGCGCGCATCATCGGGCATTTCAACATTCCACGTTATGGCGACCGCTTGTCACTGTGAGCGGGATTGAGGTCGCCCAATTGCTCCGTCAGTAGCCGGAGCCCTCGATCCAATCTCCGTTGCACTGTCTTGGGAGAAACACCGAGCAACTCGGCGGCCTCGCCATAGGTAAGCCCTTGAATTCGGACCAGGTCAAACGCCTCGCGTTCGTCTTGTGGGAGGTTATCGATCGTCTCCAGCAAACGACGGCCAACCGGCGACAGGCCGCAGTCGCTGCTAGCCGGATTGGGAATCTTCCCCTCCTGCAACTCCATAGCCGTCGGCTGATTATCCAAGCGTCGGGCCAAGTCATTTAGTTCCCATCGCATGTGCTGACCGGCCAGTGCGAAGAACTCACGAACCGTTCGCGGACGGGCTTCTCGCAACGCCTTCAGCAACCGCTCGACAACCGCGCTCAGCAATTCATCGGTTTGGAGACGAAGAGGCGAGCGGGTTAGCCGTGGGTAATCGCGGTGCAGTAACGTGGCGCAAAGCTTTTGCAGCCGCAGTATTGCCCGGTCGAGCAGTTGACGGACGATCGGCTCGGTAGGGGTCTCTCCCTTCAACTCTCCCAAGTATCGCTCGACAACGGCGGTGGTATTCTCGTCGGTCATGGTCGCATGTCCGAACTTCGATGTCGGAATCAGAACTCGGAATCAAAATGCCGTGTACTTGGATGAGAGGATTGCTGCAATGTACTCAAAAATTTTCGTGAAGAGCAAATGACGAACTCACTCGTTTTGCGTGACCAGCACATTTTTACTCGACGAGACGTCCGTGAATTCGTGAAAATTTACGGCAAGTGTCCAGCCCTCACGCTTGGCTAGTGCGAAGAGTCGAACTCAGCAATTGGCAGCTCATCGAGAACGGAGAAAAGCCATGAAAGCCGCTCGTATCAGGGAGTACAACAAGCCCCTCGTACTCGAGGATGTGCCAGCTCCTGACTTTCAGCCCGACGAAGTGCTAGTCCGCGTGCAAGCTTGCGGGATGTGCCGTTCGGATGTGCAACTCGTGGATGGATACTTCCGCAGATACAACGACATTCCTACGCCCATCATTCCGGGGCATGAAATCACGGGACTCGTGGATAAGCTGGGCGGCCTCGTGCCCAAGGCGTCGGGGCTGGCGGAGGGGGACCATGTGGTTGTCGCGCCCGGTTGGGGCGATGGCACTTGCCGGCACTGCCTGGTCGGCAATACGCACATTTGTCCCAATGTGCGCTGGCCCGGATTTGGGCCCGCTGGCGGCTTTGCCGAGTACATTGCCGTTCCCGCGCGATACCTGATTAAGGTTGAGCGTCGACTCAAGTTCGAAGAACTCGCGCCGCTCACCGATGCTGGTGTGACGCCCTATCGTGGGATCAAAAAACTACGCGACGGCGGTGCGCTCGCGCCGGGCCGAGTCTTGGGAGTGTTCGGCATCGGCGGGCTGGGGGGATATGCTGTGCAGTACGCAAAGCTGCTCGGCGGCGGCATCACAGTTGTCGCCTTTGCTCGCAATGCCGAGAAGCTCCGCATCGCGCAGGAGTATGGCGCCGATCACACGATTTCGGTGAAGGACAAGTCCGCCGCCGAAGTTGGCAAGGAACTGCGCAATCTAACGGGGCAGAGCGATCTGGACGCGGTCATCGATTGTGCCGGCGCACCAGAGATGATGCAGCTGGCCTTCAGCCTGTTGTCGATCAGCGGTCATTATGTCGACGTCGGTTTGGTCGGCGATCGGATCGAGATTCCGCTGTTCCCGCGAGTTTCGCGCGAACAGACATTTCAGGGCTCGTTCTGGGGCAACAACAGCGATCTAAGTGAAGTCATGGCACTCGCTGCCCAGGGCAAGATTCGCCACATAGTGACAACGATCACATTCGACCAGATCAACGAATACCTTGAACTGCTGAGGTCAGGAGAAGTGATTGGCCGGGCAGTCGTGAAGTTCTAGAGTGCAATTCCAATCATCTACAAATGAATCAACGGAGCTCAGACGCCAATGTCCAAGAAAATTCTGATCATTGTTTCCAACGCGAGTTCGATCGGTCCTCGCAAGCGGCGAACCGGCACCTTTTTGTCGGAGGTGGCCCATCCGTACGCTGAATTCACCAAGGCCGGGTATCAAGTCGATTTCGTCAGCCTCACCGGCGAATCGCCCTTTTTGGATGCTCTCAATTTGGCTGACGATCCTGCGAACCTGGCGTTCTTGACCGGCAAAGGTTGGGCAGCGATGCATCAAGCCGGCAAGCTCGCCGATGTGAATGTTGGCGCCTACGACGCCATCTTTGTGCCTGGTGGATTGGCGCCGATGGCTGATTTGCCGGAGGCGCCGCTCCTCAAGAAAGTCATTGCCGAAACCTGGGAGCGAGGCGCCGTCGTCGGCGCAGTCTGCCATGGCCCTGTGTCGTTGCTGAATGTGAAATTGAGCGACGGTTCTTATCTGGTGAACGGCAAGAACATGACTTCCTTCACCGATGAGGAAGAAGAGAATTACGCGAAGGCCGACGTCCCATTCTTACTGCAAACTGCGCTCACCAAACAAGGCGCAAAGTTTCATGCAGCCGCGCCTTGGTCGGCCAACAGTCTGGCCGACGGCAAGCTGGTGACCGGCCAAAACCCCGCGTCGGCCCAGGGTGTGGGCGAAAAGATGGTGGCCCTCTTAGGGAAGTAATTGCAGCGGCCGTCTTTGCCTGCGGCTTCTTGCACCGGCAACTTCAGCTGGGTTAAAACAGCGAACGCACTCAATCCCGCCTTTCGCGCCCGCTTGGAGTTTGCTCGCCATGGCCCGTTTGTCTCGTCGCCGGTTTTTGTCTGCTTCCGCCGCGGCGTCGAGCGCGCTGGCTTTGGGCGCTTGGGTGAATGTCGCGCCGGCCGCGCAGTCGAAGTCGCCGAATGAGAAGTTGAATCTAGCCGGCGTCGGCGTGACCGGTCGGGCCGGGGCAAACTTGCAAGAATTGTCGTACGAGAACCTGGTGTGCATGGCCGATGTCGACAGCAGCAATCTCGACAAGGCCGCGGTGAAGTTCAGCGAGGCCCATAAATATCGCGACTTTCGCGAGATGCTCGAGAAGGAAGCAGACAAGATCGATGCCGTGGTGGTCGGCACTCCCGATCACACGCATGCACCAGCAGCCGCGATGGCCCTGCGGTTGAAGAAGCACACCTACTGCGAAAAACCATTGACGCACACCGTGGTCGAAGCCCGTACGCTGGCCAACCTGGCGAAAGAGAATAAGCTCGTCACGCAGATGGGAAATCAGATTCACGCTGGCGACAACTATCGCCGTGTCGTCGAACTGGTGCAGACCGGCAGCATCGGCGATGTGGGCGAAGTGCACGTCTGGGCGAACGCAGTTTATACCGACGCGAAGTTCACCACCGATAAACCTTGCCCGCCGAATCTCGATTGGAATTTGTGGCTCGGGCCGGCTCAGGAACGGCCCTACAGCGATGGCGTGCATCCGTTCAATTGGCGGAAGTTCTGGGATTACGGCACTGGTTCGCTCGGCGACTTCGGCTGCCATTACATGGACCTGCCGCACTGGGCGCTCGAGCTGCGCGGGCCAACATCGGTCGAAGCGACCGGTACCCCTTATGATCCCGTGAGTTGCCCCGGTTGGTGCATTGCAAAGTACGAGTATCCGGCCCGCGGCAAATTCCCCGCCTGCAAGTTGACCTGGTACGACAGCGGCAAAAAGCCGGAAGAAAAACTCGCCGAACTAACGCACAGCAAAGTGAAGCCAGCGACCTGGAACAGCGGCGTGCTGTTTGTCGGCAGCAAGGGTTCGCTACTCGCCAACTACGGCGATCACTATTTGTTCCCCGAGGATAAGTTCGCCGATTTCAAACGGCCTGAGCAGACGATTCGGAAATCGATCGGCCATCACCGCGAGTGGACCAATGCGATTCGCAACGGCGGACCGACGACAACCAACTTCGATTACGCCGGTTCGCTCACCGAGTCTGTGCTGCTCGGCACTGTGGCGTTTCGTCACGGCAGCAAGATCGAATGGGATTCAGCGAACTTGAAAATCACCAATGCCCCCGATGCGGCAAAATGGCTCCACAAAGAGTATCGGAAGGGCTGGACGCTTTAGACTGGCACTGCGACTCGCAGCAGATTTGCAATTTGAGCGAGCAACTTCAAACGATCGAGCGGCTTCGTTGCGTAATCATTGCAGCCGGCTGCCAGACACTTGTCGCGATCCCCCGACATGGCGTGGGCGGTAAGTGCGATGATCGGCCCATCGTAGTTGCGCGTCCGCAAGTACGTGGCAGCCGCATAGCCATCCATCACCGGCATCTGCATATCCATCAGGATCAAATCGAAAGGCCGCTGATCCATAACGGCGGCCAGCGCAGTTTGCACGGCGATATGGCCGTTGTCGACAACCGTGACCGTAGCGCCGGCCTTCTTCAAGATAAAGGAAATCAGCCGCTGATTATCAGGGCCATCTTCGGCGAGCAAGATGCGACACCCCGGAGGTAGCGGTTGCTCGTTGGTTGGAGCGTGAGTCGATTTAGATTCGCGCGGCAGATTCGGTGCTTCAGGCGGCGCGGGTTCGAGTGTTGGATCCGCCGCTCGCACCATCACGCGGAATGTCGTGCCCGTACCCGGAATCGAATTGACGATTGTCACGTCGCCACCGAGCATCTGGGCCAGTCGCTTGCTGATCGTCAGACCAAGCCCCGTGCCACCGAACTTGCGTGTCGTCGAGTTGTCGGCCTGCGTGAACGGTCGGAAGAGTTTTTTCATCTCTTGGGGAGTCATTCCCGCGCCGGTGTCGATTACGTCGAAGACGAGTTCGGCGATTCGCTTCCCCGCGGCATCTGTAGCGAGGGACGAGTTCGCGACAATCCGCACGCCGCCTTGCTCGGTGAACTTGATCGCATTGCCGACCAGATTCACCAGGATTTGCTTGAGACGCAGCGGATCGGTTTGCACGGTCGATGGCAGCACGCCGGCGACTTCGATTTGCAGCGTTAGATTTTTTTCCTGCGTCCGCAGCCGCATCAGCGATTCAACTTCGGTAATCAACTGCAGCGGCGAGCATTCGATGGCTTCGACTCCGACCTTGCCGACTTCGATCTTCGAAAGATCGAGAATGTCGTTGATCAAGCCGAGCAAGTGCTCGCCGTTGCGATGGATGGTCTGCAACGCTTCGACGCGATGCGGCGGCGCCTTGGTCAGATCACCTTCGGTCAGCAGCAAATCGGAGTAGCCCAGGATCGCCGTCATCGGCGTGCGGATTTCGTGGCTCATGTTGGCCAGGAATTCGCTCTTCGCGCGGCTGGCCCGTTCGGCTTCGTCTTTGAGCGATTCCATTTCCTGCGCCGATTCCTGTAGCGCTGCCGCTTGCGCGCCGAGGCAACTGTGGGCGGCTTCGAGATCGCGAGTGCGCTGAGTCAGCTCTTCATTCGAGAACTGCAACCGCTCTTCGATCAGCTTGCGATCGGTGATATCGATCATCACGCCGCGCAGCTTCGTTGAGCTGGGGTCCTTCGACACCGACACGAGATCATCGACCCACACGATGTCGCCCGTTGCCGAAAACATGCGGTACTGAATTCGATGGTCTCGGCCCCCCTGCGTCTCGGAAAGGCAGTATTGCACGGCCTGATCGCGATCATGCGGGTGGAGCGTTCTTTTCCAGAATCCAGGCTGATACCATTCCTCGAGCGGGTAACCCAGCTTCACCGCGCAGGGCGAAACGTAGACGAAGGCATCGGTCGTGGCGTCGTATTCCCAGAGGATGACATCCGTGCCGCCGATCAGTAGGCGGAGTTGTTCCTCGCTGCGGGCCAGCGAATCGGACTTCTCTGCAAGCTCGCTCGTGCGGATCTCGACGAGTTGTTCGATCTCGGTATGCACATTGATCAGCTCGGCTTGCCGCGTGGCGACCTCCCACATTTCACGGCGGGAACGCACGCAGTTCAAGATCAAAAACACATCCTCAAAAATCATCCAGCCGATGTGCTCTAACGCTCGCACCAGGCTGAAATGAAAGTCGCCAAAAACCGACTGTGGCCAAAGTACGCCGCGAATTAAGTGATCGCCGGCCGCAACAGTGGTTGCCGTGATTAGCACTTTCCAATCGCGATAAAACGCAAGCAAGGCCAGCGAACCAAACGCATGAAAGTGCGTTTCGATCCGGCCGCCTGAGAGATGCACAAGGAGCGCCGACATCAACATCTGGCCGACCGCAATCAAGTGACGCGTAAGGGCCGTGCCGGGGAGAAAGATCGCGTAAGCGGCCGGCACGCTGATGATCGCGCCGCCGAGCAGAATGGACACGCCAATGTGCGGATGCAGCGTGCTGGAGAGTCCCGCCCACGTCAGCGGTGCGACCCACACGGCCAGCATAAAACCAAACACCCACTGAGCCACGAGCAACCAGGCAAACAGCCGATCGGTCTCGTGGTAGACCTGCTGTTGATGGATGCTCAGCAGTTCGGCAGCGAGGGCCTGATGGCGAGATTGAGCGGTGGCGTGCGTGGCGTCATTCATCGCGTTGCCCCCATTCCATGCTGCGCAACGGCAACGAACGGGCCGCGGCCAATGTCAGCCGGGTCACGGGTTCGACGTCGGGAGAGGACGGGACTGCGCATGAGGATTCAGGGTCGCGGAATGCGAATCATCCTTATTCTTTCGGCAGCCGTCAGAGCTTGACATCGCCGCGCCGCAAAAATGACAAGCTGTGCGGACCATTCACGCCGAAGGTAGTCGGCTGGCGGGGTAAGGAAGATAATGGTTGTGCCGACAAGGAAGCCCGTAGCGCTCGCGACGGAGTCGCTACAGCCAACGTTCCATCCGGTAATTCAGAAATGCTGCCCCGCGCGAGAAGACGAGTTGGTCGGTGATCACGCGGAAACCGTGATTCAGAAAGAACGGCCGCGCGGTAATGCTCACCTCACTGAATATCCGCGCGTGTTGCTGTTTGGTAGCTCTCGCAAAAATAGCGGTCATCAGAGCAGTCCCCACGCCGCGGCCTTGGTAGTCGGCATGCACAAAGAACCGATCCAGATGACCATTAGCTTCGAGATCGCCGAAGCCGATCGGTTGCTCGGCGTCATTCGCCGCCACCGCACACCAGCGACTCATTAGCCTGGCGGCCCATACTTCGGGAAGAATTTCGGACGTCCACGCCGCAATTTGATCGGGCGCGTAGTCACGACAATTCACACGACGGATCGTGTCTTTGAACAGCTCCAGCAGCGGCGCCGCATCCGCAACACTGGCTTGGCGAATACGAATGCTCATTCGGGCCGCAGTACCGGGAACAAAATCACATCGCGAATGGTCTGCGTGTTCGTCAGCAACATCACCAGTCGGTCGATGCCGATGCCGAGACCACCGGCCGGCGGCATCGCATATTTCAGGGCGCGTACGAAGTCGGTATCCATCTTCGCCATGCTGTCTTCGGCGGCCTGGCCGGCGAGCTGCTGACTGAAGAGCTGTTCCTGCAGATCGGGATCGTTCAACTCGGTGTAAGCATTGGCCACTTCCATGCCATGCACAAACAGTTCGAACCGCTCGGCGACTTCTGGATTGCTGGTTTTTCGCTTCGTGAGCGGGCAAATGCTCGAGGGATAGTCGGTCACGAAAATCGGACCAACGAGAGCATCTTCGACCTTCTCCTCGAAGACTTCGCTCTTGATTACATCAGGATGCTTGCCAGCCGTTTCAAAACCGATCTTTTCAGCGAGGGCTTTTACGGCGGCCGCATCTTGCGGATCGATGCCCGTGTGTTCGCGGAACAGATCGTCATAGGTTCGCCGCTGGAACGGCGGCGTGAAATCGATTTGCTTCTCGCCCCACGGCCGCACATAGCTGCCGTCGAGAGCTTTGATCGCGTTGCAGATGACGGCTTCGGTCAGGTCCATCATCGTTTCATAATTGCCGAAGGCTTGATAAACCTCGAGCATCGTGAACTCGGGATTGTGCTTCGGGCTGATCCCTTCGTTGCGATACACGCGGCCGAGTTCGTACACGCGCTCCATGCCGCCGACGAGTAGTCGCTTCAAATGCAGCTCTAGCGCGATCCGCAGGAACAGCTGCATGTCGAGCGTGTTGTGATGCGTCTTAAACGGCCGAGCGGCGGCGCCACCGGCGATGGTGTGCAGCGTCGGTCCTTCGATTTCACAATAGCCTTGCAGATTGAGCGTGTTGCGAATCGAAGCCACAACCTTCGTGCGGCTCATGAAGCGCTGCATGGCGCCTTCGGTGTATGCCAGATCGAGATAGCGCATCCGATGGCGCAATTCAGGATCGGCCAGGCCGGCGTGCTTGTCCGGCGGCGGCAGGATGCACTTGCCGAGGAAGTGCAACTTTGCGGCGAAGATCGTCGGCTCGCCAGTCTTCGTATATTTGAATTCGCCATCGACTCCGATCAGGTCGCCGAGGTCGCAATTCTCGGCGAGCTTCCAACTTTCTTCGCCGACCTGAGCCTGACCGATCATCAGTTGTAGACGACCGGTCCAATCTTGAATGTTGATGAACCGCAGCTTGCCGGCGTCGCGTTGCAAAACGATGCGACCTGCGGCGCGAACGGTCGGTCCCTTCAGCTCGCCCTTACCCTGATCGGCAAGCCACTTACGAAAGTCGAGATCAGGTTGCGCTTCGCGATTCGGCGGCGCGATGCTGCTGCCGTCTTCCTTGACGAAGACAATTTCGCCTGCCAGCGCCCGGATCTCGCCAATCAGCGTCCGGTCATCAAACCGCTGGCCCCAGGGATCGATGCCCATGGCGATCAGCTTGCGCATTTTTTCCCGGCGGGCGGCTTCGTGTCCACCTTCGTTGCTGGTCGAGTCATCGGGAGTGATTGGGGCTGCAGTCATGGCTTTAGAAAGACAACAAAGACTTGAAAAAGTTCGCAATTTCGCACGTTGGAGGGCCTCATTTTAGGGCTTGGGTGCAGGGGGTCAACGCCAATGAAAAGGTGGGCTGCCAGCGACCAGTTTGCGTGACGAAGCGTACAGGTCCGGCCACGGCTCCCCGGCCCGTTCCTCGTTTTCTAACGGCTGAATTTGACGTAAGTCAGTCGACCGGCGCACCGAAACCGTCCAGTACGTTGAGAAATGGTCGCTCGGAATCGGTCAAAATCGCCGCCAAACCCGCGACCGGCGCACTTAACACTGTTAAATTTATTCAATATCGACAGCTAGAACTGTCTCGTACTTACGTCGACACACTTCGCATGCTTGCCGGTCGACGACGATCCTTTTAGGCTTGGCCCAACAGTTGCTTCCGTGGATGTGGTTGTTCCTCATTACCCTGCTCAAGGAGGCCCTTCCATGTTCCGGTTCGTGCTGCCAGTGGCTTTCGCGTCTTTGTTCGTTGTCGCTTCGATCCCTGTCTCACCAGCGCTGGCAGATGACACACCCGAACTGCAAAATGTCGAGCCCATGGTGGTCGAAGGAGCGGTGGTTTCGGCCAGCGCAGGACAACTGTCGTTGCGAACGGCAGATGGGAAGGAACACTCCTTCAAACCGGATGAAAAAACTCGCATCAACGTCAATGGCAAGCCAGGCAAGCTGGAAGAATTGAAAGCGGGGGTGCAAGTTCGCGTGATGGTCGACAAAATGGCGAAAGTCGTTTCGATTTCGACCGTGGACGACCGCAAATAGCCATTGGCTGTGGCGGAGTTGACACGGGCACCGGCGGAATCGAGATTCAGGTTACACTTTGTGATTAACAACCGGCGGATGAAGAGGCGGCTCCAATCATGGCAGCGATTTTTGACTACGCTGGCTCCTTGAGGCGAATGGGCAACGACCGCTCGCTGTTTCAGGAGATGGTCGCCTTATTGGCCGAGGATGCTCCGCAGTACCAGGCTCTCATCGCCGAGAGTTCGGGTAACCACGATTATCCCACGCTCAAGCGAGCTGCTCACACCTTGAAAGGACTCGTTCTCAACTTCGGCGCCACGCGAGCGGTGCTGGCCGCGGTAGCTCTGGAAAATTTGGCCGCCACGGCTGAGCGCGATAATCAAGAAGAAATCAATTTCCCCGCGGCCATGAATGAGTTGACCGCAGCACTTGATGAGCTGCAAAACGCACTGGCCAACCACTCCGATGGAGCGCCGATTCCCGAAAGCAATTTGTCTCGCACCACCACGCATTCGCAAAAACATTGAGCTGCACCAGACGCGGACCCTGTGTCCGCCGCTATTGCCGTAAGAGTTTGTTCTCCTTTCCATGCCTAATCAAGTTGCTAATAAAAGTCTGCTGTTGGGCTTTTTGCTGGTCATCGTGGCGATCGTGGCCAATACCGCGCTCACGTATTTCAACTTGATGCGCATCCATCGCAATTCCGAAGCCGTCGAACGTCAGCACAAGGCGCTCGACGAACTGCGGATGCTGCTCACCACACTGGTCGATGCCGAAACCGGTCAGCGCGGTTTTTTGATTACGGAAGATGAGAAATTCCTCGCCCCATACGAATCTGCGGCACTCCAACTGGAAGATAAAGTCGCCAGCGTCAAGCAACTGATGTCGACCGACCCTGAGCGGAAAAAGCACTTCGAGGAGCTCGCTGCCGCCATCGACCTGCGGATGCAATCGATTCGAAAGTCTCTCGAAATCCAAAAGACGGAAGGTCGCGACGCGGTCCGCGCCACCATCTTGCAAGGGAGTGGTAAACGCGCGATGGATCACGTCCGAACGATCATCGCCGCCATGGAAGCTCGCGAACGAGGTGAGCTGTCGGTACGGACTAATGAGTCGAATACCAGCTTCTACTTGTCGCTGGCAACTGGCCTGGCAACCGCACTGCTGGGGCTGTCCTTGGCCGTGGCCAGCTATTGGCTCGTGGGCCGCGATATCGAAAAGCGGCAGCAACTTTCCGAAGCTCTACAGAAATCGAAGGAGCGGCTCGAAGAACGCGTGCAAGCTCGTACGATGGAAATCGAAGCCAGCAACAAAGCCCTGCGCGAGGAAGTTACTGTTCGCACCAAAGCCGAACTGACGGCCATGACCGCCGCGCAAGAACTGCAGCGCAGCAATCGCGAATTGGAGCAGTTTGCTTCGGTGGCTTCGCACGACCTGCAGGAACCGCTGCGCAAGATTCAAGCCTTTGGCGACCGTTTGCAATCGAACTGCGGCCCGCAACTGGGCGAAAAAGGACTCGACTTTCTACAGCGAATTCTGGCGTCGGCTGGTCGCATGCGACGGCTGATCGATGACTTGCTCACCTTCTCGCGAGTTGCGAGCAAAGCGCAACCTTTCAGCGCGGTTGATCTCAACGAAATCGTCGACGAAATCGTCGGCGATCTGGAAACGCGGCTGCAAGATGCCGGCGGCAAATTTGAAATCGCCAAGCTGCCGCACATCGAAGCCGATCCCTCGCAGATGCGGCAGTTGTTCATGAATCTGCTGGCCAACGCCCTCAAGTTTCATCGGCCTGGAGTCGCGCCGATGGTCCGCATTTCGTCACACAACGTCGCAGCAAACGGCAACGGCCAACTCGATGGAACGAGGTTGCCGATGCAGTGCGAGATTACCGTCGAGGACAACGGCGTCGGCTTTGAGCAGGAATATGCCGAGCGGATTTTCGAGCTCTTTCAACGGCTGCATGGCCGCGACGAATATCAAGGGACCGGCATGGGCCTCGCCATTTGCCGCAAAATTGTGGAACGCCACGCCGGCAGCATCGCCGCGTTTGGCAAGCCGGGTGAAGGCTCGCGCTTCGTCTTCCGCCTTCCGATTCAGCAAAATTCCACAAAACAGGATCTAGTCGCATGATGAACCGCGAAGGAAAACCCATCACCATTCTGATGGCCGATGACGACGCCGATGACCGGCAAATGACGCTCGAAGCCTTCAGCGAAAGCCGCCTCGCGAACGATCTGCGCTTCGTCGAGGATGGCGCCGAATTGATGGATTATCTGTGCCGTCGCAACAAGTTCAGCGATCCCGCTTCGTCGCCCCGGCCGGGCTTGATTTTGCTTGATCTCAACATGCCGAAAAAAGACGGCCGCGAAGCCCTCCGCGAAATCAAAGCCGATCCGAAGCTGCGAAACATTCGCGTCGTGGTTATGACCACGTCGAAGGCCGAAGAAGACATCGTTCGCACTTACGATCTGGGCGCCGAGTCGTACGTGACCAAGCCGGTGACGTTCACTTCGCTCGTCGATGTGGTGCGCACGCTCGGCAAGTATTGGCTGGAGATCGTAGAGTTGCCGCAGGGACTTGATGGTGAAGCCAATGGATGACGGGCCAGTCCGCGTCCTTTTGGTGGAGGATGGTGAGGACGACTACATCCTGACCAAAGAGCTCTTTGAGGAGTTCCCAAAAGGGGCCTACACGCTCGATCGCGTCGCCGATTATGAATCGGCCGTTAGGGCCTTCGTGGAATGCCATCACGATCTGTATTTGATCGACTACCGCCTCGGCAAACGAAACGGGCTGGAGCTGATCGCCGAAGCGCAGCGACTTGGTTGTTCTGCTCCCGCCATCGTGCTGACCGGCCAGCGCGAGCGCGAGATCGATCTGCAAGCGATGCAAGTCGGTGCGGTCGACTACCTCGTCAAGGATCAACTGGCCCCCGACACACTCGAACGTGCGATGCGTTATGCGCTGCAACGCACTCGTCTCGAAGAAGTGATTCGCCGGGCCAATCTCGATTTAGAAAATCGCGTTCAGGAACGAACGGCCGAGCTGGCGCGCGTCAACGAAACATTGCAATCCGAAATCACCGAACGCAAGCGGGCCGAGGAAGCGCTTCGCGAAGCCGATCGACTCAAGGACGAGTTCGTAGCCATGCTCGCGCACGAACTGCACAATCCTCTCGCGCCCCTGTCGGCAGCGCTGCAGCTCTTCGACCCCGCCAATAGCAGCCCCGATCAGGTCGGCGAGCTGCGGGCAATGATGCTCCGCCAGGTTCAACACCTCGTCCGGCTGATTGATGATTTACTCGATGTATCACGTATTTCCCGTGGCAAAATGATCCTGCGACGAGCCGCCTGCAATCTCAACGATGTCATTGATACTGCGCTCGATATCGCCCAGCCGATCATTCAACATTCCAAGCACCGCCTGGAACTCGACCTGCCCGAAGAGCCATTGATTCTCGACGGCGATAAAGTGCGACTCGCGCAGATCATTAGCAATCTGCTGGTGAACGCCGCGAAGTATACGCCCGCCGGGGGCCGCATCGAATTGCATATCGAGCGTGCCGATGGCCAGGTGGTCATTCGCGTGCGCGACAACGGCGTGGGGATTCCGCCGGAAATGCTGATCAAGGTTTTCGAGCTTTTTACGCAGGTCGATACCTCGCACACTCGCTCGAGCGGCGGTCTCGGCATCGGCCTGACGCTGGTAAAGACGCTCGTCGAAATGCACGGCGGCACGATCGAAGCCCGCAGTCAGGGCACCGGCTACGGCAGCGAGTTCATCGTGCGTCTGCCGCTGCTGAAGAAGCCGACCACGCCGAAGGTGGAAATCCCGGTCGTGCCGCAGCGGAGTGTGCCGGCGTTTCGCATTTTGATTGTCGACGACAACGAATCGGCCGGCTATCTGCATGGCCGGTTGCTGCAGAAGCTAGGTCAGCACGTACACAATGTGACAAGCGCGGCGGCAGCGCTGGAAGTGCTCGATTCGCTGCAGCCCGATGTGCTGATTTCCGATATCGCGATGCCCGAAATGTCGGGCTATGAATTAGCCGCGGCGATTCGCGCTCGTGGCGGTGTGCAGCCGAAGTTGATTGCACTCACCGGGTACGGCCGCGACATCGATCGCAAGCAAGCGCTCGATGCGGGCTTCGATCATCATCTGACGAAGCCGGTAGAGCTAGACGCGCTCGAAGCCCTCTTGGCTTCACTGTAGACGTAGGCCGGAACAAGCTGTACTCAGCGCAGTTCCGGCGGGCACTGCAGCTCCTGCCGGCTTCGTAGTGTAGTCGCCACACTCCGTGTGGCGCGGCCCCACGCGGAGCGTGAGGACTACACTGCCGACACTTACTGCAACGTTACATGCCCGGCGTGAACGACGACCGGCGCTTCGCCCTTGTACGCCGGCAGGTCCTTCTTCGGATCGCGGACGATTTTGCCGAGGACAATCGCCGTGTCGCCGACTTTAGCGCCATCGTCTTCCAGGCTCTTGGTCGTAACGACAGCCACGGTGAAGAGCGTTTTGTCCTTCGGACGAGTGACTTCGATCGTCGTTTCGTGCGTGCCGCCGAGCGGCTTGATGTCCTTGATCACACCGCTGATAGCGATTGAATCCTCGGTTGCGCCATCGGCCAGGCGTTGATCGCCGAGCATTGCCAGCATCGCCGAGTACTTGCGCAATTTACCGGTGAGTTCATCCTTGATCAGCATGACCTTGTCAGCGTTTTCGCCTTCGGCCATGTCGGCATCAGCGCAAAGCTTGCCGAGGTTCGAGGCCGCTTCGTAGAGATCCTTCCCCTTTTGCTGACGCACAGGGCCGGCTTCACCCGCCGAGCCTTCGAAATCTTGCAACTTGCTCACCGCTTCGGCATACGCCGTGGTGACTTGCGCCGAGCTCGCCTTGGGAGCCGGCGCTGGTGGCATTGGAGGATCGGCCGGCTTGGGGGGCATTGGTGGATCGAAGTTTTTCGGCCCAGGGATTTTGAAATCGATTCCCTTCGGATCCATGGCAGGATCTTCTGGCTCGGGTGGAATGGCCGGCGCCTTACCGGGATCAAGCGGATCGAGCATCGGCTCGACTTTGGGATCGAACTTCGGTTCGGGGATGAAAAACTCGCCCTGCTTTTTGTCTTCCGGTTTCGGCTTGGGCTTCGGCTCGGGTTTGGGAGCTGGGTCGTTTTGGGCCACCGCGCTGCCATCGGCTTTGATGCCGTACGAGTTTTCCATGACCTTGGCGGGGACGATGAACGGCATGTACTTCTTCACCGTTGGGGCGGCGCCCAGCGGATCGGTGTAACCGAGCAGCGGCGTCCACCAGCAGATCAAGTGAAACAGCACGCCGGCGCAGACACCGCCCAGCACCACCTGAATCAGCATGGCGATGGGGCCGGCCTCTTTTTTCTTCGGCTTGGCTTTGTACTTTTTCGGCGAGACGCTCGCTGGCGATTCGCCGACCGCGCCCGAGCTGTCGAACGCTGCGCCACCGGCGGTCAGATCGCTCGATACCTGATAATCCGATTCGGCGTAGTCGATGGCTTCTGGCTGGGCGAAGGCGCCGGCCTCACTCTGCGAATAGGCTGGCGAGTGAGCAGGCTTGGGACCGGCGTCGACGACGATCAGCATCGGCGGCATCTTGGCGAGCGCTTCCGACAGCGTGTATTCGTCGCGGCAGAGAGGGCAACGAACGCGGGCCTGCGGCGACAAATTGCCGGGCAGCATCACTTCGTCGCGGCAACGGGGACAAGCAACAATCGACATAAAAAACTCCCATCGGTCCCGGACTAAAACGACCGGGCCGAGGCTGACTAG
This sequence comes from Anatilimnocola floriformis, assembly GCF_024256385.1. Taxonomy (NCBI): domain Bacteria; kingdom Pseudomonadati; phylum Planctomycetota; class Planctomycetia; order Pirellulales; family Pirellulaceae; genus Anatilimnocola; species Anatilimnocola floriformis. The sequence goes on from NZ_JAMLFW010000001.1 coordinate 6,049,484, forward strand.
TTAGACAAGTGGCCGATCGCCGCGACAAAACGGCGGATCAGCTCTACCTAATTTAACCTCCCCAGCCAGCATTCGGCTAGCAATTGCTAAAAAAGGAATCCAGCCCTCGCGGGGGCTGGCTTTCAGTCCCGCCGGATCACGAAATAGACCAGGTATTGAGGCACCCACAGGACGAGCCCCAGCGGCAAAATCCAGGCCGCGTGCCAGCTGTCGATCGTTCCGCGCCAGACGTGCGAGCTCCACAGGCCAAAAGCGAAGACCAGCAGCAGCAAGACATAGGCATTGGTCCGCCGCGCCGCCACCGAGCGGATCGGCAAGCACTCACTCGCCAGATAAGCAAACCAGGGCCCGACCGCGAATAACAGCAAACCATACGTGGCCAGTGCCCGCACGCCTGCCTGGCGATAGATGCCGAGCCCCAGGCTGACCAAAATCACGACCACCATCAGGCTCTGCAGACTGAACTGCACTAGCGGCCGACCTGAGGTTTCGGGTTCCCTATCCATACAACTTATACGCTTCGTTCGTACTGATCCGTTTTGCCCGGATCCGATTATCGCTCAGCTTTTCACCCTTCGGATCTATGTACAGCCGGCCGCTCCGCTCCTTGGCGTTCGGGTCGACGTTCATCACGTGAATGTTAAAAATGAAGGCCTTGTCGCTGGTGGCTTGAAACCAGTGAACGTTGTCTTTGTGATCGCTGACGGTCGAATGGCCACCGGGGCCGAACTGAGCGTCGATCGTCGGCCGAATGATGATGTGCTCGGCTTCATCTTCGAGGCGATCGTAGTGTTTGCCTTGAAACGTTCCCTGCAAAATCAAAAACGCCGTGGCCATGTTGTTGTGACCGTGCGGCACGACGCTGCGGCCCTTGCTCAGCGCGAAGATCTGATGGCCGAAGACAAAGCTCGTCGGCAGCCCTTCGACCTGCGGAAACTTCGCCCGCAGACTGACTTCGCCCTGATCTTTGTACTTGATGTTCTCCGTCAGCTTCTCGATATCGAGAAACTTCATCGCATCGGCCAGATCGACCTGGGCAAACAGCTCATCAACCTTCGTCTGCCACTCGGTCTGCTTCAGCTTGGCCCCTTTCACATCGTTGCTCAGGTCCTGCAGATCCTTCATCCACTTCGCGGCGAGCAACTTCATGTCGGCGGCAAACAACTCGCGCGTGCAAAGCGTTTCGAGCAGCGAGTAGGTAAGTAGCGCGCCGAGCGTTTGCTGACCGAAGGACCGCCGTGACAGGGACATGATTCCGCCTCCAAAGGTTCGCCGTTTGATTCGCGCTTATCTTGGCAGGGGAGTGGCGGGTTCGCAAACGGAATGTTCGATCAGCCGCGCTGCTTGGAAATGCGCTGACGGGCCTTGGCTTTGAAGATCGCAACCAGATCGATGTATTCGACGATCTCTGCGTATTCCGCGTGTTCGCTCGGCGTAAGCGTGCCGCTGTTGGCCTTGCGCGCCAACTGATCGATGTGTGCTTGAGTCGCGGGATCGACGCGAGTGTCCACAATCCGCTGAGCAACTTCCGGCGTGAGGCAATTTGCAATCGGTTCGAGGAACAGCTCGGCGATGTTGGTGCTCATGCCTCAATTTTACCTGACTCATGCCGCACGATCCACCAACATCAGCGGGATCAAGTGACTAACTAAAGTCCAACCCTTCAGCGACCAGCTGCGCCGCGTCGAGTTCTTCTTGCAACGGCTTGTTGGCGAAGAAAGTTGCCAACAAAAAGTCGCGGCCATTGCAAAGGCACCATAGCTGGCAATAGTCGGAGTCGCCTTCCTCGGGATTGGCGTTTTTGTAAACCGCCGAGCCGTACCTGCCGAAGGGAATTTCGCCGGAGAACGCCGTTTGCAATTCGCCCCACTCGTGATCGCGGCCGAAATCAACGGCGATGCGCACGAGCGATTCCTCATCCGGCACAGTATCCGAATCCTGCTTGAACTCAACCGTCGAGAGTTCAAACACACCGGTCGATTTTTCGTTCGTCCAGCAGAACGTCGCCGGCCCTTCGGGATCCTCGGCCGAAATATCGGCCCAGTCGTCCGGCAACCAAACTCGCAATTTCTTCGGCATATTCGTATTGTATTAAAAACGCCCCCGGTCCCGCCTCGGAGGTTCACCGGCTTTAGCACTACTGCAACTGCCCGGACCGTCATCGATCGGCGCGTACGCCACGCTGTCGGATTATTTCGACAAGCTCGGAAAACCTGGTTCGTTCGTAATCTTCGGGCAATCCAAATTCTACTCGAGGCATTGAGGGCACGATTTGCTCGGGAAGAATCCCCGACACTAATTCGTCAGCCTCTTCCCAAGTAAAGTTTCGGATCACATTGCGGCTATTCACGGATTGAAAGTAGAGCACCGGAGGGTGGTATCGTATCGCGTCGGTGGGACGATCCCAGTGCTGCACCCGTACAAAGAACTCGAACCACTCGCCGTCGGGCGAATAAAAGCACATTCCATAGGAGCCGCCGTCGCGATAGATATCGACACTGAAGACCCGCGCAATACTTACCGTTGAATTCGATGCAACAAGGATCTGGGCGGCGAGTCGGCAGGCGACGTCGCCGGAGAATTCACCGTCGAGGCCGACCTGCGTGCGTTCCGAACCGGTCACCGTGTCAACGACTCGAACTCGGCCACCGTTGGCGAGTTCGACGTGAACTTGGAAGCGATCACCGAGAGTTCCCATGATCGACTGACTTCTTGAGAACGTCGGGCGAGTAGTGCAAAAGCCGTTAAACCCCTGCCGCAGGGACAGGAGCGTTTTAATTACGGCGTGGCTGTTTCTGGCGAGTTGCCTTCGGCGGGCTTGGCTTCCGCTTCTTTATGCCGCTTCGGCTTGTAGATTTCGGTCGCCGTGCCGAAGAACGTTTCGCTGGCGTTCATCATCGTTTCGCTCAGCGTCGGGTGCGGGTGGACGGTCTCGGCCAAGTCGCGGGCTTCGCAGCCCATTTCGATGGCGAGGGCCGCTTCGCTGATGAGATCGCCGGCGCCAGGGCCGACGATGCCGCAGCCGAGGACGCGCTCGGTCTCGGGATCGAGAATCAGCTTCGTCAAACCTTCAGTCCGGCCGAGCGCGATGGCTTTGCCACTGGCAGCCCAAGGATAAACGGCGACTTCGATCGCACGGCCGGCTTGTTTGGCTTCCTGTTCGGTGATGCCGCACCAAGCCAACTCGGGATCGGTGAAGACCACCGCGGGAATGCACTGCTTGTCGAACGTCGTCGGCTTGCCGAGAACGGCTTCGACGGCGACGCGGGCTTCGTGCGAAGCCTTGTGGGCCAGCATCGGATCGCCGGCGATATCGCCAATCGCGAGGATGTGCGGATCGGCAGTTCGCATCGACTTATCGACTTCGACAAAGCCGCGAGGCGTGACGACTGCTTTAGTGTTTTCCAAACCAAGCCCGCGCGAATTCGGCTTGCGGCCGACAGCGACCAGCACGCGGTCGTAACGCTCGACGCCAAACTTGCCGGGGCCTTCAAAGGCCACTTCGACCTTGTTATCACGCAGGCCGAGCGAGCCGACTTTTGTGTTCAAATAAATGCGGTCTTCAAACAGCGCGGTCAGGTGCTTTTGCAACGGCTTGACCAGATCGCGATCGGCAGCGAGCAAGATGCCGTCGAGAGCCTCGACGACGCTGACCTTCGAACCAAGATTGGCGTAGACCGTGCCCATCTCGAGGCCGATGTAACCACCGCCGATGACCAGCAGCGATTCCGGAATGTCCTTCAGGGCGAGAGCGCCAGTGCTGTCCATCACGCGATCGCTGCCGATGTCGAACGCCGCCGGCATGGCTGGGAGCGAACCGGTCGCGACGATGCATTGATCGAACGTCAGCGTGCGATCTTCGGGAATCGACGGATCGTCCCCTTCGAGCTTCAACGTCGTGCTGTTTTCGAACGAAGCCTTCGCCGTGATGACAGTCACGTTGCGGCGCTTGGCGAGTTGCTTCAAACCGCCCGAGAGGCTCGAGATGACCTTCTCTTTGCGAGCGCGGAGCGTATCGATCTCGACCTTGGCATCGCCGAAGGTGACGCCCCAATCCTTCTTCAGTTCGTCCACTTCCTTGATGACGCGGGCGACGTGTAGCAGGGCCTTCGAAGGGATGCAGCCACGCAACAAGCACGTGCCGCCGAGTTTGCCTTCCTGCTCGACGATGACGACTTCCAGACCTTCGTCGGCTGCAAAGAAAGCAGCGGCGTAACCGCCGGGACCACCGCCGAGAACCACCAAGGGAGTATGCATCGTTGTTGCTAGGCGCAGTTGTAGGGTGGGTCGAATGTACTCATCAGGCCCACCAAACCGACGTTTGACATGGTTAGATGGTGGGCCCGCGGAGTACCGCTTGGGCCCACCCTACGTTATCCGCCTGACTAATTCTACTCGTGGCTTCTTGCAGCGAGCACGCAATCAATTAGCGCGACAGGAATTCGACGACGATATTCACGTCGACGGGCAAGCTGAAATCGTTCGGGCCTGGCACAGCCAGAACCGTGGCTCGCAGCGTTTCGCTGTCGAAGGTCACGAAATCAGGGGTCATCGTGCCACCTTCGCTGATCACACCCTTATACAGGTTGTAGATCGGTTCCTTCTTACGGACGGTGATCACGTCGCCCTGGCGGAGCTGGTAGCTCGGGCTGGTCACTTTGATGCCGTTCACAAAGAAGTGGCCGTGCACAATCCCTTGGCGGGCTTGCGGGCGGGTCTTGGTGAAACCGGCGCGGCGGATGACGTTGTCCAAGCGGCGTTCGCACAGGCTGAGCAGCTGCTCGCCGGTGTTCCCCTTCTTGGCAGCCACCATGTGGTAATACTTCCGCAGTTGGCGTTCGCCCAGGCCGTAATAATGCTTGATCTTTTGCTTCTCAGCCGAAGCTTTACCCCAGTTCGACAAGCGGCGGCCACCCTTCACGTGCATACCAGGGGGGCTTTCGCGACGGCTGTGAGCCTTCACAGCGCCTGCCGATTCATAAATCTGAGCGCCCAAGCGACGATTGACGCGGGCCTTTGGACCAGTGTAACGAGCCATCGAACAGTCTCTCCAACAGGGAAAACAAAACCTCAAGGGTGACCAAGGCGAGGCTGCAAATGCGCACGACAGCCGAATCCTCGCCAACGCAACCGCCCGAAAGCCTGACTGATTCACGCTTTAGAGCCGAATCAGGGCCGGGTGCGGCCATCGCGGAAGCCCATCAATATCGCAGTTTGTGGCAATCTGAGCAAGTGGCGAAAGGCGCTGGAAACGACCTGCGACTGACGCACTTCCGCCCGGCCTCAACGGACACCCCCATTTCAGGCGAGGGAAATATAACAGGGAATGTGACTTACAAAACGCCGTACTCTCTTTCTCAGCAATTACTTACGGCAAAAATCGCCCTAATCCCTATAACACTTTATTGCTCTTTTGAGCATTGATTATTGCAGCCAATTCGGGGGGCTGTCACTAATCAACGCGCGCCACTTGTTCACAGGCAAGAAATAGCCAACCACATCGGCTGAAACTCCAGTCGATGTGTTGAGGATGAAACGACCAATTTTTCAATGAGTAGGGCGTAGGTCGCAGTAGAAATAGTATACAAAAAGACACTTATCGTCAAGTCACGATCTATGTTGCTCTGGGGCTATTGGCCAGCAGCAAGTATCGTCACCCGTATCAGGAAGCTCGCTACTCGCCACTTCGGGACAGGATGTCCTGCCATGTTCCATTCAACCACCTGCCGCTGGGTCACACTCCTCTTACTCGTAGTGGCAGCCTTCGCGGGCTGTCGCCGGCCGCCGGCGATCATTGTCAAAAAGCGCAGGCCGCCCGTCTATTACGACACGCGTTATGAGTTGCTGCTGGAGAAAGACAAGTCGCCGCTGATTCAGGGCGCGTTTGCTCCATTTGTCGAAGTGCTCGACGAACCCGTCGCGGTCGTGCGCGCAGCCGAACAAGCCACGACCTGGGAAGTTTTCTTTGCGACCAACCGCGGCCTCGATCAAACAACGGCCGCCACCGATCAGGTCCGCTTCGGCAACGAGTCGGTCGCCACGCCCTACGTCGGCCGGGCCGAGATCATGGTTCCCCGCCGCCGACGCGGCTGCGATCCCGCGCGCGAGCCGGCCGCAGCCAAGGAAGCCAGACGCACCGAGGACGCTGCGCAGTTCGTAAAGTTCGACGAAGTGCGCGATACCACCTGGGCCGAAATGTCGGCCGGTGTCACTCGGCAAATCAACGCGTCGCGACAGAAAGATCTGCTCCTCTTTGTGCATGGCTTTAATGTGAGCTTCGAGTCGGCCCTGGTGCGCACCGCGCAGGTCGCGCTCGACATGCCCTTCAACGGCGCGGTCGTCAGTTACAGTTGGCCGTCGCAAGGTGGCATCTTCAAGTATCGCGACGACGAGCAGACAAACGCCGCCTCGGTCGCACCCTTCACGATGTTCTTGCAGCAACTGCTGACCGACGTGCTACCCGAAACACGAGTGAACATCGTCGTCCACAGCATGGGCAATCGCCTGGTGCTGAACAGCATCGCCCGCTTGCCCGCCGCAACCAAGAAACCGATCGCCGTGCTCGCCCTTTGTGCGCCGGATGTCGGCGTCAGTGATTTTCAAAAGCTCGCACCCGCGGTGGTTGCCCAGTGCGAACGTGTGACGCTCTACGCCAGCACGAGTGATTCGGCGCTCATCATCTCCAAGTCGCAGAATCAAGAACAGCGCGCCGGCGATTCGCATCCGCCCCTCGTCGTGGCCGGCATCGAAACGATCGACGTCTCTGCCGTCGATTTCAACTTCATGGGCCATAGCTACTACGGTGGCAACGTCGATGTGCTCTCCGATCTCTTCCGCCTCATCAAGCAGCGTCGCGGCCCCGAGAACTGTGCCTATCTCACGCGCGACAAAGACGCCGGCTATTGGTACTTCAGCGACTACAGTGATGAAGTGGCCTGGAGCTGGCATTTCGAAACGAGAAGATGAGCGACCAAGTGCGAGATAGGGCAATGAAACAACACGTCGGACCTCTGCTCATCGCACTCGTGCTGCTTGTGCCAGTGTTTTACATTCTGAGTTACTTGGCTTTGACCAAACCCTGCCACGCGATCGAGGTACGTGCGCCGACCAGGCGCCCCTTGGAAATTGTCGCCAACTACCGGCTTATTGGCCAACATGGCAGACACCCCTTTTGGCTCCTGGAGCAGATCGATCGCAAACTGCGCCCCAGCGCTTGGATAACGACCTGGCAGCAGCAAGGCGAAGCTCCGCGCGTTCTCTTGGAGAATGGTTCTCAAAATTAAATTGACGCTGCGTGCCGACGGCTTCACGTGTGTGGTGTGCAGGTTGTACTTCGGTTGAAAAATACGCCGCTATGTTGCTAGTCACGGAGCCCCTCCCCTACATTCAGCGAAATCCCCTTCCAGATTCGAGGAGGCTTCGCCGTGTCATCTTCTACTTCCGCTGTTGTTTGGACGTTCGTGATTGCAGCGCTCGTTGGCGTCGAATTGCAGGCGCAAGAAAAACCCGCCGCGCCTAAGTCAGTCGGTCCGCGTTTGAGCCAGGCCGAGATCAAGTCGCTGGTCAAACAACTCGGGGTCGCCAAGGAGAGCGAGCGCGATGCCGCGGTGAAAAAGCTGCAAGCCGCCGGCCTGCCTGCCATCGAGGAAGTCGGCGATGCGGCTGAGAATGGCAATAACAAAGCTCGCGACAACGCCCTGGAAATCCTGAAGACACACCTCGACAGTGCAGACCCTGAAGTGCAGTTGGCCGCGTTCGCCGAGGTGCGTCGACTCGCGACTCGATTGCCCAAATCTGCCAATTCGACGGCAGCGGCTGCACTGGTGAAGGATCACCCCGAGTTGAAGGAGAAGTGGGAAGCGGCCAAGCTGGTCATGCAGGAAAAACGAAAAGCCGAAGCCAAAGAAACGCCGCCAAAAACCGCGGCCCAACCAAAGCCGACCGCTCCAGCCGATCCCATCACGCAACTCCGCCGCCAGGCGCTCGAACAACAGCTGAAGGATGGCGACGCTGCCATCGAAAAGATCAAGAAGCTGAAACTCCCCAAGGATCAGGAAAGCCAACAGATCTCGGCAATCATGCAGGGGCTACAGAAGATTCGCGAGAACCTGAAGGAACTCGACGGCCCGAGTCGGAAGAAATAATCGTCCGCGTGCGACGTCGTTTCTTTGTTGCGCGCAGCCGTCTACATTGTCCCCAGTTGCTCTGCCCACCAACTGGGGACCCGCCATGCCTCTCCGCGTTCTGCTATTGATCGTGTTTGCGTGTTCGTTGCCAGCTGCTGCAGCTCAGCACCCCCAACCAGCATTCACGCAGCCAGTGGCGAAGGAACTGCCGAATCTGTTTCTCTGGACCGACACCTGCAATGTCTATGTCCTGAAGAACGGCGACTCGGCGCTGCTGATCGATCTCGGCAATGGCAGCGTCTTAAAGCATCTCGCCGAGATCGGCGTGAAGCGGGTCGATTGGATTCTCTTCACGCATCATCATCGCGAAGTGTGCCAGGGAATCGAACTCGTCGATCGTAGTGTCACGAAAATCGCGGCGCCCAAAGAAGAGCAGGCGCTGTTCGAAACGCCGAATGATTTTCGCAAATGGTATCCGACCCTCGGCGATCAATATTCGGTCTACGGTGCGAGCTATGTCAGGCCGCCGCGTCTGGCGATCAAACTCGATCAAGCGTTGGCAGCGAATGAAAAGTTCAGTTGGGCCGGCACCGAATTGCAATGCCTCAGTACACCAGGTCATTCTCCCGGAAGTCTGACCTATGTCTTACACCGCGGCGAACAGAACTTCGCCTTCACTGGCGGCGTGATTCACGACGGCGCGAAGCTGACCACCTGGTACGACACCGAGTGGGATTATGGATTTGCGAAAGGGATCGACACGCTGCTCGGTTCTGTCGAGCAACTGCAGAAGTTGCCAGTCGATGCCGCGTTTCCCGAGCAAGGGCCGACGCTCAAAAACGCTCGCGAGCAACTGGAAAAATATCACGCGAGGTTGACCGAGTTTCGGCGGAGCTATATCCGCGGTTATCCGGTTTTTGATATCAAGCCGCCCGAATCCGATCCGATTTCGCAGCCGACGAAAGTGCCGCTGATCAACCAGGTGACGCCGCACCTCTACAAGCTGAGTCACAAGTTGCCGGGCAAGAATTTTGCGATTCTCATTGCCGATAGCGGGCATGGCTTGGTGCTCGATGCGGGGCTGTTTCCCGAGGCTCAGCTCGACGAGATCGTCCTCGGCCTGCGGGAGCACATGGGCCTCAAGCAGATCGATGCCTTTTGGGTCTCGCACATGCACGGCGATCACTTTTTGCTCGGGCCGATCCTGAAGCGGAAGTATAGCGCGCAATGTTGGACGCTCGACCGCATCGTCGACAAGCTCGAGCATCCGCGGCGGTACGATTACTCCGCGCTCGTCAGCGCCTACAAGGATGGCTTCGATGGGATGAAGGTCGACAAGGGTTTCAAGAGCGGCGAAAGCATCGAGTGGGAAGGGTACAAGATTCAGGTCGATTGGATGCCGGGACAAACCGAGAACGGCTGTGCGCTGTGGACGGAGATCGATGGCCAGCGGATTGTGTTCACTGGCGACAACCTCTTCGGCAACTCCGCCGATCCGAAGCAAAACGGCAATGAAGCCGTCGTCGCTCGCAACAGCGCGATCTTCGAAGAGGGCTACATCCTCGGGAGCAAGTATGTGCGCGATCTGAAGCCCGACATCGTGATGGGGAGTCATTCGTACGTCATGCCCAAGCCGGCGGCGTTTTTGCAGCGGTATCACGAGTGGTCGATCGCGATGCGCGACATGTATCGCGATCTGCTGCCGGACAAGAACTACGAATATCAGTTCGATCCCTATTGGGTTTCGGCGTATCCCTATCGCACCGATCTATCGAGCGGCGAGGAACAAACGATCACAGTCACGGTGCGCAATTTTCGCGATGCTCCGCAGCAGCATCACATCGTCTTGAGGCTACCACCCGGCGTGAAAGCCGAACCGGCAGTGCTCGATGGCACCGTGCCGGCGAAGGAGCGGAAGAGCTACACCGTGAAACTCAAAGCCGATGTCGGCAAAGCGCAGGCCGGCCTGCAACTCGTGCCGTTTGACATTACGCTCGATGGGAAAACGCACGGCGAGCTGTTTGATTTTTTGATCAAGGTTGAGAAGTAGCATTTGCAGAACAAAACCTCGCGACCACCGGCCTTGTGCCGGTGGGGCGCTCACTGGTCAGCTACAAGCCACTCACTATAGCTCCTCGCGACCACGGGGCTTGCCCCCGTGGAGCGATCACTTCGCTGCTACCAAGCCGAGCAGTGATGGCCCCCTCGGCACAAGGCCGATGGTCGCCGGATTTTTCTAAGTGCATTGTGTAGCTAACCAGTGAGTGCTCCACTGGGACGAGCCCAGTGGTCGCAATTGCGGAGGTGTTGAAATGAAATATGTCATCGCTTGTTTGCTGTTCGTGATCGCTCTTCCTCTGGCAGCCGCCGAACAACTGCGTGTCGGTTTCGCCGCAGCCGAGATCACGCCAGAGCTCAAAGAGAACAAGCCAGTGTGGCTCGCCGGCTACAGCGCCGGCCGGCGCGCGACGGGTGTGCATGATCCGTTGTTCGTGCGAGTCGCGGTGATCGATGACGGCGCGCGTCGAGTCGCGATGGCGTCGGTAGATCTCATCGGTTTGCAGTACGAAACAGTGCAGCGGATTCGCGCTCGACTGCCGAAGCTGCATTACGTACTCGTTGGCAGCACGCACAATCACGAAGGCCCCGATGTAATCGGCATGTGGGGCCGCAGCTTGATTCATCGCGGCGTGGATGATGCTTATCTCGACCTGATCGTCGATCGGACCGTGCAAGCCATCGAACAGGCGCAGGAAAGACTCGCGCCGACCACGGCAGCCTACGGAACGGCCGATGATGACTCGCTCGTCGGCGATTCGCGGTTGCCGATCGTCAAGGATTCGGTGCTGCGATTACTGGCCTTTCGCAACGGCGAAAAAATGGCCGGCCTGATCGTGCAATACAACAGCCATCCGGAATCGATGGGCTCGGAGAATACGCTTGTCACCGCAGACTTCTGCGCGGCCACCGTCGCGAAGTTATCGAAGGATCACAACTGCCCTGTCGTCTATTTGTCTGGTGCGGTCGGCGGTTTGCTCGCGCCGCCCGAGGGAGTGATCAAAGATGACGCTGGCAAAGAACTGCTCGAGGGTGATTTCGCGTACTGCACGAAGTATGGCGAAGCCGTGGCCGACCTCGCGACGAAAGCGGTGAAAGCTGCCGAGCCCTGTCGCCTCACGCCGCTATCGGTTAGCAGCGTGCAGCCGTTGCTGCCGGTCGAGAACCAACTGTATCGCGCCGGGCGAGCGCTTGGCGTGCTGCGGCGCAAAGCTTTCGCCTGGACTGGCGATCCGTACAAGGTTGGCGAAGCTCTCGAGAAATCCCCAGCCGATGCTCAGATGGCCATTCAAACCGAAGTGGCCGTGCTGCGACTTGGCGAGATTCCGGTCGCCTGCATTCCGGGCGAGCTCTATCCCGAGTTGGTCTACGGCAAGTTTCCCGCCGCGGCTGAGGCGGGAGTCGATTACCCCGACGCACCACTCGAGCCGCATCTCACCAGCATCATCGCCGAAAAACGCTGGCTGCTGATCGGCCTGGCCAACGACGAGGTCGGCTACATCATTCCACGGCGGCAATGGGACTCAGTGGCTCCCTACGCCTACGGCCGGGCAACATCGCAGTACGGTGAAATCAACAGCTGCGGCCCAGGTGTGGCACCCGTGATTATGGCAGCGCTGAAAAAGGCATTTGACCAACGCCCCTAAAGGCTCCGCTAGCACCCGTATTTCCATCTGGCCCCCATGAGCGGCAATCGGTAATATCCCGCCGCTTCTATCTCGGGCCCTGGGAACGTTGCGCACGGATGCGATCTCTGCACTCATTTGCCGGCATGTTGCCGCCACGAGGAATTTTCCTCTTGGCTGTGGTCATGCTTTGCGCGACGAGCAGTGGTTGCGTGCGACGCCGTATGACAATTCGCAGCCATCCACCCGGCGCGCAGGTCTTTGTCGACGATCGCGAAATCGGCACCACGCCTTGCTCGACCAGCTTTGTCTACTACGGCAAACGCAACGTGATGCTGGTAAAGGATGGCTACAAAACCGAGCGTATCGTTCATCAGTTCAACGTGCCGTGGTACGAATACGTGCCGCTCGATTTCGTCAACGAGAACCTGAACCCCTACGAAATTCGTGACGAACGGCTGATCAACGTCACGCTGTCGCCAGAAGAGAATGTGCCCACCGAACAACTGCTGGAACGAGCCAACGGCCTGCGCGGCGGTGCGCAAGCGGGGCTCATTACACCGCTGCCAACCGTGAAGCCCGACGCCGTCTTGCCCAAGACCGGCGTCCCCGGCCAAGGCCTGCCGGGAGGCGAACCCATTCCCTATCAATCGCAACTCAGCGGCAACGGCGCGAACGTTCCGTTTGTTCCCTCGCCTGGCGCGCTCGGACCGCCAGCTTCCGTCATTCCTGCCTTCCCTCCCGCTCCGCGCTCCAGCCTGCCGCGGTGAGTTTTCACTGCGTGCACACGAGTGCTGGCTGGCATGATGCTTGCACTCTTTTTCCGAACAGGTACGAAGCATGGCCGCGAGCCACGCAACCTCAACCTGCATTCGATGGATGATTGGCGACCAGCATGGCCGCCGATCGATCACCGCTGGTCTGCGCTAACATCCCATTTTGAGAAAATCGTCTCATTCTGAGTCGAAATGGCGACACTCCGCCGCTGGCAGGTGTCGATTTTTGACCACCGTCCAGGCGATCTGCGCAATAAGGGGTGTTTGGCGACACATGAGTTGCCATTTCTCTGATAATTCTCCGCGCGCAGCACAACTTTTATTCAAGTTTTGAAGTCAGGCGCGCTCTTTGCAACGTATTTCTCGCACTAAGTTACCCTGTCCAAGATTGTGACAGACAGCCGGGGGGCGGTAACGGGTTTCCAAGCAGAGGGAACGCTTCGCAATGAAGCGAAACCCACCACGGAGGAATTAGTCATGTTGGTTCTATCTCGCAAAGTTGGCGAACGTCTGGTCATTGGTGGCAACATCACGGTCGTCATCAGCCGCGTCTCTGGTAACCGCGTCACCATCGGTATCGAAGCTCCGGAAGATGTCCGCATCGTCCGTGGCGAACTGAAGCCAGAACGCGAAACCATGGCAGCCGCCGGTTCGGCCGTCGCCCGCTCGATTCCGCACGCCGAGCATCACAACGGTGAATTCGCCGTGCCGCGCATCGCCAAGTAACGCACTGCTGTCGAAAGACAGGCGCCAACCCACCTGTCACTGACATGTGGCGCCTGTTCATAGTTGCGATTGCTTGAATTGATCGTAGTCGACTGCGTACGCGCAGCGATCAACGCTGACCAGCAATCACTTTTCGCACGGCATCTGCCAACGTTTCGATCGCATCCGGCTGCAACAAAATTGGATGATGCAATAACAGCGTCGTCTCCGCAGCCGACTGAGCGTTTGTTAAATCGCTTGCTATTCGGCAACGGTTCGTGCTTCGCTTGTTGAAGCCGCGAAATCCAGCGCCGACATCTATTCCCTGCGCTTGCAACTGACAAATAAGTCCGTCGCGCGTGGGATGTCTGCAATCAAGCTGCGCATCTCCTCCTGCGGGAAGATAGCGCCAAGCGAACTTGTAATACGCCATAAGATCGCTGGTCTGCGCTACCGGAGATAGCTCCGCTAAGTCTCGCAGTGCATAGCGTAGTTGAATTGCTGACTCCGCGCGAATGCGCGTGTACTCTGCCAATTTTGCCATCTGCGGCAGCAACACCGCCGCTTGCAATTCGCTCAGCGGAAAAGCTTCGTTTCCTCGCGAGCTGAAAACGCGAATTCGCTGCGCGACATCGGCTTGCGAAGTGAGCACCGCGCCGCCACGACCTGCCGTGAGCAGCTTGCTGCCGCCGAAGCTGAGGACGCTAGCATCGCCGAAGCTGCCGATGGGCCTGCCCGATATCATCGCGCCGGGAACTTGGCAGGCGTCTTCGAGGACTTGGAGATTTCTTTCTTTCGCCAGCTGACAAATGGCCTCGATATCAGCGAGATCGCCGTGCAGGTGCGAGACAATGACGGCCTTCGTCGCAGGTGAAATCGCAGCCGCGAGTTGCTGCACATCAATGGTCCAGCGATCTTTCGCGATATCAACGAGAACGGGCCGAGCGCCGACAGCTTCGATCGCGCGGAAGTTTCCCGGAAAGTCGTAGGCCGCCAGAATCACTTCGTCCCCTGCGCCAACTCTCAAGCCGCGCAGGGCAAGTTCGACGGCGATCGTTCCAGAGGAGCAGAGCTGCACGTGTTCGCGCTGAAAGGTGTTTTGCAGCGACGCAGTCAGCGCGGTGGTATTCGCGCCGTCGTATCGGCCCCAATCACCGCTGGCATAACAGGCGAGAAGTGCAGCCCGCACGTCTTCATCGGGAAGCGGCCACCTGGTCGGGCCGCCGGGAAACGCGATCGTCATCGCTAGAACCCCAGCCCGTTGCCGCTAAGTTCGCTCGTCGCCACCGTGCCGTTCTTCAGCCGGAACATACCGGGAAAACGATCGCTCCAGCCGCGGTTGCCGACCGGGCAATACTGCCGGCTGTTCCCTTCGATGGCGACGATCGTAGGAATGCGGGCCGCGAGACTCGCCGAGTGCAGAAACGAATAACCCGGGCAACTCAGATCTTGCACACAGAGGAACAGGTTGTACTTCTGCGCGGCCGCTCCCATCAGCAACGCTTCGGTGTGTCCCTTGCACGCTTTCAGCGCCACGCCGCTGTAGCCCTGTTCGCGAGCGAGGTGCAAACTCTCGAGATCGACGAGCGATTCATCAATGACCACTGGCTTGATCGCCGCGGCCCGGTGCATTCGATTCTCAGGATGCAATTTCAAGTCGCGATGCGTCGGCTGTTCGATGTACTGCACGCGGCCGAGCGCGGCCGGTGATTGTGCTTCCACGAGCTTCAGGAAATCGAGCAGGTATTCGACGGTCGCACATTTCTCGTTGAAATCGAGCGAATAATTCCAAGCAGCACAGCCACGAGCCGATTGCGCCGGTACAGCGGCTTGCTCGACGGCAACGACGCGATCGACGTCCCACTGCAGATTGTCGCCGTTCAGTTTGATCTTGAGATGCGTGAGTTCATCGCGCGTGATCCACTCGCCCAGCGTTTCCGGCAAGCCGTCATTTAAGCGATTGGCGATGTCGCTTTCAAACAACGGATCGAGCGCGCCGACGAGGTGATACAGCGGCATCGTCGGTTTGGGTTCGCGCGACGTATAGCGATCGAGATATTCGCCGGCGAAATCCGGCGTCAGGTAATGGGCCAGATCGTGCGCGACCCATTCCTTGCCGAGCAAATTGTAGGAATTCTGCTGATGAACCTTGCCGAAAGCGTCGTGAATGGCCGCTTCGAATGGACTCGCGGCAACCAGAATCGCCAACGGCGGCATCGGCTCGGCGAGGCCGAGCTCGCTCTGCACTTTCGCCGCTGCCTGCTGACACAGCGGGTGCCAGCCATGGGTAATGTCGAGCGGGTGCGCCGTGATCGGCTCCTCGGCAATCGCGGCTGCGAGCAATTCGACAAAACGGAGCATCGCCTGCAGGCTTTGCTCCGCCGTCACCTTCGCGCTCGGCCAAGCCCAGACATTGCCCATCGGCATCGAGCCAAAACCGCTCGCTCGCTGGCCGCCAGCTGTTTCGACATCGAGCGTCACATTCACGAGCACCGCATCGGTGACCACACGACCGCCGAATTTGATCGGCGCGCGATACTTCAAAAGCTCTTGTTCGACGCGAACGTTTCGCAGCGTGATATCGGTGAGTTTAGGCATGAGGAACGCAATCGGAGGGGCGAGGTATGCGATTGCGTTATCGTAACTCTTGCAGACCTTAGCGCCGAGTAACGATCTCCTCGACTGGAACGTTCTCGCAACGAATCAACAATCGCTGCACATCGCGAGCGCACTCCACATTCATCCTGGCAGCTGCCGGGAGTTCCACTCGCGAATCTTCCAATCGGTAGTCTGCCTTGATTCGATTGTTATTGAGCATCGCCAGCAGCTTGCCCGCTTCAAAGGCATCCGGGTGCCGGCTGGCTAACAACCACACATGCGCGTCGTGCTTGCTGTGCTTCACCTTGGTAAGGCTTGCAACGAAACTCGCAGCCAAGTGAAATGCGCCGTAGTACGCGCGGCTAGTGATGGATCGGGCCTGCGGTGGAATTACCGTCGGTTGAACGGCAAGTAACTCCGCGTAATCAATGAACTCGTCCGGCTTCATACGGGTATCACCGACAGCGTGAAATCGGCAATTACTTCTCGATGCACCGCGTCAAACCGATCGTACCAACAGGACGAGCGAGCTATGCAATCGCGTGGCTCGCCCGGCCATTGAATATTCAGGCAATACCAAGACCGCTCTGGATCTTCCGGATCGTTGAGGACCTCTACGTCAACAGGCGTGTTGGGAAAAACTTCACCGCAGAGAGCGAGAGCGAATTTCATCGCCGGAGAGTCAAGGGCAACCAATGTGCGTGGCTTGGAAGCATCCGCTTGCTTCAACGCAGCCGCCAGCCCCGCCGTTGACGGTGTGGCTGGCAAATTTGAACTTCCGGAAGTTGTTGTGCTCATCAAGCAATGCCTTTTTGGAGGCCGAGGTTCACTTTAGTAATTCTAGTTCAACGCAAACCCCCAAGCGAACCTCGACTTGTTACCGCACCAGCTTCTTATACTTAAACCGATGCGGCTCATCCGCGGCGATGCCCAGGCGTTCCTTGCGCTGTTCTTCGTAGGTGGCGAAGTTGCCTTCGCACCAGTGCACATAGCCATCACCTTCGAAGGCGAGAATGTGCGTCGCGATGCGGTCGAGGAACCAGCGATCGTGGGTGATGACCACGACGCAGCCAACGTAGTTGAGGATCGCTTCTTCGAGAGCCCGGAGCGTATCGACGTCGAGATCGTTCGTTGGTTCGTCGAGCAGCAGCACGTTGCTGCCGCGGCGGAGGAGCTTGGCCAGATGCACGCGGTTGCGCTCACCGCCGGAGAGGATGCCGACCTTCTTCTCTTGATCCTGCCCTTTAAAGTTGAACTTCGTGACGTAGCTGCGGACATTCACTTTCCGGCTGCCCATTTCGAACGTATCGACGCCGCCGGAGATTTCTTGATAGACGGTCTTATTGTCGTCCAGTGAATCGCGGCTTTGATCGACGTATCCCATCTCCACGGTTGGGCCGATGCGCAGCTCGCCGCTGTCGGGCTTCTCGGTTCCCATGATCATCCGGAACAGCGTTGTCTTGCCGGCGCCGTTGGGGCCGATGATGCCGACGATGCCACCTGCAGGAAGGCGGAAATCGAGATTCTCAATCAGAGCATCATCGCCAAAGGCCTTCGACAGCTTCTTGGCTTCGACGACGAGATCACCCAGATGCTTGCCTGGCGGAATCTGGATTTCGTATTCCTCGATCTTGTCATCCAGCTTCTGCTGCGACATCTCCTCATAGGCCTTGATACGGGCCTTGCTCTTCGCCTGGCGGGCCTTGGGCGACATGCGGACCCATTCGAGTTCCTTGGCGAGCATCTTGTCGCGGTTCTGGCCTTGCTTCTCTTCGATTTGCAGCCGGGCCGCTTTGCCGATCAACCAGGCGGAATAGTTTCCTTCGAACGGATAGCCGTGGCCGCGGTCGAGTTCCAGAATCCACTGGGCAACGTTATCGAGAAAATACCGATCGTGCGTCACGGCGACGACGGTCCCCTTGTAGTCTTTCAAGTGTCGTTCGAGCCAGTTCACGCCTTCGGCGTCGAGATGGTTCGTCGGTTCGTCGAGCAACAGTAGGTCGGGCTGCTGCAGCATCAGTCGGCACATGGCCACGCGCCGGCGTTCACCGCCAGAGAGTTTCGACACGTCGGCGTCTCGTTCGGCGACGTTCATCGCGTCCATGGCGATTTCGATTTCGCGGTCGAGCTCCCACAGGCCGGTGGCTTCGATCTGGTCCTGCAGCCGGGCCATTTCATCGCACAGCTTCGTCATCTTATCGTCGTCCATCGGTTCGCCGAGCAGACCACTGATCTCGTTGTACCGATCGAGGATCTTCCGCCGCGGCTTGATGGCTTCCTGCAGATTTTCCCAAACCGTGGGCTGACTCAGCACCGGTTCTTGCGACAGGTAGCCGACGGTGAACCCGTTGGTCAGACGAGCCGCGCCCTCAAAGTCCTTATCCTGTCCCGCCATGATCCGCAGCAGTGTGCTTTTGCCCGAGCCATTGCGGCCGAGGACGCCGATCTTTGCGCCGGGATAAAACGACAGCCAGATATCCTTCAGCACCTCTTTGGGGCCGTGCTTCTTGGTGAGGCTTTCGATTTGGTAGATGTACTGCCTGCTCATGATCGATCAATTGCGTAAAAGGTGCTGCTGGCGATTGTGGGGAAACCTTCGATTATAAGGTTCAAGCCGCCGCCGGTGAGGGGTGTTGACGGGCCCCGCCGGAAACTCCGCCCAGGGGCGGCCTTAACGTCTGTAGCTTCTGTCAGGCCGCGTTCAGTCGCGTGACCGCGTGATCCCGCAATTCATCGTCGATTTTGCGACGGGATTTTCCTTTCGCGGTAATGTTTCCTGGCACTTTTGCGCCAGCACTCTGCGGGAATGTTTTGTACCTGGAGGGCTTGCGTCCACGCACGGAACTGTCATGTCCCGCGTTTTGTTAATCGAAGACAACGAAGTCAATCAGGAATTGATCGCTCGTTTTCTGCAGTTGTATGGCCATCAGGTAACGGTTGCCGGCGACGGCATGACCGGACTGCGGCACGCGCAAGAAACAGTGTCCCAGTTCGACGTCATCCTGCTCGATATGAACCTGCCCGATCTTGATGGCTGGGAAGTGGCTCAGCGAATGAAAGCCGACGCCCGCAGTGCGCCGCTGCCGATCATCGCTGTTACCGCGCATGCGATGGTGGGCGACCGCGAGAAGGTGCTGGCCGCCGGCTGCGATGATTACACCACGAAGCCGATCGACTTCAACGTGCTCCTCTCCAAGATCGATCAAATCACACAGGCGGTGTTAGCATGACCAATTCTCTCGAAAATGCCGCTCTCGAAGCTGCCTCGCTCGGCAAACTGCTCGTCGTCGACGACGAGGAAATGAATCGCGACATGCTCAGCCGGCGATTAGAAATCGAAGGCTACGAAGCCGTCTGCGCAGATAGCGGCCGCACTGCCTTGCAATTGCTCGCCACGACCGACTTCGATGCCGTGCTGCTCGACGCCATGATGCCAGGTATGAGCGGCTATGAAGTGCTCGCCGAAATTCGCAAGACGCAAACCGTGCTGGAACTGCCGGTGCTAATGGTGACGGCTAAGAGCCAAAGCGAAGACATGGTGCAAGCCTTCGAAAGCGGCGCCAGCGACTACATCACCAAGCCGATCAACTTTCCTGTGGCGCTCGCGCGCATCAATGCCCACGTCACCAGTCGCAAAATGGCGGTCCGTCTGCGCGAAAGCGAAATGCGTTACTCACTGTCGGCCCAAGGCGCGAACGATGGGCTGTGGGATTGGGATCTTCTCGGTCAACGCGTTCATTTTTCCGACCGCTGGAAATCGATGCTCGGCTATCAACCGGCCGAAATCAGCGAAGATTCGAGCGAATGGTTCAGCCGAATTCATTCCGACGATTTGCAGCACGTTCGCCAGGCCCTGGCCGATCACCAGGCCGGTTTGACGCCGCAGTTCGAGAGCGAACACCGCATGCTGCATCGCGATCAAACCTATCGCTGGATGCTCTCGCGCGGCATGGCCGTGCGCGATCACGCCGGCCGGCAAACGCGGATGGCTGGTTCACAAACCGACATCACTCGCGGCAAAGCAGCCGATCCGCTCACTGGTTTGCCGAACCGCGTGATGTTTATGGAACATCTCGCCGCCGCCGTGAAGGCCGCGAAAGCGCAGCGTGGCGCTCCTTACGCCGTGCTGTTTCTTGATCTCGATCGTTTCAAAGTCGTCAACGACAGCCTAGGCCATCTCGCCGGCGATGAACTGCTGGTGAACGTCGCCAAACGCCTGGAAGGTTGTTTGCGCCGCAGCGACGTCCTCTCGCGCGTCAGCGATCGCTGCACGATCTCCCGCTTCGGCGGCGATGAGTTCGTTGTGCTGCTGAAGGGTCTGCAGTCGCCCGAAAATGCATCCCTCGTTGCCGATCGAATTCTGGAAGTCCTCGGCGATCCGCTAATGCTTCGCGGCCAGGAAGTAAATCTCTCGGCCAGCATCGGCATCGCCGTCGCGACGACCGGCGATGATTCTGCCGATGATCTGCTGCGCGATGCCGACACGGCCATGTATCAAGCCAAGTCGCAAGGCAAATCGCGTTGGTGCTTGTTCGATCAATCGATGCGCAAGCAAGCGCTCGACCGCCTCGCCCTCGAAGCCGACCTGCTAAAAGCGATTGAGCGCGGCGAATTTCAGATTCATTATCAGCCGATCGTCGAAATGCCCTCCAAGGAAATCAAGGGTTTCGAAGCCCTCCTCCGCTGGAAGCATGCGACGCGCGGCAATGTCTCCCCAGTCGAGTTCATTCCGATCGCCGAAGAAATCGGTTTCATCGTCGACCTCGGCGCCTGGGTGCTGGAACACGCCTGCCGCCAGGTCCGCCAATGGCAACTGGAATATCCCGAGCACGGACAAATGTTCGTGAGCGTGAATGTATCGACGCTGCAGTTTGCCTCGCCGGGCCTGGTCGATCATGTGCGCGATTGCTTGCGGGCCACGGGCCTCGACGGCCGTTGCCTGAAGCTGGAGATCACCGAAAGCGCGCTGATGCTCGATACTGAGCTCGCCGCCGGCCGCCTCGAGCAACTGAAGTCGCTGGGCGTAACGATCAGCCTCGACGACTTCGGCACGGGCTATTCATCGCTGAGTTATTTGCAGAGCTTCAAGATCGACAACCTGAAAATCGATCGCTCGTTCATCGCGCAGTTGGGTGAATCGGAAGAGTCGAACGAGATTGTGCGGACGATCATCAACCTGGCGCACAACCTGGGAATGCAGGTGACGGCCGAGGGAATCGAGGGTCAAACCCAGCACACGCAGTTGCACCAAATGACCTGCGAATCCGGCCAAGGCTATCACTATTCTCGGCCGCTGCCGAATGCGGAAGTGGTGGCGCTGCTGCAACAAACTCGCGCCACGACGACAACGGTGGCCACTCGCGATCAGCGCGCTCAAACCGTGGAAGCCGGGGCGCTGTCGACATGAGCCCCCGTTCAAATCTCAGTCGTCAACTAATGCTCGGCGGCATCTTGCTCACCTGGTTGAGCGTGGTGATCGGCGGCTGGATTGGCTTGAGCGCGTATGCACAGCGAGCCGGCGCTTCCTCGGCTGCGCCATTGCGACTTGATGCTGCTGCGCCGAAGTCTGAGCAATATCGTTTGCTGATGTTCGTGCATCCGCGCTGCGGCTGTAGCGCGTCGAGTATGCGTGAGCTGGAACGAACACTGGCTCGTTGCGATGGCCACGTTGCTGCCGAAGTCTATTTCTATCGACCTTTGAATGAGAGCGATGACTGGGCACATACCTCGCTCTGGAACATCGCGACAGCCATTCCCGACGTGACCGTGCATATCGATCCGGACGGCGTCGAAGCTCGCAAGTTCGCCGTGAAAACGTCCGGCAGCGTGTTGCTCTACGATCCGCGCGGTCGGCTCTGCTTTCAAGGTGGTTTGACCACCGCCCGCGGCCATGAGGGAGACAGCGCTGGCAAAGTAGCGATTCTTTCCATCGCCCATGGCAAGGCAACTTCCGCTCCTGGCACGCGCGTCTTTGGTTGTTCGCTCGTCAGTGACCTTCCTTAATTCACCTGGTTGAAGACGATGAAACATCTCAACGTAACCTCGCCCGCCGAACTCTTCGCCGATTCGATGCGCGAGACGTATGTCGACACCGATCGCGTCTTCGGCTGGCTGATGATCGTGCAATGGGTCGTCGGCGTGTTGTTGGCGATGTTTGTTTCGCCGCAAACCTGGATCGGCGATCAATCTGCCGTACACGTGCACGTGTGGGCAGCGATCCTCTGGGGCGGCGCTATCAGCATCGTCCCGGTTTATCTGGCCTGGTACCACGCCGGCGAAGTCTACACGCGACACGCGATGGCTGTCGCGCAGATGATGTGGTCGGCGCTGCTGATTCACCTCACCGGCGGACGAATTGAAACGCACTTCCACGTTTTTGGTTCGCTGGCTTTTCTCGCCTTCTATCGCGATTGGCATGTCGTCGTCACCGCAACCGTCGTCGTTGCCGCCGATCACTTTTTCCGCGGCGTGTGGTGGCCACAGTCGGTCTTCGGTGTGCTGGTGGAGAGTCCTTACCGCTGGATCGAGCACGCGGTGTGGGTCGTCTTTGAAGACATCATTCTCATCCGCTCCTGCATTCGCGGTCGGCGCGAAGCCCACACGATTGCCGAGCGCGAAGCGGGTCTCGCCATTGCCAATGAAGTGCTCGAAGAGCAAAACCGAGTTCGCCAGCAAGCCGAAGATGAAGTTCGCCAGCTGTACGAAAATCTGGCCCTCGCGCACGAAGAAGCGATCGCGGCTAGTCAGATCAAGAGTCAGTTTCTCGCCAACATGAGCCACGAGCTGCGCACGCCGCTCAACGCGATCATTGGCTATAGCGAGCTGATGCAGTTGCTCGCCGCGAAGAAAAAAGACACGACCTTCAACGCCGATCTGGAAAAGATCAATAAGGCCGGCAAGCACCTGCTGACGCTGATCAACGACATTCTCGACATCTCGAAGATCGAAGCGGGCCGCCTGAGCTTGGAGCCGCAACTGTTCAGCGTGAACCAGATTCTCGACGAGATGCGGGAAACGATCGAACCGCTGGCTGCACAGAACCAGAACTCGCTGGTCTTCGATTGCCAAGCCAATGGAGCCCTGGTGAACGCCGATCCGATCCGACTCAAGCAGTGCTTGCTGAATCTGCTCAGCAATGCCTGCAAGTTCACCCGCACCGGACGAGTTTCGCTATCGGTAACCCAACAGCGCGAGCACGTCGTGCTGGAAGTCGCCGATACAGGCATCGGTTTGACGCCGGAGCAAATCGGCCGGCTGTTTCAGCCCTTCACACAAGCCGATGCTTCGACCACACGAAAGTTCGGCGGCACGGGCTTGGGCTTGGCGATTACCAAGAAGCTATGCGAAGCAATGGGAGGTAACGTCGCGGTCGAAAGCACGCTGGGCGTGGGTTCAAAATTCCGCATCGAGTTGCCGGCCTGCAAGAGCGAAAGCCACACACCGCTGAGTGCGTAGCTGGCTTAGCGCCGAATGTTGCCCGCAAGCCGTTCGGCAACGCGGCGACTGACGCTCGTCGAAACCGCTGTGAACTCACGCTTCACGTTGTCGTCGCAGCGATTGAGTTTCGCGGCCAGTCGCGGCATTCCATCAGGATTTTTCTCGGCTGTTTGCGAGAGCTTGCTGATGAAGTTGGCCGCTTCGGTGAAGTTTGTATCAGCCGTGCTGCCGACCAGCGGCTGCAAGGTCTTGGCGATCAATTCGGCACCGACGTTGTCGATGGCGATGAACACGTCGAGCTTGTTGTTGACTTGAGCGCGATTATCCTGCCCCAAGCCGTAGCCCGAGCGGAGCAACACCACGCAACGGCCTGCAACCTTGCGTTTCAGCAGCGGCCCTTCGTAAAACCCTTCGCCATAAACCAGATGCAGTTCGTCAGTGCCGTAGACGAGTTCAATGTTGCTCTGAGTTCCCTGGCCGTCGTTTCCTTTCCAGGAAAATGGGCCAGTCCGTTCGGCGGTCATTTGCGAGATCTGCATGACCTCCCAGATGTTGACGACCACCTCGGGATTGCGAATGAGATGAACGAACAACTCGGGATCGCAGTCGATGGTTTTTGTCGGCAGCCGGCGATAAATGCTGGGTCGCTCGAGCACCGACATGACTTTGCGTTGTGCTTCTTCGTTGAGCTTGCTGACGGGGATGTTGCGCAGCGCGTCTTGCTGCGAAGCCTGCGATGAGTCGCCCGTAGCTTCCGCAGCGAGAACCTTGCCGCTCAACGTACTGCCAGCCAGACCCAGCGCACCGGCGGCGATCATTCCTGCTTGCAGAAACGTTCGGCGTGACACGTTGGCCGTGACATCAGAAGCAAAGGCTGGCGGCATCATGCTGGCTAAGAAATTCATCCTGCTCCCCCCGAAGCATCGCCCGCTTTCGAAATCGCCCGAGGTCCTTGCGGATCATGGCGGTTCCGTTCCGGCAAACTTTGCCGGTCAGAGAGGTAATTCGGCCGATCATGCCGAACGGGGCCAGAAAAACCCGGATAAAACGTTCGTTAGGCAGCCAATTCCACGCTAGCGATGCTGGCAGGAAATCCGTAGCGCGAGCGAGGGGAGTGATTTCGCTCTTGCCTGAATCGTGCAGATCACGAAGATACCGCCGCGAAAATCCGTTCCTCCTTCTTGGCTCTGTTTCGATGGCCGTTCCTCCACTTCGCCGCGATCTGCCGCATGTCAGCAGTCGCGCGCGCGGAGCAAGAGCAACGCCCGTCAAACAAGCGGCACCCGCCAAGACATCGTCACCCGTTACGCGCATCATGTTGCTGACGATTCTGCTCAGCAGTGTGATGGTCTTCAGCGCTTCGCGCCTGGGGCCGGTTTGGTCGCGATTGATTCGCCATCAAATCGCTGCGCGTGAAATGGCAGAACTGGAAACGCTCGAAAACGAAGCGATCAGCGCTAAGTTCGACGCCTGGTTGGCTCGCGGCAACGAAGGGCTGCAATGGACAGTTACCGCCCTCACGAACCCGCGCGCCGGCGTTTCTCACTACGCGGAACAAGCCTTGCTGCGCGAGTCCGACACCTGGCGGATTCGCGGCCGGTCCGATGCTGCCGCGCGGATCGTGACGATCGCGCAAGCGCTTGCGCGAGTCGCCAAGAACTTGCCCGCCGCGCGTCGGCCTGGTGTGCGGCAACTCGTCGAGCGCTTCGCGACCTGGCCGATCGACGACAAAATTGCTGCCCGCGAACTGACCGTGGCCTGCGATGCAATCCTCGCGCGATTGCCGCCAGCCACCGATGAAGAACTGCAACTTGCCGAGCGCGAACTGAGCGAACAACGCCTGGCCCGCGCGATTGAACCGATTGCGCCGACTCCTGAAGTCATCTTGCCGGAACCGTTGCCGCCCATCGTCAATCCGAGTGAGTTGCAACCACCGGCCAATCTGCCGCCGGCGGAACACGAAGGGCCACCAGCCAAAGCCAAACAAGTTCCCAAACGTTTCTTCGCGCCGCGAGCGAGCGAGTTGCCGCCGCTGGCGGAGAGCATTCCCGCCGAAGCCGCGCCGATCGAGCCGCCGAAAAAGAATCTCTACGACTGGATTCGGACGCTCGCCGATCTGGAAGTGATGCGAATGCTGCATCACGGCGACTATGGAGTGCGATACACGGCTGAGAAAGAGCTGGAGCGTCGCGGTTATGCGGCCGAGCATTTGCCGCTGGCTCGCCAATTGGTTCATCCCGACCCGCAAGAGCGCCGCAAGCTCGCCGAGAAGTTGCCGCGACTCACCAATGTCGATCCTCGGCCCTGGCTGCGCCAGCTGGCCGAAGATGAAGATCAAAACGTCCGCCGCACGGCAGCGGGAATTTTACAAGCGACGAAACCGGGTAGAGATCAGCGATAGCCGGCGTCAAGGCGTCTGCCAATCTTCGCAACTCAGATCGGTAACACGCGAAAACTCGCTCACGTTGTTGGTGACCAAAACAAGTTGCATCGAGATTGCCTGTCCAGCAATCAACAGGTCATAGGGACCGATTGTTCTACCTGTTTCTTCGAGTGTAGCGCGAATGCGAGCAGATTCAATTGCAGCAGATTTATCGAAAGGTAGAAAGCTGACCATCTCCAAAAAATTCGTGACCTTGGCCCGCTCGCGATCGGGATGCGAGCATTTCTCGATTCCAGTAAACAGTTCGTATCTACTGGATACCAACGCTTGCATTGCAATCATGCGTAATCATACGCATGCAATGCAGCGACTAATCGCGGTTTTACCAGAAGATTGCGCAATCTCTTCAATCACCGCGTACTTCACTTGCCGCCGCCCATTTAAAAGATTGGGGCTGGCGGCATCTCACCTTGGTCAGGTCGCTCGAACGCCGGATCTTCGATGCGGATCGCTTCGAAGAACCCCGGTGGCCAATGAGACGGCTTGAGGGGTTCGAGGATTACGGCATCTCCTGCCTTCCTGATCGAAACCGATGAGCCGTTGAAGCGAAACTCGTTCGGCAATTGGATAGCCTGCAAACCGTGCACTTCGATTAGTTCTGCAGTTTTCATCATCCGACCTCGGCGAGGGTTTAGCCTTCTGCTTGGATTATACGTCTCGGCTATGCCGAACGCTCGCTCGTGATCCAGATTTGTTTAGCAAAACCTAATCCCACCACCACTGATTTTCAGCCAGCTTATCGGTGGTCACTTTGCCACGCAGCGTTTGCAGCTTGCCGCCGTCGTCGTGAATCCGTTTGTCGGTTTCCAGGGCCCGAGTGGCGTGCACTTCCACACCGCCGCCGATTGGCCAGCTGGTGCTGTTACCCTTCTTGTAGACGTTGCAAGCGGTTTCGACTTGCTTCGGCGTTTCAAAGGTTTCGACGGGGAACTTCTTTTCGTCGGCAAAGAATTCCATCTTCCAGCCGCACTTCTTGTAGTAGTCCTGCTTTTGAATGAAGGCCGAGAGGACCGACATGTCGATCAGGTTGCGGAGCTGAGCATACACCGGGCTGCGGGCGGCGAGCTGCGGGTAGTTCTTGGTGAACTGTTGGCAGAACAATTTGCTCCCCTTGTTCTGGCCACCGCTGCCGATACGGCTGCCGTCGGCTTGCACTACTTCGTCTTCGCCGACGAGTTCGACACCATCGCCAACCAGTTCCATAGCGAGTTCATCTTCGGTGACCTTCACGCATTCGTAATTCGGCACGAAGAACCAACGAGCCATGCCGTTGGCGCTGTTGCCGGTGGCGAGTTGCGGAAAGCTTTGGATGCGAACCGGCGGGTTTTCGAGACCAATGCCGATCAGTTTCATGCGGTAATCGGCTTCGACCAGCACTTGAGCAAAGTGAGTCTTCGGCGAGATGCCGCGGACGGTCACGTTTTGCAAACCGAGAGCTTGAGCAGCTTCGCCAGCGATGCGTTGTTCGACACCCGGGCCTTGCGGCATTTTGCCGCGGAAACCGGCGAAGTATTTTTGCAGTCCGGCCAGACCTTCGGGAGTTGGATCGATCGAGCAACCGAGCACCGGCGTGGCGCGGCCGCCGGGGGCGAAGGCCCGCAGCGCGACAACCAGGTCTTGCAGTTCGAGAATCGCCCGGCCGGTGTTCATGCCAATCACGCGGCCCGAAGCGTCGGCCATAAAGCCTTCGGCAGGACCAGCAATGACGACGTCGTTTGTTTCTGGATAGAAGAAGACGTACTGAGCGCGGGTCAAACCGGCGAGGTACTTCATTTCATCGGTCGGTTGTTGACCGTTGGCGGCGCGAGCGGCAATGGCAGCTTCGAGCTTGTTCAGCGAAACTTTGCGGAGCGGAGCTTGCTGCACCAGATTGCCCGGCAAGCGAGCCATGGCTTCGGCTTTGCGGCGGAAAGCGAGCTGACCATTCGGATCTTCGTAGACGCGAAACTTCAGCACGCCACTATTAGGATCGATGATCACACCAGCAGCACCAATGCCACCGCCGCCACCACCGTTGCCGTTACCGTTGGCATTGCCGTTCGCATTACCATTGGCGTTGCCGTTGGCATTACCTTGAGCGTGCGCGGTGGCCACAAAAGCCAGACCGGCGAGGAGCGCGAAGACCGATGAGTGAAAAAGCGTGCGCATAACAAGGCCTTGTTCCGATGAGTCTGAGCGGAAACAGGGATTCCCCGCCCCTGAGCGGCAATCCTGTTCGCTGTCTTCATGGTAGTTGGAGAAAAGGAAAACGCAACGAAATACGCCCGCTCCACGGCGACACAGCACCACAGCCCCTCCATAAGAAGGGGCAACAGGGAGAGCGGGGCTGTCGAGGCTCCCGCTGAGCGATCGAGAAGGGGGGGACGAGATCCTCGCCATCCCTACGACCCTCCCGCAAGCTCCTGCTGCGAGGCATATCGGCTGAGTTTCGGAAACTCCCCGAGAAACTCCCTGGCCGCAGGTGTGACCTGTGAACCTCTCAAGTCTAAGTACTTGAGGTTCTTCAACGGACGAATGTCACGGACAAAGTTATCGCTGACTCGTGTGTGGTCGACCGACAAAATGGTTAGCGAAGAGAGTTGCGCCAGGTGCATCGCCGCTTCGTCGTCGATTGAGGTCTTACTCAAGTTGAGCCACTGCAGATTCTTCAGACCGACGAGATGTCGCAAGTCCGCGGAGCGGACCGGGCAATAACTCAAT
The DNA here is from genome assembly GCF_024256385.1 of Anatilimnocola floriformis. Classification (NCBI taxonomy): domain Bacteria; kingdom Pseudomonadati; phylum Planctomycetota; class Planctomycetia; order Pirellulales; family Pirellulaceae; genus Anatilimnocola; species Anatilimnocola floriformis. The sequence continues at coordinate 6,077,952 of NZ_JAMLFW010000001.1, forward strand.
TCAATAACTTCCAACTGCTGCAGGGGAGCGAGATATTTCAAGCTCTCGCCTTGGATTGGGCAACCTTTTAAGTTCAAAAATCGCAGTTGTGTGAAGGCCGAGAGCTTCCGCATGCTGGCGTCAGTAATGTTTGTCCTCGACAGCGAGAGTTCGCGCAGAGTACGCAGGTGAGCAAAATGACTCACCCCTTCATCGCTGATCGGCTGCCCTGCCAGGAATAGCATCTCCAAATGTCGTAGATCGCGCAGCGGACGGAGCGCGTCGTCATCAATTGGTGGGTGTCCAGATTCTTGCGCCCGTTGACCATTGACCGCGAACAGTTGTTCATCGCCGTCGGAAGGGCAATGCTCAAGTTTGCTCACATACAATTGAAGGCCGCGACTCCGCAGTGCTTTCTCAGCCGCCCGTTCGCGCACATACACGCGGACTACCATTCCTCCTCCCACGCCAATCAACAAGATCAGCAGCAGAAAGAAGCGGAGTGATACGCGAATTTTTGGTAGGCGGTATTTCATCGCAGGGAAGTCGCACAGCGACTGCGCGCCATCATAGGACAGTTCGCCGCGCGATCCTACAATGCGATATTCCTCACACTGTTTCCCCATATAGCTGAATTTGCCAGAATTCAGAACGCTCAACCGAACGTAACCAGCTGAATTCTGGCAAATTCAGCTACTTCTCTCGTTTTCGCCCCATGGACTCCACCCTTCCCCTTGAAGAACTTCCCAGTCGCTATGTCGTGGGAATCGATCTGGGGACGACCAACTCGGCCCTCTGTTATGTCGACACGCAGGAACAGCCGTGGCAAATCCGCGTGCTGAGCGTGCCGCAACTCGTTGCGCCGGGGCAGGTCGAGCCGCGCGAAACGCTGCCGTCGTCTCACTATCAGCCTCCGACGGGCGAAGTTGCGCCGGGCGGTTTGAAGTTGCCGTGGAATAAAAACGAACCGGCCACCTGCGTCGGGGTGATGGCTCGCGACTGGGGCGCGCAGGTTTCAGGCCGAACCGTTTCCTCGGCGAAGAGCTGGCTCTGCCACACGGGCGTCGATCGGACGGCCGACGTGCTGCCGTGGCATGCTGCCGAAGATGTCGAAAAGCTCTCGCCCGTCGAAGCCAGCAGCCGATACCTCGCCCATCTACGCGATGCCTGGAACGCACGCTTCAAATCGGAGCCGCTCGATAAGCAAGACGTCGTGCTTACGCTGCCGGCGTCGTTCGATGAAGTCGCGCGCGAGCTCACCGTGCAAGCGGCAGCGCGAGCCGGTTTGCCGCGGGTGGTGCTGATCGAGGAACCGCAGGCGGCCTTTTATGCTTGGATCAACAAGCACGCGGCGAACTGGGAAGAACGAGTCACGCCGGGGCAAAAGATTCTGGTCTGCGACGTCGGCGGCGGCACGACCGACTTCACGTTGATCCGCGTTCGCCGCGGCGAAGGAGACCGCGTTCAATTTCATCGCGTCGCCGTCGGCGATCACTTGATCCTCGGCGGTGACAACTTTGATCTGGCCCTCGCGCAGCACTTGGAGCAGCGATTTACTCTCGGTACTCCGAGCAAAAACACAGGGGGCAAGCTGCCATCGCGGCAGTGGGATGTGCTGTTGCGGTTGTCTCGGCAACTCAAAGAGGAGATGCTCGCCGATCCGAGTCCCGAACAGCGGAGCGTGAGTCTCCCCAGCAGCGGCTCGAAGCTGATCGGCGGCAGCCAGGCCATTCAAGTCACGCGCGACGAAGTGCGGCAGGTCCTCGTCGAAGGCTTCACGCCGCAGGTGAATCTCGAAGACAAGCCAAGTGCCCGCCGCAGCGGCTTTCAAGAATTTGGCCTGCCTTACGCGAGTGATGCAGCCATCACGCGCTATCTCGCGGCGTTCCTGACCGCCCATCGCAACGTCGCCCTCGATGATGTGGAACTCGCCAAAGGCCAAGATCCCGCCCGGCCCGATGTGCTGCTGTTCAATGGCGGTGCGTTCCTCTCGAAAGTGCTGCAGCAGCGAATTGTCGATGTCGTAACGAGTTGGTTCAGCACGCCCGACAAGCCGTGGCAACCGATCGTGCTCGAAAACGATCGTCTCGAACTGGCCGTCGCTCGCGGCGCTGCCTACTACGGCATGGTTCGCCGCGGTGAAGGAGTGCGAATCGCGGCTTCACTCGCGCGGACGTATTACATCGGTTTTGAATCGGAACCGCCGAGCGCGATTTGTCTGCTGCCGGGCAATGCCGAGCCGGGGCAAGAGATCGTCCTCGAAAAGCCGTTTCAATTGCTCGTCAGTGAACCAGTTGAGTTCCCGCTGTACGTTTCGAGCACGCGACTCGCCGATCGGCCCGGCGAGGTCTTTGCCGTCGATCGCGACCAAATGACGCCGTTGCCGCCGATTCGCACGGCGCTGAAAACGCGTCGCCGCAGCGAGCGCGGCACCGTGAACATCAAGCTGCACGCGATGCTCACCGAAATCGGTACACTCGACCTGTGGTGCGCCGAAACTGGTTCGTTGCCGGGGGTACCCGGTGGCGAACGGAGTTGGCGGTTGCAGTTCGACGTCCGTTCCGCAACGCAAACCGATCTCGAAGCCCACGAGTCGGCAGCTGAGCAGGAAGGTTTCATCGACGAGCAAACCTGGCAAGCCACCGCGCAGGTTTTGGAAAACGCCTTCGGCGATAACAGCACCGAGAAGCCAGACTCGCTGCTGAAGAACCTCACTGCGGCTCTCGAGCTCGAACGCGCCGATTGGCCGACGTCGCTGCTGCGGCGGATTTGGGAAAAGCTGATCGAACTCGAAGCCGGCCGCAAAAAGTCGCCGATGCACGAAGCTCGCTGGCTCAATCTGCTCGGCTATGCGTTGCGGCCCGGTTACGGCCTGGCCGTCGACGATTGGCGAGTCGCCGAAACCTGGCGAACGGTGCAGGGGAAGCTCGCGCACGCTGCCGCCACCAGTCGCACCGAGTCGCTCATTCTCTGGCGACGCATCGCTGGTGGTTTTTCGGCCGGCCAGCAGCGGGCGATTGCCGAGCCGCTCCTTGCGCTCGTCCGGCAACTTCACAAGCAGAGCACCGCCGGCGGCAAGCAAACCGGCGCACTCAGTTCGCACGACGCGCTCGAAGCGCTGCGGCTGCTCGGTTCGCTCGAACTTCTCCCCGGCAATGTGAAACTCGAACTCGGGCAACTCCTTATCGATCTGCTTCCCAAGAAGAAGCTCGAAACGATTCGCCCCGCGCTGCAATGGACCCTCGGCCGGCTCGCTGCGCGTCAGCCGTTGTACGGGCCGCTCAACACGGTTCTCGCCGCGGACATCGCCGAGCGCTGGCTGCAGGAGCTCTTCAAAATCGAATTGCCCGATGCGCAAACAACCTTCGCCGTCGTGCAACTCGCGCGCAAAACGGGCGATCGCTATCGCGACATTTCGGAACGAGCCCGCCGCGAGGTGCTCGGTTGGCTCGATCAGCAATCGGCAGCCGAACACACCATTCGCTTGGTTCGCGACGGTGGCGCGCTCGATGCCGAAGAGCAATCGCGCGCGTTTGGTGAGAGCTTGCCGAAGGGTTTGCGTTTAGGCTCTCCGTAGGCCAGACCATTGGTCCGGACAGGAGTTCGCTCGCAACAAGATTGGCTCGGTACCCGCTCCCGGACGGACCAATGGTCCGACCTACTGGTGCGGCGATCGCAGTGCGTACAACTTCCGCAGCAACCGCACTTCGCCCCGGTGGCACGCTTCATCCTGCAAGCCGTGCAAGATCACCGCGCGGACGCTTTGATCGGGTTGATCCACGGCGGCATTTTTCAGATCGAGTTCGCCCAGCGAAGCGAACAACGTTTGCAATCGTTGTTGCTGGGCTTCCAGCTGTTTCACGATTTCGGCCAGCGTGGGAAAACGCTCTAGCGGAATTTCCGCCGGACGACTCTCCCAGCTGAAGAGTTCGAACCAGCCCGCGGGCGCGACGGGATCGAGGCCGAGCGGGCCCATCGTCAGCCATTCGACGACGACGTAGGCATGGCCCGCATGCCAGAGAATGTTATTGGCCAGGCCAGCCACTCGCCAGCGAGCTTGCTCTTCATCGACGCCGCTGAGCGAGCGCAAAAACGAACCACGAATTTCGGCAAGCGCGGCAAGCAGCGTCTGATCGGGCATGGGTGACAAACTCGCGAGGAATCAAAGTAGCTGAATTCGCCAGAATTCAGAATTTGGCGACGAGCCGTGACCGTCTAAATTCTGTCATCTGAATTCTGGCGAATTCAGCTACTGATCGACAGAACTAGTCTGGAATATAGAGCAACCGGCCACAGCTCTTGCAGAAGACTGGCTTGTTAAGGCGCAGCTGATCGACGATGTGCGCAGTCAACGTTTGAAAGCAACCGCCGCAGGTTTCGTTTTCAACCGGTGCCAGCGAATCGACGCCGCGGCTCTTCGACAGCCGCAGGTAGTTCTCTTTGAAATCACCTTCGAGCAGGCTTTCGGCGGCGACCAGCTCCGCCGTGTAACGGCCGAGTTCCTCTTCCAGCACTTGCTGTTGGTCGCTCACTCGCGTGCGGGTCTTCCCTTCGTCATCGCGAACCTTGACGAGCAGCGCTTCGGCTTCCTTAATGTTGGCCTGCAGCACGTCGAGGCGCTCGAGCGCTTCGAGAATTTCATCCGACAGCACGGCCGTGGCTTGTTCGTCGGCGGCGATCTGGTCCTTCAGCAACTGATACTCTTTGTTGCTGCTCGAGGTGTTGAGCTTTCCCTTCAGATCGAGCACGCGAGACTCGCGCGACTTGAGCTGCAGGTTCTTTTCATCGCAAGCCAGCTTGGCCGTGCGATAGGTCTCCTTGGCCGTCACCAGATCGGCTTCGGACTTCTTGACCAGCGCTTCTGCACCCTTGACCTGCTTGGGGCCGCGCTGCAAACGATCTTGCAAATCGGCGACTTGCCGATGGATGCGGTGCAGCACGCGAAGAGCTTCGGTCAGTGTGGTCATCAGCCCAGCCTCAGAGGTAGAAATGCCGGTGGACGAACCCGGCAGATGCATTGTAGCAGAGGAGTGGCCTGGGAAGGGCGCAGATTGCCCGCCGCGACGGCGAAGATGGCGATTGAGCCCGCCCCGGTTGCATTTTGCAACCTACAATTGCTCGTCGCCCGAGACTCCAAGGCGCGACAAAAACAGGATGAGAAGAGACGGAAAAACCGGTAATGCCGGCAGAAGCAATTCTGCCGGCATTGTCGTTTATCCCACGCGAATCGCCCACAGCAGAAAACTGAGGCTTCGATGCAAACGGCAACCTTACCAGCCCGGATCGAAATGCTCGGCGTCGAACTCGATCCGCTGACGATGCGTCAAGCCGTGGAAACCGTGTTGGGCTGGACCCGCGACGAAGTGGCCACGCGCTGCCGTTATGTGGTGACTCCGAACGTCGATCACATTGTGTTGCTGCAGCATCACGCCGGATTGCAGGCCGCCTATGAAGAAGCCGATTTGATCCTGGCCGACGGTGCGCCGGTGGTGTGGGCTTCGCATTTGCTCGGCAGGAGCTTGCCCGATCGCATTCCGGGATCCGATCTCACGCCAGCGATTTTCGCCGCTGCGCCGACCGACCGAACACTGAAAGTCTTTTTGCTCGGCGCGATGCCGGGCGTGGCCGAAGTGGCTGCTGCCAACATCGAAGAGCGCTGGCCGCAAGTGAAAGTTACCGGCTGCTATAGCCCGCCCATGGGCTTCGAAAAATCACCAGCCGAGAACAACAAGATTCTGGATCTGATCGCCGCGGCAGCGCCGGACCTGCTGATCGTCGGCGTGGGCGCCCCCAAGCAAGAGCTGTGGGTGCATCAGCATTGCGAACGACTCGCCGCGCGCGCCGCGCTGTGCGTGGGCGCGACGATCGATTTCCTCGCCGGCGAAAAAAGTCGGGCGCCAAAATGGATGCGCCGCGTCGGCCTCGAGTGGGCTCATCGTCTGGCCACGGAACCCCGCCGACTCGCGAGTCGCTATGCCCGCGACGCCTGGATCTTTCCGCAAATCGTGCTGCGCTCTTACTTCGGCAATTCTCGCTCGCCAAAGTAACCCGTAGGTAGGACGGACCATTGGTCCGCTCCCGAAGCGGGTACCACGCCACATCTGTGCACTCGCGGCTCTTCGCCGGACCAAAGGTCCGCCCTACGGAAGACGGCGACGGGTCTACTTGTCAGTCCAGGGCTCGTGGTGTTTATTGCAGGCAAGGCACTTCTCTCCTTCTCTGCGAAGCACGCACATCATGACCTCTCTTCGGGCTCCTTATCCGGCCGCTCTCGATTTTGCCGAAAAACAGGTGGCCGCGCTGCTGCAGAAGCATCCCGATTATTTCCCGATCTATACCCTCGGCGGAAAGTGGCACCATGGCGGCGAACTTTGGACCGATTGGACCGGCGGTTTCCTTGCGGGCATGATGTGGCAGTTTCATCTGCGCGAGCGAGCTGAAAAGAAACAGCTGTCGGCAGAGACGCTCAATTCCACCAACTGGCGGAAGCGTGCCGAGCATTATTCGAAGCTGCTCGAGCATCGGCAGGATGATCGCAACGTCCACGATCTGGGCTTCATTTTTCTCAGCACCTATTTGCCCTGGTACGAACTGACCGGTAATCAGCAAATTCACAACGTGCTGATTCACGCCGGCAACACATTGGCCATGCGGTTCATGGAACGCGGGCAGTATCTGCGTTCGTTTGTCGCGCCGGAGTCGCTGTTCATCGACATCATGATGAATGTGCCGCTGATTTTTTACGCAGCCAATGAATCGGGCAATCGCGACCTGGCCCGCGTGGCCACAGCCCATTGCTTGACGACGCGCGATCATCTGGTGCGCGACGATGGCTCGACCGCGCACGAAGGGATGTTCGATCTCGAGACAGGCAAATTCCTCAAGCAAACGACGCATCAAGGCCTGCGCGACGACAGCGCCTGGGCCCGTGGTTTGGCGTGGTCGCTGTACGGTTACAGCAAGTGCTATGCACTGACGGGGAACAAGGATTTCTTGGAAGTCGCCGAGAAGAACGCCAACTACTGGATCAATCGCTTGCCCGAAGATCAGGTGCCGCTGTGGGATTTCGATGCCAATCCCAACGACCCGCCGCCGTTCGGTAACCAAAAGGAGACGAGCGCCGCGGCGATCGCGGCCAGCGGCTTGCTCGATCTGGCCCGGCAGACCGAAGACGACAACCTGGCCGAGCAATACGAAGCGACCGCGCTCGGCATGCTCGATCGCCTGTGCACGCCGGAATATCTCGCTAGTCAAACGCCCGGTTGGGAAGGGATTCTCAAGCACGGTGTGTATCACACGGTGAAGAACCTGGGTGTCGACGAATCGGTGATGTGGGGCGAGTACTTTTTTGTCGAAGCCCTGACGAAGGTCGTCTGCAGCAACTTCGCTCGCGTCTCTGCCGATGCTCTCGATCGCAATCGCGAGAAGTACGCGGCGTTTCGGTTGGGGAGCTAGTTCGATGAAAGCTCTTCGCGGGTGCGGTTTGATTTTGGTGGTGCTCGCAGCCTTCGTCGGTTGCGGGCCCGCTCAACAAACGATCAAAGTCGCCAAAGGCGAATCGGCAGCGGCAGCCATCGTGCGCGTGGCCAAATCGTTGCCTTCGCCGCAAGCTGAAGAGTTCTCCGCGGCGGCCGAATCGCTGGCCTTTTATTATACCCTGCGTAATCCAGAGGCCGTTTCGAAGAGCGGCCCGACGCGCGCGATTCACGCCAAGACGCCAGCCCAAGTCATCGCCGAGTACAACCGTCTCAGCCCAGAGTCCAAGGCAGACCTCGCCACTCAAATTGCCTCGATCAAGGCGAGCGACAAATCACCGTAGTTCAAAAAACTGCAGCAAGCGAATCCTATGGTCTTTCCCATCTCCGACGATAACAGCGACCGACGGATTTTTCCGGTGGTCAACGTCGCCCTCATCGTCATTAATGTGCTGGTCTTCGTCCTCTTCCAAGGACTGGGGCAGAACGAAGCCTTTACGATGGCGTTCTCGACCGTGCCGCGCGAGATCGCCACAGGGCGTGACATCATCACCGAAGATTCGGTGAAGCGGTTTCAAACGGCTGAGGGTGCGGTCGATGTGACCGTGCCCGGCCTCAAGCGCACACCGATTCCGGTTTACTTCACGCTGCTCACGTCGATGTTCATGCACGGCAGCTTGATGCATCTGGCGGGGAACATGTGGTTCCTGTGGATCTTTGGCGACAACATCGAGAACGATCTGGGCCGTGTGCGGTACACGATTTTTTACCTGCTGACCGGGATCATCGCCTCGCTCACGCATGTCGCGATGAATCTCAGTGGCGAGTCTGCGCTGGTGCCCAGCCTGGGCGCATCGGGCGCCATCTCCGGCGTGATGGGCGCTTATCTGGTGCTGCATCCCAAGCGACAAGTGACCGTGCTCATCTTCCGCTTCATCACACAAGTCCCCGGCTTCGTCGCCGTGGGGCTGTGGTTCGGTTTTCAGATCATCAGCAGTCTGCAAGCCATGGGCGGCAGCGGCGACGGCGTGGCGTATGGCGCTCACATCGGCGGCTTCATCGCCGGGGCAGCGCTCGTGAAGCTCTTCACCATCGGCCTGCCGCAGAATCTGCCGCTGACGGATACTCAGCCGCAACCGCCGGAATATCGATCTTATGGGCGGCCGCGGAAGTCAGATTGGTAAGTCATCGACCGCTCCGCGGTCGATGAATGGAGCTCGATTCCGGCGTCAGGCGAACGACGACTATTACTCGTAAATAAACGTCGCCATATAAGCACTGCGCGAACCGGGCGTTGACCAGGTCGTTCCCAGGCCGCGGCCGCGGTACTCGGCTTCGGTCGAGACGCCGGCTGCGAAGTTTTGCAGCTTTGCCAGCGGCGGATAGAAGGCCACTTCGTTGGTGCAGATGCAGTCGGTCTTCACTGCTTTCCGCGTGCCGAGGGTCACCATTTTGCCGGCCTTCAAGTGACCGTCGAGCGAACCCAGGTCGAGCGACATTTCGATCGGCGCCGAATCGACTCGCACCACTTCCTTGCCAGCCCGGCCCGCATGTTCCTTCGCGAACGACAGCAGGGCGTCGCGCTGTATGCCGGTTGCTTTTTCGTCAAGAATGACCGTCGACTTCAGCGTCTTGGGATCATTCACGCCGCCGTGGCCGAGCGTATCGGAACCGGTCATGCAGACGACGACCGACAGGCCGGTGAGATCGACGCCGGCGTGCTTGCCGCTTTCGATGTTCCAAGCCATCACGGCGTCTTTGCCGGCGAGGGCAGATTCGGCGTTCGCAAAACAGGGACCGGTGTAAACCTGGCAGGTCCGCGTTTCCAGATAAATGCCCGAAACCTCATCGGCACCGCGAGCGGCATTCCAGCCCAGCAAACTCACAACGGCCAGCGACCACAACATCAGACGTGACATGCAAATCTCTCCTGGCGAGAATGACCAACCGCAAGCGAGCAACGCTCCATTCTAGGCGGAAATCGTCGGAAAGACCAAGAGATTTACAGGTAGCATTGGCGTCGGTTGTGGACCAGGGCGGTTGCCGAAGTCGTGGGGTTTGCGCAATGATGGGGTTCGCGAAATAACTGCCATTGTTTCGGAGGGAATCCGTGAGTCCGCTCGTTGTTAGTTTGATTGTGCTGCTCTGTATCTTTGGAAGCTCCCTGGGGGGCTTGCTGCTGCGGCCTCATTTTCCCGACGGGCATCTCAATACCGAGTCGAAGGAAGTCATCAAGCTGGTCGTCGGCATTGTCGGCACGATGACCGGCATGGTGCTGGGCCTGCTAGTGGCGTCGGCGAAGAGTTCGTTCGACAGCCAACATCACGGCGTATCGCAGTTGGCAGCCAATGTGGTGGTGCTCGATCGGGCGCTGGCTCACTACGGGCCCGAGACTCAAGCGACGCGCGAGGCGCTCCGCAAAACAGTGACCGACATGATCGAGCGGATCTGGGCAGAGCCCAAACCGGCTAACGGTGACGCAACGAAGTATGAAGAAGTCTATGACCATATTCTCGCACTGCAGCCGAAGAATGAATCGCAGCGCACGAATCAAGCCCTGGCGCTAAAAGTCGTACACGACACCGCGCAGATGCGCTGGCTGTTGTACTCGCAGCGGATTGGTTCGATTCCGCCGGTGTTCCTCATTCTTTTGGTCGCCTGGCTCGCCATCACCTTCGGCAGTTATGGACTGTTTGCACCACGCAACGCGACGACCATCGCCGTGCTGTTGCTAGGGAGCTTGGTTGTTTCGAGCGCGGTCTTTTTGATCCTCGAGCTCGATCGTCCCTTCGGCGGCATCATGCACATCAGCAGCCAGCCGCTGCGAAATGCACTGGCGCAGGTCGGGCAGTAAGCCGGGAATTAACGATGTATTTCGAGAGTTTCCTGGCCGGTCTGTCGGCGACTTTTGTCAAAGTCCCCGCGGCGGAAGTCGATGGCCAGATCGAGCTGGGCTTGAAGCAAATCGTGGAGTTTCTCGATCTCGATCGGAGCGGCTTCGGCGAAGTGACTTCGCAGGGAATGGTCATCACGCACTCGTACCAATTGCCGGGAATCCCACCGTCGCCGCGCGTCATTCTCGAAGCTCAGTTCCCGTTCTACGCCCGAAAAGTTCAGCAGGGCGAGGTCTTCCGCATGCCCGAAGATCTGCCGCCGGAAGCTGCGCGTGAATGGGAAATGGCCGCTCGCTCGGGAATGAAATCGAACCTCACGATTCCGCTGAAGGTAACCGGTTCAGTCGTCGGCGGAATCGGCTTTGCGTCGTTCCGCGCCCAGCGTGACTGGCCCGATGCCCTCATCCAGCGTTTGCGACTGGTCGGCGATATCTTTACGAATGCCCTAGCGCGCAAGCGCGCCGAAGAGGCGCTCGCGGCTGCCAACGAACAAGCGAGGATCCTGCGTGAGGAGTTGGCCCGGCAGATCGTTGCCAATCAAGAACGCGAATTGAACCAAAAGGGCGAAAGCGAACGAGTGCAACTGCTCGTAAACAACCTCACGCCACGCGAGCGCGAGGTCTTCTTTCTGGTTGCCGCCGGCATGCCGAATAAGAACATCGCCACCCGGCTCGACGTGAGTTTGCAGAGCGTGAAACTCTATCGCGCCCGCGTGATGGAAAAGCTCCAGTTGGCGACCGTTGCCGATCTCGTTCGCCTCGCCGACAAAGCCAAGACGCTGCTCGGCGACAGCTGAGGCGGATTAGACCAAGGTCTAATGATGCGGCGATTGCGATTGGATTAGCCTGAGGCGGTCTGTTTTCCTCCGGGCTTCTCCCATGCTTCGCCAGCGTAGCAGTCCCGGATTTGAGCGGTGGAATATATAACAGGTTATGAGATTTTATGCGATTCCGGCAATATCTTGGCAGCCAACGCCTTGCGGCAAAAACAGGCGGAGAAAACGGGTCAAGTCTATAACCTTTTTATAACCAGCGCCGATCATTCGAACACGAATCGATCGCGTCTGCAGCAGTGCTCCATTCGACATCCATCAGCTGCCCTCAGCGCGCACCGGTAGCGCAGCGACGACTGTCATTTTCAAAAACATCAACCGAATTGAGAAAGACAACTGGCTAATTAAATGCAAACGTGGTGACAACTTAGGTCAGAATTTTGCGCAAGCCGTAGTCATCCACGCCAGCGACGCTGTCGCGGCAAGCGACGGGAGGGCGAGGCTCCTGCCGAGCCGCCGAGGTGAAATTGCAAGGCCGCCAGCGGCTGCTTTCGACCGGCGCGGCTCGGCGGGAGCCTCGCCCTCCCAAAATCAGCGACACCGTGAATTGTTACCACAAACGAACCGACGCGGTCGCCGTCCGGTCTGCAGTCATAGTAAAATCAGCCTCCCTTAGTCATTGTCCCGAATTCCTAGAGTGAGACTTCGATGAAGAACCTGGTGCCCCTGCTCGCACTAATCGTCTGCACCGCACTGGCCCTGCCGTGCTCTGCTCAAACTGCCGATGCAGAACTGGCCGAAATCGGCGTCGACGCCTACGTCTACGGCTATCCACTCGTGACGATGGAATACACTCGCCGCGTGATGACCAACGTCGCCAAGCCGAGTGGCTCACACGCGCCGATGGGGCAATTTTTGCTGATGCGGAAATATCCCGACGCGGCGTTCAAGGATGTGACCGCGCCGAACGCCGACACGTTGTATTCGACGGCCTGGCTCGATCTGGCCAAGGAGCCATATATCCTGCGGCTGCCGAAGATGAACGATCGTTACTTTCTGATGCCAATGCTCAGCGGTTGGACCAATGTGTTCGAAGTTCCCGGCAAGCGAACCACGGGCACAAAAGCTCAGGCCTACGCGATCACGGGACCGAACTGGAAGGGGACGCTCCCCGATGGCCTCGTCGAGCTGAAGTCGCCGACCAATATGGTTTGGATTTTGGGACGAACCTACTGCACCGGCACGCCCGAAGACTACGAAGCCGCGCACAAAGTGATGGACAAGTACGACCTGCATCCACTCAGCGCCTTCGCCACCCAATACGTGGCGCCGGCCGGCAAGGTCAATCCCGAAGTCGATATGAAAACGCCAGTCCGCGAACAGGTTCACCGGCTCGATGCGGTTGAGTACTTCACGCTGCTGGCGAAGCTGATGAAAGACAATCCGCCAGCCAAAGACGACGCGCCGATCATCGCCAAGCTCGCCAAAATCGGCATCGTGCCCGGGAAGGATTTCGATGCCGAAAAACTTCCGGCAGCCGTGGCCGCGAGCGTTCCAAAAACAGCCCAGACCAAAATCATGGGCCATTTCGCGCAAGCGGGTAGCGACCTCAACGGCTGGACCTTCACCACCAAGGCCGGCGTTTACGGCACCGAATATCTGCAGCGAGCGCTGATCACGGCAATCGGCCTCGGCGCCAATCGGCCGCAAGATGCGGTGTATCCAACTTCGACGGTCGATGTGGATGGCAAACCTTACAGTGGTGCGAACAAATACGTGATGCATTTCCCGAAGGGTGAGACGCCGCCAGCCGACGGTTTCTGGTCGATCACCATGTACAACGCCGAGTACTTCTTTGTCGACAATCCGCTCGATAAGTACACGGTCAGCCCGCGCAACGATTTGCAATTCAATGCCGATGGTTCGCTCGATCTTTACATTCAAAACGAGTCGCCAGGAAAGGATAAGGAAGCCAATTGGCTGCCGGCGCCGAAGGACAAGTTTGTGCTGATGATGCGACTCTACTGGCCCACCGAAAAAGCGCCATCGATCATCGACGGCAGCTGGAAACCGCCAGGCGTGAAGCAGGTGGGTAAGTAACGGCTGAGGGAATCGCATGTCGCCACTGAAAGATTCAGAAGACGAGTCGAAAAAGCCTGCCGCCAGTGCGAGCGCGCCGACTCGCATCTCCGATGCCACGCTCGATTTCAGCAGCGTGGCCGATGCGAGTCAGCCGACGCCCGCCGTGGTGAATGCTCGGCCCCCCGGCGAAACGCTCGGCAATTACGATCTGCTGTCAGAGCTCGGCCGCGGCGGCATGGGGATTGTTTACAAGGCGCAAGATCGACGACTGGGACGGTTGGTCGCGCTCAAAGTCATTCTCGCAGGTGGCCACGCCGGTTCGACCGAACGGCAGCGTTTTCAATTCGAGGTCGAAGCTTCGGCTCGGCTGCAGCATCCGAATATCGTGCAAGTGCACGAGGTCGGCGAAGAAGACGGTCGGCCGTTCATGTCGATGGAGTTCTGCCCCGGCGGCAGTTTGGAAGATCAGATTCGCGACACGCCGCAGCCGCCGCGCGAGGCTGCCGTGCTCGTGGCCACGCTGGCCGATGCTTTGCACGAAGCTCATCAAGCCGGCATCGTGCATCGCGATGTGAAGCCCGCCAACGTGCTGCTCGCGGCCAACGGTGCGCCGAAGCTCGCCGATTTCGGCCTCGCCAAATCGCTCAACGACGAAGATGGCCTGACGCAAACCGGCGCCATCATGGGGAGCCTCGGCTACATGGCCCCCGAGCAAGCCATCGGCCGCACGCGCGATGCCACCGCCGCGACAGACATCTATTCCCTCGGCGCGCTGCTCTACAAACTGCTGACCGGCCGGCCTCCTTTCCAAGGACCCAATCAGCTCGAGACGATCAATTCGATCGTGGCAGCCGATCCTGTTTCGATTCAGGTGCTGCAGCGCCGCGTGCCGCAGGACCTCGTCACCATCTGCCACAAGTGCTTGGAGAAGAGTCCTTCTCGCCGTTACGCAACGGCGGCTGCGCTCGCCGATGATCTCCGCCGCTATTTAGCCGACGAGCCGATCCAAGCTCGACCACTCGCCGGTGTCGAACGCGCTTGGCGCTGGGCTCGCCGCCATCCCGGGCCAACGCTCGTCTTGCTGGCCGGTGTTGCCATGTTGCTGCTCGTTGCGGCCTGCCTGGCTTGGAGTTCCTATCGCACTTACCGCCTGATGGCCGAGGTCAACGAAGTGCAACGGCCGCTGCAAGAACTGAGCGGCCGGATTCGTTACCTCGACGAAGTCCTCACCTCATCCGCGCTCCTCGCCTCGGCCAGCGGCGAGATGCAGTGGCATGACCGCTACAACAGCCATGTGGAACAACTCGACGCCGCTCTGCAAAAGGCCGTTCGCCTGGCCCCCGGTGCCGAGCAACCGCTGGCCAAAGTCGAAGCGGCCAACACTTCGCTGGTGACGATGGAAACCCGCGCCTTCGACACGATCCGCCAAGGCCAGGCCCCTGAAGCTTGGAAACTGCTGACCAGCACCGAGTATCGCGCCGCGAAGGAGCAATACAACGAAGCGCTCGCCGGTTTCATCGCTCATCTCGACACGCACCAACAAAAACTCTTGGCCCAAGCAGCCGCCGAAACCAAAATCTTCGTCATTCTCGCCGCGATCGCCGCGACAGCCATCCTGCTGATGATTGTCGTCGGTGGTTGGGCCGGACTGCGATTGCTTCGCCGGGCCTAAAAAGTGAACCCAGGCTCCCGTTGCGTGTCTCTGGATCGTCTCTTTCAGGCAACATCCGCAGGCTCGCGACTTCGCTATGTTCACCTCACAACTTCCGCGCGGCTACTCGCTCGCCCAGTTCAAATCGCAAGATCGGAACGCGCTAGTAGCACACTTGAACGATCGGGAACTCTACGAGCGGACTCTCCGCATCCCTTTTCCTTACACGGCGGCTGCGGCGGACGAATGGCTGGCGATTGCCAGCCGAAACGATCCCTCTTCCATCAATTGGGCCATCCGCAACGAGCACGATGAATTGATCGGCGGCGTCGGCTTGGATCGGCCATCGAGCCAGTATTTCAGTCATCGCGCGGAGCTGGGCTATTGGCTGGCGCGACCTTACTGGAATCAGGGAATCATGTCGTCGGTGGTCCCTGTCGTCTGCCAGTTCGCGTTCGAAACTCTGGCAATCGCGAAGGTCACCGCGCATGTGTTTGCCTTCAACGTCGCCTCGGCAAGGGTGCTGGAGAAAGGCGGTTTTGAACTGGAGGGGACTTTAAAGCAGCACTACCACAAGGATGGGCAGCTGATTGATTCCAAGGTTTATGGCCGTTGCAGCGATTCGCTTGCGAGGTAATTTCACGGAATGAATCAACCGCCCGTGATGGTTGCTGGCTAGCACCCGTGACGGGCTCTGGAAAATCCCCTTCGGGTGACAGGTTTTGGCCCCGCCCCTGCCATTTGGCATATTCGGGCACTCGGCACAGCCGTTGCAAATGGTGCAGGTCTTCACCTGCGGAGGGTCCCGTAGGTCCTACCCTCCTCGAATGGAACTCGCACCATGCCTGCCGGTTATCGTTTCCCCCTTGCTGGGTCTCTGGCCCTGCTGTTCGTCGTTGCTCTTTCGGCCGGTTGCAGCAAGAGCGACCGCGTGGCAGTTCATCCTGTCGAAGGTCAGCTGAGTTGGAACGGCCAGCCGCTGGCGAATGCCTTCGTTGTTTTGCATCCGCAAGATAAAAGCAACCCGAAGCTGCTCGCAGCCCGGGCGCAGACCGATGCGGAAGGGAAGTTTCAGCTGACCACTTACGACCAGGCCGATGGCGCCGCCGCGGGTGAATATCAGGTCACGGTCGAATACTTCCGTCCGGTCAACAACGGCGGCAGCTTCGTGCCGGGGCCGAATGTTCTGCCGGCGAAACTGGCCCGTCCCGAGACCTCGGAAATCACCGTGAGTGTTGCCGCGGGCAAAAACACGCTGCAACCGATTGTGGTGCGCTAACTTGCGACGGACATGTCCGTCCTACCGACTTACTCTCTCCCTCCTTGCTCCCTCTCGCCTTTATTCTGCCCCAGGAAAATATGCCATGAAGACAACCCGTTCTGCCTTTACGCTCGTTGAGTTGCTGGTGGTGATTGCCATCATCGGCGTGCTCGTCGCGCTGCTTCTGCCCGCCGTGCAAGCCGCTCGCGAAGCAGCTCGTCGCACCCAGTGCTCCAATAATCTCAAGCAGATGGGCCTGGCGGTTCACAATTTCAGCGACAGTTACAACAAGCTCCCGTCCAGCATTCGTCCGGGCGGTTTGACCACCGCGCCGCGCATCGCCGGCCTCACGCTGCTGCTGCCATACTTGGAAGCCAAGAACAGCTATGACAAATACAATCAAACGTTGAATTGGTTCGACGCTGCGAACTTGCCGGTCACGTCGCTGACCATTCCCAGCTACAACTGCCCTTCGACGCCGGTGGAAAAGAAGCGACTCGACGGCGTGCCAGAAAACAGCCCGTGGACTCCCGTGGTAGCCACCACCGATTACTCGCCGACGATCGGCGTCGATCCGCGGTTGCTGTCGAGCGGCTTGGTCGACTTTGCCGATACGGGCATGTTGCCGAAGAACGGCGATCCCCGCATGGCCGACGTGACCGACGGTTTGTCGAATACCGCCATGTATGCCGAATCGGCGGGCCGGCCGTTTGTGTACCGTAAAGGTTGGAAGCGGTTTGGCAATCTGCCGACCGATCGGCTGAATGCCGGTGGTTGGTCGCGCCCCGCCAGCGATTTTACGCTGGATGGCTCCTCCTACGATGGCGCGACGTTCCCCGGTCCTTGCGCCGTGAACTGCGCCAACGGCGAACAGATCGGCACGACCTTCCCGCACCCCTACTACGCCACAGAAGGAACGGCGGAAGCCTTTGCCTTTCACCCGGCCGGCATCAACGTCGCGATGGGCGACGGCTCGGTTCGGTTCGTGCAAGAGAGCATCAACATCCGCGAATTCGCCCGCCTCATCACGCGGGCCAATGGCGAGATCACGCAGTAGTGTCGTCGAATACTCCGTATTCGATTGGTTGACGCGAAACTGCAGCGCACGAGGAATGAGCTCCGCGAA
The DNA here is from genome assembly GCF_024256385.1 of Anatilimnocola floriformis. Classification (NCBI taxonomy): domain Bacteria; kingdom Pseudomonadati; phylum Planctomycetota; class Planctomycetia; order Pirellulales; family Pirellulaceae; genus Anatilimnocola; species Anatilimnocola floriformis. The sequence goes on from NZ_JAMLFW010000001.1 coordinate 6,095,192, forward strand.
ATTCCGGCGTTGGCACTCCGACGTGGAAGCGAAGCACTTCGAAGCAGAGATTTCGGCGAGACGTTAAGCGAACTTCTCGCCAACCTTCACCGGATACCCGCGAAGAAACTCACTCACCTGCAACACGCGTTTACCCGCGGGTTGCAGGGCATCGATCGAGATCCGACCTTCACCAGTCGCGATGACTAGTTGCTTGCCGTCGCTAACCACGACGGTGCCCGGTTCGGCGGCGGGTGGTTCATTGCTGACGATCACATGATCGACGATCACGCGCAACGGTTCACCGCCGGGACGTTGCCAGTGGGTGAAGGTTGTTGGCCAAGGTTTGAGCGCTCGCACTTGCCGCTGAATGAACGCTGCCGATTTGGTCCAATCGATCAAGCCGTCGCTCTTTGCGAGTCGCGGCGCTTTCGTCACCTGGCTCTTCGATTGCAGAGTGCCGAGCGTGGAGGTGCGATCCCAGGTGCTCAACATTTCGATGGCTTCGAGCACGGCAGTAACGCCCATCTCACTCAAGCGGCGTTCGAGTTCTGGCTGCGTTTCTTCGTAGCCAATCGGCGTGCTGCGGACGACGAGACACGGACCGCCGTCGAGCCGCGGTGTCATGTGAATCACCGTAATGCCGGTTTCCGCTTCACCGTTGAGCATGGCCCAGTTGATCGGCGCAGCGCCGCGAAACTTCGGCAGCAGCGAAGCATGCAGATTGATTCCGCCGAGCGGCGCGAGACCGAGCGCCTCGCGCGACAAGATCTGTCCGTAGTCGCACACGACAAACAAATCGGCATTCCATTTACGCAGTCGCGCAGCTGCTTCTTCGGTATTGATGCTGTCGGGCGCATAAACCGTCAAGCCGCGAGCCTCGGCCAGATCGCGCATCGGATTGAGACTCGCCTTTTCGCGCCCCTTGGGCGCGGGCGTAGGGCGAGTGACGAGCGCGAGAACCTCGTGCGACGAGTCGAGCAAACCTTGGAATGTAGGGACGGCAAACGGACCGGTTCCCATCATGAGCAAACGCATGCAGCCGCCTTCCTGTACTCAAACCGATCTGTGTGGATGCCTGTTGTTTGTAATCGGCGAACGGCTGACTCACTAGGCGGGAAGCGTTGAACCAGTTGCCAGTGGCAGATCGGCTGTCGATACTGGCACCTCGCCGGATGCACGCAACTTTTTCACCGTTGGAATGAACATGCCTCTTTCGAGTGTGACCGTCAGCCTGGTAGCCGAAGCCCGCGGCGGGCCGTTTGTTTTTTGGGACGATTTGCCCGCGGCCGCCCAGAGTGCAGCCGAGCTCGGTTTCGATGCCATCGAAATATTTCCGCCGGGGCCTGAAGCGATCGACATCCCCGCGGTGAAGAAACTGCTCACCGATCACAATCTGAAACTCGCCGCGATGGGAACCGGCGCCGGCTGGGTCAAACACAAGTTGCACCTGACGCACGCCGACGCAACGATCCGTGCCAAGGCGAAAGACTTCATCCGCTCGATCATCGACACGGCAGGCCCGCTCGGCGCGCCGGCCATCATCGGTTCGATGCAGGGCCGTTGGGGCGAGAGCATCAGCCGCGAAACCGGTTTCGCCTGGCTGGGCGAAGCCCTCGTCGAGCTCGGCGAGCACGCCCGACAATACAACGTGCCGCTGATCTACGAACCTCTCAATCGCTACGAAACCAACTTCTGCACAACCATGCAGACCGGTGTTTCACTGCTCGAAGACAGCGGCGCGACGAACGTGGTGCTCCTCGCCGATTTGTTCCATATGAACATCGAGGAAGTCGAGATCTCCGGCGGCATTCGCGCCGGCGGAGCCCACATCGGCCACGTCCACCTGGTCGATAGCAACCGCCGCCCCGCCGGCCTCGGCCACATCGACTTCGCGCCGATCGCCGCCGCGTTGCGCGATATTCAATACGACAAGTTCCTCTCCGCCGAAGCACTCCCGTATCCAGATTCGCAGGCGGCGGCGAAGCAGACGATCGACACTTTCCACGAGCACTTTCGGTGAAGAGAAGTTCTGAGTTCTGGGTTTTGAGTTCTGAGACAAACTAAGCACTAAGAACTACGAACTAAGAACTAAGAACCGCCTCCCTCCTGTCTCAAAACTCAGAACCCAAAACTCAGAACTACTCCCCCATGCTCAACCACACGCTCATTCACCCCGACATCCTCGGCATTCTCGGCCGGGCCGGCCATCACTCGGCGATCTTGATCGCCGACGGCAATTATCCCGCCGCTTCCAAGCGCGGACCGCAGGCGCAGGTGATTTCGCTCAACCTGATGCCCGGCGTGGTCAACTGCACGCAGGTGCTGGAAGCCATTTTGTCGGCGATTCCGATCGAAGCCGCCCATACCATGCAGTACGAAACCGAAGGGCCTTACGCGCTGAAGGAAGATCCGCCGGTGTGGGATTCGTATCGCAAAACCATCGCCGCGGCTGGTTCATCGCTGAAGCTCGAGCCGATCGAGAAGTGGAAATTCTACGACGCGGTCGTCACGCCCGATCACGTGCTGACCATTCAAACAGCAGATCAGCAGCGATATGCGAATCTGTTGCTGCATGTCGGGGTTAGGATGTGAGGCAGAGGAAGAGACGAGAGGCGGGAGGCGAGGGACGAGAGGAAGAGATGAAGGGGTTAGAGATTAGGGGATTGATGATGAAGATCATTTCGACCGCTGCGGTTTTTTGTTTTTGTTTGCTGACGGTTGTCGCTTTTGGTGCGGAGGAGAAACCGGCGAGCGAGGCGCAGTTGAATGCTCAGAAGGAGCAGTTGAGCAAGATTCAGAAGTTGATTGGTGGCTGGAAGGGCGTGGGGCAGCCGCAGCGCGGAAGCACAAAGGATTCTTGGACCGAGCAAGCCGATTGGGCCTGGAAGTTCAGCCCTCAGCGGACCTCGATGTTCACTCGGCCCGAGCAGAGCAAATACTTTTCCAAGGTCGAGCTCATCACCGGCGACAAAGCCGACGCTTACACCCTGCAAGCCACGCCGAAAGATGGCGGCGAGGCAGTGGCGTATGCCGGGACGATCGATAAGGATGAGCGACTCGTTCTCGAAAACAAAGATGCCCCGGCTGGTCTGCCGCAGCGGATCTCGCTCCGCTTTGTCGCCGATGGCAAACGGTTGCTGGTCCTCTACGAAGGCAAAACGCAGTTCAGCGATCAACTCGTCCGCCTCGCCGAAGTCGGCTACACCCGCGTCGGCAGCGGTTTTGGCCAGGGCGCGCAAGGCCCCGAATGCGTCGTGACCGGCGGCGCCGGGACGATGGCCGTCGAGTACATGGGACAGAAGTACTACGTCTGCTGCACCGGCTGCCGCGACTACTTCAACGCCGATCCAGCCAAGGCCATCGCGGAATATAAGGAGCGGAAAGAGGAAGAGCGGAAGGCAAAGGAAGCGGCGGAGAAGAAGGGGTGAGCTATTCGACTTTTCTCTACGCAGTCGACATCGATAAATTGCGGGCAGCGGTGGGCTCGAAGGATCCGGAATTACTGGAGCGTTTGCGAGAGGCAAACTCCCCGTCCGACGAGGAAGATCCGCCTCCACCACCCTACGACTATGTCGCCGACTGGCAATTGCGCGTAACGGGTGAAGGCGAGATCTTGTTCGGTGGCAAAGCAACAACGATCGAGAAATTGCCGCAACTCATCAAGTCGCTGACGGGCAGCCTCGAGTTGTTTTTCGAAACGCCGTCTAACGATCAACATACGGCGGTCATGATAGTGGGAAACGAGTGCTACTCGCAGTCTGGCTTGCGGGAAGTGATCTACCGTCTCGAAACGATGGCCCCCGATGTCCTGTGGTCACGAAGTTCGTCCGAGGATGGCTCGGACCGCGCCAGCTTTTCGGCCGACGATAAAGCGCTAGACTCGCTAATCGCTAGCGTGCCGAAGAACTGGAAATCGCGACATGGCTATGCGTTGGAGGTGCTCAGCTTTGTACTAGGCGAGCGTCTGCCAGACGAAGATGAGATTGGCGATTTAGAGCTGCTGCAACTCCATTCGCCGCTCGCGACGATTCGCCATCCGCTCGCGCTGAAAGCGCCCGACGATTTTCCGTACCTCAGCTTTTTAACAGCCGAAGAAGTTGTTGCTGAAGTGCAACGATTGGCTGGTATCGAACTAAGCTTTCCTGCGGATCCTGACATCGAGAACGCACGCCATGCTTACGCAAACTGCATGAAAGTCGCCGCCGATTCCCAGCGAGGAGTTGTGAGTTTTTATTACTAGCTAATCTGCCGGAGCTGCGCGAGTACGCTTGTTCCGGCCTACTTTTTCTCATCGCGCAGGATCGTCGCAATCAGCGCCGTCCAGCCCGTTTGATGATTCGCTCCCACACCGCGCCCGTTGTCGCCGTGGAAGTATTCATAGAAGAGCGGCAATTCTCGCCAATGTGGATCGGTCGCATAACGGGCGTCATCGCCATGACAAGCGCGGCGGCCTGTGGCATCGGGCAAAAATAGATTGCTCAAGCGGCGACGAAGTTCCTGCGAAGCTTCGAACAGATTCATGTAGTTGCCAGATCCCGTCGGGCATTCGACGCGCACGTGATCGCCGTAGAAATGGTGATATCGTTCGAGGGCTTCGATGATCAGGTAGTTGATCGGGAACCAGATCGGTCCTCGCCAATTGCTGTTGCCGCCGAACAGGTTCGAGGTGGACTCGGCCGGCGTGTATTCGACCTGATGCTTCTGGCCATCGGCGACCAGCACGAACGGATGGTCGAGATGATATCGCGACAGCGCTCGAATGCCGTACGGCGACAAGAACTCGCTTTCGTCGAGCAGATAACAGAGAAGCCGTTCGAGTCGCTCTTTCGAAGGAATGGCGAGCAGTCGTTTCCCTGCTGGTCTGGCGCCGTCGTGTTCTGCGGGTTGGTGCGATTGATCGCAGTAAGCAATGTGCCGCGCGAGATCAGGCCGATGCTTCAGAAACCATTCCATCCGTTTCTTGAAACCCGGCAGCCGATCGATATCGGCCTGCTCCAGCACTTCGGCGGCGAAGATCGGGATGATGCCGACGATCGAACGAATCCCCAGTGGCGACGAAAAATCACCGACGCGCAGCTGGTCGTAGTAAAAGCCGTCCCCTTCATGCCACAGCCCCATCCCGCCGAGCGTGTTCATCGCATCGGCGATGTGTACGAAGTGCTCAAAGAATTTTGAGGCGATGTCTTCATACGTATCGTCGTACTGCGACAGTTCGAGCGCCATGGCCAGCATCGTCGATGCGTAAAAGGCCATCCACGCCGTGCCATCGGCCTGTTCGAGTCGGCCACCGCCGGGCAATGGTCGGCTGCGATCGAACACGCCGATGTTATCGAGACCGAGGAAACCGCCAGCGAATAAATGATTCCCGGCGACGTCTTTGCGATTGACCCACCAGGTGAAGTTGAGCAACAGCTTGGTAAAGACCCGCTTGAGAAAGGCCACGTCGCGCTCGCCGCGCGGCGCGGTCATTTTATAAACCCGCCAGCAAGCCCAGGCGTGTACCGGTGGATTCACATCCGACAGGGCCCACTCATACGCTGGTATCTGACCGTTGGGATGCAGGTACCATTCGCGCAGAAACAGTTCCAGCTGCGCCTTGGCAAACTCCGGATCGATCGCCGCCATCGGAATCATGTGGAAGGCGAGATCCCAAGCCGCGTACCACGGATACTCCCACTTGTCGGGCATCGAGATCACATCGCGATTGAATAAATGAGGCCAATCGTGATTGCGCCCCTCATTCCGTGCGGCTGGCGGTGGCGGTTGATCAGGATCGCCAGCGAGCCAGACTTGGACGACGTAGTGATAGAACTGCTTGCTCCACAGCAGCCCCGCATAGGCCTGGCGAGCAACGAGCGACGCTTCTTTATCGGCAGTCCCTAGTCGCTCCGCATAGAACGCATCGGCCTCACTGATGCGCGTGGCGAATACCTCATCGAAATGGGCAAACGGCGTCGCCGTTGCTTCTTCGACTCGTGTGAGTCGCAATCGCAGCACGATCTCCGTTCCGGCAGGAACATTCAGCTTGAAAATTGCCGCGCCTTTGGTGCCCAGCTTCTTCGGATTGACCGCCTGGGAATTGCCGTGAATCACATATTCGTGAAAGGCATCCTTGGCGTAATGCGTGCCGTTTTCGTAGTCAAAGATCTTCTCGGTATTCGTTTCGTTGTCGGTGAAGACCAGTTCAAACGGCGCTGCCGATGGATCGATGTCGAGCCGAAATGCGCCGAGGGAAACGTGTCGCGCCAGAATCGCGGCCGGGCCGCTGGCTTCGAGTCGCGGTTTGACTTCGCACCCTTCGTGCGTGCAACCCCAAATCCAGTTATTGCGAAACCACAGTGTCGGCAGCACGTGAATCGGCGCTGCCTCCGGACCGCGATTAGCGATTGTCACGCGGATCAGCACATCATCGGGCGACGCCTTGGCATATTCGGCGACGACATCGAAGTAGCGGTTCTCATCGAACACACCGGTGTCGAGGAGCTCATATTCTCCGTCGAATTTTCCCCGCCGATGATTCTCTGCCACGAGTTGATCGTAGGGGAACTCACTCTGCGGATACTTGTACAGCCCCTTCATGTAGGAGTGCGTCGGCGTCGAGTCGAGGTAGTAGTAGCACTCCTTCACATCCTCGCCGTGGTTCCCTTCGGGGCCGGTCAGGCCGAAGAGTCGCTCCTTCAAAATCGGATCGTGGCCATTCCACAGCGCCAACCCAAAGCAGAGTCGGCACTGGCGATCGCAGATCCCTAGCAAGCCGTCTTCGCCCCAGCGATAGGCTCGGCTGCGGGCCTGGTCGTGCGTGAAGTAGTCCCAGGCGTCGCCGTCGGCAGAATAATCTTCGCGCACGGTGCCCCACTGCCGCTCCGAGAGATACGGCCCCCAGCGTTGCCAGTTGTTGGTGCGCTGGGCGCTTTCCTCGAGTCGCCTTGATTCTGCCGTGTGGAGAGGTTGATTGGCCATATCGCGCGGAGTTGATGCACTCGATGCTATTGGAAACGAATTTCGAAAAAACAGAATCGCCTGTCACAAACTTAGCGTCTAATACGTCCTAGTTGCCGTACCTCGCAATCCACAACCTCGTAACTAACAACAAGGAGATCGTGATGAACCGCACTATTCTGTTGCTCTGTATCGTAATTGTCCTCGGCGCTGGCGGGTTGATGCTGGCCCAGCATCACGCAGATGCCGAACGAGTCAAGGTGCTGTCGGCACAAGACATCATTGAGAAACTCGATGGCAAGGATGCAAAAGTAACTGTCGTTGAAGTGACCATCGCTCCCGGCCAAGGGGGACTGCCCCACCGACATCCGGGGCCCGGCTTTGTGTACGTCGCCGAAGGGGAATACGAACTCGGCATCAACGATCTGCCGGTGAAGCGATACAAGGCAGGCGAGACTTTTTATGAAGCCACGGGCGTGCTGCATCGCGTCTCGCGAAATCCAGCCACCAAGGGAAACACGCGACTGATCGCCTTCGTGCTGCATCCGCGCGATGCCAAGGAAATCGCTGTTCCAGAAAAAGCGGCCGAAAAGCCAACGGAAAAATAAACGTTTGTCACAAATTCAGCGATCCGTTCGTCCTCAGTGTGAAGACAGACCAGTTTCATTATCAGGATCGGGAAACAGCACGATCCAGGAGGCAGTGATGAAGATCGTCGTGATCGGTGGTAGTGGTTTAATTGGTTCGAAACTCGTCGCACTGCTACGCAACAAAGGGCACGAAGTGTTGGCGGCATCTCCTTCGAAGGGGGTGAACGCGGTCACGGGCGAAGGACTGAGCGCCGCGATTCAGGGAGCAACGGTGGTTGTCGACGTCGCCAACGCACCCGTGTGGGAAGACCAGGCCGTGCTCGAGTTCTTTGAAAAATCGACGCAAAATCTGTTGGCAGAAGAAAAGGCAGCCGGCGTGAAGCACCACGTCGCGCTGTCGGTGGTCGGCACCGATCGGCTGCTCACGAGCGGATATTTTCGCGCGAAGATGGCGCAGGAAAAACTGATCGCAGCCGGCACGGTCCCGTACACCGTCGTCCGAGCGACGCAGTTCTTTGAGTTTGTTGGCGCGATTGCCCAATCGGCGACCGATGGTCAGACGGTGCAGTTGCCGCCGGCGATGATGCAGCCGATTGTGTCCGACGACGTGGCCGCTGCGCTGGCCGAAGTCGCACTGGCCGAACCGGAGAACGGCATCGTGGAAATTGCCGGGCCAGAAAAGATCCGGATGGATGAGCTTGTGCGCATCTTCCTCACTTCGAAGGGAGACGCGCGGCAAGTTGCAACCAATGGCCAGGCCCGCTACTTCGGCATCGACGTGAACGATCAAAGCCTCACGCCAGGCGCCAATCCGCGTCTGGGAAGAACGCGGTTCACGGACTGGCTGACAACAGGCGCGGTGTAGCGATTGATGTAGCTTTGTAGGCCGGAACAAGCGGTACTCCGCGCAGTTCCGGCATGAGTCGCCGAACGACATCAATCTGCAGTTCATGCCGGAACAGCGCGAGTACGCTCGTTCCGGCCTACGGCGAATTAGCCTTCGAACTTTTCCAGCTTCTGCCGGAGCATATCCGCCGTGAACGGCTTGACGAGGTAGTCGCTCACGCCAGCTTGGATGGCTTCCATGACGCGGGTCTTTTCCGCTTCGGTGGTGACCATGATGATCGGCACGGTGGCGTTGACCTGACGGATCTCGCGAATCACATCCAGGCCGTTTTTCTTCGGCATGTTCCAGTCGGTCAGCACCAGGTCGTAGGTGCCGGCCTTGAACATGTTGACCGCTTCTTCGCCGTCGCCCGCTTCGGCGGCATCGGGCACGCCCACGGCTTGGAGAGAACGCAGGATGATCTTGCGCATGGTGCTGGAATCGTCAGCGACGAGAACTTTCTTGGTCATGTTTCTACTTTCAGCGCGATGTGGTCGTGGAACTGCCCCCGTTAGAAACGGTTTCGTAAACGTAGGTCGCCGATTGTGCGCTGGCATCAGGCGGCTTCACGCCAAGTTGTCGCATTTTGCGTGAGTCACGCGCGCGGTTCGCATCGATTATGATGGCTCGTATGAATGCACCCGCGTCAAAATCGGAATCTTCGTCAGCACCCGTCGGTGGCAAAGCCGTCGTGATTGGCATCTTTGTCGTCGGCCTGATCGCGGCTGCGTCGGGCCTCGTTTACAAATACTTCGCCAGTCGCGAGCCGCTGGAGATGTGGGGAACGAACGGCATTCAGGTCATTCAGTCGGCCCCGCGTGTCGAACTACTGACGCTGGGAGATGAAGTCACGGCGGACAGCGAGCTCTTGACGTTCGCCGGCCAGGCCTTGCCCATCACTGCGACGCACGACATCTCAAAAGCTCCGGGCTTGATCCACCATCGGCACTTTCTCACCGAGTATGTGAGCTATGTCGATCGCCCCGCAGCCGCCAGCGAAATGCGATCCTGGAAATATGCCGTGCGATTTCGCGACGGCGGCAGCCCCGAGCGCGAAGTCGTTGTGCTCTTCAATCTGCCAGAACGTTGCCTCGGCAATCTCCACACCGGCCAGGAGGTGCGTGTAGTCGACAAGATCGCCGAGAACTGGAAGCGGTTTATTGAACGGCAATTGGCGGAAACACGAAATTAGCGCAGCAGCTCGTCGATGGCGTAGTCTACCGTCTGCCAAAAAAGTAGGCCGGCGTCTTTCCGTAGGACGGACCAATCGTCCGTCCTACTCGTAGCGTTTCCCTACGACTTGACTGCACTCACCTTCAGCGTCTGCGGCTCGGCGGTGATCTTCAACTGCGGCACCGTCACTACGCCACTCGCATCGGCGGCGACTTCGCCGCTCGCGCTGCCGAAGGTCCATTTCACTTTTTGATTGGGCGCAACTTTGAGTTGCTGCAAACGGCGAAGGCTGATGTCGGCTGTGGCTTCAGCAGGGATGGTGAAGGTTGTTTTCAAATCGTCGGCCTTCGTGAGGAAGAGTGAAACCTCGGCGGAGTCCGCGGTTTCGCTGACCGGCTTCCAGCGGAAGAACGCGTTGATCTGGCCGGGGGCTTTTTCCATCAGCTTATCGGGCCAAGGTTGCGCGTCGTTGGTCGAAGCGCTGGTGAAGACCGGATAGGCTTCGTTCTTTTTCACGTTGAGCCAATCGAACGAATTGATCAGGTCGTTGACCTTCAAAATGTTCGCATGATTGTTGGCATGGCCGAACGGGCCCCAGTACATGAAGAGGGGATATTTGCGTTCGTTCATCGCGGCGGCGAATTTGTCGTGATCCTTCGACCAGGTGTCGTTCGGCGCCGAGTAATCGACGCAGATCGGCGGATCGGGAAGTTTCACATCGGCAGGAACGGTTTGCGGCGGGAAGTACATCCGGCTCGAGACATGCTCGACGCGGGCGGGAACATTGGCTTTGATGGCAGCGAAGACGTCGCCGTTGCGCATGCCGATGCCGAGGGTGCCGCTGCCACCCATGCTATTGCCGCAGAGATAGACACGGTTGGGATCGAGGCCGTATTTTTCGATCGTCCACTTCACGGTGTCGAGCACGCGTTTTTCCGTCGGGCAGATGTCAGCACCTTTGTACTTTTCGATGCCCCACCACCAGTCGCCCTTGTTCGCGCGGCAATCAAGATACAGCGCGCACATATCGGCGGGAGCGTGATAGATGTCGTGGTTGCCGACCTGTGCGGTGCATTTCAAACAGGAATGCACGTCGTGACCGGCGGAGTGAAGCACGACATACAGCGGCGCTTTTTCGCGCGGGGCAGTGGGGTGCAACACGAGGAAGGTATCGGTCTGCGGCGCGGCATAGCTCCATTCCTCGCGCACGCCGTGCTGATAGGTGTCGAGCTTGCGGCCACCAAACTCGCCATCCTTGCTCAGTTGCGGCGGCCAATCGGCAGCTGCGGCGAGGGAGGCGAACGATGTGAGAAACGCCAGAGCCAGGAGAAGCTTTTTCATGGTTCTTTCAACGCTGGAGGGGGATTGGGGAGGAGCCGCATTATAGGGCTACGGCGGGCTCGCCAAGAATTGGACACTGCCGACGAATTACTTTCCAATATCCTCAAACCCACGAGGATGCTCTTTTCACGAGGATGGTATGCACGCTCTGTGGATACTGCTGGCCCTGTGTTCGGCCCAACCGGAGATCGGCGAGGGAAGCCTGTTGTTTCTGGAGAATTGCAACAGCGTGGTGGAGTATGCGACGCGCGATGAGATCGGCCACGTGGCGATCGCGTTTCGCGATGGCAACGAAACCTGGATCTACGAAGCCACGCCCGGCAACGTGCGTCGCGTGACGTTTGCCGAATACGATCAAGAGCTGGCGCGGATCAACGCTGGTCGCAATCGCCGCGAACCGGTGCGGCTGTGGATTGTTGCGCCGGAGCAGAAATTCACCGCGGCAGAAACGACGGCGATGCGCGAATACCTCGACGAGCAATTAGGCCGGCGCTACTCGGTGAAGAACTACGTCCTCGGCAAACCGGGTGACGGTACGCACTGCGCCGAGTTGGCCGCGAACACGCTCAATCGTAGCGGCCGGTTTGAACTGGCCGACAGCCATACGATTCATCCGGCGAAGCTCATGAAGATTGTCGAGCCGGTGTACTCGGTGAAAACCGAGCACCAGATTGCGCCGCTCGCCGCGAGCGAACCTTGGTATGTGCGCTGGGGACGTTGTTGCAGTTCGACCGGCAATTGGTGCACGTGGAGTTGCCGCGAAGCGTGGTCGTTCTGCTGGTAGGTTGCCGTCGGGGATCCGATCAGAGTGCGCTCTTACCGACCAACGACGTCGCGGACGGTCGATGGCCGCTGCGGAAATTTCTATGCGATCAACTACAAAGTGGGGCTGATAATCCCTGAAGAGGTTCTGTTGCCTAACAAATTGCGGCAACACGCGGTTAAAAAGCCCTTAACAAAACGCTCCCGGCGTCAAAAATGCAGAGCGTGATTACTATTGTCGGTAATCACACGCATTGGCACTCGACTGGCCTCTCCCATTCTTGGCTTTTCTAGCGCCGCTTTTCATTTTCCGTTGCGCGCCGTCTCGTCTTCGTTCTTGTTCTGCAGGGGGCTTCTGTCATGTCTCGTTCTCGGGCGAATTGTCGCGTGTCGCAGCGAACTGCGTTCACGCTAGTCGAACTGCTGGTCGTGATTGCGATCATCGGCGTCTTGGTGGCGCTACTCTTGCCGGCTGTGCAAGCCGCTCGTGAAGCAGCTCGCCGTTCGCAATGCTCGAACAATCTGAAGCAGATGGCGCTCGGCATGATGAACTACGAAGACTCGCTCAAGACGCTGCCGCCGGGCCGCACTGGTTGCGACGGCGATTCGTCGTATCAGTGCAACGGCTTTACCACTGGTGGCGGAACAATCGGCTGGAGCGCCTTCGTCCACACGCTACCGTATATCGAACAGTCGTCTCTATTCAACAAAATCGACAACATTACCGTAGCACCGTGGGGCGTGAATACTGGTTGGGACAACGCCACAAACATGGAAGTCGTTTCGGCTCGGCCGAAGTTCATGGTCTGCCCGAGCGAAAGCGCCAAGCCGTTCGTCGATAATCAACCCAGCAGTGGTAAGAAGGCAGCGACCGGCAACTACGGGCTGTGTGGTGGTCACTTAGGTCCACCGAATGGCTCGCCGATTAAGCACATCAATACGGGCGTGTTCGTTTATCGTTCGACCTTTCGCCTGGCAGATATCACCGACGGCACGAGCAGCCAGTTTTTGCTGGGTGAAACCAAGAACAGCGACGGATACCTGGATAATGTTCCTAACGGCACCGCGCCGAACATGTGGACCACCGGCTCTCGCTTTATGACACTGCGAACGACGGCTAACCCGTTGAATACGAAACCAAGCCTCGGCGCCTTTGTCGACAACACCAACGGCCCGTCGAATGCGGCATTTGGCAGCTTGCACCCGGGTGGTGCGCAGTTCGCCTTCGTCGATGGCCACGTGAGCCTGATTACCAATCAAATCAATTTCGTGACTTACCAACGGCTGTCGCAGCGGGCCGACGGTGAAGTGGTGGGAGATTACTAATCATGAATATTCTGTCAAAAATCGCCCTGACGTTGCTGTTCGCGTCGCTGCTGGTTTGCACCGGTTGCGAGCAAGGCTCAAAAATTGTTCCGGTCGAAGGCCAAGTGTTGCTCGATGGCCAGCCCTTGGCCTGGGGCAGCGTGATGGTGGTGCCCACCGCCGGCGAATCGGCGTTCGGCAGGCTCGATGCGCAGGGACGTTTCAAGCTGTGCATGACCATCGACGGCCGCGATGGCTGCCCTGTCGGCACTGGGCACATCGTCGCCGTGAACTCGGCGGAAGCAATTTCCGAAACCCATCATCGCCGGTATGCACCGGAGATCTATGACAAGCCGCAAAACAGCCCACTGAAAGTCGACATCAAGGAGCCGAAGAAGGACTGGATTATCGAGCTCAAGGGAGACGGCAAGAAGTATCCGTATGAGTTCAAGACTTAGCCGTCGTTCGTAATGTTGAGATTTGCCGGGGCTGCTCTTTGGGGCAGCCCTTTTTGTTGGATTGGCCTGAATTCCCGGCTGGTTTTGCCAGCGCGCAGGCCGGTTGGCCTATTAGCCCTGCAGGCCTCTTTCAGATACAATCTCAGAGGTACCGTTCGCCCGTTTGTTGGCAGTTAGTTTGCCAGGAGTTTGAGTGTGGTTTCGATCTTTGCGCTCATCGACGATAAGCATGTGCCACTGTATCGGATCATTTGGGTGGCCGATGTGCCGCACTTCTGCGGCAACGACGATTGCTCGTACGAAGGGGATTACGAAGTTCGACTGGAAGGTGACGAATCGGTCTTCGCCTCGCGGGTCGAGCGAGATAAGACGCTGAAGGCTCTCGAGCAGTACGCCGAGGGTTTTGATCGGGGCAGCGGCGGCGGCGCTGAACCAGACGGGCAAGACTTCGAATAAGGCCGCGGTTTTCGCAGCCGCAACAACTAGAGTCAGCAGCAGGGGCTAACCGTGTCACTTTTCGAAGATTCCCGATTTCAGTGGCGCGAAACGTACTTCGTGCTGTTCGACGCCCAGCAGCGGCCCACTCCCGCCACGGTCAAACGAGCCCTGACTGAGCTGAAGGCCGGTCTCAACATTACTGCATCGACGCAAAGCGAAGACGGCTTTCTGGAAGGAATGACGGTCCTCTCGCACATCGATTCCTCGGGCATGGACCTGATCTATATTGATGGCGACGAAGTGAAAGAACTGCTGGCCGAGCTCAAGAAGGAATTTCGCGGTCAACAGCTGACGGCAGAAGAAAAGGCCAAGTACGACCGAATGATGCTCAGCAACGCCAAGTTCGATGTCTTCCATTTCGAAGAACTCGGCGACGCGATCGACGAAGACGATGGTCCGCTCGACCCCGGCACGCTGCTGCTCGTGCTGGCTCGCCTCGCGAAGCTATGCCATGGCGTGGCGCTCGATCCAGCCACCGGCGGATTACTGTAAGCCACCGCCGTAAGACAAACCATTGGTTCGTCTAGGGGCTGCGAGTGGAGCAGATCGTTGTCGGTACCCGCTTCTGGAGCGGACCAATGGTCCGTCCTACTTACGCTACCGCACATGCCGCCAGGCATCGCGTTTGTCTAGCCAACGAATGGCTTGCCACTGGGCGATCGCGAAGACCAGCAGCACTCCGCTGCCAAAGAGGGGCATGAGGAACAGTTCGTTGTTCAGAATGAACAACAGGCTGAGAATGATCGGACTGAGGATCACGAGGGCGGTGGCGCGGAACATTGCCTGGTTGCGTGTGAGCCGAGAACCGATGCGATCGCTAACGGCGAGCAAAACCAGAAACGGGATTTCAGGCCGTCGTGCATTCGGCTCAAAGTCGCGAGACTTTTTGTGACGACGCTGAGAAGACTTTTGCCCCACGGCGATTAAACCGTGGGCGACGAGTTGGAAACACGCCGACCGGCGCTCGCGGCCTTCGATTCCGCGGTGCTCAACGTGGCTTGGGCATTCTGCAGCAGTGTCGCGGCATCGCGAAACTTGGGGTCGATGCGATTGAGCTCGCGCAGGTAGCGCACTGCGTTTTTCAGCAGTTTCATGCGGAGCGCGAGGACCGACGCCTGGTAGAGCGCGTGCTTGCGAGCGGCGGCCTGATCGGTGAGCGCGGTTTCCGATGCCATTCGATAAAACCGCAGCGCTTGCGGTACATCGTTGAGCTGCAGATGGCATTCGCCGAGCTCAAAGGCGGCGAGCGCTCGCACGGTGAGTTCACCCAAGGCCAATTGGAGATGCTTCATCGCGTCGTGCAACTTCGCCGAGCGTTTCAGCCGCACGCCGAGCTCATACTGCAGCGCCAGATTGCCGGGCTCGCGTTGCAAACGCGAAGTGTAAACGGCGGTCTCGAGCTTATCGCGCTCGCGGAGAATTTGTGCGAGTGCGGTCTGCGAATTTGCCGAAGGATGTTCGGCGGCGTCGCGACGAGCGTGAGCCACGCGATCTTCAAAGACTTTGACGGCGACTTCTTCCCACAAGGCAACGACGCGTGGATTGTTGCCAGTCGCGGCTCGGCCTCGGTTGAGCATGCGCTCTGCTTCTTGATCACGGCCTCGCTCCAAGTAGAGCGGCGTGAGTTGCAAGTAATTGTCGGCATGCGAGGGGAACTCGCGCACGGCGAGCTCAAGCTCTTGCAGCTGCGTGCGTTGCACGGGCGCGGCGATGTTCTTTTGCGGAGAGGCCAGCGATCCGTAAACATTGTCGGTCGGCGGCTTGGGTTGAATACGAACGCGCGGCTTGGGCGCGGTGGCCCAGAAGTCTTCGACGCGCCGTTTCAACCCATGACGACGGCGACTCCGTTCGATGGCGAGCGAAGCGATCGCGCCGGCGGCGCCTGCATCGTCGGGCGAGACTCGTTCCAGGTGCATCCAGGTTTCGAGCGCTTCGTCGTAACGGCGCAGCTGGGCGAGGAGCTTGGCCCGTTGCCGCAGCAGATCGGGTTGCTCGGCAGAAATTTCCAGAGCGGCTGCGAGATAGCAATCGGCTGCTTCAAAGTAGCCGAGTGATGCCGAAGCAGTGGCCAAGGTTTGGAGCAGCGGAGTTCGGCGGGGAAAGTCGCGCAGCAAGAGTTGTCCTTGCTGCAGCACTTCGTGCCAATGTTCTTCCTGGCTGAGTTGAGCGAGCGCGGCGAAGGCCGCGGGGCGGTCTTCCACAGCGGCGGCTGGGTTTTGGAGGAGCGCGCCGAGCCAAGTATCGACGTAGTCGGCCCGGCTTGGTTCACCGGCGGCGCACTCGGCGAGAATGTTCAGGGCTTCGGGAAGCTTGCCCGCTTCCACCAGTTGGCAGCCTTGCTCAAAACGGCTGGCCAGGGTGGTGGACCCTGTCAGTGACGCATTCTTTGCGAAAGACGCTGAATCTTGCATCGTCAACCTACTTTTGGCGGGGATTGCCGGCCCATTGTATGGCAAAAACGCTGCCCGGCAAAATCGAATCCCCGCCTGAAACTGCCTCAGCCCCTGAATTCATTGTTCATACTAGTAACGTGCGTAACAAGAGAATGGATGCACCTGAATCGAAAAATGGCGGCAGAAATATTCGCCAGGTTGCCCAAGCCATACTGCCGCTATCACCGCTACCACGGGAGCGAGAGCCCACGTCATAAACCATCTGGAAAATGGCCGTGCACGGCAATTTGCATTTTTTTGATAGCGTAAACCCTTCCGACTGAATAGAATGGGCTTCGGCGATAGCACAAAGTCGCCATTCATGCAGGGGCGCGGAATTCAGGGGCGACGGCAGTCTCGTCTAGGAACAGAGAGATCTCTTGCCGTCATGGCACCGTTGTCTGGAGTAACTTTATGTCGATGCGCAGTCAATTCTGGCTGGCAGGTCTGACGGTCTTGATCTTTGGTTTCGCCGCAAATGCTGCTCCTCCCGCGGGAGAAACAGCGCGACTGGCGACCTTTGAGAGCGCCGCCGGCGAAACGTTTTTCGCCGCGAGTCTCGTGCCCGCACAGGGCAGCGACCCGCAACAAATCAATGAAGTTGTCGTGCTATTTGACACTTCGGCCAGCCAGGCCGGTGTGTTGCGCGATGACGCCCTCGCCGCTTTGCGCGGCATGCTGGCCAAGCTCTCGCCGCAGGATCGCGTCAAGCTGATCGCGGTCGATCTGAATGCCGTGGAAATGTCGCGCGGCTTTGTCGCGCCGAATAGTCCCGACATGCAAGCCGCGCTGGCCAAGCTCCAGCAGCGTGCTCCGCTCGGCGCCACCGACATGCCGATCGCGCTCGAAGCAGCCGCCGCGAGCTTTGCTCCTGGCAACGCTGCTCACAGCGTCGTTTATCTCGGTGATGGCAACAGCAAGGCCAACCTGCTGACGACCGATCGTTTGGCTGCCACCGTCGATCGCCTGGTGAAGAGCCGGGCCGCTGTCACCAGCTATGCCGTCGGCAAAGGTATTAACACCTCCGGCTTAGCCGCATTGGCCAATCAAACCGGCGGTATGCTCCGCACGATGGGCAACGATCCGACGGTCAACGGTGCTGCTCTCGCGGCCGCCGTGCAAGCTGGCGTGATCTGGCCAGTGTCGGCCACTCTGCCCGAAAACATGACTGCTCACTATCCAGCCAATGTGCCGCCGTTCCGCACCGATCGCGATACGATCCTCGTCGGCAAGCTCTCGTCGCGAGCTGCCACGCCGATCAAGATCGCTGCCGAAATGAATGGCAAGGCCGTTGAGTTGAACTGGAATATGTCGCCCGAAAAGTCGCAGGAAGATTTCTCCTTCCTGCCGCGGCTCGTGGAAGTTGCCCGACCAGATCGTGGCATTTCGTTGCCCACCGTCGGCACGATTGGTCTGCGTGAAGCAGCCATCATGACGATGCAAAGCGCCGAACAACTGTCGAAACTCGGTCAAGAAGCACTCGCCTCGGGTAACACCCAGGGCGCATTGCACGTCGCTCACGCCGCTCTCGCTCGCGATCCTCGCAATCCTGGTGCGATGGCTTTGCGTGATGCTGCCCAGCGTCAAGCCGGTGTGGCTCCTGCCGCCAACCGTGGCGAACCGGACCTGAACCTCGTCAAACTGCAGCAGCCCGGTGCTCCGGCCGCCGAAGGCCAACCGCTGCTCACCGAAGAAGGCGCTCCGCTGATTCGCCAGTTCGACGAACTGAACCAAGTGAATCAACAAAAGATGCAAGCCGAAGTTGAGCGTCAGCTCAACGACGCTCGCCGCATCATGGCCAGCAGCCCGGACAATGCCGAAGACGCTCTCAAGCGAATTCAGTTCATGGTCGATTCGACCCCCGATCTGGCCGCCGAAACTCGTCAACAGCTGCGTGCTCGCGTCGAAACGGCAATTCGTGAAGCTCGCCGCATCGCGGTCGAAGCTCGCGAAAAGCTGACGATCGTGCAAGAGAAAGAAGCCGTTGGCAAAGAGCTCGAACGGATCAACCTCGAACTCCGCCTCGGCGAAGAACGCCTGGCACAGATCATGGCTCGCTACACTTCCTTGATGGAAGAAGGCCGCTATGTGATCGCTGACGATGAAGTGGCCACGCAAGTGGAACTGCTCGATCGCCAGGCTGCTCGCACCCGGCAGAACGCTGACTTGCTCGCCGAATCGGTAACGACCGCCGGCCGCATGCAACGCGGTTACTATCAGCTGGCCGAAGTGCAACGTCTTCGCCGGAAGAACTTCCTCGAAGCCTTGTACCAGGTCGAACATTCGCACATTCCTTTCCCGGACGAACCGCCGATCATTTATCCGCCGGCCGAACGTTGGGAAGAACTGACGCTGCGTCGTAAGAAGTACGCGTCGGTCGACCTTGCCAAGCAAGGGAGCAAGGAAGAAAAGGTTTACAAAGCCCTCGGTGAAGACACGACGCTGGAATTCGTCGACACGCCCCTCAAGGACGTGATTGCCTTCATCGCCGATCAGCACGACATCACGATCGTCCTCACCAAGAAGATCGAAGACGCCGGCGTGCAGCCCGATCAACCGGTTACGCGTAACCTCAAGCAGATCAGCTTGCGGTCGGCTCTCCGCTTGCTCCTGGGCGATCTCAACCTGACCTACATGGTGAAGGACGAAGTGCTCAAGATCACCACGATCGAAGACGCACAGAGCCCCGAAAACATGTCGACCAAGGTGTATCCGGTCGGCGACTTGGTCGTGCCGATTCAGAACAACTCGATTCTGGGTGGTGTTCTCGGTCAGCTTGGTGGCGCCGGTGGTTTCGGTGGCCAACAAGGTGGCGGTGGTGGTGGTTTCGGCGGCGGTGGTGGTGGTTTCGGCGGCGGTGGTCAACAAGGTGGTGGCGGCGGTTTGTTCGCTGTCGAAGACGACCTGAACCTCGGCAGCAAGAAGCCGGCTGCTGGTGCTCAAGCCCCTGCTCCGCAAGCTCAAGCCCCTGCGGCTCCGGTTGAACCAGAAGTTCGCCGTCCGGTCACTGCGGCCGGCAAGCGGATTGCTGCCACGACGCAAGCCGAATGGGATGCTTACTTCGCTGCCAAGCGAGAAGCGATCGTCGAAGAAGTTGAACCCATCCGTCGTACTTCATTTCAATCGGAAGCTCCAGAATCGAAGTTGGCTGCCGCACTGATGGCTGATTGCCGTCAAACGGTTCGCGAGTTGGTGGCTGAAAAGAAGTTCGACCAGGTTTCGACTTTGATCCAATCGGCCATCCGCAACGGTTGCGTCGAACACTGGATGTACGAAGCTCTCAGCCTGGCCATGCAAGCCAGCAACGCTCCGCCGCAAGATCTCGAACGGGCTCTGATGTCGGCGGTCGATTTTGCCAATTCGGAAGACGAAGTACTCTTCATCGCGGTCTATATGACCAAGGCCGGCCTGTATCAACGGGCCCTCAAGATCTGCCAGCAAGTCACGGCTGCGAATCCTTCGCGGCACGACGCTTACTTGCAAGGTCTGGCCCTGGCCCAACGCCTGAATGACACCAAGGGCATCGAATGGGCTTGCGTCGGTATCCTCAGCCAATCGTGGCCGAAGGAACAGATGTATCTGGCCGCGAATGCCTTCCGCTTGGCCAAGGCCACGCATGATCAACTCATCGCGGACAAGAAGCCAGCCGAAGCCAAGGCTCTCGACGAAGCTGTTCGTCAGGCTGCCGTTCGCGATCTGGTGATC
The DNA here is from genome assembly GCF_024256385.1 of Anatilimnocola floriformis. NCBI lineage: Bacteria > Pseudomonadati > Planctomycetota > Planctomycetia > Pirellulales > Pirellulaceae > Anatilimnocola > Anatilimnocola floriformis. The sequence continues at coordinate 6,115,263 of NZ_JAMLFW010000001.1, forward strand.
ATGGTGAAGTGGACCGGCGATGCCGACATCGACATCTCGGTTGATGAACCGGCCGGCACGAACTGCTCGTTCCGTCAGCCTCGCTCGACCAGCGGCGGCATGTTGGTGGGCGATGTCTCGTCGGCTGACTCGGTGAAGACCACCGACGGTTATCAAGAAGTGTATGTCTGCAGCGAAGCCTTTGATGGCAAGTATCGTCTCGCCCTGAACAACGTGTGGGGCAAGCCCACCGGTGGCAAGGTGACGGTCGACATCATCACCCACTACGGCACGCCCGAGCAGAAGGTGATTCACGAACAGATTCCGATCAACGCCAAGGGCGCGATCGTTCAGTTCGAAATGAAAGATGGCCGTCGTCAGGATCCGTTGCCGGAAGCTCAAGTCGCTCAGGTTGCCCGCATTCAAAACGCGGTCAATCAGGCGATTCTCGCTCAGCAGATGGCCAACCTGAACAACGGCTCGACTGCTTCGAACAGCTTCAACAACGGCCTGGGTCAGCAAGCAGCTCTCGCCAATCGCTTCGGCTTCAACCGGGGTGGTGCGGTTGGTTATCGTCCGCAAATCACGGTGTTGCCCGAAGGTGCTCAGTTCCTCGCCAACGCGGTGATCTCGGCTGACCGGCGTTACGTTCGCGTTTCGCCCTCGCCGTCGTTCACGTTGATCGCGGAAGTCTATACCTTCAACTTCGTCAGCGGCCAGCAGACGCAGCAACAAGGTGGCCAAGGCCAGAATGGTCAGGGCGGCCAAGGTGGCGGCGGTGGCGGCTTCGGTGGCGGTGGCTTCGGTGGTGGTGGCGGTTTCTTCTAATCGCAGCTGTCCGACAGCAATCAAAAAACTCGAACCGGCGATGATGAAAGTCATCGCCGGTTTTTGTTTGCGCCGGCAAATCAACTCACTGTGGCCAGGCCCGTTTCCGCCGCGCTGCTCTTCGCTCGCCGATAAACCCACATCGTCACCCAACCGCCGATCACGCCGGCCAGCAGCGAGAACAAGTACGGCACGGAACTACGAATGGCATTGACCCGCAAGTAGTAACGATCGGCGACTCCGTACTGAGCATAGGGAACGAAATTCGGCGAGGCATAGATGGGCACGGGGTTATACGGGTTGAGCGGCGGTTGGTAGTAGGATGTGTTCAGCGACGGCTTGTTCGAGGCCGGCGAGTCATCTCCCGGAGTGATTTCGGGCAGGCTCGGTTCGGTATCGGCGGGAGTGGGGCGAAATGAGCCTGGCTGAGGTGGGCTCAGCAGCGGTACTGTGCCTGGCGGGAGGCTAAAGTTCGGCTGCGGATATTGCACCGGCGTAGGTTGCCCCAGAATCGCGACGGCGATGGCCTGAGAAGTTTGCTGATAGCCGCCCAGATAGCTCGAAAGCAAGATGCTGCCGAGAGAGAGGACGAAAAAGCCGGTCCAAAATGCTCGGAGCTCGGCCCGTGGTTCCCAGATCGCCAGAGGCAGCGCGAGCAGCATGAGCAAGAGCGTGGCGCTCGCGACGAGTTCCACTATCACCAGTGAGGTGGAAACCATCGCTCCCAGCCAGCAAGCCAGAATCGCAATCACGATCAAGAACGTGCGAATCGAGAATGTCATCGGTTCCCTCCGGATGAATGTCCCTCTGTATCAAGCCGCATCGTAGCACCTACCGCGGTGCATTCTCAATCCGCAGCCAGGCAATCACGCAAAAACTCACTTACGTCGCGGGCATGTGTCGACGAACAATGAGGTTCTTAACAGCTATTTTTTCGAGATCGCAACGAACTCACAATCACAACCGCAATCAGGCCCAGCCAGGCAACCATACTAACAACGCCGCCACAATAAAAACTCTGCGGCCGATATTCAAAATCGACCTGCCATGCGCCCTCGGGAAGTTGCACGCCGCGAAAACAGCGGTTGGTGCGATGAATCGTCAGAGGCGTGGTTTGGCTGCCAACAGGCGAGTCGGCCGGTTGCCGCGTTGCGACCCAGCCCGCGTTCCAACTGTCGCTGAGCACCAGCAGACCGGGTTTTTCCAGCGTCGCTTGAACGCGCACATGCTGTGGCTCGCCGAGCACAATCTGAGCGCTCGCCTTCGAAGCCGCGGGTTCACTACTCGCATCGACAACTGGCAACGACAACTTTTCCTTTGTCTCGACGACCGCGAGTGTGCGGAAATCGCGAATCTTCGTCTTCCCCTCGCTCGTCTCAGCAAGCACGAGCAAGGCCCGGGCGTCCACCGCGGCCAGGTCGAGCGAATCAGCCAGCGGCGGCAGAGTGATGATTTGATCCACCACATGAGCGCGCGGCAAAATCCGCTTCATCCGCCACACCGTCGAGTTCTCGGGCAGGTTGGTCGCATGCAAATTTTCGGCGTAAGGAATCTTCGCACTGCCGGGCAGCACGAGATATTCGCACGCCGTGAGTCGCAGCGCTTCACTCAGTGGTTGCGACACGCCGTCGACTTTCGTCGGGCTCAAGGCGCGAGCCTGCAACAGCAGCGACTCATAATCGACAGGCTTTAGCGAGCCATACGACTCGACCAGCGACAGGCCGCTCGGCAAAAAGTACTTGTGCGACAGCGTATCGTGATCCCAGGTCGCCATCTCCTCGATCCGGCGCGACGCACCGGCTTTTGCAAAGCTCGGCGGATTCCAACTGCGATAGCTGCCGCGGAAGAAACGCGGTTGAATAGTGCGCCGGTTTTCCGGTTCCCGCTCTTCTCGCGCTTGGATCGAACTGACGATGGCGGGCTCTGAGTTCCACATCTTCGCAGGCGCCGTCAAAATCAAGTTGCCGTTGGCAACGACCACTTCCGTGGCAGTGATCACGACGGCGGCCCACTTCAGGCGTGTGATTGCCTGGCCGTCGCTCGTCGCGGCCGCTTCCCAGATTTTCGTCAGCAGCCAATACGACAGCGCGGCGATGAGCGTCGTGTGCGCGAGGGCGGTGAACACATCGAACAACGCACCGCTCATTTCGAACGGCCCGAAGATCTGGCTCGGTGAAGGCGGCAGCTTCAGCAGTTGCGGTGAAATGCACCACACACTGAAGGCGATCACCATGCTGGCGATGGTGATGGTTTTGAACGTCAGCAGCCAGCGCTCCGACTTCTTTTCAAACAGCCGATCGGCGGCCGGCGCGGCGATGGCAAGGAGCGCACAGACGGCGACGACCATCAGCTTGGCTGGATAGCGAAAATAGATGTAGCTCGGCAGGAACGTGACCATCAACCAATACACGCCGCCGACCGGGCTGCCGATACCGAGCTTCGCGGGATCGCCGTGCAAGATCGTGGAGTAACATTCGCGCAGCAGCCAACCGAGGCCGTACCAGCCGAAGCTGCCGAGCGTGAAAACGATCACCAGCCAAGTGAGCCAGCGCGTGGTCGCGTCGGTTCGCCACCAACGGAGCGCCGCGACACCGGCGAGAAACGGCAGCAAACCCAGATAGAGCGTCGGCGTCCACGGCTTCGATTCGCCAGGGATGAGACTGGTCCAGCGCTGATTGCGCGGAAACGGCTTGCCCGAAACATTCGGCCAAACGAACTCCGCTACGCGCCAAGGGCTGATGCTGTAGTCGTACGCGCGGTCGTGATGCGAACTCGGCTCGGGCTGACCAAACAAGCCGGCGACGACTTTCTCGCTGGGTGTTTCGGCAAGCAGCGACTCACTTTCAGGAGCGGTCGTGAGGACAGCGGCTGCTTCGAAAATATTCCGCGGCCGATTGTACGCAGCCCGTTCGCTCGATTTCGTGGCTTCCGATGAAGGAAAGATTTGAACGGCGGCGAGAAGGAAGGCAAGGATCGCAGCGCCGGCGAGTAGTGCGGCGGAGGGCGTCAGTTGTTGGAAAATAGAAGGCTGCACCAACGTCAGCCCCTCCTCCCGGCTCTCTCCTCTGAGTATCGAAGCAAGGGAGGCCGCGATTCGCAATCCCGCGGCGAGCAGCACATGCAGCGCCATCTGCGGATCGCCACCGAGGATCATCATCGCGAGCACAAAGGCCAAGAAGAGCATCGCCCGCCAGCACCGGCTGCTCACGATGGTCTCGATGGCTAGTAGCGCGAACGGCAGCCAAGCCGCGCCGACCAGGAAGATGACATTGCAATATTGAAACACGACATTGCCGCCGCACGCGTAAGCGATCGCGACGAGCACGGCCGTTTGTTCGCTGGCCCGCAGCCGTCGCGCGAATGCGAACATGCCGAGCGCTGCGAGCACCACATGGCCGATGATGTAAAACTTGTAGAGCCAGACAAACGGCAGCGGCAGCGTGAAGATCAGCTTGCCGGGATAGAAGATGCTGCTGGTCGCATCGGCGAGCACCGGCAAGCCGCAGTTTTCCTGCGGGTTCCACAGCGGCACGCGGCCTTGGCCCCACTCGGCGGTGATCCACTGAAACAACGGATGATAAAAGTGGGCCCCATCGCGAAAAGCAAATGAGCGATCGGCAAACAGCACCGGCGCAAAGATCGCTACGATCGGCCCGAGCAGCAGCAGCGGAACGATCCACCGCGCCGACTTCGGATTCGTGCTCGCTGGTTTGCAGTCCATAGTCGTCCGCTCGCCTCAAAATCGTCAGGAGCGCAACCGTCAGCAACATCTACGCTAGAAGTCTGGCAATTGGCGATCAAGCATACCTCACCGTGCTTGCCGCACGGCTCTTACCTCCCTGGACTCAGTTCGCTGGGCCATTGACACTTTCTGCCCGGCAACCGACAACAGCCCGATGCACACTATCCGTCTGCGCGGCCCGTGGAAACTTCTCCCCATGGACGCGGATCCAACGACTGCAGTCGAAACGACCATGCCCGGCGATTGGTCCGCGCTTGGCGCCGATTTCGCCGGTCCCGCGCAGTTCATCCGCCATTTCGGCTTGCCGACGAATTTGTCGCAGGAGCGCGTGTCGCTGGTGATTGAGAGCGTTCACGCGCGAGCGACAATCGAACTCAACGACCAGTCACTAGGACTGCAACTGGCGGCAGAAGGTTCGCGCAGATACGAAGTCACCGGACGGCTGCAACTGCGGAACGCTCTCCGCATTACGCTGGAACTTGCCGGCCAAGCAGGGCCGGGTTTGCTGGGAGAAGTGCGACTGGAAATCGAAGACTAAAGCACGCGTCGTTACGCTGCTTTCGCTTTTTCGCCACGAACCACAATGCGATATCCGGCCTGCTGAATGACACTGACTGCAGCGTGAATCATGAGTGACTGGAGGAGCGTGAGCCAGAGCATCGTGAGCAGATCGGCATCGGGCAGCAGGAACGTGAGGATGGTCGTGGCTACGCAGATGGTGGCGAAGCTGATCTTGATGAGCAGCAGAAACCGCTCTTGCATCAAGGCCACGAACCAAACTTGCAGCGGCAGGGCGCCGAGCAAAATGGCTTGCACAAAGAGATGCGGCAACTGTTCCTGATCGATCCGCAGGTAGGTGAATACACCCATCAGCAAGGCCGCGATCGTCGTGACGGCGAAGAGTCGCAGCAGCGTGAATTGCCAGGGTGCGTCGTCGGCGTCGCGCTCGCCGGTGAGCGTCAGTCGCATGCCGAGGATCCGCGCGTACCATACGCCGCTGAGCACAAAGAGGCCATGCGCGAGCATCGCCAGCATCCAAGTTCCTTGCAACTCCGCATGGCCCGCGTAGCGGCTGGCGAGATCGCCGCTGATGAACATCGCGGCGAGAAACAGCGCGGTCCGCAGCGCGACGTGTTGCCGGCTGAAGCCGCAGTAGAGTGCAACGAGTCCTTGCTGAGCGAAGACCAGCGCCAAGCCGTAGATCGTGCCCGGCTGCGATTGATTGCCGCCGGCGACATTGATCCAGGTAAGGACGATGGCGTTTTGCACGCCGGCCGCGGTAAGAAACAGCAGCGTGAGCGTCAGGCCCAGGTAAGGCGAGTTAGCGCGCGGGAGCGCAACCTGCTGCGACGAATACGCGGGCTGCGTTTGCGACAGAAGGTCATCGGCGGTGGCGCTTTGAAGGCTCACTCGGGCAGGCTCACGGTTGCTCGCGAAGGAGAAGTACGTACGATGGCTGCTAACCAATCTCTATCCTAATCGCGGATCTGCAACAATCGGATGAGCGGCGGCAATTTACTCGCGCGTGACATCGGCCGACTAGCGCCGTCGCCAACGGGTGCGCAGCATGTAGGGAATGCGCGGACTTTTCTGCTGGCCTGGCTGTCGGCTCGAAGTCGCGCCGGCCGGCTGATTTTGCGGATGGAAGACATCGACAGTCCGCGCATCAAAGTCGGTGCGGCCCAGCAAGCCGTCGAGGATCTTCGCTGGCTGGGGCTCGATTGGGATGCAGGCCCCGACATCGGCGGGCCGCAGTTTTCGTACGTGCAAACCGAGCGGCTCAATCTGTACCAAGCGGCGCTCCAGCAACTGAAAGACCGCGAGTTGATCTATCCCTGCACATGCACGCGCAGCGAAGTGGCGGCTGCCGCGAGTGCTCCGCATGCAGGGCAAGAAGGCCCGCGCTATCCAGGCACTTGTGCGCAGAACACGGCAGCGCGAGCCGATGAATTAGCCGTGGGAACTTACGCTTGGCGGCTGCGCACGACCGATAAGGTCCGCACTTACCACGATGGTCTGGTCGGTGAAGTTCGCTGCAATGTCTTTCAAGAACTGGGCGACTTCGTGATCGCCAAAGCCGACGGCACGCCGGCCTATCAACTCGCCGTTGTCGTTGACGACCACGACATGCAGATCAGCGAAGTGGTTCGCGGCGATGATTTGCTGCCGAGTGCTTTTCGGCAACTCGAGTTATATGAACTCTTCGGCTGGCAACCGCCACGGTTCATTCACGTGCCGCTGGTGGTCGGTGAAGATGGCCGGCGACTCGCCAAACGCCATGGCGATACACGACTCGCGACGCTGCGCGAGGCCGGAATTCGCAGCGAACAGCTGATTGGTCTGCTCGCTCACTCTTGTAATTTAAGACCGAGCACAGCGCCGGTTACCGCGCGAGAGTTACTTGCTGATTTCGACTGGCGTCGCGTGAGCCGCGAACGATTTGTGTTCACAGCGGCGATGCACAATTGGTTGGCTCAACCGTAGGACGGACCATTGGTCCGTCTTACAAAGATGCGTCCTTTCACGGAGTGAAAGGCGACTTTAGTTCTTCCAACGCTTGCGAATTTCCGATGAACTTTCTGGATCCGGCATCCGTTCGGCTAGTGATTTATCGGTGACTCGTTCGTCATCTTCGCCGGAAATGTCTTCGGTTTCCGCGAGGGTGCGTGGCGGTTGCTTCACATCGAGAGCAGCGCCGGAAAGATTGGCCGGTTCCGGTTCCGCCGTTGGATCGAGGCCCGAAACGTACTTTCGCCAGCTGTCGAGTTGCTCGGTCGAAAGGGTGTTTTCGCGGCTTAGTTCGTGTCGCAGTTGATTGTCCGTGCCGTCGACTTTGACGAGCACGGTCAAACGGCCGTTCTCTTCATAGCGAAAGCGAACCTCGATCGGCGTTTGAGCTGGCAACGACGGCGGCAGGTCGCGCACCGCGCATTTGCCCAGCGGCGAGCAATCGTCGGGCGACGTGCTTTCGCCTTCAACGATTTGCACCAGAATCGACTTTTGCCCTTGTTTTTGCGTCTTAAACACGCGCCGCGCGACCACCGGCAGCGGCGTATTACGAGGCACCAAAATGGCGTTGCGGGGACGCTTGGTTTTCACATCCATGGCGACCACGCCCAGGCTGTGCGAGTTCACATTGCGAATGTGAAACGAGGGCGACTTCCCTTCGTGATAGGCCAGCAGAATGCCCGCATGCAGGGCAGCACCATGCGAAATGGCTTCGTCGGGCGAGACGCTGCAGTCAGGGTCCTTGCCGCTCAGTTCTTTCAGTTTTTGCACGACGGCTGGCATGCGACTGCTGCCGCCAACGAGCAGCACGCGGTCGATATCGGTCCACCCGAGTCCCGCGGCTTGCAGCGTTTGCCGCGTGGTGAACGCCGTGCGGTCGAGCAGGTCCTGCGTCATTTCGTGGAACTGGCTGCGACTCACTTCGATCCGCATCGCGGCGCCTTGATAGTCGCAGGCGATGCTGGCCTTCTGCCGCGCCGAGAGCGTGCGCTTGGCGTCTTCGCATTCGCGGCTGAGACGGCCCAGCGAGTTCGGCTCCTCGCGGGGATCGATGCCGTGCTTGCGGATGAACTCTTCGGCCACGTAATCGACGAGCCGTTGATCCCAGTCCTTGCCGCCGAGTTGTACATCGCCGTCGGTCGCTAGCGCGGTGAATTCGCGGCCGCCGATTTCCATCACCGTCACGTCGAACGTACCACCGCCGAGATCGTAGACGAGGATCTTCTTTCGCTCTTGATCGGGCTGATTGGGGTTCATGTATCCCTGCGAAAAGCCAAACGCCACCGCAGCCGCCGTCGGCTCGTTGATGATGTCGATCACCTCCAGACCAGCGATGTAGCCGGCGTCTTGCGTGGCTTTGCGGCGAACTTCATCGAAGTACGCCGGCACGGTGACCACGGCTTTGCTGAAGGGGCCGATCTGCCGGGCCGCATCGTGACGCAGCTTGTTCAGCACCCAAGCTTGAATCGCCTCGGGCGGATAATGCCGACCGCCGAGCAACTTGTGATAAAAGCGGTTCCCCAGATCGCGCTTGGCACAATCGGCAACCTGTTCGGCATCGGTGGCGAGGGCTTTCGCCGCCTCCTTGCCGACCACCATCTCGTCCCCTTCAAAGAACACCACGCTCGGCGTGATGATGTCCCCTTCGCTGTTCATCAGCGACTTCGGCCGGCCGAGATCGTCGAGCATCGAGATGACGGAAAATGTCGTTCCCAGGTCGATGCCGATGGCGGGGTGTTTTGTCTTCGCTCGAGCCATGAAATCCTCAATTGCCAGGTGCGAAGCCGCCGCCTGTTGCTAGCTTTGCGAGTGATGAGTGGGAAAATGCCCTGGCTGACTCCACTCTATCATCCAGCCCAAAACCGAACAACGACCGCCGAACTTCGGAACCGTCGAACAGCCTCCTCCATCGAACAACTGCTTGCGTTGCCGATCCCCAGCGTCCGGGGGGCGGCAGCTCACAACAGTTGTTTCAGTTTTCGAATCCCCGCAACCTCTTTCCAGTTAATGCCTTAGCAAAAACACCCTCGAAATTCCCACAACACTTCACCACCCTTTTACAACACTTTTGCGACGCTTCACCACTATTTGCTGACGGCCTGTTGTCGACTTCACAACACTTTCACCACGATTTCATCTGCCGATGTTGCCAGTTCACAACTATTTGAAAACCGTTGCGGAGCGATCGACTTCGCCGAGCCGTCACAAGAAAATCACCATCGGAATCCAATTGACAATTGTATACTTGCGTGCATTTTTGTCAATGGCGAGCCAGTGGCTTGCTAACGGCGATCCGACGCTTTGAGAGGTTCACTCGGACCCCATCGGTCTCGCCTAATTTGGCGATCGATTTTCTCCAACGGCCAAAAGAATTTGGCAGCAAAGTCTCCGCCACCACCGTAGTTGCCACTCCAACGAATCCCCATCTCAGCTCGGACGACGAATTGGTCGTCCGGCACGACCAGAGCCAGATAACTGCCGACGTACAGTGGCGGTAGGATCAGCAGCAAGATGGCGGCGATCAGCGGCGCGCGAGATTCGCGTTTCATGTTGGTGCTTCCTGCTTGGTCAAATCGACGTCGCTGGCACGGAACACATGGACCTGAATTAAGAGGGGCAAGGTGTGTAGAGCTCAATGTGGCCGGAAAATGGCACACGAAATTGATCTATCTCCCATGATTGATCTAACTCCCAAGCCCCCGGTCGCACCTTCCGGTCGACCCTCTCTAGCGGCCAGAACAGGATTTCGGACCAACTGCCGCCATAGCGGTACGTTTCGTAAATCACCATGCTTTGGTACGTCGAGGGTCCGACATTCGCTACCTTTGCAAAACGAACTTTCCCTGGCGTAACCAGCGCGAGATAGCTCCCCACGTACAGCACTGGGAACAGCAGCAGCACGATGGCGAGAAACAAGGGTGCGCGAGATTCAGGTTTCATGGCTCAATACTATGCCTGTCAGCCCACTTGCAGGACGCCTCTCATTGGGTCGAGCCGGTACCAATATACCGAAACTCATGGCAGATTCTCCATCGCGCTTCGGCACTGGTTCATTGCCATCGCTTACGTCTCCGTATCAACCCACGCGCTCGGCCTGAGTTTGCGATCGATGTCCTCAATGGGCCGAAAGAAATAAATAATGCCCAGGCCCTCGATTCGGTACCAAGGCTGGCCGTACCTTGTGTCTTCCAGCAACGCGTAGTAACTGCCCACGTACAACAACAGCGGAAGAAAGAGGAGCAACGCCGCGACGAAGAAAGGAGCCATGTGTTTCTTCATGCGGAGATTTTATTCGCTTCAGCGGAGCGCCGCGAGGATAAGGTAACCCTCCTTTAGCCCCCAGCTTTAGCCATTCTTCCCGAGCGAGCCATTGGAATGGCTAAAGCCTGCTGCGTCCTTTTCACGTTCCACCAGCTAAAGCTGGTGGCTAAATAAATGGAATGTAAAAACGCAATTACAAACTGTCGCGTTGAGTTCGCGAACGAACGCAGCAACTCCCTATCACCCAACCTCCCTATCACAAAATCTCACGACCAACCCAACGATCAATTAAGATAGCCACTCCAGAAAGAACCCCCACCAGGTACCTGCCATGGCTTGGCTGATCATCACGCTGCTCCTCGTCAACATTCCTCTCTATCTGCTCATCGGTTGGTTGATCTTCGATAGCAAAGAGACAGCCGCCGATACCTTCTTCGGCACGATCTTGGCGATTCTCACGATTGCCTTCGTGCCGCCGATCGTGCGCGTGATGATGGGCTGGAACGACAACACCGAAGCCCTCGGCTTGTTTCCGATCGCCGCCTTCTTCATCGCTTGCGGCGTGGTGACCTATGGCGAGTACTGGCTGCTGACGACGTACGTTTTCATCCCGCCCGTTTAGGCTGTTTCGCTCAACATCGCCAGTTTACAACGGGGCAAAAACCCTTGCCCTCGTTCGCGTACGTACTTACACTGCGAGGCTCCCACCTTTCTGGAGCGCACTATCTCATGCATGGTTTCGAAGAAGCCGGGCCGGCTCTGCCGGACGATCCGAACGATCGCCGCCCGTGGTACAAATTGCTCACCCGCTACCACTGGTTCGTATTGATCGTCGCCGCTCTGGGGTGGTTGTTCGACTGTCTCGATCAGCAGCTTTTCATCCTGGCGCGACCGCAGGCGATGGGTGAGTTGCTCAAGCACCTCAAATCAGATCCGGTGGCGTTCAAGCTGTGGACGCAGAATGCGGGCGACATTGCCACGAGCGTGTTCATCGCCGGCTGGGCGACGGGCGGTTTGATCTTCGGCATGCTCGGCGATCGCATCGGCCGGGCGAAGACGATGGTCATTACGATCTTGCTTTACTCGATGTTCACCGGGTTGAGTTCGCTTTCGCAATCGGTTTATGACTTTGCGTTCTATCGCTTTCTGACCGGCCTCGGTGTCGGCGGCGAATTTGCGGTGGGCGTCGCGCTGGTGGCCGAAGTCATGCCGACTCGGGCGCGACCCTTTGCGTTGTCGTTGTTGCAAGCGCTGTCGGCCTTCGGCAACATCAGCGCTGCCCTCATCAACTGGCAACTCGGGTTGATGGAAGGCGAAGGGCTGGAGAGCATCTCCTTCCTGCCGTCGTTCCTGGCAACGCCTTGGCGGATCATGTTCCTCATCGGTGCCTTGCCGGCCTTGCTCGCGCTCGTAATTCGGCGACGGTTAAAAGAGCCCGAACAATGGGCCAAGGCGTCTCACGATGGCGCCGTTACCAAACAGCTCGGCTCGTACAGCGAACTCTTCTCTGATCCGCTCTGGCGAAAGCATGCGCTCTTTGGCTTGATGCTGGCGTGTTCGGGTGTGATCGGCTTGTGGGCTGTTGGTTTCTACACGCCGGACTTGATCCGTCAGGTACAGACCAAGCCACTGACCGAAGGCGTGTATCAGCGCGAGATTGCCGCAGCCGCCACCGCGAAGGACGCGACGCGCGAAACTCAGCTGACCTCCATTCATCAACTGTGGAAGACCGGCAAGGAGAGTGAGATATCGGCCGATCTGGCAGATATTAAGAAGAAGATCGACGCCGAAGTGAAGCGCGAACTAACGAAGTATCAAAGCCTGACTTCGATCGCGATCAACATCGGCGCGTTCTGCGGAATGTTTGGTTTTGGAGCGCTGTCGCAAGTGATCGGTCGCAAGCCGACCTTCGCCATCGCCCTGATTGCGGCTTTCGGGATGACGATCTACGTGTTCTTGACGCTGCAGCACATGTGGCAGATTTTCGTCCTCGTGCCGATCATGGGCTTCTGTCAGTTGTCGCTCTTCGGCGGCTATGCGATCTATTTCCCCGAGCTCTTTCCGACGAGATTGCGGAGCACGGGAACTAGCTTCTGCTACAACGTGGGCCGTTTTGTGGCCGCGCTCGGTCCGGTGGTGAAGATGGGGCTCAACATGGCCTTTTCAAAGTACGACGAACCGCTGCGCTATGCCGGCGCGACCATGTGCGTCGTATTCCTGATCGGCCTGTTTGCCTTGCCGTTTCTGCCAGAGACCAAGGGCAAGCCGTTGCCGGAATAATTCCGTGGTGAAAAGTTCCAGCACGCCGGAAACGAAAACCAACATTCACTGGCCGAGGCATTGTGCTCGGCTGGCGATGATTGCTGCCGTGCTGTGCTTTTTGTCGCAGGTGGCGTATGCGCAGCTGACGGCGAAAGAGAAACAGCCGACGTGGACAACGGCGGATCGAGTTGTCGCTGCCGTCGGCATTAGTTTGCTGGTCAGCGGTGTCGTGCTAGCCGGCGTTGCTCTCTATGGCGCATTCCGCACGAGTAACTACGACACCGGTGTGATCGCGGTGATCGGCCTCGCCATCAATGGCGGCGTGTTGGCGTTTCTTGCCTGGTATGTGCTGATCGTCAGGCCGACGTTGCCCTTGTAATTCAGGAAGCCCGAGGCGTGAGCCGAAGGTTTGGGCGCGCTACAGAGCTTTCGCTAACCAAGCGTCGAACTTTTCAAAGGTCTCTTTCGCCGACTGCACGATTTGATCTTCGCGCTCCGGAGAGTCAGCAAAGCTGACCACGGCGAGGCGGAAGGCAGACCACATCTCGCCGACGCGTGGGCCGTAGCCATTGAAGAATGCGCCGCCGTTTTGCGGCGTGATTTGGAGATGCTTCTGCAATTCGCGCTCGATGATCTGGCCTCCGAGGGTGGCTCCTTCGAGCACATACAAGCAACCGAGCGCCGCCGCTTGATTGTCGAGCGCGGGGAGTTGATCGCAGCGCGGCGCTGTTTTTGGATCAGCATCCAAGCGATACAGATCACCTTCGAGCAAGGCGATCTTCTGCCGCTCCTGCCAGTTGAGGCCGGCGGGCCAATCGACGTCGGCCAGCTTTTGCTCAAGTGGTTCGTAGAAACCATAAAAGGCCAGCAGCAGATTGCGATAAGCGGCGGCGCTTTGTAATCGCTTGAGCGTATCGACGCGACCTTCGAGCTGCATGTGCAGCGGCGCGGTCTCTTGCTTAAGTCGCTGCAGCACATTCAGCACGGCATTGGTGGATTCGGACATTAGACGCGTCCCGTCAGGCTGGCCACGATGGCGAGGAGTTCGCCGCGATCCACGGGCTTGGCCACATGGGCTTGAAAGCCCGCGACAAGTGCGCGGCGGCGATCTTCCGCGCGAGCATACGCCGTGAGCGCGACCGCGGGGATCTTGTTCAGTTGCAATTGCTGTTCGCGGGCTCGCCAAGCCTTCAAAAATTCGTAGCCATCGCGGCCGGGCATACCGATGTCGGAGATGATGACGTCGGCTGATTCGCGGGCGAGGATCTGGAGGGCTTCGTCGGCGCTGCCGGCCAAATTGACCACGCACTCGCATTCGGTCAGAATCCGGCCGACCAGTTCGCGCGAGTCGACTTCGTCATCGACGACAAAGACCCGCACGCCCTGCAGGTTGAAGGATTCACAATCGAGCGGATGAGGCAACGAGGACGTTGGATCTTCGCCTTCTGGCTGTTGAATGGCCCGCACCGGCAACGACACGACAAACGTCGCTCCTTGGCCGTTACCGCGACTCGAAGCGCGAACCGCGCCGCCGTGCAACTCGACCAGATTTCGCACAATCGACAAGCCGAGCCCCAGCCCGCCGTGCTTGCGGTTGCTGGCCGATTCGGCCTGACGAAAGCGATCGAACACATAAGGCAGAAACGCGGGATCGATCCCTTGGCCGCTGTCGGCAATCGTCAATTCGACATGCGATGACACGCGTTCGAGAATCACCTGCACCTTGCCGCCGCGCGGCGTGAACTTCACTGCGTTCGACAGCAGGTTCCAAACAATCTGCTGCAGCCGCTGTGGGTCTCCGGTGGTCTGCACGCCGCGTAGCGGATCGATGATTTTCTCAATCCGCACGCCTTTGGAATCGGCAGCCAAGGCCATGGTGGAAATTGCGCCTTCGACGATTGAAGGGATATTCGTATCCTGCAAATCGAGCCGCACCTTGCCGGAAATAATTCGGCTGATGTCGAGCAGATCTTCGACGATCTTGGCTTGTGCGCGAGCATTTCGCTCGATGACGTCAAGTCCTTCGCTCACATGGCCGCGCAGCTCGGGCTCGCGTTTGAGAAGTTGCGACCAACCTAAAATCGCATTCAGCGGCGTGCGTAATTCGTGCGAGAGCGTGGCGACGAATTCGTCCTTCATGCGATGAAGACGCTCGCTTTCGAGGCGGGCCAATCGCTCGCTATCGAGCGTTTTTTCGCGTTCTTCGCTGGCCAGTCGCAAGTCGGAGTGGGCTGAGATTAGCGTTTCGGTGCGGCGGACGAGTTGCGCGAGCAGGGCATCGCGCAGATGCTGCGCGGCTTCGCGCTCTTCGGGAAGCCAGGGAGTGCTACGGCCGCGAATCGTTTCTTTCCACAGCGCGAAGGAGCCGCGCGGACTGAGTCGCGGCTCGCCTTCCCCCTTGGCGACAGTCTTTTGTGGATCGCCGGCCCAGTCGACGGTGTGGATTTGTTCGGTGCGAAACCAGATGAGTTGTTGCCGCGGCGAGGTTGTCAGCTGAATCGCCAGCACGCCGCTCGCGACACTGCCGAAGAGCGCCGAGCCGAACGAATTTTGCAGGCAGTCGGTCACTACCAAACGTTCTTGCACGTTCAAGCCGATCCAATCGGCCAGCTGCAGAATCTGCGCTTCGCCGGGCGTTTGACCGAGGCGAAAGACGCGATCGCCCATGACGAACGCGGCGCCATCGGCTTTTAGGTACGAGAGCAAGTTCGGAGTCTGTTCGATCAAACCAAAGGCGAGATCGTCTTCGCGCTCGATGTTGGTCATCATGCTGGCGAGGGCGATGCGGCTGGCTTCGCGATAGTCGCGCGTCTCGCGATCTTCGGCTGCGGTCAGCGACATGCTGAGCCATTGGCCGAGCATTTCGCACGCAGTGCGCACGTCGTAAGGCACGTAGCGCTCGGAATAATGGTGGCAGGCAA
The DNA here is from genome assembly GCF_024256385.1 of Anatilimnocola floriformis. Lineage (NCBI taxonomy): Bacteria > Pseudomonadati > Planctomycetota > Planctomycetia > Pirellulales > Pirellulaceae > Anatilimnocola > Anatilimnocola floriformis. The sequence continues at coordinate 6,130,764 of NZ_JAMLFW010000001.1, forward strand.
TCAGCCCCCAGAGTTTGCCCTCGCGCATGAGCGAGACCGACATCGAGGCGCCGACACCCATGTTGCGCAGGTACTCGAGATGAATCGGCGAGACGCTGCGGAGCACGCAGTAGCTCATGTCGAGTGGCTGCGGACTGAACGCATGGACCTCGGGAATGATCTTCGACGGTACGTAGTCGCGATCGGCAATGAAGCGGAGCCAGTTCTTGGTGTAGAGCTCGCGCGCCTGGCGAGGAATATCCGACGCCGGATAATGCAGGCCGAGAAATGATTCGAGGTCATCCCGTTTTTCTTCGGCGATAACCTGGCCGTTCCACTCTTCGTCGAACCGATAAGCCATCACGCGATCGAATCCGGTGATGCGGCGGATGTGCCGGACGCAAGTCTGGCAAATGTCGAGGACGCTGGCCGATTGTTGAAACCGCGTAACCGCTCGCTGCACGAGGCGATACAGTTCCGGCGCGGATGGTCCTTTTTCGCTGTCGCCTGGTTCGAGTTCGAAAAAGAGGGAGTTGCCGCTGCGATGCGCGATGCCATCGAAGGGGCGTGAGACCCCTTTGATTCGCACGCTAAACATATACACCGGCCGGCCCTCGCGAACTTCCTGCCGCAGCGTCATCTCTCGGCCGCTGACCTGGCTGACCGGAAACAGGGTGCCGATGCCTTGGCCGATGGCGGCCTGTGCGGGAATCCCGCACAGGCGTTCAAGATTGTCGCTGGCATGGGTGACGATGAGCGTTTCGGCGTCGCACACGAGCAGAGCGCCATGGGGCTGAATGGCGCCGGGTTGATGAATAGGCTCGCGGTCGCAATTGGTCAGATCGGGAACAAACGAATTCATGGACGCTCCGACGCCGAATCTACTGAGCCCAAATCAACCAAGGTGGACGCGCAACGATCACGCGCCACCTTAGAAAAAGGAGTTGGGGATTGGCTAGCTAGGTTAGCCGCAAATAAAGCAAGCGTTGTACCAGCGAGCTACTTCTTTTCACCCATCAACTGCGAAACTTTCTCTTCGGTCGATTCGGCCCAAATGCGGTAGCTCTTCTCGTTGAGATGGAGCAGGTCGGGCATGATTTCCTTGCTCAGCGAGCCGTCGTCGGTGAGGAACTTTTGACCGATGTCGAGGTAGAAAACCTGCTTGTCATCGGCGAGGCGAGCGATGAGAGCGTTGGCTCCTTCATTCACCTTTCGCTTGGTGTCTTCCTTGCTAGCGCCGCGCGGGAAGATGGCGAGAATGAGGATCTTCGTTTCGGGGAGTTTTTGCTTCAGCTTGTCGACGATGGCTTTGACCCCTTCGGCGATTTGTTCGCTGCTGTTGCTGCCGCTGTTGTTCGTGCCGATCATCAGCACGGCGGCCTTGGGCGTGATGCCATCGATATTGCCGTGATCGAGTCGCCACAGCACATGCTGCGTGCGGTCACCACCGATGCCGAGGTTCACGGCGTTTCGCTTGGTGTAGAACTCTTCCCACACCTTCTTGCCGGCGCCTTCCCAGCCTTGCGTGATCGAATCGCCGATCAGCAGCAAGTCGACGTTACCTTTCTTCACGCGCTCGTTGAAGCTGTCGTGCCGCTTCATCCAGCCGGCATCGCGCGGCGCGGGAACGACGGCATCGTTGGGCTTGATTTCGGGTTTGACGTCTGACTTGGTTTCTTGGGCGGCAACAAAGGGCGAAATGCAGGCGGCAACTAACAGAGCGAGCAACCAACTGCGGCGGGCGATACTCATGAGAGCGAACTCCGGTGAAAGAGAGAAAAGGCGAACAGCAGGAATGCCCACGATATCGCCTTCCGCGGCTCGTCTCAATCAGATTGCCTCCGCCGGTAGGTCGGGCACTTAAGTGCCTGACCTACACGCCACCACTGTTTAAGACTGCGCCGGCAGATTAACTGGTGCAGCCGGGGTGATGTTCTTCAGCGCATCTTGCGTCAACTGTTGAGCTAGTTCCTTCAGCGCTGCGTGGTCGCCGTTGTCGCCAGCGAAACTAGTGCGTTCGGCGAGCAAAGATTGCAGGATCATGCCCATCAAACCGGTGATCGCCGGTTGCGCTGTCGGCGACGAGCCGTTGCCGTTTTCACTCGGCGAGTGTTCGCCGTTTGACGAAGTGCTCGAAATGAACACCCGTTCCGGCACGAGCGGTTGCGAACTCTTGGCGAGCGCGGAACCGACGTGCGCGAGGACGAACAATCGCGGATCGTGGTAGCTGGCCACTTTCTGCGACAGGACGGCCGCTTCGGACAGGCCCATTTGCATGATCCGCTGCGCTTCGCCGCGGCCCTGCAAAATGGCTTGCTGACTGTCGGCATCGGCGAGGACGAGCGTCTGCTGAGCGGTCAATCGCGACTGCGTGAGCTGCGCCTCGGCCATCACTACCTGCTTGTCGGCTTGCTTACGTGCACGCTGCAAATCGGCTTCGCCTTCGCTCTCGGCGATCTGCGCTTTCACGCGAGCATTTGTCAAGCTGGTTTGCATATCGGCTTGGGCTTGCGCTTCGGCCAATTCGCGGCGCTTGTCCGAAGCTTCACGTTGACGTTCATAGGTTTCGAGTTGTTCGATCGACAGCTGACGCAACCGAAGTTGCTCAAGCAACGATTCAATCTTGCCACCTTTCTCCTCCGTATCGGGCTTGCCGATCAGCACGTCGACGCATTCAATGTCGAAATCGTGGAACCGCCGGCGCAACTCGGCCCGACCTTCAGCTTGAATGGCGTCGCGATCATGCAGCAGTTCGAGCATCGTCTTTTTGTGGGCGATGTCGCGGAAATACGCACTCAGCAGCGGATCGAGTGTTTGCGTGATCAGCTTCTTCACATCGCCGAATCGCTGAATGACGTTCGGGGCCCGTTGATAGTCGATGTGCACGACCACACTCAGCGGCAACCGCGGTTCATAGGCATCGCGCGTCACCAGGTCGATCGAACGGAGCGAATCGTCGTAACGATGCGTCTCGCTCCGGCCGGTGACCCAGTGCAGCACGAAGTTCGTCGTCGGCACGAGGATGATATTTCCCGCGTAGGTATTGAAGGCATATTTGCCCGGACCATAAGGCCGTTCCCACACGCCGCGTTCTCCTTCGGTCACCCGTTCGCCGTGGCGAAACGAATCACCCGAGAGATCGCTGCCGGCGCGACCGATGTAGCTCACCACCACACCGACGTAGCCGATGGGTACGACGGTTTTGGGAATCTGCTCGATCGTCGCAAACCAGCGGTTGATGAAGTACGTGCCGTCGGTCAGCGGCTGATATTGTCGGCCGCGGCGACCACCGGCGAGCAGGAACTGCTGCGGATCTTGAAAGTTGTTGTGGCAGTTCGAATCGTTCGTTTCATTGCCGACGGTCGGCGCGATGATCTCACCCGGCGCGAGCGACGGGCCATCGTGCACCGTAACGATGCCGATGCTGTCGACAACGTGTTGCTCTTCCGGATGCAACGGACTCGGCGCACGCATCGGCTGACCGATGACCACCGGCGTGAAGCCGTAGATCTGCACGAGCTCGCTCTGCCATTGCGTGATGTTCTGCATTTCCCACGTGCTCAGCAACCGCTCGAGCGTGTAGACCGCATCTTCGGTGATAACAATGAACAGCGCGGGGTTAATCGCGTAGACACCTTCACGAATGATCGCGAGTTGCCGGCCACGCTGACCGCTGTGTTGCTGCGAACGCATTTTGCCGGCGCGCGGGGCATCAGCAATTTGCGGCGCGAGAAACGCCGTGGCGTCTTGAAAGTGATTGCATTCCACGACGCGGCCCAGCGTTTGACTCGGCGGCAAGGCTTCGCCGTCGCGAGCATAGACGTACCCGATTTTGCCTTGCGGCACGATCACGAGCGGGCACACGTGCACGCGATATTGCCACCGCCACAGACCCCAGTGAATACCACCGCGGAGCAAGTTGGCTTGAAAACCGGCTTCGCCCGCGAGCGCGATAATGCCACCCTCGGGAACCGAGCCGCTGGCCGACCAGAGCTTTTCGACGACACCCACACAGTTGTTGGGAATGAACCGCAGCGTCAGCCAGGCCGCGAGCAACAGCGCCACAAAACCGACGGCAGCAGCCGTCAACAAGAAAAACGCGAACATAACGCGATCTCCGCATGGCGGCGCATTCCGCGCGCAGCGAGGCGCGCAAACAGGAATGATCAAGCCGCCATCACCGGGTATTCCCGGCCTATCTCGGGCAGCAGTCCAAGCGGTGGACGAGCGTTGCCCTTTCAAATTGTGGACGGCAGTCACATGCCGCCGTCCGCCTGCGAGGTTAGCTGTCGGGCTAGGGCTTGAAAGTACCCCGGTTACTGTGGATGAATCCGATGATTCATCGCGGCTCGCTTCGTGCCGCTGCAACCTGCGCCCCAAGTCGCACAGGTGCGACAAAGGTGGTTCCCCCGCTCTCGCACTTTTCACTGTGCAAGATTCGGCTTCTGCTGAATCATTATATCGTCATCCTGGCGGTCGTCCGCAAGATAGACCGCGCGGATTGGGTCGCAAGTGTTTGATGCTGCGTGAGTTAGTTGCTTGCAGCAGCTGCCGGTTTGCAGGTGCTCGCTAAGCCGGATTTGCGTCATCCAGCGGTGCGGCGGTGTGGCCGGTGCGATCCGATTCGAGATAGCTCTGCAACAGAATTTGGGCGGCGAGCATATCGCGGCGAAGCTTGCGTTGTTTGCTGCTGAAGCCCGCTTCGGCGAGCAGCTCGTTGGCTTGCGACGTGGTGAAGCGTTCGTCGAAGAGAACAATCGGCACGGTGACGAGCTTGTGCAGCCAAGCGACAAAGCGGCGGACCTCGGCGGACTTTTGACTCTCGCTGCCGCTGGTGTGCAGTGGCAAGCCGACTACCAAACCGACGAGCCGTTCTTGCTGGACGGTTTGCTGCAGCCAGGCTCCGTCTTTTTGTTCGCTGCGGCGGGTGTAGTTTTCGAGCGGGCTGGAAAACTTCTGGTCCGGGTCGGTCACGGCGAGGCCGATTCGCACGCTGCCGTAATCGATGGCGGCAATGCGGCCCGCGCGCGGGATGGAATCGGAAGTTGGTTCGCTGGTCACTTCGAAACGAGTTCAAAATCGAAATTTTGTCGGCCGCGGCTCACCTCGGCCGTCAGCTCCGACTTTCGATTGTACTTCAACGGCACTCGTTCTTTGATGCGGGGCTTGGCTTCGTTAAAGCTGGTGATTCGCACTCGATGTTTGCCGAGCTGCGCACCCGATTGCTCGGCAGTCCATTGCAGTTTGTACTTGCCCGCCTCGTCGGTCAGGCCATACGCGGGCGAACCTCCCTCAGGGCTGAACTCCACCGTCGCGCCGACCAGCGGTGCGCCGTCGAGCGTGACCTTGCCTGTGACATCGCCGAACTGCGAATTGCAGCCGAGGCATAACAAAACCAACAACAGCATCAGGCCATTTGCTTGCGTGATCATCATCAATAGCCAGCCACCGTCATGCCGTCGTTGCGCATTCCCAAACGTTGATAGGCGCCCATCTGGTTGAAATCCATCGTGCCTGCTGGGCTTTGCGGATCGGCGCCGTTGATGTCGTACTGAATGTTGTTCTGCAGAAAATGGACACTGCCGTCGCAGAAGAGAAACATCGCGCCGCCGGGATGCAAACTCCCAAAGCCCTCGGTGCATGAAGTCTCGCTGCAGAACGACGGCGGCTGGCGTGGATCGTTCACCTTCACGCTCACGCGGCCACGAATGTGATACGAACCCCACATGTCGGGCCCGGGCGGATTGCGCGAGCCGGCCCACACGCCAGCGCGGCAACGAAAGTCGCGCTCGCCGACTAAAAATGTCTGACTCAAGCCATCCGTGATATCGCGAAAGTTGTAAGCCTGGTTCGCGTGCAGCACGCCGGTGCGAAGAATCTCCAGGTTGTGTTCGTTCACGCCGCTCGGATCGAAGAAGCCTGAGTTTCCCATGTAGTTGTTCGTGGCCAACTCGAAATTGATATCGCAGCCGTCGCATTGAAAGTGCCGATGGCAGGCCAGGCCGCTCAGTCCTGCCGGCGACAATCCGGGAGTGATGTCGGACGGGCAGCGGAACATTTTCAGCTTGGTTTGCAGCAGCTTTTGATCGGTCGTGTCGCGCACCACATCCCACAGTCGCCGGCGAATCACTCCCAGCTTGTCGTGCAACGGTTGTTGCTCGGTAAACGACAACGCCAGCGCCGGCCAACCCCATTCGGCTTCGTTGCCGGTCTTCATGATCCAGCCGGACGGCAGCGAACGAAGCGTATCGTGATAGTTGTGCAGCGCCAGGCCGATCTGCTTGAGATGGTTCGTGCACTGGGCTCGCCGCGCTGCTTCGCGGGCGGCTTGCACGGCGGGGAGCAACAACGCCACGAGCACGCCGATGATGGCGATCACCACGAGCAATTCGACGAGGGTAAACCCGCGCTGAAACGGCTTCCGATGCATCGACGCCCCTCCCGCAACCGCCGTGAACAGGCAGCTGAAAACCAGGATCCCGGGCGTGCCGAAATGCGGAACCGCAAAGAAAAGGAAACGCACGCCCCAATGGCCCGGGGATCATAGCGCGCTCGGCCTCCCTTTGCAAACATTTTCGGGGGTGGGGCACGCGATGCGAGGTAGCCCCCCTTTCGTACTCCCGGAATATAACAGGTGATGCAAAAAGCAGTTTCTTCCACAAGCAATTGCTACAAAATGCTTTAAGACAAAAACCGGGTGCAATATCGCAGCCCAGATATCGCACTTTATTGCCACTATTTTGGGTGGTTCAGTGTGGGCTATTGGTGAGTGAAGATTCTTCGCATCGCTCACCATCCCGAGGCACTCGCCGAGCCGTTGAGGTCATTGGCCATGATTGGCGGCGACTGCATTTGATCGGCGCGACTCGTCGGCAGTCGCCTAGCCCTGCCGCAACTTTGCCGCACCCGGATTCCGTCTTCCAAACGCTTCGACGCTCGCCGATTACGGTTATTCCGCATATGCGTTTTGCACCCCTGCAGGTGAGGGGCAACAACCGGAATTACGCTGGCAATTTGGGAGATTCACGGTATCATCAGTGCTTGGTTTTTTCTCCCCAGCCGGACTAGCTTGCCGTTCGCCGCCCTCCCCGCGCGATGGCCAGCTCTCGACAGCCTGTCACTCGTCAGTTCCGTAAGACCCCCTCGCCCCCGATCTGCGCAGATTTTGCCTCTTCGTTTGGATGACCCAAACCCATGTTCAAAAGTACGTTCGCGCTCTGGAATCGCTTCTTCGGTCGCAAAGCAAAAGAGCGCCGCACGGCAGCTTTGAAATCGCGCGCCGCGCGCCGTCGCCGGTCGTTCTTGGAAGGTCTGGAAAGCCGGTCGATGTTGGCGACACTGTCCGACGGCGGTTCCAGCACACTCACGATTTCGTTGGCAATGAATGAGAGCCTGGGAATCACTTCCGCTGGTTCGAGTTACAACTTCAGCAGCAGCAATCTGACGTTTTCTAACGGCGGCGTGACGAATCCGAGTGCTTTTACCGGGTTGGGGAGCAATGCGCTTTCACTCGTAGATCTTGCTCAATACTCGGCCGTAAGCATTGTCGATGCTGGCGGGTTCTCTTCGGTTGTGTTCAACAACAGTGGTGCAAATGCCTATTCAGACAACTTCAGCATTGTTCTGGATGACATGGGGGCGAATCCGGTTACGTTCAACGGGGCAACTACTTTCACCGCGAACAACGACCTGAGCGTAACTGCTGGGGCCATTTATCAGCACCAACCTATTAGCTTGTCAGGCACTGGCAGTCTCGCATTGAGGGCGACAGCCAGCGTTGTTTTGAGTTCGGCAACTTCCGACATCACCACCGCAGACGGGAGCGTATTGATTGCGGCAGACACGGATGCCAATGGCAGTGGCGTGTTGACCACGAATAGTGTCGGTAGTGCGATCACTACCAATGGTGGCAATATCTCGATCTCGGCCGCCGATGTGACTTTGCAGGGAACGATCTCGTCGGGTACTGGGAGCACCACTTTCACTCCCTCGCGAGTGGGCGCGGAGGTGAATGTTGGAGCAGTTACGAATCGTTTTCAATATGTTGCTGCGCCAACGGACGCGATCAACGCGGGGTACCAAGCCGTTGCGCTTGGCGGGCATCTCGCGACCATTCGTTCGGCAGCCGAGCATGCGGCTGCACAAGCGGTAATTACGGCCGCCAACCCAGGCAACCCCGTCGCCTGGCTGGGAGCTTCTGACATCGTCACTGAAGGCCAATGGGTATGGACCTCAGGGCCAGAAGCAGGGATTCAATTCTGGCAAGGCGGGATTGGCGGAAGCGCGGTGAACGGAGAGTTTCAGGCGTGGAGTGTCGGAAGTGAGCCGAGCGACTTGAGCGGGGATGAAGACTTCCTGCAGTCTTGGTTCGGTAATTCCTGGAACGATGCAAGTCAGGCTGCTGTACCGCGACCTTACCTCGTCGAGTTCTCGACATTCAACCTGTCCGATGCCGAGCTCGATAGCGTAACCGCAGGCGCCGTGCAGATTGGCAATGCCAACAGCGGCTTGATTACGGTTAGTGCAGTTATTTCTCCCGCGAATTACTCGACGTTGGTGCTGGGCAATAACACAACCTTTAGCAGCACCGGTGGGCTGGAACTCGATGTCAGTTCGGCGACGGTCTATGAAAAAGTGCAAGTGGCCGGCAATGTGACGATCAATGCCGCCAGCACGCTCACCGTCAACTCCACTTACAACGCGGTGACGGCGGATACGTTCACGCTGCTCGAAAATACTTCGGCGGGAACAACGAGCGGCACGTTCGCAGGTAAGTCGGAAGGCAGCCTCGTATCGGTAGGGACTACTTCTAAACGACTAACTTATGTGGGCGGCTCGGGCAGCAACGATGTGGTGCTGCAAAGCAATACGAATCCCACGATCAGCGACATCGTTAATCAATCGACGAACGAAGACACGCCGATCAATAACATTACCTTCACGATTGGCGATGCGGAGACGCTCGCGAGTGCACTCACACTCTCCGTTTCGTCGACCGACACGACGCTGTTCCCTGTCGGCAGCATTACCTTCGGTGGCAGCGGTGCGAATCGCACGATCAGCCTTGCACCAGCGACCAATCAAAATGGTTCGGCTACCATCACCGTGACCGTGCAAGATGGTCAAGGCGGCTCGGCCAGCGACACCTTCATGGTGATTGTCAACGCCGTGAACGATCCGCCCACGATCAGCGACATCGTCAATCAATCGACGAACGAAGACACGCCGCTTAACAACATTCCCTTCACCATCGGCGATGTCGATACTCCCGTCGCTTCGTTGTCCTTGTCTGTTTCGTCGAGCAATACGACGCTGTTCCCTGTCGGCAGCATTACCTTTGGTGGCAGCGGCGCGAGTCGTACGATTAGCCTTTCGCCGGCGGCCAATCAGTTTGGTACGTCGACCATCACGGTCACCGTGAACGATGGCGCAGGCGGCTCGAACAGCGACACGTTCGTCTTAACGGTCAACCCTGTGAACCGCAGTATGACTGCCGTGCTCAGTGGCGGGAATTTGACGATTACTGATGCGGACGTAGGGGGTAAGGCGAACAATTTGTCGGTGAGCACTACTGGGACGGACCTGGTAATCAGTGAAAGCTTCGAAAAGTTTCTGTCGGCGCCAGCGGGTGGCACGCTGAGCAACGGCGGCAAGACGCTGACCATTCCGCTGTCGGCGATCACGGCGGGGGTGACGTTCAACACCGGCGGCGGCGATGACACGCTGACCGTCAATCTCGGCAGTGGAGATGCCATTCCGGACGCGCTGGCAGGTGAAGGAGCCATCACCTTCAACGGCGGCGCTGCAGGGCACGACACGCTGGTGATCACCGGCGGCGCGCAAGGCACTGTTACCTACAACTACACCAATGCCAACGATGGCAACGTTGTGATGAGCAACTTCGGCACGGTGACTTATACCGGACTCGAGCCGATCTCGAATACGGGAACGGCGACGGATGTGATTTTTAATCTGCCAGCCGGCGGTGTGACTGCGATTTTGGAAGACGACGGCATTGTTGGGAACGGCATCTCTCGGTTGCGGTCGAATCCGGTTGCCTTTGAAACGACAGACTTTGCGGCGCCGCTGGGAACCGTGACCATCAATGGTGGTAGCGGCAGCGATACCATCACGGCGACGGCGGTCGATTCGCTGTTCCGGTCATCCATTTCGATTGACGGCGGCGGCGGGACCGACACGATCAATCAAGGTGCGGCGCTGACCCTGACGGGCGGCAGCGGCGGAGTCATTTACGCCGGCACCTACTCCTCGACCAATCGCATCGCCAAGGTCAACACCGACGGCACGGGGCTGAACTCGAGCTTCTATGCGATGAATACCGTCATCGCGGTCGCGGTCGATAACGTGCGGGGCAAGCTCTATTACGCCTCGCATACCGACGGGAAGCTCGGCGTGATGAACCTGGACGGGACCGGCGCCAATGACAACTTCGTCACGGGACTTCCCGGTCCGATCGGTCTCGAAGTCAATCCGATCAATGGCGACATCTATGTTGCGAATGCCGGCGCGGGCATCTATCGCGTCAGCACCGGCGGCGGCGTAACGCCCCTCGGGGTTGGCTCTGGCGCCTATGACCTCGACATTGATGTTGCCAATAACAAGCTCTACTACTGCACATACAATTCCGGCATTATCGGGCGCGCGGACCTCGACGGCAGCAACAACAATCCGGGGTGGCTCGACACAGGAGTGGTCGGCCGCGTGGACGGCATCGGGCTCGATCTGGTCAACCAGCGCATCTACTGGGCAGCGTACCAGACCGGCACCATCGGTCGTGCCGACCTCACTGGCAACAACATCGACAACGGCTTTATTTCCGCACCTGGCGCCACGGATGTCGAAGTCGATGCAATCGGCAACGCCCTCTACTTCTCGCGATATTCGGGCGGTGCGATCAGCAAGGCGGATCTCGACGGCACCAACGTCAACCTCTCGTTCGCGGCAATCCAAGGCTGGGGCATCGACCTTGCCAGCAATTCCCTGCTCTCACTGGCCGCCGAAACGGTCAATGTCACCGGCACCAGCACCAGCACCCAGGCGACGATTACAGCCGACGATGTGGCCATCTCAGGCGCGGCGTCGATAACGACTGCGGACAAGACGACCATCAAACCGCAAACGGCCAGCCGGCCGATCAATCTCGGCACGGAAACCGGCGGTTCGCTGAGCTTGACCGATGCGGAGCTCGACAAGATCACCGCGAGCACGATTCAAATCGGCGATGCGGCTAGCGGCGCGATCACGGTTAGCGCTGCGATTACGTCGAATACGAACTTGTCACTGACCAGCGGTGCTGGAGGCATGGCCTGGACGGCTGGTTCGCTCGGCACGACGGGCGCTGCGATAAGCTTGAATACTCCGGGGCCGATCGGCACGAGCAGCAATCGCTTTGCGTTCGGCGATAACGCGAATATCGCGCAACAAGTCGTCAACATTGGGGCTGCGACACAACCCAGCAGCGTTTATCTCGATGGTATCGGCAGCCTGACTCTCGGCAGCATCGCGGGCGGCACGAGCAACGCGACGATCGATGTGACGGCACGGACCAACCTTGTCGTCGCGGCGAATTCGACGATCAACAGCGGCACGAGTTCCAACAGCCTCGGCGCAGACCTCACGTCGGCAAACACCGGCGATAACGGCACGGGCACACTGACGGTGAACGCAGGCGCGAATATCTATGGCGCGACGATCAATGTGCGCGGCGCGGATGTCGATGTCGCGAGCACGGCGAATGTGGGCAGTTCCACCGGTTCACCGCTGCTGAGCACGTTTGCCAGCAGTTTGAGCACGCCGTATCACGTGGCCTTCGACACGAGCGGCAATCTTTACATTGCCAATTCCGGGTCGACCACGATCACCAAGGTCACCCCGGCAGGCGTGGCCAGCACGTTTGCGACTGGCTTGAACAGCCCAGCCGGTTTGGCGTTTGACACTAGCGGCAACCTGTTTGTTTCGAATCAAAACATTGGCACGATCAGCAAGATCTCGCCGGCTGGTGTGGTGAGCCCGTTCGCCAGTGGTATGAGCGGGATTGTTACCGGAATGGCGTTTGATGCCAGCGGCAATCTGTATGCTTCGAGCCTCAACGGCAATCTCGTCTATAAGATCACGTCGGGTGGTTCCGTCAGCACTTTTGTGACGGGCCTGAACAAACCCAACGGCCTGGCCTTTGACACCAGTGGCAATCTGGTCATTGCCAACCAGGGAACAAACTCGATTCTGAAAGTAACCTCCGGCGCGGTAGTAAGCACGTTTGCTTCCGGCGGCGGTATGAATGCTCCCACGGGCCTGGCCTATGACAGCAGCGGGAATTTATTTGTCACCAACTGGGGTAATAACCTCGGCACGACTCTGAGCAAAATTACTTCGGGCGGTGTGGTGAGCACCCACATTACTGGTCTAGGTTCGCCGGTCGGTTTGGCGATTGGTCCGGACGGCAGTTTCTACATCAGCAGTTACAACGGCACGACCGTTACGAAGGCAGTGCCAGTTGCGGCTACCACGCAGTTGACGGTCCGCTCGTCGCAGTCCTCGCGACCGATGAGCCTGGGTGGCACAAACGCGGCGGTCTCCGGCATCAATCTGACCGACGCCGAGCTCGCGCGGATGGTGACCGCTTCGAGCGGTACGGTGACGATTGGTGATTCGACGCAGACGGGCGATATCACCTTCACCACAGCAACGGTAGCGACCACAGCAGCCGCCACGACGACAGTAATTCAATCGAGCAGTGGCGCAGGGAAAGTGGTGCTCGATAACGGCGCGGGGAGTGGTGTTTCGCTCGCTGGGAACACGGGGAATGTGACCATCACCGCGGGAACCGGCGGTATCGTGGAAGCCGCGACGAACACAACGGCTGCGAATGACATTGCGGGAGCGGTGAATCTGTCGCTGACCAGCGGCGGGGCGATTGGTACGAGCGCAAAGGCGCTTCAGATCAACGCCTCGAATTTCAATGCCAATACGTCGGCGAACAATAGCAACCAGTTCTATCGCGCGAATGCCACGATCGACGCCACGGGTTTGAATGCCGGAACTGGCACGATTGAGTTGCAATCCGGCACGTTCTCGCTGGGTGGCAGCAACCGGGTCAACGACAGCACGAAGGTGAACGTGAATGGCGGCACGTTCTTGATCAATGCCTTTAACGAAACCATCGATACCCTCACGCTCACCAGTGGCAATGTGAGTGGTTCGACGGGTGTGCTGACGAGCACGAACACGATTCAGACGCAGGCCGGTTCGGTTTCGGCGATTTTGGCCGGCGCGAATGGATTGACGCAGTCGACGAGTGGTAGCACGACGTTGTCGGGAGCGAATACGTACTCCGGCGCGACGACGATTAGCGGCGGCACGCTGTCGGTGAGTGGCTCGCTGAATGATACGACCGATGTGAGCGTGGCCAGCGGCGCGACGTATGTCGTCGGCGCGAGTGACACCATCGACGGTTTGACCGGCGCGGGCAATGTCACGCTCAATGCGTCGGTGACGCTCGGCGGCAATAACGACGCGACACCGAGCTTCAGCGGTGTCATGAGCGGGGCTGGCGGCTTGACGAAGATTGGCAGCGGCGTGCAAACGTTGACGGCCAATCAGACGTTTGCGGGCAGCCTGTTTGTGAGCGCCGGCACGTTGATTGCCAATGGTTCGCTGTCGAGCACGACGGCGGTGACCGTACAGAGCGGCGGTACGTTTGGCGGTTCGCCGACGATCACCAACACGGCGTTGACCACATTGTCGGTTGGTACCGGCTCGATCGCGCCCGGCAATGTGAATGCCGTTGGCACAATGACGGTTTCGCGCTCGCCGGTTGCTCAAGTGGCCATCAGCCTGGCCGGCGCTACGAGCGTGGTGAATATTCAGATCGCCAGCGCGAGCAGCTATGACAAGATCGTCGCGACTGGCGCGGTGTCGCTCGGCGGCGCGACGCTCAATCTGTCGACGATCAGCTACACACCTGTGGCTGGCGATCAGTATGTGTTCCTGACCAAGGATGCCAGCGGCGACATCAGCGGTAATTTTGTTGCGGGCACGGGAAGCACGCTGACGGCGGGCACGGCTTTGACCGAAGGGACGGTTATCAGCACCAATTTCCTCGGCAGTGGTTTGCCGGCGGTGATGACTTACAAGGGTGGCGATGGCAACGATGCGGCCATTCTCATCGGCAACACCACGGTGTCGCTGGCGGGCAATGTGCTGACCATTGCCGATGCGGCGGCTAAGGCCGACGACATTCGGCTGAAGAAAGTGACGATTGCCACCGTCGATTTCCTCGAAATCTACGATCCGAACGGCTATCCCGCTGGGGCTGGTTTCACGCAGGTCGATGCTCACACCGTGCGTGTGCCGTGGGCGAACTTCACCAGCATTCAGGTGAACACGCTGGCCGGCAACGACAAGCTGACGCTCGACTTCAGCGGCGTGGGGAGCCCGATTCCATCGGCTGGCGTGAACTACGCCGGCGGTGCGCAAACGAGCACGCCCGGCGATTCGTTGGCCCTTGTCGGCGGCAGCACGACCACGGTCACGCACAACTTTACCAACGAAAACGACGGCAGCGTGACGCTGGCCGGCGCGTTGGCGGGGACGATCACTTACACGGGCCTCGAACCGATCACCGATAACGTCGGCGCTGTGAATCGCATCTTCAATTTCACCAGCGCGAGCGCCGAAACGATCACCGTCACCACGTCAGCCGTGGTCGGCTTCGATAACCGCATCGACTCAAACATCGGCGGCGAATCGGTCGACTTCACCAACCCGACGGGCAGCCTGGAAATCAACACCACGGCTGGCACCGGCGCTGGTAACGACACGGTCACGCTCACGTCGATCTCGAGCGCCTACCGCGCTGCCACGACGATCACGACGGACGCTGGCGATAATGTGAATGTGAATACAGCGCTGGCCTTGGGTTCGGCGACTTCGACTGGCAACTTCACTGTCGCTGCTGCGAATTTGACTACGCTCGGCGCTTCGATCAGCACCGATGCGGGAACGAACGCAGGAACTATCAACATTAATAGCCCGACGCGGCTGAGCGCGAGCGTCACTCTCGATACCGATTCCAGCGGCACTGATGGCGGAATCACTTTGGGCGGTTTGGTGAGTGGATCGGCCAGCGATGCGCAGTCCCTCACGATGGTTGCGGGTGGCGGCAATGTGAGCGTGAGCTCGTTTGAATCTGCTTCCGCGAATCGCTTGCTCGGCTGGACCGTGAGCAGCGCGAACAACGTGTCTTCGGGCGGAGTAACTACCGGTTCCAGTGGCGTGAACATTACCGGCGCGGGTACTGCATCGTTCTCGGCGAGCCTGCAAACAATCAATGCTGGTCTCATCGCGATCAATTCACCGGCGATCAGCGTAACCAACAATTTGACGACCTCGGGCGCTGGCCATATCACGTTCACTCACTCGGGCGCGTTGACGGTCGGTGGAAATGTGGCTCTCGGTGCCAGCGCTACGCTGACCGACAACAACACTGGCACTGGCACGATCAGCGGCGTGATTTCTGGAGGTTTGGCCGCATCGTCGTTGGCGAAAAATGGCGCAGGTACGCTGACGCTGACGGGGACGAACACTTACAGCGGTGTGACGAACGTTAACGCGGGCGCCCTAACCATTCAGAACATCACCGCACTTGGCGCTACGAGTGCAGGAACGGTTGTTGCGAGCGGAGCTGCTCTGCAGCTTCAAGGCGGAGTTTCGTTTGCCGCGGAGCCATTGCAGATCGCAGGTGATGGCGTCAGCTCTGCCAATGGTGCGTTGCGCAATATCGGTGGGTCGAACACCTGGAACGGCGACATTGCACTAGTGTATGCGTCTGGTTTTTCGCGAATTGGGGTGACGGCAGGGAGTTTGGTCGTTGCGGGAAACATCAATACTTCGGGTACGTCCACCGACCGCCTCGTAGTTCAAATTGCCGATACGCTAAGCGCAACAATTTCGGGTGTGATCTCTGGAAATGCCGGCTTGACCAAGAGCGCCACTGGAAATGGTGTGCTCACACTGACCGGCGCGAATAGCTACGGCGGGCTTACCACGGTGAGCAATGGCAGCGTAGTTGTGGGAAACAACACCGCCTTGGGAACTTCGGCCGCGGGTACGGTGCTGGGTGCTGCCGGCACTTGGATCCGATTGATGAATGGTGTCACGGTCACGGGCGAAGCCATCACGATTCAAGGTGATGGAGACGGCCTTGCGACGACTAGCGGCGCGCTGCAGGCGGATACGAACGCAACCGCGACCTGGACTGGGACTGTGACTCTGGGAACTGGTTCGCGAGTTGGTGCGCTCTCTGGCGGCACGCTCAACATCAGTGGAGTCATTCAGGACGGAGCAGGGACGAGCCTGCTCGTCTCGGGGCAGAACGGCACGGGCAAAGTGGTTCTATCGGGAGCAAACACGTACTCTGGTGCTACCAATATTGTTCGAGGCGTACTTGCAATCGGCGCGAATAATTCTCTGCCAGTCGGCACGACGCTAGATGTTGATTTTTCGAGTGCGGCAGAAACGGCGCAATTCGATCTCAACGGGTTTAATCAGACAGTTGCAGCATTGCAGCGCTCGGGTTCTGGAAATGGCGCTGGTGGAAGCAGCGTCACCAATTCCAGTGGTACTGCTGGAACTTTGACGGTCAATCAAACCGCTACGACTACCTACGACGGCGTCATCTCTGCCGCATCGCTCAGTCTCACGAAGTCGAACACGGGCACGCTGACGCTGGCAGCCTCGAATACGTACACCGGGGCCACCACTATCAACGGCGGCACGTTGTCCGTAACTGGGTTGCTGTCCAATTCCACGGACGTGAGCGTTGCCAGCGGCGCGACCTATAACGTTGCGGCCAGCGATACCATCGATGGCCTGTCCGGCGCTGGAAACGTCACTCTGGGGACAAACACGCTGACGGTGGGCGGCAACAACGAAGCATCGACGACCTTCAGCGGCACCATTAGCGGCACTGGGGGCTTCGCGAAGGTCGGCACTGGCACGCAAATTCTCAGTGGAACGAGTGACTATACCGGTGCTACTACCATCAGCGCTGGAGTGTTGAGTGTCAGCACGTTGGCGAATGGTGGGGTCGTTAGCAGCATTGGCGCGTCATCCAATGCTGCTACGAGCTTGGTGCTCAACGGCGGTACGTTGCGCTACACTGGGCCAGCAACTTCGACTGATCACGCTATTGATATCACGAACGGTGATGGGTCCAGCGCGCTTGATGCCTCCGGCACCGGCTTGCTTACCTGGAATGGCGGCGTTTCGGGGGCGCATTCTTTGACGCTCACTGGCACCACGACCGGTAACTTTGCAGGCGTGATCAACTCCACCGGCGGTAATGTCAACAAGACGGGCACTGGTGTTTGGACTTTGAGTGGTGCGAACACCCACACGGTCCCGACAGTGATCAGTGCAGGAACAGTGATCGTTACGAATGCGCTCGGTTTGGGAACGACCGCCGGGAGCACGACTGTTGCGAGTGGTTCAACTCTCGATGTGCGGGCCGCGATTGTCGGCGAAGCGATTACTTCCCTGGCGGGCACCGGAGACGGCGGCAATGGCGCGCTAATTACCGGTTCTGGAACAGGCAGCATGAGTGGCGCTATAACGCTCACCGGCAATGCTTCGATTGGTGGCGCGGGTGCGTTGACCATTAGTGGAGGGATTAGTGGTGCGACGTTTGGCGTGACCAAGATCGGAGCGGGGACGACCGTGCTATCGGGCACGAGCACTTATACGGGAGTCACGAGCATTACCGCTGGTGTGCTGAGTATTAGCAGCCTGGGGAGTGGTGGTTCGAACAGTAATATCGGCTCCGCTTCGAGTGCCGCGACGAACCTGGTGATCGACGGTGGCACGCTGCGTTATACGGGAGCCACGGCGACTTCCGATCGCTCCTTCAGCGTGGGTGGCGCGGGTGGCACGATTGATTTCTCGGGCACGGGCCCGCTGAATTTCTCTAGCACCAACGCGATGGGCTTTAATGGTTCGACGGCAGCGCGCACGCTGACGTTGACGGGCACCAACACCGGTGTGAATACGATCGCAGCAACGATTAATGACAACACGGGCATCACGTCGCTAGTGAAGAATGGCGTGGGGACGGTCAGCCTCACCGGGACCAGCAGTTATAGCGGGCCGACGACGGTGAACGCGGGCATTCTTGCCCTCAATGGCATTGTTTCCAGCAATGTGACGGTGAATAGCAGCGGCACACTCTGGGGCAGTGGCACGGTCAACGGGAATGTGACCGGCGCGGGTACGTTCTCGCCGGGGAATAGCCCGGGGACGATGACGATTGTCGGGAACTTCACGCCGAGTGGCACGGTGAACTTTGAAGTGAATAGCCCGTGGACTACGCCGGGGACGGATTTTGATCGGTACAACGTGACCGGCAATGTGAATCTGTCGGGGGCGACGCTGACGTTTACGAACGCTGTGAATGCCACGGCGCCGACGCCGCTGCAGGTGTTGACGCTGATCAATAACGACGGGACGGCTGACCTGACCACGATCACGGGGACGACGCCCGCGGATGGGACGATCGTCACGATCGGGACTCGGCAGTTCAAGCTGAACTACAACGGTGGCGATGGGAACGACGTGGTGCTGACCGAGGCCAGCACGCCGACGGTGGTGTATGTCGAAGACACGGCTTGGAACTCGCTGACCAGCGGCACGGCGATCGCCGATGCTGATTTCGGCACATCGGCAGCCGAGCCGGCCATTTATGGTGTGAACGCGTTCAATACGATCGCCGCGGCCCTCACGGCGGTGACGACCGGCGGCACGGTGATTGTCAACGGCGGTACTTACGCCGAGACCGTGGTCTCGAGCGGCACGAAGACGATCAAGGTGACTGGTCTCAATACTGCGCAGGCCGTCATCGTGAACTCGGTGGCGACCGTGGCTGGGCAGAACCTGACCATTGACGGTTCGTCGACGCTGACGATTGGCGACGCGACGAGCACGACGATTGCGGGCGTGATCGGCGGCAGCGGTTCGCTGATCAAGCAAGGGACCGGCACGCTGACGTTGTCGGGAGCGAATACTTATACCGGCGCGACGACCATTAGCGGCGGTGTGCTGAGTGCGAACAGTCTGGCCAATGGTGGTGTGGCGAGCAGCATCGGGCAGTCGACGAATGTGGCCGCGAACCTGGTGCTCGATGGGGGCACGCTGCAATACACGGGCGCGGCGGCCTCGACCGATCGGTTGTTTACGCTGACGGCTGCGGGGGGTGGGCTCGATTCGTCGGGAACTGGCAATCTGACGTTCAGCAATACCGGAGCGGCGGCCTTCACGGGTTCGGGTGCGCGGACGTTGACGCTGACGGGCAACTATCAAGGCGTGATTGCCACATCGGGCGATGTGACGGTTACAGCGCTCAATCGCATCTTGCCGATCATTGGCAATGGCAGCGGCGGCAATGTGAGCGTGCAGAAGACAGGCACCGGCGTGTGGTTGCTCGGTGGCAGCAGTACCTATGCAGGTACGACTAATATTTTGGCCGGCCAGTTGGGAATCACGGCTTCGGCGGCGATGGGTACGAGCGCGGTGAGTGTGACGGCGGGCGCTCAGTTGGCGTTCTCGGCCAGCGGTTTGAATGTTGCCAACAACATCGCGCTGAATGGTTTGACGACTTTCAACTTCTCGGGCCGGAGCCTGGCCGGTGCGCTGAACGGCGGCAATATCAGCGGCACCGTGACTAACACGTTGTCGGGTCAATTGACGCTGAATGCGACGAGCAATATCAGCACCGACTGGAGCGACAAGACGTTGACGGTCTCGGGCAAGGTTACCGGACCGGGCGGCTTGCAACTCGATCTGCTGCAGGCCACCAACGGAGTGCCGAACCTGACGCTCACCAATGCGACGAACGACTACAGCGGCGGCACGATTCTCAACTCGGGCATTCTGCGCTTTAGCGCCGATGGCCACCTGGGGGCGACGACCGGCAGCGTGACGTTCAACGGCGGTCAGTTGACCGATACGGCGACGACCGGTGTGGTGACGATGACGCGACCGATTGTGGTGAGCAGCGGCGGCGGCACGATCACGACCAGCGGCACGGGGGCTGCTGGTTCGCTGGTGTTGAGTGCAGCCAATCAAATTTCGGGGAGCGGTGCGCTCTCGAAGTCGGGCGGCAGCGATTTGCAGATCATGCAGGACAATGCCTTTGCGGGCGTGTGGAACGCGGTGTCGGGCAACCTGGTGGTTTCGTCTGCCAATGCGTTGGGAACGACCGCCGGCGCGACAAATGTGACCGGCTCGCTGGTTTTGAACAGCGGCAGTTCGATCACGGTGGCCGAGAACATCACGCTTGCGAATAACACCGGCGATTCGCTGGTGAACGCCGCGGGCGCGAACACGGTGAACGGAGTGCTCACCGTGCCCTTCAGCAACAATGTGGGTTTCCGCTCCGACGCCGGCACTCTAAATATCAACAGCAACCTGGCCCTGCCGGCATCGGCGATCTCGGTGAGCGGCGCGGGTAATACGGTCATCAATGGCCAGATTACAGGGGGCGGCAGCAGCGTCAGTTATCCGACCACGGTGAGCGGCACGGCCGACCTGCAGGATTACTGGCGGTTTAATGAAACCTCGGGCACGACGGTGGCCTCGACGGGCGCTGGCGCGCAC
The DNA here is from genome assembly GCF_024256385.1 of Anatilimnocola floriformis. Taxonomy (NCBI): domain Bacteria; kingdom Pseudomonadati; phylum Planctomycetota; class Planctomycetia; order Pirellulales; family Pirellulaceae; genus Anatilimnocola; species Anatilimnocola floriformis. The sequence goes on from NZ_JAMLFW010000001.1 coordinate 6,151,410, forward strand.
ACCGGCACGTTGATTGGCGCCCCGACGCTGGCGGCAGCTTCGCAGAATGCGCAGCTCGGAACGGCGATTCAGTTCAACGGCACGAGCCAATACATCACGACTGCTGCTGCCAACACGATGGGGCTCAATGGCAGCTTTACGGCGATGGCTTGGGTGAACCCGAACAATCTGTCGGGCGATCGCACGATCTTTGGGATCGATGCAGCGGCCAACAACATCGCGTTGCATCTGATCATTCGCAACGGCAAACCCCACATGGGTTTCTACAGCAACGATACGGCTGGCAACACGACGCTGAACACGGGGACCTGGTATCAACTCGTGTGGCGATTTGATGCGAGCACCGGCACGCAGTCACTGTTTGTCAACGGCGTGCTCGATGCTACCTCCGGTGGACACGCGGCCTTTGCCGGCACGGGTGTGGTCAACATTGGCCGGTGGAACAGTGGCAGCTACTTCAGCGGTTCGATCGACGAGCCAGCCATTTTCACTCGGGCGCTGTCGGATGCAGAGATCCTGGGCATCGCGACGGCTGGCTTGCCGACATCGGTCACCAAGTCGGGCACCGGCACGCTGACGCTGGCTGGAAACAATACCTACAGCGGCAACACCACGATTAATGCCGGCACGGTGCAGGTGGGTGCTGCGAGCACCACGGGCACTCTGGGGCAGGGCTCGGTCGTGAACAACGGCACGCTGACGTTCAATCGCAGCAATGCCATGACGGTGGCGAATACGATCAGCGGCACGGGCGTGATCAATCAGATCGGCGCCGGCGTTACGACGCTCAGCGGCACGGCGAGCGCCTCTGGCGGCACGAATGTCACGGCTGGCACGTTGTCGGTGAATGGCACACTGACCAGCAATGTGGTGGTGACCACGCCCGGCACGTTGTGGGGCAATGGCACGATCACGGGCAATGTCTCGGGCAACGGCACGTTCTCGCCAGGGAATAGCCCGGGGACGATGACGATTGTGGGGAACTTCACGCCGAGCGGCACGGTCAACTTTGAGGTGAATAGCCCGTGGACCACGCCGGGGACCGATTTCGATCGGTACAACGTGACCGGCACGGTGAGCCTGGCCGGCGCGACGGTGACGTTTACGAATGTGACCGATGCGACTGCGCCGACGGCGCTGCAGATGCTGACGCTGATCAATAACGACGGCACGGCCGATGCCACGACGGCGGCTGCTTCGCCTGCCAATGGCGCGACGGTGACGATCGGCGCGCGGCAGTTCCGGCTGTTCTACAACGGCAATGATGGCAACGACGTAGTGCTGGTTGACGCCAGCCAACCGACCGTGGTGTACGTCGAGGATACGACCTGGAACTCGCTGAGCACCGGCACGGTGATCGCCGATGCCGACTTCGGCACGACGGCGAGCGAGCCGGCGATCTATGGCGTGAATGCGTTCAACAACATCACTGCGGCGCTGGCTGCGGTGACAACCGGCGGCACGGTGATTGTCAACGGCGGTACGTACGCCGAAGCCGTGGTTTCGAGCGGCACGAAGACGATCAAGGTGACCGGTCTCAATACCGCGCAGGCCGTCATCATTAACTCGCTGGCGACCGCGGCTGGTCAGGGCGTGACCATCGATGGCTCGTCGACGTTGACGATTGGCGATGCGACTAGCACGACGATCGCCGGCGTGATCAGCGGCAGCGGTTCGCTGATCAAGCAAGGCACCGGCACGGTAACGGTGACCGGCGCGAATACTTACACGGGCTCGACGACGATCAACGGCGGTGTGCTGTCGATCACGAATGCGGCCAGCACGGGCACGGCGGGACCGGTGAATATCAACAGCACCGGTGTGTTCGAGATCAACAACATCACGCACGACCGGCCGATCAATTTGAACACCGGCGGCACGCTGCGGGGCATCGGCGCGAGCGCGGTGGAAAACGGCACGGTGACGGTGGCCAACGCGGGAGTGACGATCGGCACGGGTGCCACGAGCACCGATGTGCTGACACTGGGGAATGCTGCGAATGACTTGACGGGCGGCGGCACGTCGGCGGTGATCAGCGTGACCGGTGCGGGCGTGGTCGTTCAATCGCAGAGCAGCAATCTGACCGCGGGGACGAAGTGGAATATCGACGGCGGCAAGCTGAGCATCAATGCTGAAGCGAATTTGGGAACCGCCCCTGCTGCCGCGGATGCTTCGCACATCACGCTGCTCAATGCAGGAACGCTGCGCTTCACAGCAGGCGTGGGAACATCTGCAGCTCCGACCAGCGTGAATCGCGGTTTGACGCTCGGTGTCGGTGGCGGCGTGGTCGAAACCACCAGCGGCGGCACGTTCTTCGGCGGACCGATCGTCGGTGGCACGGGGCTCACCAAGGCGGGGACTTCCGATTTCATCTTGCGCAGCGCTGGCACGCAGACCATCGGCACGCTCACGCTCAATGCGGGCCGATTCTTCTTCGGCAACGCCGGCGTCAGCACGCTGAATGCAGGACAACTCGGCACGTCCCTAGTCGTTATCAACAACGGCGCGACGTTGACGGCTGAGCATACGGCGGCTGACTTCACCGTCACCAACGACATCACGATCAACAGTGGCGGCACTCTCGCTGCACGGCGGATCGGTACGACGACCTTCAGCGGTCTGATGACACTGCCGACAACCGGTACGGCGATATTCAATCTCGACGATCAGCCGACTGGCACGATTGCGGCGACGAACGCCAGCAATGCGGATGTTCTGACCGGCGGTTTGACTGTTCAAGTGGGAACCAACAATGCGACGGTTGGCACGGTCATTCTGAACCATGCGATCAGCGGCAGCTTTGGTCTGACGAAGGCCGGTACTGGAACGCTCGTCCTTACAGGCGCTAATAGCTACACAACCACCGACATCAACGCGAGCACAGTGCAAATCGGCAATGCAGGAACAACGGGAACGCTCGGTAGCGGTACGGTTACGATTATTGCCGGCGGTACACTGGCGTTTAACCGCAGCGACAATATCACGGTCCCGAATCTGATCACCCGCAGCGCCGTTGGAGTAACCAGCTCGCTCAATCACATGTCGAGTGCCTCGGTCACGTTGAGCAACGCCAACAACACGATTGGCCGGTTGGCCTTCGCGGCAAACGGCACGCTCGATGTGCTGGCCAACACGATTGTGATTGGTAGCGACGGCGGCAACTTGATTCAGTCGAACGGTGGCAATGCCATTCTCAACGGCACGGGCGGCGGCAAGATCAGCTTAGGCTCGAACAATGGCGACATCGGCGCTGCCAGCGGTCGCCTGCTGACGATCAATGCGATCATTCAGAATGGCACGGGCAGTGCGATCGACATTTTCAATTCTGGCGGTGGTACGGTCGTGTTCGCAGGCGCGAATACCTACAACGGTGTCACTAATATTCAGAATGGTATTCTTAGCGTCGGCTCGCTCAATAATGTGGCAGGTGGAACGGCAGCGAGCAATTTGGGGGCACCCAATAGTGTCGTGAACGGCACGATTAACATTGGTGGCAGCGCTACTTCTACGTTGCGGTACACAGGTACCGGCGAAACCACTGACCGTGTGATCAACCTGGCGGGTACAACCCCAGGAGCGAACATCGAACAAGCTGGCACTGGCTTGCTCCGCTTTACGAGCAATCTCACTGCGACTGGTGCTGGAACTAAGACGCTGACGCTGCTCGGTTCAACCTTGGGCACGGGTGAAATTGCCGGCGCGATCGTCAACAACAGCGCCACGAACCTGACGCATGTGATTAAGTCGGGAACAGGCACTTGGACGCTGAGCAACAACACCAGCAGCTACACCGGCATTACGAACGTGAGCGCGGGCGTGTTGCGCACGACTGCAGCGAATGCTTTGGGTTCTGTGACCGGTGGAACGTCGGTTGCGTCTGGCGCGACGCTGGAACTGAACGGAAACTACACGCTGGCGGCCGAGCCAATTGCGATTGCCGGTGATGGCGTTCGCGGCGCGGGCGCGATTTATGCCACCGGAAATGTCACGCTGCCAGGTCGCCTTGGTCTCGAAGCGGCGACGACACTGGGAGCAACGACCGGAAATACGCTGACGGTTAGCGGATCCATTAACAAGGACGCGAATGCCAGTCTCACGTTTGCCGGTGCTGGCAACTTCAATGTGAGCAGCGCGATTGGAACCGTGGCGACCGACTATACGTTGAGCGCGTTGACGGGCCGGATCTTCAGCGCAGTGAGCTTGGCTCCCAATACCGTCGCCGGGATCAATAGCTTGACGGGTGCGACGCCGCCGGCCAGCTTGCAGTCGACCAAGACGTTGACGGGTGCTCTGAGCTTCGCGAACGACGCCGCCATGGATGCCTTCTTCGGCACCAACCAGGCCGCTGCGCCGTTTACCAGCAGTCAGTACACGGCAGTGTTCTATGGCACGCTGACGGTCACTACCGCGGGGCGTTACACCTTTGCGGCTACCAACAACGATGACAACTCCACGGTTTGGGTCGACTTGAATCGCGATGGCGATTTCGATACCGGAGAAGCCGTCCAGACCGTCGGCATCAATAACACCGCCACGGGTTTTGCCGATCTGACGGCTGGTACTTACCTGATTGCCTACAGCAACGAAGACACGGGTGTCGGCGGCAACATCATCGGTCGGCTGCAAGGTCCAGTTGGAGTTAACCAGAACAACGGCACGCTGCTGCCAGTTGCCAATCCCTCGGCGACAACCACGGGCACTAATCCGGTCATCATGAATGGGTTTGGTGTAGCGACATTGACTGCCGCGAATACCTATGACGGCGTGACGACGGTCAATAACGGTACGCTGCTGCTATCGGGTGCGACCGCAACACTGGGGTCGAATGCGGCGGGCACGAATGTCGAAGTTGGTGGCACGTTAGCCGTGCAGGGTGGCGTAACGATCACCGGTGAGCCTCTGCGTTTGGACGGCATTGGTGCGGCGGGTCAAACGGGGGCCTTGGCAAATCTGAGCGGCAACAATTTGATTGACACGACCAGCCCGATCACAGCACGGCCGGTCAGCTTGGGTGAAATGCGGCTGGGATCGGCGGCAGGGACGTTGACGATTAACAGCGCGGTCAATCTCAATTCCTCCAAGCTCTCGGTCGATGGCGCTGGTGATATCACTGTCAATGGTGTGATCTCGGGCGCAGGAGCGACTGTGGGCAGTCCGCTGTCTGGTGTCACCTCGACGGGTGTATTTACAAATGTGACGGAAGCAAATCGTTACACGCTGGCTGTCGAAAACAACAACCTGCCTACGGCTGTCAACGGCGCGCTTGCATTTCCCTACACGGCGACAAATGTCGCATCGATTGGCGCCTACGATCGCGTGGGCTACTACATGGAACTGACTGGCGGCGGGGCGCCGAGTGGAGCGGCTTGGGTGTTCGTCTCGATGGACCCCTTCACCACCAACATCAATCAGGTAGGAATCCCCAACGGTCCGACGCTGTGGTTCTTCCAGCAGAACGTCAGCAATATGAACGTTGCTGCTTCGGCTGGCTCGGGCATTATCACGGGAACCGCGATCGGCACGGGCAATATCGAAATTTGGCCGAATAGCTACAGCAATCCCAATGCTCTGGGCGTTCCGAATGCCAGCGACCCGCTTTACGACTTTGGCGACACGATGACGGGCGCGCCGACTCCAGCACTTGGCTACGGTTCATTCCAGATTCACAATTATGACTTGGACGGCATTGGTACTGGGACAACTGGCCAAACATTGTTGGCATACAACGATTGGCGGGGATCGACCGAAGCCGGCATTGGTAATCGTTCGACTTCGAACCCCGACTGGACGTTTGCAGACAATATCGCCACGTATACCGTTAAGCGGCTGGCCGTGTTGGTTCGCGAAACGAACCCTTCCTTCCGACAGACTGATAACAGCCTGGTGAAGACCGGCGCTGGCAGGCTCACTCTAGCCGGCGCGAACACCTACAACGGCACCACGACGGTGAGCGCTGGGACGGTACTCGCCACGAATGCTGCCGCGCTAGGTGCGAATACGGCAGGGACGAGCGTTGCCAGTGGCGCTACGCTCGACGTGCGAGCGAACATTGGGACCGAAGCGATCACTTCGCTGGCAGGAACTGGCGTTGGCGGCAATGGTGCATTGGTCACCGCTGCGGGCAGCGGCACGGTTGGCGGGGCAGTCACGCTGACGGCTGATGCTTCGATTGGTGGCGCGGGAGCGCTGACGATTAGCGGAGCGATCGGCGGCGCCTTTGCGGTGACGAAGGTGGGCGCTGGAACGACCGTGCTGAGCGGTGTGAACACTTACACCGGCGTGACGACCGTGAGCGGCGGCACGTTGCTGGTCGACGGCTCGCTGGCGAATGGCGCTGCAGCGGTCGACGTGGTGGTGCAGACTGGCACGACCCTGGGCGGCATTGGTTCGATCGCGGGCGCGGTGACGGTTAATTCTGGTGGTGTGATCAATGCGGGTTCGCCGGTGACGGGGACGGAGTCGCTGGCCACGGGCGCGCTGGTGGTGAGCAGCGGCGCGACGTTTACGCCGACGATCAATGGGACAACGGCGGTGACGCAGTACGATCAGGTGCTGGTGACTGGCCTGGTGACGTTGACTGGTTCGACGCTGACGCTGCAAGGTTCGTATGTGCCGAATTCGGGTGTGCCAGAGTCGTTTGTCATCATCGACAACGATGGCACGGCCGATGCGGTGGTTGGCACGTTTGCGGGTTTGCCGGAAGGTTCGCCGGTCGTGCCGAACTTCAATGGTCAAACGCTGTTCATCAGCTATGCCGGTGGCGATGGCAACGATGTGGTGCTGTACAGCCAGCCGACCGTGAATGGCACGGCGGGGGCGGATTCGCTCGTGCTGCGTTGGAAGGACGCGGCGACGAATGAATACAGCTTGAATGGAGCGGCGTTTGTAGCGGTGACGAATACGCTACCGTTTACGTTCAACGGTTTGGGTGGCACTGACCTGATGTGGGTCGATACGACGGCAGGGGATCCGATTGCCACGGGCAATACGTTCTTCAATGGCGAGTATCTGCGGGTGCAGCACAATACGGGCGGCGACACGGCGACCTATGTGCCGACCGGTGTGGGGACGGGCAAGGTGTCGGTCTCGGCGTATGGCGATATTGTTTTCACTGGCACAACGAATGTGGACTTTGTGAACCTCACGTCGGTCACCGTGCAGACGCCGAACGTGAACGATTCGCTGACGATTGCCGACGGCACGACGGCAGCCAATGGCGCGCCGCTGTTTGCTGGCTACGACGGCACTGCCGTTGCGAATCTGGCGGTGAGCACTCCGGGTGCGATTGTCGGCTTGCGGAACATCACCAATTCGACAATTGATACGGTAACCGGCGGCACGAATGGCAATGATACGATTGCCATCACCAGCGGCACGGGTGCACACGGGAACACAAATCTGACGATCTCGACGGGAACTGGAACGGACACCGTGACCGTGAGCGGTGCGCTGACGGTGGCTGGCAACATCAACATCAGCTCACAAAACATCGCAGTGAACGCGACGCTGACGGGTGGCGCGACGAGCACCGTCACGCTGAATGCGGGTACGGGCGCGATCACCACGAGCGGTACGGGCATCGACATCGTCGCGCAGGATCTGAACGCGACGGCGACGACGGGTATCGACCTGGATACGACGGTGCTGAACATCACGGCATCGAACACCGGCACGGGTGCGATCAACATCGATGAAACGAATGGCGCGAACGTGGTGAGCGTGAGCACGGTGACTGGCAGCGCGACGGTCACTTCGACGACCGGCAACCTGAACGTCACCACGGTCTCGGCGAGCACGAGCGTGACGCTGACTGCCACGGCAGGAAGCATTACAGATGCAAATGCCGCGACGAACAATATCACGGCGTCTTCGCTGTCGGCGACGGCGGCGACGGGCATCGATCTCGATACGACGATCACCACGCTGACCAGCGCGAACGTGACTGGCATTGGCGCGATCGATATCAATGATCTGGCCGGCGGCCTGGTGGTAACGAGCGCGACCACGGCAGATGGCTTGATTACGCTGAACGCGACGAGTGGCGATCTGACGCTGACGACAGTGACTGCTGGCGGCACGGGCCGGAATATCGTGGCCACGACGACCACGAGCGGCAACATCTTGGTCGATAACGTGACGGCGGCTGGTGACAACATTCAGCTGACATCGGTCGGCAATATCACGGAATCGGGCGCCGACGCTGGTGCTGATCTGACGAGCGCGACGGCAACGCTGACGGCGGTGACCGGCATTGGCGCGGTGGGTGCGGCGATTGAAGTTGACTTCACTACGCTCACGATCGCGGCGGTTTCGGGCACGGGCATCATCAACCTAGCCGATACGGCGGGTGGCTTGGTGGTGACGAGCGCGACGACGAACAATGGTTCGATCACGCTGAGCGCCACGGGTGGCAACCTGAGCCTGACGAGCGTGACGGCGGGCGGCACCGGCGCTGATGTGACGGCGAGCACGTTGACGAGCGGCAACATCGTGGTGACCACGATTGATGCTACCGGCGATGTGGTCACGCTGAATTCGGTGGGGAACATCTCGGATGCGAATGCCGCGGCGAACAACATCACGGCTGCTTCGCTGACGGCGACGGCAGTGACGGGCATCGACCTGGATACGACGATCACCACGCTGACCAGCGCGAACGTGACGGGAACCGGTTCGATCGACATCAACGATCTGGCCGGCGGCTTGGTGGTGACGAGCGCGACCACGGCGGATGGCTTGATCACGTTGAATGCGACCGGCGGCGATTTGACGCTAACGACCGTGACTGCCGGCGGCACGGGCCGGAATATCGTGGCCACGACGACCACGAGCGGCAATGTGCTGGTCGATAACGTGACGGCGGCAGGTGACAACATTCAAATCACCTCGGTCGGCAACATCACGGAGTCGGGCGCTGACGCTGGTGCTGATCTGACGAGTGCGACGGCGACATTGAGTGCAGTGACCGGCATCGGCGCAGTGGGCGCGGCCATTGAAGTGGACTTCACGACGCTCACGAGCGCTACGGTTTCAGGCACGGGCATCATCAATCTGGCCGATGTGGCCGGTGGCATGGTGGTGACTCTGGCGACGACGAACAACGGTTCGATCACGCTGAGCGCGACGGGTGGCGATCTGACGCTGACGAGCGTGACGGCGGGCGGCACGGGCGCGAATGTGACCGCGAGCACGCTGACGAGCGGCAATATTCTGGTGAATCTGGTCGACGCCACCGGCGATGCGATCACGCTGACCTCGGTGGGGAATATCAGCGAAACGGCGACCGACGCGGCAGTCGATTTGATCGCTGCGACGGCAACGCTGACGGCTGTTACCGGCATCGGCAGCGGCAATCCGCTCGAGACGACGCTGACCTCGCTGACGGCGACAAATGCGACTTCGGGCAACATCGAAATCGTCGAGACCGATGGCATTACGCTGACGGCGATCACGCAATCGACCGACAACGATGCCAACGACATCATCATCACCGCGGCGGGCACGATTGTGGTCGGCACGGTGACGGCAGGAGCCACCAGCGGCGATGTGACGCTGCTCACCACGGTCGGCTCGATTGTCGACGATGTAGCCGATGCGATTACCGATGTGACCGGCGATGTAGTGATCATGACGGCGGCCTCGGGTGTGGGCGAAGTGGGCGGCGGCGATTCGCTCGATACGAGTGCCAACTCGCTCGATGTGAGTGTGACGGCGGCTGGCTTGATCAATCTGAACGAAGCCAACGCGGTGACCCTGACCGATATCGACACCTTCAATGGTCCGATCACGATTGTGGCTGGCGGGACGATGACGGCGACCGATGTGGCATCGCTGACCAATAGCGATGCAAACGACATCACGCTGACGACGACCGCGGGCGGGATTGTGACGGGTGTGATCGTTGCCGGTACGGCTGGCGATGTGTTCATGACGGCGGCTAGTGCGATCACGGATAACAACGGCGCGACCCTGAATATCACGGCTGACGACATCGTGCTGATCGCTGGAACGGGCGCGGGCACGGCGGCCGATCCGCTTGAGACGATCTCGACGAATCTGGAAAGCGATGGTGGCACGGGTGGTGTGTTCGTCGCGAACAGCGGCGATCTGGTGATCGGCGGCATTCTGCCGGGCGTGGTGGGTTTGAGTGCGACCGGCGGCGATATTGTGGTCACTACCACGGGCTCGATCACCGTCACCGAGAACGTGACCGCGACCAATGCCGGGACCGATGTGACGCTGACGGCCATCGATGCCGTGGCGGCCGGTCAGAATCTGGTGGTGAACAGCGGCGTGACGATCAGCAGCGGTGCTGCGAGTGTGACGCTGAATGCTGGTGACAATGCGACGATCACGGGCAATGTGAGCAGCGGCACGATCACGACGATCAACGTCGACTTCGGCGATGCGGAGTCGGTCGCTGCCACGGCAACCGCTGGTGATGGCGGCACGTTGACGATCACGGGAGCGATCACCACGCCGAATACTGCGGCTGGCGGCGCGTACCTGAATGGCGCGAACGACTACGACACGTTCATCTTCAATCCGCAAACGACCACGGCGTTCTTTGTCGATGGTAAAGCGCCACCGGCTGGTACGGTGGGTGACGTGCTGCAGATGAATGTCAGCGGCACGAGCAATCCGAACCTCACGGTGCCGGGCGGGCCGACGATTTACAACGGCCAGTCTTATGGTGGCACGGGCTCGGGCGTGTGGACGTTTGATCCGAATCATCGCAACGTCTACTTCACGAGCATCGAAGATCCGCAGATCACCGGGCCGTATCACCTGACGTACGACAACTCGATCAGCCCGGTCGGCAACCTGGTGATCATGCTCGATGGCGCTGCCAGCCCGAACGAGAAGCTGCAGTTCCGCGATGGTTCGACTGGTGGCACGATTCTGTATCAAACCAATCTCACGCCGATTTTGTCGGTGCGAGTGCTCGGCGGTGTCGGCAACGATACGGTCACGGTCAACGATATCAACGGCCTGCCAAGCTTTGCGGGAGCGGTGCCGGCGATCACCGGCGTTGGCAATCATCCGTCGATCGGCGACAACGATGCCACGACCGCGCCGGAGTTCTTCTTCGATGCCGGCGCTGGCACGAACGTGCTGAACCTCGTGCTGAACCAAGCGAGCACGCAGCAGCAGTTCGCCTTCGGCAACGGTACGACGGCGGGTACGCTGGAAGCGGAAATTCAATCGACGAATGCCGTGACCGGTCTCAATGCTTACGTTCGCAACGTCGGCGAAGTAAATCGGACGGGCATCGGCGCGACGCCGGGTGGCTTGACGGTTTATGGCACCACGGGCGTCAACAACATCAGCATTGCCGATAACACTGCGGGCGAAACTCGCGTCGGTGGCGGCGCTGGCTGGACGTCGTTCGACTTCAGCGGCAACAACTACAACGCCTTGACGGTGAATCCGCTAGCCGGCAACGACCTGGTGGATCTCGTGAGCTTTGGTTCGGCCCAGACCAACAACTGGCCGATCGCGCTCAATGGCGATGCCGACAACGACACGATTCGCGTTCGTGATACGAGCGGCAACACCGGCGACATTCTGCTCAGCGGCAACGCCGGCAACGACACCATTCAGCTGTACGACGGCACGACAACGGCAGGCACGGTCGACAAGATCGCCGGCCATGTGATTGTCGACGGTACGGATGGCAACATCGGTGGCAACACCGACACGCTGACGATCATCGACAACAGCGATACGACGGCCGACACGGTGCTGATCTCGCCGAGCGGGACGCTGGGCGATTATGCGGTCGAAGGAATCAACGGCCTCGTCGGCAACGATGTGATTCTCCGCAACATCGACGTGCTGAATTACACCGGTACGCTGGGCAACGACACGATCGATGGCCAGTTCCGCAACACGGCCACGCAGCACGACCTGAACACGGTCAGCATCAGCGGCTGGACTGGCGCCGACCAGTTCCTGCTCTACACGACCGATCAGAATGGTGGCAGCGGCACTTATGCTCCGACGGGCGTGCCGAGCGGGGTGAATCAGATCAATCTGTACGGCGATGCGGTGGGCAATCCCAACGCCGGCGATGGCAACGACATCTTCGGCGAAACACCACCGGGAATCACTGGCACGGGCTTCATGGATGTGGGCTTGGCCGTGTCTGACACGGTGCGGATGATTCGCCCGAGCGGGACGACAGCGATTGCGATCGACGGCGGTCAGCCGACCGGTCCGCAGCCGCCGATGGGGGACATCCTCAATGGCGACAAGCTCAATCTCGATGTCTCGGCGCTGCCGAATACGAATCCCGTGATTGTCTCGACGTTCTCGCCGGGCACAGTGGTGGCGACGGGCATCGCGTCGACGACTTGGACGCAGATCGAAGACATGAACCTGGTCGATCAAGGTCGGCTGACGAACGTGCAGATGGGCGACCTGTATGCCCGCACCACGCCGCAGCAAGATCTCGTGCAGTTCGCCTTGAACGGGACTGCTGCGAATCCCTATCAGGTTCGCCTCCGCATCAATTCGACACTCGCGAACTTCAGCGCGAGCAACAAGACCATCATCTATGCCGGTGGCATGAATGACACGGTTACGCAAGCCAACCTGACGATTCCCGCCGAGTTCTACGGTGAAGACGGCGACGATAATCTCAGTGGCGCGACTGGCAACGATTGGCTCGTCGGTGGCGTGGGCAACGACCGCATCAACGGCGGCCGCGGCGACAATGTGATCTGGGGCGACAATGCACCAACGCTGCCAGGCGATCCGCAGCCGCAAGATGGCGCGGTTGGCGGCGACGATATTCTCAGCGGTCTCGAAGGCGCCGACGTCTTCTACGGCGGGGCTGGGAACGACGAGGTCTCGGCAGGCGGAGGCAACGATTACGTCAGCGGCGGTTTGGGCGATGACTTGCTCGACGGCTCGGACGGTGACGATCGGTTGTACGGCGGTGCCGGAAACGACACGCTCACAGGCGCGGTCGGCAACGATCTGCTCGTCGGCAATGCCGGCAACGATCAGCTGTACGGCGGCGTGGGGAACGATGTGTTGATTGGCGGCACGGGCAACGATTTGCTCGACGGCGGCAACGGCAACGACCTGCTGATCAGCGGCAGCGTCGACAATGAAGTTACCTCGCGCACCTCGCAAGCCACCGTGGGCAACTACAGCGCGGCGACTTATACGAACTCCAGCGACAACGATGCAGCCCTGCTGATGCTGCTCAATCAATGGGGTACATCGCATATCTCGTCCGCCGTGGGCGCGATTACGCACGACGGCGCGAACGACGATCTCTTCGGTGGTCTCGGCGACGACGACTTCTGCTGGGAATCGGCCGATGTCGCCGACAATCCGCCAGGCATCGCACCGCCAGACTACAACGCCTTTGCTCAAGGGGTCGATAAACGCTTCGGGCCGACGTCGTAATCATGCGGGCTGAGCTGACCGTGCGGAGTCTACTCCCCGCCGCATTGCGGCGGGGGTAAAGTGAGCGGCTACAGCTGCTTTACTTTCCTCTCTGCGCGAGGCCGCTCATGAATCGTCGCCGTTTTCTTTCTCAATCGCTCGCCGGTGCTTCGGCGGGCGTGGCGTTGTCGACTTTGCACGCGCGGGCGTTCGCGGCAGCGGGCGACAAGCCGAAGCGCGTCGCCCTGATCGGCAGCGGCTGGTATGGCAAGAGCGATTTGCTGCGGCTCGTGCAGGTCTCGCCGGTCGAAGTGGTTTCGCTGTGCGATGTCGACAAAAACATGGTTGCCGAGGCGGCCGAACTTGTCGCTACGCGGCAAGCTTCGAAGAAAAAGCCGCGGACCTACGGCGACTATCGCGAACTGCTCAAGGAGAAAGACGTCGACATCGTCCTCGTCGATACGCCCGACCATTGGCACGCGTTGCCAGCTATCGCCGCGATGGAAATGGGAGCCGATGTGTGGGTGCAAAAGCCGATCGGCGTTGATATCGCCGAAGGAAAGGCCATGCTCGATGCGGCGCGCAAGCACAAGCGAGTGGTGCAGGTCGGCACGCAGCGCCGCAGCACGCCGCATCTCATTCAAGCCCGCGATCGGATCATCAAGGAAGGAAAGCTCGGCAAGATCGCACTGGTCGAGATCTATTGCTACTACCACATGCGGGCCAAGGAGAATCCGCCCGACTCGACTCCGCCCGATTATCTCGATTACGAAATGTGGACCGGCCCCGCGCCGCTGAAACCATACAACTCGCTTGTTCATCCGCGTCGTTGGCGGGCCTTCAACGAGTACGGCAACGGCATCGTCGGCGACATGTGCGTGCACATGCTCGATATGGTGCGCTGGATGATGGACCTCGGTTGGCCGCAGCGGATCGAATCAAGCGGCGGCATTTTGGTCGACAAAAACAGCCGGGCCAACATTAGCGACACGCAAACCGCGACGTTCGACTTCGGCGATCTGCCGATTGTCTGGACGCATCGCAGTTGGGGCGCCCCGCCCGATCCGCAATATCCTTGGGGCGCGACGTTCTACGGCGACAAGGGCACGCTCCGGGCCAGCGTGAACAGCTACGATTTCAAACCGATGGGAGGCGGTCAGGCAGAACACGTCGACGTAAAAATGGAGCTCGAAGAATTCCCCGAGGACAAAACCGAAAAGGATTTGGAGAAGCATGTCGCGCCGGCTATTCGCGGTCACATGAAGGATTTCCTGGCCTGCATCGAGAGTCGCAACAAACCGGTCGCCGACATCGAGCAAGGGCACATCAGCACGACGAGCTGCATCCTGGCCAACCTCTCGATGCAGCTCGGCCGCTCGCTCACGTGGGATTCGGCGGCGCACAAGATCGTGAATGATGACGCGGCGAATAAGTTGCTCAAGCGGCCCTACCGAGCGCCGTGGAAGCATCCTGCCGATGCGTAGTGGAATCCGATGACCGCGCCCAATCCCTTTGCCGATGAACCGTTGCCGACGAGTGGAGTGCGCATGCACTCGGCGGCCGATGCGTTGAACCCCTACGCCGCGCCCTCCGGCGCGGCCGAGTATCAGCTGCCGACCGATCCAGGCGTCGGCGTCTGGCGCGATGGCAAGGCCATCGTCGTGCATGTCGATGCGAAGTTTCCGCCGCGGTGCCTGAAAACCAATGATCCGAGCGAACTGGAGCACACCCAGAAGATCACCTGGTCTTACATGTTCGATTGGTGGCAGCGCAGAAACTATTTCAGCTATGCGCTGGCGTCTTACCTCTGGAAACGCAACCGACTGATTCGGCAGATCGGCATCATTCTGATGGTGCTAGGTCTGCTACTGTTTATCGGTAGTTTCTTACTGGCCAGAGTAGACGCCGACTACGGGACGGTGGCGTTTTTCATCTCGCTCGTGTCGTTCGTGATTGGCTGGAATACGGTTACGCGTTGGGGGAACTACCTCAAGTTCGTCAAGGCAAACAAATCGTATCTCTGGTTGAAGGGCGCTGGCCGCCCGTTCATCGAGTCGTTGCCGCAGTGGCCTGGTTTGAATCGCTAATTTGTAATTGCTGACGGATGCTAACGATCCCCCTTTCGCTCGGCCTTATCGCCATCTCGATCTTGCTCGTGGTTGGACACATCCGCGCCTGGCGGACTGCCGATCATGGCGGCCTGGCCGAAGCGGAACGCGAGTTTCAAGCGCGGCGATATCGGCGGCGGCTGCAATCGAGCGCAATGGTCGGCGTCATCGGCGTGCTGCTGCTGGGCGAGTTGTGGCTCGACAAGGTTTTTCAGGACGAGTTGCCGCGGCTGCTGTACTGGTCGGGCGTCGGGCTTTTGCTACTGTGGTTGATGCTGCTGGCCGCCAGCGATTGGTTGGCGTGGCGGCAGCATTTTCGCCGGCAGATCGATCGTCTGCAGACCGACCGCGATACGATTCGCGGCGAGCTCGAACGATTGCGGCGGGAACATCGCGAGCGCGCGACAAAAGACAATCCTCCGTAAGCGAGTCACTCCGTGCCTCGCAAACTCCACCTTCTCCCGAGGAGAGCTGAGCGTGACGACTTTGAAGATTGCCGCCTATCCTGGCGACGGCATTGGTCCCGAAGTGACGGCCGAAGCCATGCGAGTTCTCTCGGCGGCGGCTCGCCTCGAGCCCGAACTGCATCTCGAATTCACCACGCTCCCCTGGGGCATCGAATATTGGAAACAGCACGGCCGCTGTGTGCCGGAAAATTTTCTCAGCATCGTGCGCCCCTTCGATGCCATTCTGCTCGGTGCGGTCGGTTGGCCGGCGCTGTTGCCCGATCATGAAACTCTCTGGCCGCTCGTGCAGATCCGGCAAGCCTTTGACCAATACGCTTGCATGCGGCCGGCGAAACTTTATCGCGGTTTGAAAAGCGTGCTGGCCGGCAAAGGTCCCGCGGAGATTGATTTCGTCGTGCTCCGTGAAAACTCCGAAGGAGAATACGTCGATAACGGCGGCCGCCTGAAACGCGGCACGCCCGACGAGTTCGCTGTGCAAACTGCCGTGCACACGCGCAAGGGTGTCGAACGGATTCTGCGCTACGGCTTCGAAATGGCCCGCAAACGGCGAAAGAAATTGACGATGGTGACGAAGTCGAACGCCCAGCGGCATGCCTATGTGCTGTGGGACGACATTCTCGCCGAACTGGCGCCGCAATATCCCGACATCGAGAGCGAGCGGCAGCATTGCGACGCCTGTGCGATGAACATGGTCCGCTGGCCGGAGAAGTTCGGCGTTGTCGTGGCTTCGAATCTCTTCGGCGACTTGCTGACCGACCTCGGCGGCGTGCTCGCTGGCGGCTTGGGTCTCGCGCCAAGTACCAACACCAACCCCGAACGCAATTTTCCTTCGATGTTCGAACCCGTGCACGGCAGCGCGCCCGACATCGCCGGCAAAGGCATCGCCAACCCGATCGCGGCGATCCTTAGCGGCGCTATGCTACTCGATCACCTCGATCACCCAGCCGCTGCTGCCCGCATTCGGACTGCTGTGGAAGAAACCCTGCTCAGTGGCGCAGCGACGCCCGACCTCGGCGGCAAATTGACGACCGAACAAATGGGCTCGGCGGTGCTCGCGAATGTCACCTAGGCCGCAGCCGCATTTGTCGTCGTTCGCTAACAGCCAGCCGCCAGGAACTCGCTGAAGCCGGAACTTCGCGGGGCTCGTTCCTGCGCCCGCCGATGTGCGGCGGCGATTTGTCTTTCGCGGAGCGAAGGACGACGATGGGTCGCGCGAAAAAGTTAGGACTGCAGCGCTTCGCGGGCGGCGAGGGCGATGGCGGCGGCTTGTTGCGCGGTGTCGGCGAGGGCGGTGAAGTGGCCCATTTTGCGGCCGGCGCGGGGTTCGGCTTTGCCGTAGAGATGCAGGTTCAGATCGGGCTGCTTGAGGGCCAGATCCCAGCGCGGGGCGTTCGGTTGCCAAACGTCGCCGAGGAGGTTGACCATTGCGGCCGGTCGATGCTGGCGGACGGAGCCGAGGGGCAAGCCGCAGACCGCGCGGACTTGCTGTTCGAACTGGCAGCTGACGCAGGCGTCGATTGTGTAATGCCCGCTGTTGTGAGGCCGCGGCGCGAGTTCGTTCACCAACAGTTTGTCGTCGCGGGTGACGAAGAACTCGACGCACAGCACGCCGACGACTTGCAGCTTTTCGAAGATGGTGCGGGCGATGTCGATGGCATCGCGCGAGACCTGGTCGCTGACCGGCGCGGGGCATATCGAAACATCGAGAATGTGATTGCGATGGGTATTGTGCACGGGGCCGTACGCGACAAACTCGCCATCAAGGCCGCGGGCGCCGACGATCGAAACTTCGCAAGCAAAATCGACGTAGGCTTCGAGAATGCTCTCTTGGCCTGCAAAGGCCGGCCAGATGCGGGCGATGTCATCAGGCGATTGAATCTTGGCTTGGCCCTTGCCGTCGTAGCCCCAGTCGGCCGTTTTCAGCACCGCGGGACAGCCGGTTTTTTCGAGTGCTTCGCGCAGATCGGCTTCCGAGCGAACAGCGAAGTAGGGCGTGGTGCCGATGCCAATGCCGCGGAGAAAGTTCTTCTCGCGCAGACGGTTCTGCGTGACATGCAGCACATGGCCGCCCGGCCGAACCGGCGCGAATTTTTCCGCGGCCTGCGTGGTGGGTGAAGGGACGTTTTCAAATTCGAAGGTGACCACCGAAACGCCCTGCGCGAACTTCGCGATCGCATCGAGATCGTCATACGCCGCGCGAACTTCGACATCGGCGACTTGCCCCGTCGGCGTGTCGTCGTCGGGCGAAAGGACGTGCACGCGATAGCCGAGTCGCCGGGCCGCGATCGTAAACATCCGCCCCAATTGGCCGCTCCCTAACACGCCGAGAGTGCTGCCGGGTTGGATGATTTGTGACATGGATTGTGTGCGGGAAAAAGTGAACAGGAGGGTGCCTCAAGCGTAACATGACGAGCCAATGCCACAAGGAGGGAAACGGCCACACCCGCAGTAAGTGGAGCGGATGTAAAGTGCTGCGAGCGACGGAATTCCGCGTCCATTTCGCTTACTTCAGAGAAACCGTCACGCCGGTCAGCGCATCCCTGACGCTTTGTTGCGTATGGTCGACGCACAGCACGCGGAGCGACTTCGATTTGCTCAAACCGGCCAGGCCGGCGGCGGTCATTTCGCTTCCTTCCGCGTGCAACTCTTCCAGGGCGGTAAATGTGGCCAGCAGTGGCACGACCTCATCGGTGGCGTCGCTGTTGCATAGGTCGAGGGTCTTGAAGTTGGGTAACTGTTGCAGCGGCGCGAGCTTCGCAGAGGTTACGCCGCTGCTATGAATGCTGAGCAATTCCAACTGTTGCAATTTGCCGAAGGCTTCGAGCGAGGGGACCTCGCTGCAGTAGTGAAAATGGATCTGCTTCATCCGAGTGAACTTTGACAGGAGTTCAATGTCGGACGCCTCCAATTCTTCGCAACAAGCGGCGAAGTGATCGATCGATTGCAACTCCGCCGCTGCTGGCAGCACCTTTCGCCACTCGCGAGGAGGCGTGGCGTGGAAGTTCAAAATCAGCACGCTGCCGACGTAATCGGGGCCGATCTTCGGCGCCAGCCAACGCTGGGCCGTGTACCAGGGAGACTCGCTGTAGCATTCGTAGTCGTAGCGAATACTGCCGCCGATTCTGGCAGCATCTATGAGAATCTGCTTTTGCCGCTGTGCCCGGGAATGGACCCGAGCCGCAAATCCAGAAACGGCGCCGCAGACCACCATGCCCACGAGCAAGGTGCGGAGCGAAAAACGGAGAAAATTTCGACCCGGCCGGGCCGTTTCAGCAGGCATGCCAATAAGACGGGCGAGCGGCCGGTTTCGTTGCGAAGGATTTTCGAGTTGTAATCCACCAGCCCGCAGGTGGCCGAAATCACCGCTCGATTTTCATGACTTTCACACCATCGCCAGAGCCATGGATGCGGACTCCTTTGATCCACGCGGGGATCTCGCCTTTCCAGTCGTACTTGGCCGAGACCTTGCTGATGACCTGCGTCACGATGCCGTCCGGCTTAGTGGCGACGAAATTGAAATCCTGGATGCCATCGTCGGGCTGTTTGATGTATTCGACCCGGATGATTTGCGGGTCTTTGTAGCCGCCGGTCGGCACTTCGCCGGTGACCTCCATGGTGCCCGCTTTCAGGTCGAATTTCACGCTCTGGATTTTAGGAACGTTCACTTGTTCTTGAGCATCGGCGGTGGAGACAGCGATTGCGGCTGCGAGCAACAGGCCGCTGGCCACCTGGGAAATGCAACGTAGAGTACGCATGGAAATTTCCTTTTTGAGGCGTTTCGATGGCGACGAGGCGTTCCTATTTTACCGCAATCGATTCGTTTAAACCGCGGCTGCGGCGGGCGTGGTCATCGAAAGCAAGCCTTCCTGCGCGGCTTGCGAAATCGCCACGACGGCGGGATGAGTCAGCTTGCGCTGCAGTGTGACGGCGTAGAAGTGGAGCTGCAGATTGTCGAGATGGCCGACGACTTCCACGTCGAACTGCCGTTGCACTTCGGGGAGGACAGCCGCGGGAACGGGGAAAACGCCGGCGCCCCCAGCGCCGAAGACTTGCAACAGCGCGCTATCATTGAGCTCGGCAGTGATTCGCGGCGTGAGGCTGCTGTCGTCGAGCCAGCCGTCGAGCAGACGGCGGAGTTCGGTATTAGCGGCAGGTAGCAGCATCGGCGCTCCATCAAGCGAGTGTGGAAAACGCGGCTGTAGTTGCGCGGCGAGTTCGCGTGTCGCGCAGATTGCGATGCCACAACTACCCAGCGGATGGCTGTAAGTGCGGACTCGCTTGTTCGAAGGGACCGGCGTGTCGGAGAGAATCACGTCGTGCTGATGGCGCATCAGGTCGGCGACCAGATCGTCGAGCGGCGCTTCGTGACAAACGATTTGCAACGGCTGCGGAAACTGCAGTACGGGCTCTAGCAAGCGATAGGTCATGAGTTTCGGCATGACCATCGGCACGCCCACGTGCAGCCGCAGTGAGCGCTGCGAAGGAACGCCTCGCAGTGCGCCGAGCATTTCGCGTCCCACGGCGAACATATCGTCGGCGTATTCGAAGACTGTTTTGCCGACCTCGGTCATCTCAAGCTCACGGCCATCGCGATTGAACAGGTCGTGGCCGAGCGACTTTTCCAACTTGCGAATCTGCGTGCTGATGGTCGGCTGCGTCAGGTGCAGGCGTTCGCCAGCCGCAGTGATTCCGCCGTGGCGAACGGCCATCCAGAAATAGAACAGGTGGAGAAAGTTGAGGTCTTGCAGTTTTTCGGTCATCGACGCGACTCATCATCACGAGGGAGGAAGGCAGGCGTGCGGTCGGCAATGCGAGCGACAGGGATTTCCCGCATTGAAATTTTCCATGGGTACCGCCCTAACAACGAACTTGCCGTTTGGTCGATACTTCCGTAAAGTTACAGAACTGTAATGTTCGTTAGGATTCAGTCAACTACGACAAATTGTCGTAAGGCTTTTGATAACCGCAGATTCGGTCGACGGCCGTCAAAATTGCTGGGGCCCGAAAGTAGGGAGCGTGCACTGTGCTGAACAGCCTGCTGCTGCATTTGGATGGCGCACAACCTGCGCAATCACTCATTGAGCTAGGGGTGCAGATCGCCACGGCTCAAGGGGCCCGGCTGCGCGGCTTGACGCTGCTCGACACTCGG
Source organism: Anatilimnocola floriformis (assembly GCF_024256385.1). NCBI lineage: Bacteria > Pseudomonadati > Planctomycetota > Planctomycetia > Pirellulales > Pirellulaceae > Anatilimnocola > Anatilimnocola floriformis. Next base: position 6,172,535 of record NZ_JAMLFW010000001.1, read on the forward strand.
GCCATTGGGGCTACCTCTACCTGCGAGTCGGCGCTCACCTGCTGCCGCGAGTTCCGTCGTTTGCAGGATGTGGCGGAGTCGCAAAGCCAGGTTCGTGCCCAGCTGTCGAGCGTGTGTGCCGCGGCGGAAGTGGATTTCGATATTCGCCGCGAAAAGGGTGATCCGCTCGAGATCTTGCCGCGCGAGGCGCAGTTTCACGACCTGACGATCACTGCCGTGCCTCGAGCGGCGGCGGTGAAAGATTACGAATCCGCGTTCAGCGGCCCCGAGGCGCTGAACTTACTGGGCTGCGGTGTGCGGCCGTTGCTCGTCCTCCGCACGCCACTGGAACCGGTACAGCGCGTGCTCCTGGCGAGCGACGGCGCGCCCGCGGCCATGTCGGCGATTCGGGACTTTTTGCGACACGATCTATTTCCGAACGCTGAGTTGCGGTTGCTCGCGATCGGCGAGACCGATGCGCGGGCGAAAGAGCTGCTGCGCGAGTTTGCCGATTACGTTCGGCAGCAGCGGAAGCATTTTGAGTGTGGTTGGCTCCGCGGCAGCTCACAGAACTCTCTGCTGAATTACGCGACCAAATGGGAAGCCGATCTGGTGGTTACGGGCTATTGGCGGCAGAACGCTTTGCTGCGGCCGCTGTGGCCTCAGCCAGCCGAACAGATTTTGAGAAGCAGCGACATGGCCCTGTTTGCCAGTGGCTAAGGCTTCGCTTCAACAACGAACACGCAACTCAATCGAGATCGAGTGATTTGATGTATCGACAGGACTTTTGGTACGAAGTTTTTAAGTGGCACGGCTCCGTCTCACCCTACATTGCGGTGCGGGTCCTGATTTTCTGCGGCATTAGCGTGGCAGTGCATGCCGTGGTGGAATACACGGGCGTGCAAACAGGACTCGGTGTCGCGCCGTATGAAATCGTGGGTGTGGTGCTCGCGCTGATCCTCGTGACGCGCACCAATGCGGGTTACGACCGCTGGTACGAAGCCCGCAAGTTATGGGGCGGCATGGTGAATCAATGCCGCAATCTGGCCACGATCGGCGCGGTCTATGGTCCGCAGAATCGCGATTGGCAGGCGGAATTTGCTCGGTGGGTCGCGGTCTTTCCGCATGCGTGCATGCGAAGCCTGCGTGGAGACACTGACTGGCGAGACGTAGAGCGGCTGCTCAGTCCCGAGCAGACCGCCCAACTCGCCGCCGCGCCGCACTCGCCCACCTATGTCGCCAATCGAATCGCTCAGCTGCTGCACGAAGCCATGCGATCTGGACAATTTGATCGCTTTGCCTTCATTCAAGCCGAACACGAACGCTCAAGCCTGATCGATCACATCGGCGGCTGCGAACGGATCATGAAAACGCCGCTGGCCCGCGTCTTCTCGATCAAGATCCGCCACTTCCTCTTCGTGTATCTCATCGCTCTGCCGATTGCCATCGTCGACAAGACGGGCGTCATGACGCCGATCATCGTGCTGTTGGTCGCCTATCCGCTCCTCTCGCTCGATCAGATCGGCATGGAGCTGCAGAATCCGTTCTCGGTCGATAGCCTCAGCCATCTGCCGCTCGCCGACATCACGGCGACCATCGAACGGAACATCTTCGATCAGCAGAAGTATCTGCAGGCATCTGGCCCGCTTGACATCCCGGCCGCCAACCGGCCGCAGCCAGCCCATGTGGTTCTCAGCCACGACACGGCGATTCTCAACAGCACTGCCAACTAGCCGATGTAGGTCGCGAGCCGCAGTTCGGACCATTGGCACCAATGGTCCGTCCTACAACGAAGATTCTACGAAGACGCTTTCTTCTCCCCTTCCAGCTGCCGCCGCGCTTGCTCGATGCGGGCTTCATCGGCTTGGTTCGGCTTGGGCCACTCCAGCTTCAGGCGGCGGATGGTTTGATTTAAGATCGCAGCCACCGATGCTCGCGTGACCCACTTGTGATCGGCGGGAATGACGTACCAGGGCGCATCCTCGGTGCTCGTCGCCGAGAGGCATTCCTCGTAGGCCTGCATGTATTCATCCCAGTGTTCGCGCTCGGCGAGATCGCTCGCCGAAAACTTCCAGTGTTTGGCAGGATCATTCAGCCGTTTCAGAAAACGCTTGGCTTGCTCTTCTTTCGAAACATTGAGAAAAAACTTGACGATTGTCGTGCCGTTGCGGGTCAGATGCTGTTCGAAGTTGTTGATGTCTTCGTAGCGGTGTTCCCAGAACTCTTTTTTCAACTTGTCGCCGGGCGTCACGCCGGGAATATGCTGAGCGTCGATCAACTCAGGATGCACTTTGACGATGAGCACTTCTTCGTAGTAGGAACGATTGAAGATGCCGATCCGGCCGCGCTCGGGGAGGCACTTCATGCACCGCCAGAGAAAGTTGTGATCGAGCTCCTCGGACGACGGATGCTTGAACGAATAAACCTGGCAACCTTGCGGGTTGATGCCCGACATCACGTGCTTGATGGTGCTGTCCTTGCCCGCCGCGTCCATGGCTTGAAAGATGGCGAGCAGCGACCAACTGTCGTCGGCGTAGAGCAGCTCCTGCGCTTCGGCGAGACTCGAAACGTCCTGCGTGAGAACTTCCTGCGCAAACTCCTTCCGCTTCTCGACCGGGACATCCTTATCGCCTGACCAGTCTGGATCGTGATCCTTGAGGCGCAATTTCTTGCCGGGTTGGACGCGGAATTTTTCGATCAGGTTGTCGCGGATATTCATCGTGTTTTCTCGCCACGTTGTAGGCGTTTATCGCACAGCGATTGCTCCGACGGCAATCGCACGTTCCACGCCAGGCCCAGCAACTGCATCGTGCGGATGACCAGCCAGCTGGTATCGAACTGCCACCACCGCAAGCCATGCCGGGCCGATGTGGGAAAGGCATGATGATTGTTATGCCAGCCTTCGCCGAAAGCAAAGATGCCGCAGATCGCATTGTTGCGCGAGTGATCGTTCGAAACAAACTCGCGACCACCGAAGACATGGCAGATCGAATTGATCGACCAGGTGACGTGATGCGTGATAAACACCCGTACGAAGCCGCCCCATAGCAAGCCCAGCCAGGCACCTTCCCACGAGCGCGTGACGAGACCGCCGATCGCGAACGGAATGATGAAGCTCACGAGAATCCACAAACCATAGAACCGATCGAGTCGCACCAGCAGCGGATCGGCGAGCAGATCGGGAATGTACCGCTGTTGATCGGAATGACTCCACACGCCCGTGAAGAGCCAGCCCGCGTGCGAATGCCACAGGCCTCGCCACCAGCCAACCCAACCGTCGCCCGCGAGGTGCGGCGAATGCGGATCGCCCGGCAGATCGCTGAACTGATGATGCCGCCGATGGACCGCGCACCACACTAGCGGCGAACCTTCGACCGACAGCGCGCCGGCCAACATCCAAGCCGCTCGCACCCAGCGATAAGTATCAAACGAGCGATGCGTCAGCAACCGATGAAAACCAACCGTAATGCCCAACCCGCTCACGACCCAGCCACCCAGCAACAGCGACAGATACAACCAACCCATAAAGCCATGCTGCCAGCTAATCACGATGCCGATGATGACTCCGACGAACGGCAGCACCACGGCAAGCAGCATCGCAATCTTTTGCCCCCGCGGCGCGTCGAGCGGAAAGCCGACGTCCTGCACGGCGGGTTCGTAGGCCGCAGCATCAGCAACTCGTGGCTCGGCTTCGGCTGAAGCGGAGGCAGTAGCACCTTCCATCACCGACGGTCCTCATGGCAACAAAAACAACGGCAAAACGCTGTCCGCACTATACCAATTCAGCAAGCGAGAACGCATTTCGGCCGGGTAAAACTCGTGTCAAAGAGCTGTCGGGAGTGCGGCGAGTTCGCTGACGTGCCGCTTTGTGCGGCCCCTGCGAGATATCGCCGGCATGCTCAAGCTTTCGCGTCATCCAATCGATCGCGACTACATCACCCAAAAAGCGACGGAATTCAAGTTGCTGGAGATTTGGCGAATCATTTTGGAACGCGTCTCGCAGTGACCTCGTTCACTCTTGCTGTTGAATCTCGAGCACCAGCCGCGTTGCCTGGCGAATGAGATCTTGATCCGCGGTTTTGCGTGCCAGTTGCAGGGCTGCCGTGGCGCGCTCGGTGGCCTGCGGCTTTTGGTTGTTAGTCAGCAAATGCCGGGCGTGTTCCATCATCGCGCCGGTGAGGATGAACGTCTCTGCCGGTGGGTGGTCAGTCTTACAGAGTTCATCCACGACGCGCAGTTTCTCGGTGCGCGGATCGAGTTCGGCGAGCTGTGCGACTTCGGAGGTCAACTTCAAGGCTGGCAGCACTTTGCCGGCGGCGATGGCTGCATCGCGATCGGCTTGCAGACGTGCGAGCTTTTCGGCTCGTTCGGTGGCGGCTTGCTGGGCTAGTTCCTCTGCCGTGGGTTGCGGTGGCGACGGCGGAATCGGCATTGGGGCGACAATGGGAGGCGAGGGCTTTTCAATAGGCGGCGACGGCTTCGGTTCGATGGCTGGTTTCGGTTTGGTGACCTCGGGCTTCGGCGCTGGTTGAACCTTGGCGGGGTTGGACGCAGGAATCGCAACCACCGGTTGGCGATGAAACCAACCGAAGCGATCCCATTCCGGTTTGAGATACGCCAGCAAGATGAAGCCGAGCCCCAAGCCCACGATCGGCGCCGAGGCGAGGCGGAAAATATCCGCCAGCAGCGATTCTTTGGCTTTGCGTTTTGCAGCAGCCGGCCGCGGCGCTGGTGCAAACGCAACTGGCTGCGGCACTGGGACAGGCGCTGCCATCGGCGGCTGCGCGGCAAGCGGTGGTGAAATTGGTGGTGACGAAATCGGCCTGGCAACTGGCAGCGGCTGCGGTCGTGCCGGCGTCGTCGCCCGGCGCAGCGTCGTGTCGTATTCGCTCTTCTTCGTCGCGTTGAGCAGGCAACCGCGGGCGGCAGCAACTTCGTTCAACAACCGCTGGCTGTCCTGCGAATGTTTGCCACTTTGCAACGACCGCAGATGCGACATCCGCTGATCGGCAGCGTTTTCGATCACGTCGGGATCGTCAGTAAACAGCGGCACCCCGAGCAGCCGGTAATGATTCGGCGGCTGCTCGGCTGGCGGAATGGCCAGCCATTTGTAATAGGGGTCAAAATCCATGAGGTGCTGCGTGCTTAGTACAAATTGTTGGGTTCGGGGCCGGTGGGCTTGAGGGTCGGATCGCTGATTCCCTCGACGGCGATTCGGCGGAGTGCCAACGAGCCTTGCTTGCGGGTCACGACGGTGATTGTTCCCTGCAGAGAACCCTTTTTGGTGTAATGCTGCTTGCCGTCGATGGTCACTACCACATTGCCGTCCTTTTCACGCACGGCCACTTCGTGCAAACGGCCTGGAACCAGCACAAAAGGCTTCGTCATCGTCGACTCGCTGCCGGGGCCAAAGCGATCGTCGAAGCAATATCGAAAATGGTTCTCGTTATTGTCCCAATTCAGAATCATGGAGACGGGACCTACAGCAATGGTGATTCCATCCTTTTCGCCGGGAGGAATGCCCAGCGTAATTTCCGCCGCTTGAATCGATTGAAACTTCCTCGGCGCGATCAAGGCTCCTTGATTGAGCACGAGAGCATCTAGCTTGTCGGCATACTCCATCTTAGCGCCATTCGGTGATAGCCAATGCAGATCGGCCCACTTCGACGGCACGTAAGGAATGAACTCCGCATCCAAGACTGGCGAATCCAATTGCCATTCAAACTTTTGCATCAACCGCTGTCGTGCCTTGGCTTGCGACAAACCACTCAAGCTCGGTAACGCTTTTAGGTACCAGTAGCGCGCACGATCTTCGCTGGCGGGCTTCCAGATTTCACCCGCGGTTTGGGCCGTGGCCCACCAGGCATCGGCCAATTCGAATTGTCCGTCGCCGGCGGTTGGCGGCGTGAGTTCTTGTTGCGCAACTTTGGCGAGCGCGGCATCCGAACCGAGCGCAAGAAAATTCAGCCCTTGCTTCCAGTCTTCGCGCTTCAAGCACAGCCATTGTCCCGCCACAAAATTCGCCGCGGCGTCGGTCGGTTTACTGTCCAACGCTTGCCGTGCCGCTTTTGCCTTCGCAAAGGCCTGCTCATCGGCTTCCAGTGCTGCTTTCCGCTGCGTCAATTGCTTGGAGGCTTTGAACTCCTTGGCTTGCGTAGCGATTTCAATTGCCAAGGCATTCGCTTTCAGGGCAATGGCAAACTGATCGTGATTGGCGGCTTCACTGGTGAGACGCGATAACCAGGAAATGATCGTGATCCGCGCGCTCGTGCTGCGGGCCACTTTGAGCGCCGATTCGGCGGCAGTCAACTTTTGCTGATAGCGATCGATTTGAAAACGCTCTGCCGATTGGTCGACAGCTTCCCAAAGGGTCGCGAAGTCGCCCACTTGCGTCGCGAGCTCTTGCGCGGCGAGAAACAAGCTGAACTGACCTTCGGCGTCGTTCTTGGTCGCCTTGGCATCCTTCAGCAGCTTTTTGGCGAGGTTGCTCTTTTCTTGGAGAGTCTTCGCCCCAGAATAGTCCGCCTTGTAAACCTCTGCCACAAGCTTTAGTCCCGCCTGCTGCGCGGCGAGCTCAGGCGGTTGCGCGAGCGGCATTTGGCCAGCAAGAGCAAGGGTTAGGAAGAGTGACAAGGTGGGCATGGGAATCAAACAGCGGGAGGGAGTTGTTGACGCGGAGGCGTAAGGCGAATGCCTCAATATCCTCTACATGCGACATGGTAGTCAATTCAAGCTATAATCCACCCCTCGCCAGGAGCGTCCCATGTCAGTTCCCCGCCTCGCCGCCATCCTCTGCGTTCTATTCTCCGCCGTCATCGCGTTGGGGCAACCCGGTCCACCTGCCGACGTCGATGCCAAATTGCCAGCCGATGTAGCCGCAGCGCGCGATAGCCTCAAAGATCATCCCAAGTTCAAAAAGTTCTACGACCACCTCGCGGCGAATCCCGACACGCTGCCGGTGAACGGCCCGAAGCTCGCTGCTCTGCTCGCTGCCGAAGCGAAGACGAGCGCCGCGATCAAGGATCACGCGCCGTCGCTGCTCGCCACCTGGCAGGAAGTGGTTCGCCTGGCTGCGGCGGGGAACGATTACAAAACGGCCCTGCCGGCGATCGATTCTCTACAGAATCATCGTAGCGGCATACTCACTGCAGCAGCGGCGCGCAAGGCAAAAGGCAAGATCCTCGCAGCGGTTGCCGAGGTTTCGACCAAACCGGCGCCTGGTGAACGCGAAACCCTGCTGGAGTTGGTTCGTGACTTGCTGAAGGAGTCGCTGACGGCCAACGACGTCGAAGCGTTGCCATCGCTGCTCGCTGCCGATGCGAAGCTGTCTTGGTCGACGGCTGAGAGTGCCAATTCCATTCAGTTACTCCTACCGCTGGCCCAACAAGCGATCGATGGCAATCGCGCCGCTGCCGCGAAGCTCCTTTTCGATCATCTTGATTTGCTCATTCCAAAAACAGCGGCTGGCAAGAGTCGCAAAGAATTTACCGACGCCCTCACTATGGCCCGCGAGCGTCTCAGCACTGTCGAAAGTGCTCAGCAAGCGCAGCAGACTCTAGCTGCCAAGCCGCTCGACCCAGCTGCCAATCAAGCCTACGGAAACTACCTGCTGGCTTGCGGACAAGCCAGGCAAAGCTTGACATACCTCGCTCTCGGCACCGACGCAGAATGGAAAAAGCTCGCGGCCGAAAGCCTCGAAGCGAAAACGGCGCCGGAGAAGATCGCTCTCGCCGATCGCTGGACCGCCATTGATGCGAAATCCGGCAAGCAACTCGCCAGAGGCCTCTACGAAGAAGCTCTCGCGGATAAATCGCTCGTCGGCATTCCGCGCGCAGCGGCGGAAGAAAAATTGAAGAGTCTGGGACCAGCGCCACTGCCGCTAACTCCCGCCGTACGACCAGCAACCGTGGCAACGGACAGGAAAACCTTGCCTCTCAATGAATGGACCGAGTTGCTGCCGCTGATCGATTTTGATCAGGACTTGGAACGAGGCCGCTTTTCGCAAGGGCCTCGCAATTCGGTGGTCATGTACGACTCTCCAAACGCTCGTATCCGCTTGCCAGTCTTGCTGGAAGATTGCAGCTACGATCTGGCCGTCGAGGTCAAGCCAGGCTCTCCAGCCCAGGAAGTGCACGTTCTCCTTCCCGTCGGCAAACAATCAGTAGGCTTGTTCGTCGATGCAAACAAGGACAACCAACACACCTTCATTGACGTGTCTAGTGAAAAGAACATCAAAGGGAATCTGCTGCTTCCCAATCAAAATTATCGCTACGACATCGAGGTACGTTTGCAGGACGGTCGCGCCAAGGTGAGCTTCTCACTCAATGGCAAGTTTCTTGTCTATCAGGAGCGCCCTGTGGCTGAATTCAAGATGCGCGAGGGATATGCGCTACGGACTGACAAGCAACCTGGGCTAGCCGGATACCGCTCCAATGCGGTTTTCACCAGTTGCCAAGTTCGCCCCATCAGCGGAACCGCGACCATCGGCCGCGATGTGCCACTCATGAAGCCCATCCCAGCAAGCGTTCTCGCGCTCAAAGGGACATCGCTCACCACACTTCGTCCCGTGGCTGCCTCGTTCACCGGCGACTGGCATGGCGTGAATGGCGGAACGGACCAGCCGCCGATTGTTGGCGGTGCGCTCTGTCGCGAATACCTCTTCGCCCATGCGCCATCTTCGCTAACGTATGCCATTCCCGCAAAAGCGAAGTACTTCACCGCGATTAGTTATTGCGCACTAAGCCGCACCGTGAACTTTATCGTCCGCATCGACGGGAAAGAGGCATTTTCAGTTGAGCGTCTCCCGATCGCACCGGTCTTTGTAGAGATTCCCGAGGGAGCCAAATCGCTCGAATTGATTTGTGATGACCTTGGTAACCGCGAATTTGACGGCAGCTTCTGGTGCTTCCCCGCTTTTCGCCAATAACCCCTTCTGGCCCAGGCCAAAGCCATGATGATGCGTACGATTCTCTGTGGGTGCCTGCTCATCTGTTGTGCGGCGTTTAATGGCGTTCAAGGCCAGGAAGTCGGGAACGCGCAGTTGAGCGAAGAGGTGACAGCGGCGCGAAACAGCCTCAAAGATCATCCCAAGTTCAAAAAGTTCTACGACCACCTCGCCGCCAATCCCGACACGCTGCCGGTGAACGGCCCGAAGCTCGCGGTACTATTGGCAGCCGAAGCCAAGACGAGTGCTGCCATCAAGGATCACGCGCCGTCGCTGCTCGCCACCTGGCAGGAAGTGGTTCGCCTGGCTGCGGCTGGCAATGATTACAAGACAGCCATACCCTCGATCGACTTGCTCCAGAAACATCCAAGCGGTCTACTCTCGCCCGCAGCTGCGCGAAAGGTGAAAGGTAAAGTCCTGGCCGCCGTCGCCGAAGCGAACTCCACGAGACTAATGCTCGCTGAACGCGAGGCCCTGGCCGAATCGGTCCGCGGACTTCTCAAAGAGTCGCTTGAGGCGAGCGATGCCGAAGCGTTACCCTCGTTGCTCGCGGCCGATAGCAAGCTTTCTTGGTCAACGTCAGAGAGTGCCAAGTCCGTCCAGCTACTCTTGCCCTTGGCGGAACACGCGGCAAGCAGTAATCAGGCGAATATTGCCAAGCTGTTGTTCGATCACCTGGAGGTGCTCATTCCGAAAACAGCAGCCGGCAAGATTCGCAAAGAATTTGCCGATACGCTGGCCGCTGCGCGTGAACGATTGCAGATTGTCGAGGTTGCCCAACAAGCCCAGCAAGCCTTGGCGACGAAGCCGCTCGATCCAGCTGCCAATCAAGCCTATGGGATGTATTTGCTCGCCAGTGGTCAAGCGCGGGAAAGTCTGACGTATCTCGCGCTCGGCAGCGATCCCAGCAGAAAGCAACTCGCTACGGCTACGTTGGAAGCGAAGACGGCGACCGACAAGATTTCGCTGGCAGATCGTTGGCAGGCCACAGCCGAGGCCGCTGCGAAGGGCATGGCACGCCTGCTGTACGAAGAGGCTCTCGCCGACAAAGCGTTCGTCGGCATTCCGCGTGCGGCCGCGGAAGAGAAACTGAAAGCTCTCGGTCCAGCGCCCGCTGTCATCAAGCCCGCGCGACATCCCAGCGCGTCGCCTGCCAACAAGCCGTTGCCTGTGAACGAATGGGTCGATGTCCTGCCGCTCGTCGATATCGATCACGACCTCGGTCGCGGCTTTTGGACGAAAGGGCCGCAGAACTCCTTGCTACACTCGCGAACCTACGGCCCGCGGCTGCGATTGCCTGTCCTGCTGGCTAACTCGAGTTACGACTTGGTCGTCGAATTCAAGCTGGCAGAGGCATACAGTGACATCTACTTGATTCTGCCTGTCGGTGACCGAATGGTTCGGGTGATGGTAGATGCCGACTCCAACAATGACCACTGCTACTTCCTGACGATCCCGCAGGGGCCTTTGGTGACCCGAAATCTGCTTCGAGCAAATCAGGCCCACCGTTATGAGGCCAATGTTCGCCTCCGGGAAGACACGGCGCAGATCGTGTTTTCGGTAGATGGAGCGAAGATTCTCGAATACGACGGCCCCCTCTCTCGAATCGAAAGCAAAACGCCCGAGGGGACTTTTTTCAAGACATTCGCCCAACCGGGATTGGGAGCCTACAACCAGCAGGTTTTGTATACCAAGGTTCAAGTACGGGCCATTGATGGTCAGGCTTTCTTCGGCCGCGATGTTCCGCTCGTGAATCCCCTTCCGCCAGACATCGCCGCATTGAAAGCGACTCGCCTAACGACTCTGCGTCCGCTCGCCGGTACCGCATATAAGGACTTCCTGTCGGTTTCTGCCATTCCCGCCGCAATCAAAGACGCGCATGTTCCCTGGGTTGGCGGCCAAGAGTGCCGGGATTATCTATTTGCTCATGCGCCTTCCTCAGTCAGTTATTCCATCCCGCCCAAGACCAGGTACTTCACTGCGGTTGCCTGTAACGCGATAAGACCCGAGGCAAAGTTCGTCGTCAAAGTCGATGGCCAGGAACTGTTCGCGGCTGAAGGTAAACCGATCGCGACAGTGCTGGTCGAAATTCCGGAGGGAGCGAAGGTGCTGCAACTGGAATGCGAGGGCCTCGTCGATCGCGGCCTGCATTACTGCTCCTGGTGCTTCCCGGCGTTTCGCCAGTGAATTAACTCGCTCATCAGTCGTTCATGACCAACCCCTACGAATCGCCCGTCCCTGAAGATGAAATTCAACCGTCGCTCGACGCGGACCCGATCGCGCGCGGCGAGCAGATTGGGCCCGAGTATCGCGTGCTGTTTTTCGTTGCGCTGGCGATAGTCATTTACAACGACGGCTTTTTTATCGGCGCGCTCTACCAGATGCTGACGCCGACCAATGCTGCTCAGTTGCTCATGGTCATCGCCTCGGCCGCCGGACTCGCCGCGCTCCCTTTGGCGGTTTGGCGGAAGTGGCAGCGGTCGGCAACGTTCCCGGTGCAACTCGGGCATTGGATTCTGCTGATGGCCGGCGCCGCCTGGTTGGGGCTGAAAGTCAGCGAGGCCTGGTATGTCCAGCTAGGCAGCAATTCGCTGACGGAAGAACTGGGCTCAGGGAATACGTTGCGCCAGATGAACGTGGTGCGGGCCGTGGTGCTGCTCGTCATCAGCAGCATTTATTGGCTTGCTTTGAATTCGTTACGTGGCGACCGGCTCAGCCAGGCCTATGTCTTGGCCGCCATTGCTGGGCTCTACGTAGTGGGTTTGACGCCCCTCCTGGGAATTTCGCGAATAATGGCCGGCCTCGTCGCGATTCCCGCCGCGCTAGCAGTCATGATTCTCTTCGGTACGATTCTGGTGCGCGACCTGCTGCATCCAAAAACGAAAGACCCCATGCATTGGGTTGGATTCTCAACGATCGCGCTCAATGCTGCCGCTGCCCTGATCAACGCAGCACAATCTTTTTGGATCCTCTACTCCGACCGCCGCTTCGATGGATAGCTAGCACTCGCCAGCCAGCATCGCCCGAATCATCCCCGCTTCTGTATTTCCCCCTGCCCTAGTCCCTCGCCCCTCATCCCTAGCCCCTTTCGACGTAGGCAATTTCTGCCGGTTGTGTTAGTTTAGCGCGTGACAGAAATTTTCGCCGGCCAACGACGGCCGGTTTGCGCGTCGCACGGAGGACGACCATGGGCCATGCCTTTCGCTTTTTGCACTCAGGCGATTTCGACCTGCAGCAGCCGTTGACCGGTTTGGCTGACGTGCCCGAAGCGCTGCGCCCGTTGCTCGTCGATGCACCATTCACGGCGGCGCAGCGTGTCTTTGATGTCGCCATTCGCGAGCGCGTCGATTTCATTGTTCTCAGCGGCAACTTGCTCGACATCGACCAGGCCGGTCCGCGGTCGGTGGCGTTTCTCATCGAACAATTTACGCGGATGAATGAAAACGACATCGGCGTGTATTGGGCCGGCGGCGTGACCGATCCGCCGCAACAATGGCCCGGCGCCGCGCGGCTGCCGAAGAACGTCAATTTGTTTCCGGCCTATCAGGTCGAAGAGTTCACGCATTTTCGCGAAGACAAACCAATCGCCTCCGTGCGTGGCCGCAGCTGGCAAGGTCCGACGGCGCCGCTCGATCCGCTCGCACCCGATTTCGATCGCCTCTTCACGGTCGCGGTCAGCTACGGCCAAACCGAGATCAGTCCGTTGCTGCACAAGCCCGTGAATTATTGGGCCCTCGGTGGTTCGCCGCATCGCACTACACACGGCGATTCGCTGCGAACCGTTCACTATCCCGGTTCACCGCAAGGTCGCAAGCCGCAACACGCCGGCGCGCATGGCTGCTCGCTCGTGCATGTCGAATCCGACGGCAAGACCCGCGTGCAACTCATTCCGACCGATGCCGTGCGGTTTCAAACCGAAGACATCTCGATGGATCCTACCGCGCCGGTCGCCGATCAGCGCCGACCGTTTCTCGAACGCGTGAAAGACCTGCGCACCGAAAGTGACGATCGGCCGCTCTTGGTTTCGTGGGAAATGCGACTCAGCGGCACGCCGACGCTCGCGCAGCGGGAAAAGGTTTCGGCCGAAATGCTCACCTGGCTGCGGAACGAATTCGGCGGCAGTCGCGTGCCGCTGTGGTCGATCGGCGTCGAGTGCGCAAGCGGCTTGCTCAATCCTGGTTGGATGACCGAAGACACGATGCTTGGCGAATTTCTCCGCGCGATCGAAAAGGCCTGCCACGACGACGATCAACCGCTCGACCTGTCGACCTTTGTGCCGACGCGGCATCAGCAGTCGTCGCTCGCGAGCATCGCCCAGATCGGCACAGGCATGGACAAACAAACGCTCCTCCGCGAAGCGGCGCTCCTCGGTGCGCAGCTGCTCGGGGCCGACGAACGTGGCCCAGCGAGGATTTTGTCATGATCAACAAGGTAGCCCGACGCGTAAGCGAGGGAGATGCGGGTACAAAGTCGAATGATTCGGCTAACCCCAGTTCACACTTCAGCGGCAGGGAGTCGCCGGCATGAAGATTAAAGAAATCGATATCGAAGGCTTTGGCGCCTGGACGGGCCTGCGCTTGCCGGATCTTTCCGACGAAGCCACGGTCATCTACGGACCGAACGAAGCCGGCAAAACTACGGTCATGCAGTTCGTGCGCAGCGTGCTGTATGGTTTTTCCGTTGCGCGGCGGCAACGCTATTTGCCACCGGTTTTCGGCGGCAAAATCGGCGGCCGGCTGAAGCTCGGCAGCAATGTCGGCCAGTTCGTCGTGCAACGCAGCGCCAAGATGGACGACCTGCCCGATGAGCGCGGCCATCTCACGCTCGTTGATGCGCAAGGTCTGCCGCGCGATCTGTCGCACCTCGATGCCCTCCTCGCTGGCGTCGATGAACCAACCTTCAACAACGTTTTCGCCATCGGCCTGCGAGAAATTCAAGAGCTGGCCGTTCTCGACGATACGGCTGCTGCCGATCTTCTGTACAAACTTTCGACGGGCCTCGATCGCGTTTCGATCATCGACGTGATGCGTGAGCTCGGCGCCTCGCGTGATCGCTTGCTGTCGGCCGATGATACCGCGTCGAAGATCCCGAGCTTGATGCAAGAGCGCGACACGCTGCGCGCCGAGATTGCCGATCTGTCGTCGGCTTCGCGCCGTTGGGCCGAGCTGGCCGCCGAACGAGCGATGATTGCCGAAGAAGCGGGCGAGCTCGAACGCTCGATCGATGGCAACGATGCAGCTTCGCGATTGATGGAAGTTGCCCTCGAAATCCAACAGCCGTGGTACGTACGCGTCGATCTCGATCGCCAGATCGCCTCGATGGCCACCGTCAAAGCGTTGCCGGAAAAAGCCGTCGAACGCCTCGAACTCCTTAAACGAAAAATCATCAAGGGAAAGAAGCAGCTCAAGCGGCTCGCGGCGAAAACGGAACAACTCAACAAAGATCTTGAGAGCATCGAGGTCAATCGCGGCCTGATTTCGGCCATTCCGCGCATCGAAGCCCTCGGCGAACACTCGCAATGGCTGGTGACGCTCGAAGGGCAAATCACGCGTCTCAAGGAAGAGCTGAAGCGCCTCGATCAAGAGATCGACGGCCAACTCGGCGGCCTGGCCAAGAACAGCGGCGCAACGAACCTCGATGAACTGCCGCGCGACACCGTCGCGTTGCTGAAGCGGCCCTCGCAGCAGCTCCGCGAGGAAACCGAAGCCGTCGAAAAAGCTCGCGTCGAAGCGGAAAATACCAAGCGCGATGTCGAGCAACTGACCGTCCAGCTCGAAGGCGTGAGTCGGTTACGGATGGCCGATCTGAATAAGTCGATTCAGGCGGCTGGCAACAAAGTTGCCATCCTGCGAAAGCGAATTCAGGTCGAAGAACGGCTCGATGCCCTCGGCAATCGCCGCAGCGAGCTCGAATTCGAAGCCGATGAAGCGCACGAATACCAAGAGACGCCGATGCGCGTCACGATGGCCCTCGGTGCCATCTTCTCTTTTGGTGTGATGCTCGTTGGTTTCGGCGTTTTCAACCAATACTTACTGATGTGGCAGGATGCTACTCAGCCGAACTTGACCCTGATTGGCTTCGGGCTCGCCTTTGGCGCCGGATCGATCTTCGGCAAGTTCCTGCTCGAACGTCAGGGTGAAGACACGGCTGTCGATGCTCGCCGCCATCTCGATGCCACTCGCAACCAGGTCGCCGATCTCAAGCAGCAGCGTGACGAACTCGACGCCGAACTGCCGACCGGCGGCGGCGCTCTCGACATTCGCCTGCGTGAAGCCGAGAACGAACTGCGCGAACTCGAACGGATGGCGCCGCAGAAGACAGAACTCGAAGCCTGCTCGGCTCGCAACGAGGTGGCTCAGCGCCGTTACGCTGCCGCTCAAGAATCGTTGAAAGAAGCTCGCAATCGCTGGAAGAACGCTCTTCGGAGCGCGGGCTTGCCTGAAGACTTTCAGCCGCACAAAGTTCGCGCGGTCGCCAAGAGCACCGATCACCTGGCCGACAGCCGTCGTCGTCGCGAAGCTCGCAAGGATGAACTCGAACAGCGCGAACGCGAGCTCCTTGTCTTCTGCAGCCGCGTGCAGCAACTGATGGCCGACGTGCGCGTCACGCCAGCCACCGACAAGCCGCAGATGCAGATCCGCCAGCTCTCGCAAGCTCTCGCTGCCGAAAAAGAGACGCTCGAAATGCGGGAAGGGCTGGTCCTCAAGATCCGCCGCCTGAAGAAGACGAAGTCCAAGTTCCAAAGCGGCATCCGCAATGCCATTCGCCGTCGCCACTCGCTCTTCAGCGTCGCTGGCGTCGTCGATGCCGCCGGATTTAAGAATGCGGCGGCCGACTATGCCAAGCTGCTCGATCTTCGCAAGCAACGCGACGAAATCTCGGTAAAGATCAAGCATCAGCTGCACGATGAGTTCGCCGAAGAAACGATCAGCGGCGTCTTTGCTCGCGAAGGTCGCGACCTGCAACAGCGTTGGGACGAACGCGTCGCCAAGGCTCAGGACATCCGCACCAAGCTCGCCCAAATGCACGAGCGCCGCGGCGTGATCAATTCGGAGATGCAAAAGCTGGCCGGTGATCGCCGCCTCAGCGAAGCGACCCTTGAAGTCGGCATGATCGAACAGCAACTCCGCAACTCAACCCGCCGCTGGCAACAGCTAGCCGCCATCAGCCGCATTCTCGACTCCGTCCGCAAGGCCTACGAAACCGATCGCCAACCGGAAACGCTCCGCGAAGCCTCGATCTATCTCGGCAAGATCACGCAGGGGCACTACACCCGCGTGTGGATGCCCCTCGATCGCCGTGCGCTTCTTATCGAAGATCACCGCCATCAATCGCTGCCGCTCGAAGTTCTCAGCCGCGGTACGCGAGAAGCGGTTTACATCAGCCTTCGTCTCGCGCTCGCTGCGTCGTTCGGCCGCAAGGGCGCCAAGCTGCCGCTGGTGCTCGACGACGTGCTCGTCAACTTCGACGCCGGCCGCGTGCGTGCGACGGCCCAGGTGATGTACGAATTCGCCAAGGAAGGACATCAGGTCATCCTCTTCACCTGCCACGAACACATCCAGCAGATCTGCGAGGAAGCGAACTTCGTCGCTCGCAACTTGCCGAACCGCGGCACCACGGTCGAAGTCATCCCCGCCGAACCGGTGCGGAAGAAAAAGAAGAAAGAACTGCCGAAGATCGAACCCAAGATCGAGTTGCCGCCGCCTCCGCCGCCAGAACCAGTCGAAGAGCCGAAGCGCGAACGGATCAAGATCGATCCGAATGAACTGTTCGATATGGCTTCGGTCGAAGAGCAGTGGTTTGACCCGAACAACGCCTGGCAGCTGAAAAAACTGCCGCCGCCTCCGCCCGAACCGAAGGTGAGCTACACCGACTTCTGGCCCATCGCCACGGCTCCCGCGCCGTCGAAGCCGGTCTTCATCGCCGCGCCGGAACCGCCGCCGCAACCGAAGGTCAGCGGCTATCAATGGGGCGTGAACGACCTGCCCGACAGCTGGGCACTCGCGGCTCCTCCCGCACCGTTGCCGCCACCACCACCCACGCCGAGCTACGAAGTTTATACGTACCGCCAGCCGGAACCGGTTGTGGTTGCCCCCGCACCACCTCCGCCGCCGCGGCCACAAGCGATCGAGCCGCGCCGGCCGATCGTGATTGTCGCGCCGCCTCCGCCACCACCAGCACCGTTGCCGCCACCCGCGCCGATTTTGATGGAGCCGATCTACGTCGCGCCGCCACCACCTCCCGCACCGATCGTCGTTGCACCGGTGGTCGTGAAGCAGCCGAAGAAGGTTGTGTCGGTCGAGATCAAACCGGAACCGCGCCGCCGATTCACTTGGGAATCGCCCGAAATGTATGCGGATTAAGTTCGCTGCGAGCTGGCCACCGCAATACCGCTGAGCACGAGATGCGGCAGGTACTGCGCATGCTCGGCGACGAGCGGCGAGAGTCGTCGCAGGTCACCACCAGTGACGAAGAGCGCCGGCTCGACGGCTAGCTCTTGCTTCATCCGCGTCACGATCTCGCGCACGCTGCCGACCGCGCCCCAGAAGAGGCCGCTGCGGATCGCATCGTTCGTATTCTTACCGACCACGGGTGGCGGTTCGTCATTGGGTTGAATCCGCGCGAGAGGCAGAAAATCGGCGCCGCCGAAGAGCGCTTCGGCCGACAGGCGAAAGCCTGGCAGAATCGTCCCGCCCAGGAACGCGCCGGTCTCGCTGATCAGGTTCACCGTCACGGCGGTACCAGCTCCCACGACGATGGCGGGCGTGTTCGACGGTCGCAGCACATTGGCAGCCACTGCAGCGGCCAGGCGATCGAGTCCCACTTTGTCGGGCTCATCGACCAGGACTTCGATTGGCAGGTCGCGGTAGCTCAGCTGCTGAAAATCATCTGCGGGCCGGTGCTGGCGAACGAACTGAGCCAGCTTTTGAAAGCCCGCGCGATTCACGCTGCTCACTCGCCAGCGAAGCGTTTCGATCGGCAGATTTTCGAGCAAAGAAACCGCCGGCCCCTCGGCGGTCGCAAAATCAAAGACAACCGTCGGTGACGGCAGGTTCGCCGCGGCAACGTTCGCCGACGGAAACAGCCCGAGCTTGGCGAAGCTGTTGCCAATGTCGACGGCCAGCAACGAATCTTCGCTGCGGCTAGGCAGGCTCATGCCTCACTCCGGGCGACACTTTCTTGGGGAGCGTTTTCGCGAGCAGCAGCTTCACGTGCCGCCGCATCGCGGGCATCCAGGGCCTCGGTCACGGCCCGCATCACCAGGTTCAAGCTCTCGCCGGTCACGGCCGAGATGAGATGCACTGGCTGACCGATTTCCGCGGCCAGCTTATCGCGAATTTCATTCGCTTCCGGCAGCTCGCACTTCGTCACGGCGACAATCTCAGGCCGTTCGCCGAGGCGAGCGTCGTATTGCACCAACTCTTCGCGAATGGCCCGGTAATTCGAGATCGGATCGCTCCCATCGACCGGAAATGGCTCGACGAGATGGACGAGAATGCCGGCCCGTTCGATGTGCCGGAGAAACTCATGGCCGAGACCAGCACCGTGGCTCGCGCCTTCGATCAGCCCGGGAATATCGGCCATCACAAAGTGCCGATCGAAGCTGACCTGCACCATGCCGAGGTTGGGAAACTTCGTGGTGAACGGATAATCGGCAATCGCGGGCCGGGCCTTCGTCAGGCGACTCAGGAGCGTGCTCTTACCGGCGTTCGGCATGCCGATGATGCCGACATCGGCGATCACCTTCAGCTCGAGCAGCAGCTCGCGTTTTTCGCCTTCGCCGCCGGGCGTATGATCGCGCGGAGCGCGATTGGTCGAGGTCTTGAACCGCGTGTTTCCTTTGCCGGCTTCACCGCCGCGGGCCGCGATGATGGTGTCGCCATCGGTCGTCATGTCGCGAATGATGAAGTCGTTCTTGGCGTCGATGATCAGGGTGCCGGTCGGCACTTCCAGGATCATGTCGTGGCCGTCTTTGCCCGCTTTGTTCGAGCCGCTGCCGTGGGCGCCACTCGGGGCCTTCCAAAACTTCTGGTGCGAAAACCCCGAGAGGTTATTCACGCCGTCCTTGGCCACAATGATGATGCTGCCACCCTTGCCGCCATCGCCACCGTCGGGACCACCCTTCGGGACGTACTTCTCGCGGCGAAAGCTCATGCAGCCGTTGCCGCCCTTGCCGGCTTGGATTTCAATCTGAACGCGGTCGACAAACATAACTCACTCACTCGTTTACTTTCTCAGCCGAACCGTCATCCAGCTAAAATCTACTTGCAACTATCTCCTCTCGACTTTCGTGGTTCACCAGTGAAAGTCGAGAGGAGAAAATAGTGAGTAGAGGATTTTGGACACCCCAAAAAACAAAGGCCCGCGCTAGCGCGAGCCTTCCATGCTTCACTATCAGAGACCGACGTGACGAACGTTAGTTCGTGGCGACGTCGACGTTGATGCGCCGGCTGTCTTGATCGAACTTGACCACGCCTTCGACGAGAGCGAACAGCGTGTAGTCCTTGCCCTGGCCGACGTTGCGACCGGCGCGGAACACCGTGCCGCACTGACGAACGAGAATATTACCAGCAATTACCTTTTCGCCGCCGAACTTCTTCACACCGCGCATTTGCGGATTCGAATCGCGACCGTTGCTGGTAGAGCCTTGACCCTTCTTATGTGCCATGACGAAAATCCTGCGACGTAAACCGTTAAACTGCTAAGAGATAGGCCGACCAGTGACTAGCCACGCAGATCGTGACAACGGCACTAAAAGCCGGGGAATCCAAGAGTTTACCGGACCGACGCTCCGTGATCAAGGCGCTTTTGAGCCCAAAAGAGGCCGATAGATCCATTCCGAGTCGAGTCGCTCGTTGGCTTTGAACAGGCCAAACACCTTAGCTTGCTCGGCGGCATCGGCATCGATCCGCATGCCGTAGCGAACTTCCCCTTCGTTCTCGGCGATGGCATCGCCAGGCCGCCAAAAGTTCAGCCGCAGCGTCTTCAGGCTCGTCTGGCGAGCACTGCCGGGGACATCGCCGGCCTTGAACTTGCCGGCTGGATCTTCGTATTGATAGGCGTTCGTCAGTCCTTGAATGTAGATGCTGAAGTAATCGGTCCGCGGATCGACATCTTCCCACATCACGACGCCCCACACGCTCTTGTCCGAATCGGGCGTGCTGACGGGAATGGCCACTTCGGTGATCGACTGCGAATCGTACAGCGGCGTCTTGTTGTCGCCGGGAAACTCGCGGGCCCGAATCGGCCCCATCGCGGCGGGAATGACCCGATCGAGATATTGCTTGTTGAACTCGACCGCATCGAGCACAAAGTGCGGAAAGAACCGCAACTCGTCGGTTTCCTTACCGAGCACATTGATCGTGTTCGTCGTTTCCTTTCCTTCCACTTCATGTGGGCGGTTGAATTTAGGTTCGAGTGGCTTCTTAGCCGGCTTCCAATGTCCGCCGTTGTTCTTCACCTTATAAACCATGTACCAAATCAGCTTCTTCTGAATCTTGCCGTTGGCTTGGGGCATTTCGACTTCGACCATGCGGAACGGCTTGAACGAGAACTCGAGGTTCCAAATCGTTCGCCGCAGAATGCTGACCTTGGCCCGTTCAAAAGCGGTGTTGCTCTTGGGGCTTAGATTGGGCTTGTAGTCGAGATCGGGAATCGCGAGCACTTCGACGAGTGGCCGCGGCCCGCTGAACATTTCGACGTCTTCGGGGGCCGGCGGAATGGTCGTGAGCACGCCCGGCGCAAGACGCCGCTGCTGAGCCAGCGCAGGAACCTGCAGCAACGCGATTCCCAGCACGAGAAATGCCAGGCAAGCCAAGGCAAAGCGAAGGTTTTTCATAGGGACCATCGACGACATTCCGCCAGAAACAAAAATGCAGCCGTTTAGTATAGTTCCCGCCTGGGCGAACTCCTAGCAAACGCCATTTTTCGAACCGTGGGCAACTCAACGATTCGTCGCGCCACCGCCTGCCTATTCCCGATATTCGCTACGACCCTCCGGCCGGGTTCATGGCGACCTCAGCCCAACCGCCAAAATTCCGCCCAACTCCGATAAATCTCCTGCCCCACCGCCGTGCGGAAGATCGTCTCGCCGTAACACTTGTCCGCCGGCAGGTGATCCCAATTGGTGCGGAACTCCCGCAGGGTCACGCTGCTGTTGGCCACCAGTCGTTGCCATTGCTGCGGATCGCCAGAGTCGCCGGTCGGGACGCCGGTTTCGGTCGGACGTTCCAGATCGGCCAAGACGCCCAGCGGATGGAGCGGCCACAGCGCGTCGGCTTCGACGCAGGCCAGCGCCAACCGGTCGTCACTCAAGGGCCAAGGCTGACCAAGTTTCCACGCGTCATGCCGGGCGATCAAATCTGCACACCGCTCGATCTCGGTGGCATTCAAAAGTGGCTGACCGCCAGAAGTCACCGTGGGCAAAACCTCGCGCGCATTCGCCGCTCCTTCGGCCATGTGCCGTTCGCGCTGTTGGGCTTTGAGTCCCAGCAGCCGCACACGACTTGCTTCATCGGCTGCGGCGCGAATCTCAAGTTCAGTGATGCGATGAATGAACGCAGCGTCGTGAAAGAACACGAACGCAATGCCCGCGCGCTTGTCCGTCGTCGTCAGCGGTTCCCCTGCAGCGATGCGGAGAAAATTGTCGAGCACCACAAATTCGTGCTCTTGGCGATTATCTTCCGCTGTGCGCTGACCAATCCAGCCGCGCCACGCCGCGTCGGCAACCGCGAGCACAACGGCCGAAAGTTCCTGCCGTTCCTGCTCGCTGCCAACATGTTGCAGCGAGCTTTGCAACATCTGCTGCAATCGCGCCGGAATTGCCGTGCTCGTCATTTAAACTGCCGCCGCAACTGGCAACGCGGCAAAATTCTTCAGCAATTTCAGTCCGTCGGCTTGGCTCTTTTCCGGGTGAAACTGCGTGGCAAAGAGATTGTCCTTCCACACCGCAGCGCAGAACGGACCGCCGTAATCGGCTTCGATGGCGACGATGTTGCGATCTTCGGGCGCCACGTAGTACGAGTGGACGAAGTAGAAAAACGTGTCCTGAGCCGTTTCGCTCAGCACCGGCGCGGGCTGCAAGATGCGGCCTTTGTTCCAGCCCATGTGCGGCACTTTGAATTCGTGCGGCAGATCGAATCGCTGCACCTTGCCGCGAAGAATGCCGAGCCCTTCGTGCTCACCACCCTCGTAGCCCACATCAAAGAGCATCTGCAAACCAAGGCAAATGCCCAAAAACGGCTGATTCGCGGCAACGGCGTCGCGAATGAGCGGCACAAAGTCGCGGCGGCGGAGCTCGGCAATCGCATCGCCAAACGCGCCAACGCCGGGAAGGACGATTTTGTCGGCCGGGCCAATTTGCCGCGGATCGGCGACGATTTCGGCAGCGACGCCGACGCGTTCAAAGCCCTTCTGCACGCTCCGCAAATTCCCCATCTGGTAATCGATGATGGCCACGCGGCTCATGCGAAGCTTTCTTTGTTAGTGCCGAAACATTGCGAGCCACGGCGCGACTCGCTTACCGACAAATTTTACTCGCGCGCAGATTGGCTGCAACCTTGGGACACTTCGCTCGCTCGCCAGGTTCGCCGCCGTAGCTGCGATTTATGCGAGTGCAAACGGCAACTAAGCCACACTGCGATTTTGAATGCGAACCAACTGCGTGCGGGCGGCATTCCGAACGTTTTCGGGAATGTCGGTCATCGCGGTCAACTGCTTGAGATCGGCGACAGCTTGCGTGTCGTCCTTGCGAGAAGAATGAGCCAGGGCGCGATTGAAAAGGGCCCGGGCTTTCGTTTCGCTGCTGGCCGTCGTCGAGCGCATTAGCTCGGTGTAGAGTTTGATCGCTTCCTCAGGCTGCTTTTCGTTGGCCAGGGTCATGGCCTTGCTCATGAGATTTTCGTCGCGACCGGCGCGGCTGAACCAATTCTGGAGTCGCTTCAAGAATTCCATGGTTCACCGCGCAGTACGAAAGCCTCGGGTCAGCCAAAGTTACTCGGGGCGGCGCACTTCGTAGCGCGTCATGTTGTTCAGCTTTTGCGGCAGTTCCTTCACCAGGCAAGTCCGACGGCACTCGGCGATCGATTCGGGATATTCGACCCACGCACCGCCGTGAAAGTGAAAGGTCTTCTTCGCGGAGTCTTCGGCGATGATGATGGCCTTGCCGTAAACCGTGGGAGCCACGGGCTCAGACGGAATGATGGAAGCCAGTGAATGTCGGCGAGTGTCGGACGGTGGGCGAGTCGCCTGTTGTCGTTTATTCGGCTGCGGAGCGCGTCTTTTTTGGGGCATAGTTACTTTCGGAGCGCGAAAGAAGAAGAGAACGCAGCCAGGGCTGCGTTCTCGGTTATCAAAACGTGTTTATCGTCGACCGAAGTCGAGTATTGATCGTCGACCGTAGTCGATGTCGACAGCAGTCGATTTAGTAACGACGACCGCCGCCGCCACCACCGTAGCCGCCGCCACCGCCGCCACCACCACCGTAGCCGCCGCCACCGCCACCGCGACCACCACGGCCGCCGCCGCCACCACCGTAACCACCACCGCCGCCGCCACTGCGTTCTTCACGCGGGCGAGCTTCGTTGACGGTCAACGAACGTCCATCGACGTCCTTCGAGTTGAGGCCGTTGATCGCAGCCTGGGCCTGGCTGTTATCCGACATTTCGACGAAGCCGAAACCCTTGCTGCGACCGGTGTCGCGATCCATGACCACTTGGGCGCTCTTCACCTGACCGAATTCGCTGAACAGTTGTTCGAGCGATTCATTGGTGGTGCTGTAGCTGAGATTACCGACATACAAACGCATTGCCACAATACAATTCCTGCAAACCTAACGAGGGCCCTTCGAAGTGCTTTCTGGGCCAAAAGAAAGAGAACCAGCGTGGTGGTCCGCCAAGTGGGAAGGGCGAAGCAAGGGGCGGCGAACAAGGACAGAAAATGGCCCGCAGCGCTTTGGTCGTCAGACCGACTACCCCGTTTGTAGCAGCCCCGGAAGCCGCTGCCCAGCACAATTGCCATTTCCCAGGACCGATTTCGGGAATAATTCGCCGCAAACTCATTTGCAAGTTGTGCTGTCAGCCTGGGTGAGGGAGACTGAAGTCATCATTCCAGATGTCAAACGCCGCAAAAATTCGGTTTTCGGCGCTACATTTCGCAACCTCTTGGCTTGGAAGACTAAGAACCGCCTGGCATTGACTGGTCTTCGCCACGCCATGCCGCGCAGCTCACTCAGAGCGTGCCCATTCACACAGCCCCTTGAAGTCCTGGCGCCGCGCCGAACTCGCTGCCGCCGATCGGGAGAACTGTTGTGAGTGAGAAAAAGCCAACGCCTGTCTTTCGCGCCCTGATCCCCAATCTGTGCCCCGTCTGCGGCAAAGCTTCGTACAGCAAATCGGGCGAACATCCGCAATGCTCGCAACAACGGGCCGACGGCGTGTTCAAGGCGAAGTATAAGTTGCCGAAGTAACTCGCCCCGTTTCTTTGTATCCTGTGTAGGTCAGGCACTTCAGTGCCAGACAAATGCGTTCCCGCGCCTTCGCGCTCACACACCCGCATTCGTCCGGCACTGCACTGCCGACCTACTCATTCATGCAACCCCGCATCTCTGCTTTCCCCAAGTGCTATCTCGAACAAATCGCCGGCCCGCAGCCGACGATGACGGTCTTTGAATGGATCGAGCAATCGCGGCAACTCGATGCCGACGGCCTCGAGATGTACGACGGCTTTTTCCGCAGCCTCGAGCCCGCCTATCTCGACTCCGTCGGCGCTGCCATCGAAGCCACCGGCCGACGAATGCCGATGCTCTGCTGCTCGCCCGACTTCACCAATCCTGATGCGGACGCGCGAAAACGGGCCGTCGACAAACATATCCAACTGATCGAAGTAACGAAACGCCTTGGCGGTGCCGGCGCTGTTTGTCGCGTGCTGAGCGGCCAGCGCTATCCCGAGGTCGCCCGCCAACAAGGAATCGGCTGGGTCGTCGAATGCATCGAGCAGTTGATTCCCATCGCCCGTGAACACGACGTGATTCTCGGCATCGAGAACCATTACAAAGACGGCTTTTGGAAGTATCCCGAATTCGCGCAGAAGCAGGACGTCTTCCTCGAACTCGTCTCCGCGATCTCCGAGCGCAAGCACTTCGGCGTGCAGTACGACCCGTCGAACGCCATCGTCGCCGGCGATGACCCGCTCGACCTGCTGCGGCACATCGCCGACCGCGTCGTCAGCATGCACGCCAGCGATCGCTTCCTCGCCGAGGGCACGACCCTCGCCGAGCTGAAGCAAAACGACGGCACACTCGGCTACTCGCCGAACCTCCGCCACGGCGTGACTGGCCGCGGCTTGAACGACTACGACACGATCTTCCGCATTCTCGCCCAACACCATTACACCGGCTGGATCAGCATCGAAGACGGCATGAACGGCATGGGTGAAATGGCCGAGTCGCTGGCCTTCCTACGCCGCAAAATCGCCGAGCATTTTGCTTAACTGTAGTCCCGCCTTCAGGCGACGTCTCTTCCTCACTCCCTCTCCTCAGTACTCCGGGGAGAGGGCCGGGGTGAGGGGCTAACCCGCAACTAGACTTCTCCTGCGCAAAGTTACGTCAACCCAAATCGACCTAACTCCCTCTCTCCATTCCCATCGCCCGCCCGCCAACTACCCACAATTCACCTCGGCATCAACCACCAACCCCCTCATTCCAAGGGGCTCTTTTATAACAGGGAATGCAATTTCCAAAACGCTCCCCAACGACTTTCCAGACAACAGCTTGCGACGATTTGTGGCTGCAATATCACACTCAAGATATAACGAAATATCACCCCCGCGATTTCGGTCCAACCCGCCGCGCTAACGCCCGCCCCTTCAAACCTCGCCGCGCGACTTACGTCAAACGCCCAACGCGTTTCCCAACCACCAAGATGCCAAAGAACGCCCGCTAAAACTCTTCCCACCGCGCAGCAGCCACCCACCCACGCTCAGTCTGAACCCCAAGCGTGCTGCCAAATTGCTCTCCACATTAGACTCAATGTCGTTGACAACTCTGGTCAATATTTGTGGTTATTTGTAACCATTCACGCTGGCGTGAATGGCTACGGTTATTTCCGAAAACCCACACCGATCTTGCAGCACCGCAGATTTGGAACTTGTCTGTCCATTCGGAAACTGAATGCGAGTGCCTGACGACTGATCCAATCCATACTCCGATTCATTCGAATTGCTTTACTGCTACAACATTGAAAGCGTTCCGCACGACCTCCCTCCAAGGTTGCCATGTCTACCCCTCTCGACATTACCGGCGGCGACATCGCGCTTCTCAACGATTCTGATTTCCGAGTACTCGTTCGCGGTCTCTGTGAGGCGGACTTACGCATAGCTGGCCATTCATTGCTGGGAGTTGACACCGGCGGCAATCAAAATGCAGGCGACGGTGGACTAGATGTCGTTGTAACGCTCAATCACGAACCGCCGGCAAACAGCTTCATTCCTAGGAGGAACACTGGAATCCAGGTCAAGACTTCTCCGATGCCAAAGGGGAAAATCACGGCAGAAATGCGGCCTAAAAATGTGTTGCGAGAGGAGATCAAGGAGCTGGTCGCAAAGAACGGCGCATATGTCATTGCCTGCTCAAAAGACTCGCTTAGTCAGACAATGCTGAAGCAACGACTTGGTGCGATGAAAACTGCACTTGGACGAGCCAAAGGTTTCAACTCGACCGCGTTGCATTTCCTCGATCAAAACAAGATCGCTCAGTGGGTAGGCTGCCATCCGTCTTGGGGCGCGTGGGTACGGACACAAATTGGTCGGCCAATTGCAGGCTGGAGACCTCTTGGCAACTGGTCGCGTTCGCCACAAGACGACGACGAGTACATCATCGATGATCACGTGCGATTCTTTGACCGTCGCAACGCCGACCTCCGTGGAAGTAGCGTATTGGATGGCATACGCACTCTGCGCACTTCGCTGTCGAGCGCGCAAGCTTGTGTACGGATCGCAGGATTATCGGGTATAGGCAAAACGCGGTTTGTCCAATCGCTTTTCGATCCTCGGGTGGCCGAAAATCCACTCAACCCGGATTGGGCCTTGTACGCAGACATGTCCGACGATCCACACCCATCGCCGGTCGTGATGGCAACGGCACTTCTTGCGGCAGGAACACCCATGCACTTGGTGGTGGATAATTGTCCGCGAGATTTGCACAAGAAGCTCGCAGATATCTGCACGCAACCCAACAGCCGTTTGAATTTAGTAACAGTTGAATATGATGTCCGTGACGACATCTACGATGATAGCATTGTATTCAAGCTTGAGCCCGCGAGTGATCAACTAATAGAGACGCTGCTTGAGCGGCGGTTTCCGGAAATCAGTGAAGTCAATCGACGCCAGATTGCGGCCTTTTCCGGAGGCAATTCGCGGTTGGCAATAGCCATCTCTAAGACAGTGAAACCAAATGAGTCAATCGGACACCTTCGCGATTTGGAGCTTTTTGACCGACTATTCCAGCAGCGAAACACCGCAGACCACGGCCTAAGAAAGTCTGCTGAGGTTTGTTCGCTTGTTTACTCCTTCGACGTCGAAGAAGCGTCGCCTGGTTCTGAACTAGCATCACTCGCGTGCTTGGGACAAAAGGCGCCAGTGGTGCTGTATTCCGATATTGCAGAACTGCGAATGCGCGATTTAGTGCAGGCACGCGGGCCATTTCGTGCCGTGTTGCCGCATGCGCTCGCAAACGCAATGGCGAGTTGCGAGCTTGAGACCCTGCCTATAGCGCGACTGCTCGCGCACTTTATTGCCGGCCCACCGCGACTGCTGCAATCTTTTTGCCACCGTCTCAGCTTCTTAGTTAGCTCCCCTGTTGCTAGAAGAATCGCAAGCGAACTTCTTAGTCAAATCGAAGACTCTCTAGCGCACATAGATAAACACAGAGTCACGCTGCTTGAATACATCGCTCCGGTGGTGACGGAAGAAACGCTGAAAGCTTTCGAACGTGCGTCAAAAACGCTCGGAAGTGACTTCGTTGGAAGTCACATGCAGACTCACCGCTGGAGTATTTGCAAGATACTCTGGCATATTGCCTACAACGAGAAGCACTTCCGCCGAGCTACCAATATCCTAATAGAGTTTGCCATAAACGAGACGAAAGATAGTTCCGCTCCCGGCCAGCACTTCCTGCGGATCCTGTTTCAATCACGCTATTCTGGGACTAAGGCCTCACCAGAACTGCGAGCTCAAGTTGTTTCGGATTTACTCAGTTCACCCGAAAGCAAGAGACAATCGCTGGGTGTAGAACTATTCTCCGCTGCTCTTGAAGATGAACCGCGAGCAATATTTGACTCGTTTGAGTTTGGAGCTTGCGATCGAGACTACGGACTCTCGCTGACCACGCGCGCCGAAATCAGAGAGTGGTTTGCGCAGTTCTTTAATATCGTGCTGCACTTTGGCTGTAGTGCTTCGGTGGTTTCGGAACAAGTAAGAAGTCGCTTTGCAGAGCGTTTATTTGGTGTTTGGGTTCACGTTGGGCTGCACGACGAGGTGTCCGACGTAGCGCGACGACTTCATAGTCATCGGCCTTGGACAGATGGCTGGGGGGTTATTCGTATGATCCTTCAATACCGTCACCAACTATCCAAAGCTTGCGTAGACGCAGCAGTGCTCCTTAACGAAGAATTCGCTCCGAAGGACTTTATTGCAAAAATTAGAGCGATTGCGCTTTCAAATACGCGCGATATACCGGAACCAGGCGATGCAAATGAAGAATTCGACATTTGCTCAGCCTATGAGCGTTCATATAAGGTTGCTTTTGACCTCGGAGTTGAATTGGCGACTGAGTGCAGTGACGAATTGAAGGACTTGCTTCCAGAAATCGTACGGAGCGGTGGCCCAAGAGTATTTTCGTTTGCGCAAGGGATTGCAAGCGGCATCAATGAACCTGATGGTCTACTTGATGTTTTCATCGATACATATCTCGCACTCCCGAATCGCGGCCGTGAAATGACTGCAATTCACGGCGTTATGGTGGAACTTTGGCGGCGTAAACGTGAGCTAGTCACCAGTGCAGTTGAGCGACTTTCGCACGAGCCACAGTTTGCCACGTTTTTGCCCGAGTTACAGCTTCAATTTTGGACTGACGGTGACGCTGCTGCCATTCGGCTGAATCGCGCAATCGGTTCGGGGCTGGTCGACGCATTCGCATTCCGACGAATCACGTACCAAGTCATTCAGCGCAAGCTTGGAGATCAACGGCTGTTAAAGATTCTCGCGGGAATACAGCCCTTGAAGGGAGCAGAGGAAATCACAATCGATGCACTTGATGCGAGGCTGACAGACAAGGAGAACACTCGCTCAAATGCCAAAATGAAGACGTTTGCGAGAAGGTTCTTGCTTCAATGGCAACTAGCGGGGCGCGCTGAGCATAGGGATATGCAGGACTATCACTTGGCGAGTATCACTAGGAATTGTGTTTCAGGAAAGACTGGCCGCAAAGTTGCCATGCATCTCTGCAAAGCCATCGGTGATGGAGTTGAATCATATGCAATCTCCTCGTACAGCTATCCACAGCTAATGAGCGCACTTGCGGCTGTAGGCCCCGAAGAATTCCTCGACCGCATGCTGATTCAGAATGGCCGAAGGCGGAGAAGCTACTTCCTGTACGACCATCACCCGTTTCCAAATCCGATAGAGCAAATACCGGAATGCGTGCTCTTGGCTTGGTGCGAAAAGGACCCAGCGGTTAGGTACACTAAGATCGCTGCCACTCTTAGTCCCTACGAGAAGCCTGCTTCAGACCCGTTGAAGTGGAAGCCTTTGGCGCTTGCTATTCTTGAGCGTGCGCCAAATGTCAAAGCCATGATCGCGATTTTTTGCGGAGTCGCTGCTCGAAATTAGTTCTTGGTCTGGTTCGCGGGCGAAGATCCGCGAGAAACGCATAGCGTTATTTAAACAACTGAGTGATAGCTCCAAGGGCGAGATTTCCGAGGCCGCACGAGAAGTTCACGCTCGTCTCCAATCTGAGATTGCCGAAGAAATGGAGTTAGAAGAAGTTGAACAGCGCCGTGAGAGTGAGCGTTTTGAATGACGGGACGTAATCCCAGCACCTGAATCGTTGTCTGTCAGCTGTGTAGAACTCGGTGTCACGCTCGCGAATCGAGCGTGCTCGATGGGCCGTGGGTGCGCGGGAACTTAGGTCAAACCCGCTGCCATGGTGCTGTCGCACGGTAGCACATCTTTTGTTCTCTCGCCCAAACCCTCGCTCACGCGTCGGGCTACCGGAAGGCGGGCAAAAAAAGTTGCATTCGCCAGTCACATGCCGGAAGCTTGGTGAGCAATGTTCGTTGACTACCGCCTGCATCCTTCACTTTGGCTACAGCAATGATGAATCCAGCGATTCGTTGGCAACGAAGTGTAATTCTGATTTGCTGCATGCTCACGTCATTCGTATGCGCTGCGACAAAACCAGCCTTCGCTAACAATGGGCCGCCTAGTTGTGCGCTCGTCGATTCGGCCAAGCTGCCACTGACAGCGATACTGGAAGCCCGACTATTGAACAATGAGGGGGCGACGTGGGTCGAACGCTCGCAAATCGATCGTATTCTGGCTGAGCAGGAATTGCAGTCCTCTTTCGGCGCTCAAGGAGTGCAATCGCGCGCGGCGCTGGGCAAAGCGCTAAAAGCCGATGTGTTAGTCTTGCTGCGGTCGGCGAAAAATCCAGAACCGGCCGGACCGGCCATCGTCGAATGCGTGGTATGCGAAACACGCCGCGGCTTGCGGCTGAAGACGATGTCGATTGCGATGGACCAGAATCAAGAGGAGACCGCCGGAGCGCTCGAGAAATTGGTGCTGGACGGCCTGAAGAAGTACGCCGAAAAGATCGAGACGATTGTCGCGGTGCCACCTTTCCTCAGCGAGGATCTGGGCTTTGAGTTCAACTACTTGCAATCGGCGTTTGCAAAAGTGGTGGAGGAACGCCTGCTCGCCCAGCCTGGCCTGCTCGTCGTCGAATTGGGTGAAGCCCAGGCGATTGCGAAAGAACTCGTGCTGGCCGGCGACGCGGCAGTCGATCGCCGGCCGCCGCTTTATGTCGTCGGCCGCTATCGGCACGATGGCATCGGCCAAAACAAATCGGTTCGCCTGAGCCTCAAGCTGATGAAGTCGGAAGAGCAACTCACGCTGAAGGGGATCAAGGATTTGCCGCCGCCAGAAGTGCCGGCCTGGATCGTGAAGAAGACAGACGAACTGCTGCCGCTTCTTTCCGACAAGCAGATCGCTGCAACCGGTGAGTTCTCTGCCGAGCGCGAGGCAACGGCTCTGGCCAATCGCGCGCGTCAATTCATGAAAGTGGGGAACTGGCCAGA
This sequence comes from Anatilimnocola floriformis, assembly GCF_024256385.1. Classification (NCBI taxonomy): domain Bacteria; kingdom Pseudomonadati; phylum Planctomycetota; class Planctomycetia; order Pirellulales; family Pirellulaceae; genus Anatilimnocola; species Anatilimnocola floriformis. The sequence goes on from NZ_JAMLFW010000001.1 coordinate 6,203,807, forward strand.
AGCCCTGTCGCTACTGGAAGCGGCTTTGCTGTTACGGCCTGACGACAGCGCAATTCTCCTCGACGCGGTCGGCACCACGGCTCAATTGATTCCTTTCGGGGCGGAGCATTTTCGCGAACCCGCGCAAGTGAAGTTCATCGTTGCCAACTGCCAGCGGGGTCTGGAGCACCTCGAAAAGTACATGCGCGACGCTCCCAATATCAAAGATCGCACTCCCGAAGGTCCAGCCGACCTGACTCTCAAACTAACTAGGAATATCGCAACGATTCTACGAAGGCGTGACGTCCAGAATGCTCCCGAACTCCAAGAACTCGTGCACAACGCGCGCAAGTTCCATTGCGACACGCTGCTCCGCATCGCCTATGCCCGCGGCAAAGCCAGGTTCGCGGACAGGTCATCGCATCTCGCGTGGGACGCCCTGGCCGTAAGTGATTTGTCCGCCGCAGAAAAATACGCGGTGCTGGAGCGGGTTGCCGAGGAATGGCGCGACTTGTCCGACTTGCACACCCGACTGCTGCGGATGACCTTCGGCGAGTTCACTGCAATAGACGATTCAGCCGAATATCGTCGCTTCCTGGAACAGCTCAAGGCCTCGCCCAGGCCGGATTTGAAACTCGCAGCCAAGACAATTCAGCAGCGATTCGAGCAAGGGCTGCAAAGGCGACTGGAATACGACAAACAACGAGAAGTGATACCCCAGTCCAGCACCACCGTCGATCCGCTGTTGGAGCGAGTTGCGCTCCAACTCGAAAGGCGACTCGAGTTTATCGAAGGTTCCTTTCCCACGGAGTCGCGCGGGGACATCTTCTATCGCTCAGCGATGCTGGCCCGGCGTCAACCGCCCGATCAACTCAAAATCTTTCATCGCCACCGTGATCCCTTCTTCATCGCGTCCTCGGTCGTTTGCGACGGCCGCTACATATGGATCGCAGGCGTCAACGACGATAAAGCGCCGGGGCTGCTCGCCGTTGATTTTGAAGGCAAGGCAATCGAATTTACGAGCGACGATGGAATTCCTAAGTCGGATGACCGGCAAGCCAAGCTTCGGTTGGCTCCGGTGGCGCCCGGCAAAGTTTGTGTCGCGGGATTCTCGGGCCGGTCGTGGGTCGCGACAGCGGAAGTTGCCGACGAAGGAAAACGAAAGTTCGACATTTTTTTTGAAGCGCGCGAGGTAGTGACGGGTACGGAACAGAGCCACGTCACCAATCCGCAGGTAGTGTTTACACCCACTCGCCTGTTCACCCTGAAGAATGCCAAAGGCGAGAGTGTGATTGTGGTGGGCCGCGAGTCTCGATCGACAATCGTTTCCACTCGGCCGCTGATCGTCGATCCCCAGGCCAAAACCGCGCGCGTTGCGACCTTCACTTGCACCAATTGGGGCCATGGCGGGGACCGCTGGGTTACGCAGGGCGAGGACGGGATTTATTTCTATGAGCTCGATCCCAATCCCCCGAATCCGCAGAATCTCATGCGAGTCCGCTGGCCGGGAAACGAAAAAGAAAAAGCCGTTGTGGATTGCCCCCAAGGCATGCTGGCTTTTGATAAACGTGGCCTGCATGTGATTGGGAAGAAATGGTGGCTGGCCGACGTTTCGACGGGCACGGTCAAAAAGCTCGTCGACTCACCCCCGTGGGTCTTTAAAAATCCCTACTGGGAAAGAGGCACTAATTCGGACGCCGACTTTGGAATCGATTATGCCAAGGGAGTTCAATTGAAAATGGTCTATCCGACCGAGCACTATGGCCCGTTGGTGAAAGCCGGCCAAGGAAACGACGAACGGGGAGTCGTCTATTATCGGCTCAAGGAGTAAGTGATGCAGACGCACGCCCCAGAAAGCCCGACGCGTGAGCGAGGGTTTGGGCGAGTGGATTCCATTTCCAGCAAACGTGCGATAGCACTTTTCGCGGTGGCGGTTTCTGCCACGGCGCTAGTCAAAACCGGCTCCATGGTGCTGTCGCACGATAGCGCATCTACAGTCCTCGCGCCCAAACCCTCGCTCACGCGTCGGGCTACCTTTTCGGCGGACGTGCGAAAAGGCGGCCGTAACAAACGGCGAGCTTTCTCGCTCTGCAGATCAGGGGATGATCGCATCCCTTCCTGCCTCCCCCGCGCCTCGCGCCCGCCTCTCGCCCACTCCTCGGAGCACTGCCATGTCGCCCGATAAACTTCGCGATTATCGCAATTGGTATGACCTGAGCGCCAGGGAGGTGCTGACGGCGGTGCAGCAGACCAAAGGGGGTTGGAAAACGATTTTTCCGAAGGGGATTCCGTGCTGGTTGAGTCGGCTGCGGAATTATTTCAATGTCACGCCGCACTTTTTGATGCGGTATGACGAGAAGCGGGCCGATTTTATTTACGATTGGCAATTGGTCAAACGGGGAATCATGGAATCGCATTCCCTGAGCGGGGATGCTTATCGGGACGGCGAGCGGCGCATTTGGCTGCAGATGTCGACGGCGGCGGGCGTGTACCACTACAAGGGCGCGATCACCACGCGGAAGAAGGTCGTCGCCTTTATCAAGCCGCAGGTCCTGATGCCGATCTTCAAGCTGGTCTCGCCCGATGGTACGGGCGGATCGCGCGAGCTGGTGCTGACCAATCCGAAAGGCCGCGTCCTCCGCGACGGCGCGGTCGGCAACGTGCAGAAGTGGGAATACGTCCGCAACCGTGTCATTCTGGAAGAACCCTACGAAGGGAGTTACAACTTCGCCGAGACCATCACCAGCGGCTATGGCGAACACGTGAAAGCCGACGTCGACACGCACCGCGAATGGCCCGGCTTTTACATCAACCCCGACCCCGATTCAGAGCTCAAGGATCGCAGCTTTCCTGAACGCGACGGCCGCGGCGCGCTGCTGTTCGAACAGATCAAGTACATCAGCCCGGCCGTGAATGCCTCGCCGAAGCGGACCAACATCATTCCGCGCGGCCTGGCGGCGTCGCACTTGCCGCCGGTGGCGGATCCAGACAATTGGTAAGTCATCGGGTGGCACGGTGTGTACTCACCCGTGTCTTCTCCCAGTCTTATGCGGTAACGCGAATCCCCGGAAATGGGCCACGTACGCTGCAAGACGCAGACTTGGGAAATGCTGAGAAAGCGCTTCGTTCGCAGTGTTCGTTAAGGCAGACGCCGCACATCCGGAAAATTTCCAGAATTTCTTGAGACGGTTTAGGCCAGTTTGTCGCATTGCTGATTGTCGGGGTTTGCTGCTCGTTTTTTTCGCTCCGAACAACCATCACACTCAGGAAGCTGCCATGTCCTTACGCAATTGGGCCCGTTCGTTTTTTGCACCTGTCAGCAGTCGAACCCGCGCGACGCGCCGTTCACAGAACAAGCGGTCGCCGAATCAATTCCGGCCTGGGGCCGAATCGCTCGAAAGCCGGTTGAACATGGCCGGCAATGTGCTGGCCACGGTCGTCGGGCCGAATCTTTTTATCACGGGCGACACCGAGTCGAACTTTTTGCGAATCGAGGGAGTGACGGCGGGCACGGTTGAAGTGCAGGGTGTGTTTGGCACCGCGGTGAATGGCACGCTCGGCGGCGAATTCACCGCGCGGAACATTCAAAACATTTTCATGGAGATGGGAAACGGCGACGACTCGGCGACGTTCGTGCTGACCAAGCTCGATGGTTTGCTCCGCTTCAACGGCGGCAACGGCAGCGATGCGTTGGTCTTTGGCGAAGGAAACAACGGCCAGAATTCGTTCGGCAGTCTTGCCGCGACGATGGGGGCCGGCGACGACGGCATTATCGTGGACGCAAGTGAAACCCATTTCAGCGTGCCTGGTGCGGTTGTGATTTCGAATGGCGATGGCGCCAACACGACTTACTTGCGTGCCACAACGGAACTGAAGTTGGGCCCGATCTCGGTGACTGGCGGCGCGAACAACGATGATTTTCGCATCACCGGGGGATCGGAAGGAACAGTCACCACGGGCCCCCTCAGCGTGATTGCCGGCGACGGTGGCAACTACACCGCGCTGGGAGGGAACGTGGTCGTCAACGGCGGCATTGCGCTGGTCGGTGGCAACAAGACGGACAGCTTCGATGCTCTCGGCGAGTCGAAATTGACGGTCAACGGTTCATTCATCGCTGCAATGGGTGAAGACATCAACCAGGTGAGCTTCAATGAAAGCAATGTCGTCGTGACGGGCCTGGTTTCGATGACAGGTGGCGCAGGCGTCGATCGCTTCATCGGCGGCACCGGCAAGTTTGACGCCTTCGCGGTGTCGCTCTATCTGGGCGCCGGCAACAATCCGATCAGCTTCTTTGGGACGACCAACACCATCCATTCGACCCTGTCGGTCACGACGCTCGGCGGCTTTGATGGATTCAACGCCAAGAACCTGGATGTCCAAGGTCCTGCGGTGCTGAACATGGGCGATGAAATCGATCTCGTCATTCTGAACAACGTCCGCTTCCGCGGCGCGGTGAGCATGCTGCTCGGCGATGGCAGCGATGGCGTGTATATCGAACGCTTCAGTGACGATGGCATTGGTTCGCGGTTCGACAGCTCGGTCAGCATCGACATGGGTGCGGGGCTCGACACGGTGGAGTTGGGCCTTGATGCAAACGACTTCGTGACGTTCGCCTACTTGCTGGCGAACGGCGGCTCGGGGGACGACTCGCTGTTCAACAGCCCGTCCAACGTGTTCGGCTTCGCACCGACGTTCCTCTCGTTCTAGTACGAACAGCTCTTGGGCGGTGAGTCTCGCCCCTACTGTTACGAATCAACCCTAACGTCAGCCGAGCGATTCGGCTGGCGTGGCTCGCTGGCTTGATCAAGCCAACTTCGATTTACGAAATCTGATTTGCATCCTCCAGGAAACTGCGAATGTCTCTAAGCACTTGGGCCCGCTCTCTTTTTTCGCGTTTGAATCGTGTGACTCGCGAGAGCCGTGCTCGCCGCTCGCAAACCCGCTTTCGTCCGCGGGCTGAATCGCTCGAGAGCCGTTTGAACATGGCGGGGAGCGTGATTGCCACTGCCGTGGGAGGAACGTTGTTTATCACGGGCGACGACCTGGCCAACGAACTCCGCATCGAAGGGGTGACGGCGGGCACGGTCGAAGTGCACGGCGTGAACACCACCAAGGTGAACGGCGTGGACGGAGGCGAGTTCACCGCGCAGAACATTCAGAACATTTTCATGGAGATGGGGAACGGCGACGACAAAGCGACCTTTGTGTTGACCGATGTCAGCGGCTTGCTGCGGTTCAACGGCGGCAACGGCAAAGATTCTCTCCTCTTTGGCGAAGGAAACGGCGGCACGAATAAGTTCGGCAGCCTGGCCGCTGCGATGGGCGCCGGCGACGATTTGATTGTGGTCGATCGCGCGGAAACCAGCTTCGAGGTGCCCGGCGCGGTCGTCATTTCGAATGGCGAGGGGCTGAACAATACCATCCTGACCGCTACGAACACCGTGGTGCTGGGGCCAACCAGCATCACAGGCGGAGCCCTTGCCGATAACATCCAGATCGGGAACGAATCGGCTGTGGTCACTACGGGCCAAATCAGCGTAAATGGCGCCAATGGCGACAACCAGTTCTATCTGCAGGCCAAGACGGCAGTCGTGAATGGCGGCATTTCCTTGCTCGGCGGCACTGGCGCTGACAGCTATTACATCGGCGTGTTCACCGGCGACTACACGGTGAATGGTTCCGTCACCGCTTCGCTGGGCGATGGGCAGAATCTGCTCTGGATTGGTCCCACTGAAGTGACAGTGACCGGCTTGGTTTCGTTCGTTGGCGGGGCGGGTAGCGATACGTTCCAACTCGACATCGATGAAGCCGATTTGCTGGCGGTGTCGTTGTCGCTGGGAGCGGGGACCAATGCCGCGTACATGGACAACTTGTTCGGCGGGACGACGCTCATTCGTTCGAGCTTGACCGTTACGTCGCAAGGCAACACGACAATCAATACCGCCGGTTTGGATGTCAGCGGCGCTACGTTGCTGACGCTGGGAGATGGAACGGATTTGATCCAACTCGATAACTCGCGCTTCCGCAGCGTGGTGACCATCTCAACCGGCGGTGGCAGGGATCGCGTCTTGCTCGAACGGGGCTTCAATGACGGCATTGGCCTCCACTTCGACAGCGTCGTCAGCATCGACCTGGGTGCGGGTGACGATGAACTGGCCGTGGGCCGGAGCGCCATGGACTTCGCCACCTTCGCGAGCTTGATTGCCAATGGCGGCGCGGGCACCGACACCTTTACGGATAGCCCGTTCAACGTGTACGCCACGCCGCGGACGCTGATCTCGTTCCCGTAAGGCAAGACGCCGTAATCAACTGTTTGGTTTGCGGAGTTAGCCGCAACCCAGACGCTAGCGCGTGACGGCTGATCTATCCAGCTTAAATAACTGCGTGCCTGCTATTTGACTCATGCTTTTGTTCAACCATTCTTCCCGCAAGGAACCTGCCGATGTCTGTTAGCTCTTGGGCTCGCTCTCTGTTTTTTAGCGGCAATCAGCCAACTCGCGCGACTCGCAGAGCTCTCGCGGGTTCGGCATCGAGCGGTTTTCGGCCGCGCGGCGAATCGCTGGAAAGCCGCCTGAATATGGCCGGCGGAGTGACGGCCAGTGTCGTGGGAACGACGCTCTTTATCACGGGCGATGCGCTGGCCAATGAGTTGCGAATTGAAGGTGTGACCGCGGGCACCGTCGAGGTGCAAGGCGCGAACCTCACTAAGGTGAACGGCGTGACCGGTGGCGAGTTCACGGCCCGCAACATTCAGAACATCTTCATGGACATGGGAAACGGCGACGACAAAGCGACCTTTGTGTTGACCGACATCCAGGGACTGCTGCGGTTCAACGGCGGCAACGGCGACGACTCGTTGCTCTTCGGCGAAGGGAACCACGGCACGAATTCGTTTGGCAGCCTGGCCGCGGTACTGGGAGAAGGTTCTGACTTACTGAAGGTGGATGAAACGGAAACTAGCTTTAAAGCGACAGGCACGGTCAATGTGTCGGGAGGCGAAGGCGACAACACAACCATCTTTAATGTCACGACCAAATTGCAACTGGGCGCCGTCACCATGACGGGCGGCAACGGCGGCGACGACTTTGAGATCCGCGGCGGAGAAGCTCCGGGCAGCCAGATGTCGACGGGGTTCATCAACACGAGTTTCGGCAACGGTATTAATGTCACTGAGCTCAGGGCCGACGGTCTGGCTGTGAACGGCGGCATTTCGATGCTCGGCGGCAGCGGGGATGATCATCTCAAGATGAGTGGCGCCCGCAGAACGACCGTGAACGGTTCGATCATTGCCTCGCTGGGCGATGGTAATAATCCCGTGATGATTGATAACGACGATATCGTGATCACCGGACTGGTCTCGGTCACTGCCGGCTCAGGTTCCGATGTGTTCTACACGAGCGTTAAGTTCGACGCGCAAGCCGTGTCGTTGTACCTCGGTGCAGGGACCAATTCTGTCTACATCTCTGGCAACTCAACCATTCGTTCGAGCCTGTCGGTCACTACGCTGGGTGACTCAGATGCTGTCGTTACCAACAACGTGAATGTGGGCGGCGCTACCATCATTAATACGGGTGAAGGAGATGACCGCATCGAGCTCTTCAACACGCGATTTCGTGGTGCGACCACATTGCTGACCGGTGGTGGCACAGACTACGTCGGCATTGAGGCCAACTTCATTGATGACGGAATTGGCGTCCAGTTCGACAGTGTGTTGAGCATCGACCTGGGAGCAGGCAACGATACGCTCTGGCCGGGAGGTAGCGACACTGATTTTGTGACGTGCGCTTATTTGATAGCCAACGGCGGTACCGGGACCGATACGCTGCTCGAGAGCACGTTCAATAAATACACCGTCGCGCCGACGTTCCTCTCATTCCCGTAAGCTCAACGCAGCACCTGCCAGCATGCGTTCGCAGTGGGGTTGGGTGGCGAGTACGAGCGACAATCGGTAGATCCGATCAGCTTGCTGCTCGCCACTCAACTTCTGCTTATTCAGCCTCGGGGCTATTTCACCGATCTTGCGAGCCAGCGTTCAGCCAAGTCTCGAGAGCGCCCATCGGCACTCGCCACTCCGAAATCCTTTCTCCTTCGTCGTTGTGCGACTGGAACGCGCTGAGTGACAAGTAGGGATGATCGGGGTCAAAGCGACCGGGGAGCTGGTCCACAAAGAGCAATTGATTTTGAAAGATCACGTCAGCGCCCGACACGTACATCGGCCACCAGGTGTGAAAATTGGCATGCTCTGGAATCGATAGCGACGTGATCAGGCAAGCATCAAGCCGTTCATTAACCACGCGGTGAATCATCTTTCGCCAGTGAGCTTCGTAATCCTCGCGCCGCCAGTAGTCGAGTTGGGAGTCAAAGTATTCGCTAAACTGTCCGAGCACGATCAGGCCGATGCCCAGCCTAGGACTCTCGAGCGGGTGTCCGGGTTGGAAGCTGATCGAAAACATGAGTCACTCCTCGGTAACAATCCGTCTCTATGCGAAAAATCCGTACCGCTCTGATCGGCTGTGGCAAAGTTGGACAGACGCATGCGCTGGCCTTGAGCCAACTTGCCGAATCGGAATTCGTTGCTGTCTGTGACGCTCAGCTGGGGCGAGCGCAGGCTTTTGCTGAACAATACCACGTGCAGGCCTTCGACTCGGTGCCGGAGATGCTGCGAGCGGCGAATGTGGAAGCCGTGACCATCTGCACGCCGCATCCATTGCATGAGCAGCCGTGTCTGCAAGCGGCGGCGGCCGGCGCGCATGTGCTGATCGAGAAACCATTGGCTGCGTCGCTCGAGGCTTGCGATCGGATGATCGCAGCCGCGGCAAAAAACAACGTGCAACTGGCCGTCATCAGTCAGCGGCGGTTGTTCGAGCCCGTGCAGCGGATGAAGGCCGCCATCGACGCCGGCAAGATCGGCAGGCCGATTCTCGGCACGTTTGCGATGTTCAGCTGGCGCGATCAGGCCTACTACGAGTCGGATCCGTGGCGCGGCAAATGGTCGACGGAGGGTGGCGGCGTGCTAGTGAATCAATCGCCGCATCAACTCGACCTGCTGCAATGGCTGATGGGTGAGATCGACGAAGTGAGCGGCTACTGGGCGAACCTCAATCATCCTTACATCGAGGTCGAAGATACCGCCACGGCGATGATCCGCTTCAAATCGGGCGCGCTCGGCAGCATCGTGACGAGTCTTTCGCAACGCCCCGGCATCAACACCAAGGTGCACATCCACGGCAGCAACGGCGCGAGCGTCGGCGTGCAAACCGACACCGGCGCGTCGTTCGTCGCCGGCATGACTTCGATCACCGAACCGCCGCTGAACGACGTCTGGACGATCCCCGGCGAAGAACACCTGCTTGCCGATTTCATCACGGCCGATCGCGCTCACTTCGCGCAAATCGACGCGACGCAGTACTATCACCGGCTGCAGATTCAAGACTTTCTGCAAGCCGTGCGCGACAACCGGCGACCACTCGTCACCGGCGAAGAAGGGCGGATCGTCGTCGCCATGTTTACCGCGATTTACCGGTCGAATGAACTGCAACGACCGGTGAAGTTTCGGCTTTAGTCGCCGAATATTCTATATTCGGTGGTGGCGGTCGCAGGCAGCGGACCGCCAGAATCAGCGCAGCGAGATTCTGGCATTGTCGGCGAGTTCACGCGGGTGCGTTAACCGAACGAATAAAGGGTTGACCAACAATCGAAGTCAACCTTGAAGAGTGCAGTTCTACCTCCCCGCGCCGCAGCCGGAATTTCGCGGAGCTCATTCCTCGGCGCAGGATGGTTTTACTTCAAGCCACCGAATACAGAGTATTCGGCGACAATAATACTCGGCGACAATGGGCTACAACGCTCCAACCACCAAGTCGCCTACTTCCTTCGTGCCGTAGCCCATTTTGCCGGCGTTTTGGCTCTTCATCTTCGTGCCGGTCACGACTTGGATGGCCTTCATCACGCGGGCGCCGGCGGCGGGATAGCCGCTGTGTTCCAGCAGCATGCTCATCGCGCCGATCGCGGCGATCGGGTTGATGACGTTCTGGCCGGTGTACTTCGGAGCGCTGCCGCCCATCGGTTCGTACATCGACAAGCCGCCCTTATCGGGATTGATATTGCCGCCGGCAGCGACGCCGAGGCCGCCTTGGATCATGGCGCCCAGATCGGTGATGATGTCGCCGAACATGTTCGTCGTCACGATCACGTCGTAGTACTCGGGGTTCTTCACCATCCACATGCAGCAGGCATCGACGTGGTTGTAGTCGGCCTTCACGTCGGGGAATTCCTTCTGCACGTCCTGGAACGTCCGCCACCACAGGTCGTGGCCGTAGGTCAGCACGTTCGTTTTGGCGACGAGCGTCAGCATCTTCCCCTTCGGGTTGTTGCGCTTCTGCGTGTACTGAAACGCCCAGCGAATGATTCGTTCGCAACCCTTACGGGTGTAAACGGCCGTTTGCGTGGCAACTTCATCGGCTGTGTTCTTCTTCAACCAGCCGCCGATGCCCGCGTACATGTCTTCCGTATTTTCGCGGACAACCACGAAATCGATGTGCTCCGGGCCCTTGCCGACGAGTGGGCATTCGACGCCGGGGAACAGCTTCACCGGGCGAAGATTGACGTATTGATCGAGCTGAAAGCGGAGCTCGAGGAGCAGGCCCTTTTCGAGGACGCCCGGCTTCACGTCGGGATGGCCGACCGCGCCGAGATAAACGGCGTCGTGCTTCTTCAGCTCTTCGACACCGCCCGGCGGCAGGGTTTCGCCGGTCTTGAGGTAGCGTTCGCCACCCCAGTCGAAGAACTTCGTCGTGTAGCTGAACTTTTCAAGTTTGCTGACGGCGTCGAGCACCTTGAGGGCTTCTGCGGTCACTTCGGGGCCGGTGCCATCGCCGGGGATCACGGCCAGGTTGAGCGTGTTTGCCACTGCACTTCTCGCGTATTGGTATCGGTGAATCGGAAACCCAAAAGTTTAAACAGCCGCAAGCCAGTCGGACAGGGACGTCTCGTTAATTTCCGCGTGGAAAGGACCGCAATCGTGGCCGCCGGATGACATTTGTTTCAAAATGTTTGACACACGTGGTATAACTCCCGCAGTTGCCGCGCTGGCCTGCCGCCGAGCGGTCTTTTCGCCCGCACCTTGAGTTCGCATCGCAAAGGATTTCTTCGATGGCTGACGATTCTTCCGCAAAAACCTCCACCATGGAAACTGTCGGCGGCGCTGCCGCAGGCGCCGCGACGGGCGCTGCCGCTGGCGCACTCGTCGGCCCGATCGGCGCTGCCGTGGGTGCTGTTGTCGGCGGCATCGCCGGCGCGAATGCCCGGGCAATCGCCAAGTCGAAGCCGGTGAAGAAGGCCGCCGCCATGGCTTCGAGCATGGTTGCCAAGAAGGGGGCCAAGAAAGCCGCGCCGACCAAGGCCACCAAGAAGGCAGCCAAGGCCGCTCCGAAAAAGGCTGCCCCCGCGAAGAAGGCCGCGCCCGCCAAGAAAGCGGCTCCCAAGAAGACCGCCAAGCCGGTGAAGAAGGTCGCGCCGAAAGCGGCTCCGAAAAAGGCCGTCAAGAAAGCCGCTGTGAAAAAGGCCGCGCCGAAGAAGGCCAAGAAGTGAATCGGCATCTGAATCGGTAGGACGGACCATTGGTCCGTCCCGGAAGCGGGCGCACCCGTTTTCACTCGCGTAGTTTAAAAATCTGGAATCTCCCCACCATCGTCGCGGATCGCCAGCCGCTTGACGATGTGCGGCGATACTTGCTTCGTCAGCAACAGCACATGGCCGTCGAGAAATCCGACCATCGCGCCGGCGGGATGCGCTGACAAGAGCGGATTGTTCAAGCCGCATCGGCCCACGCCCGAAGTGCCCCAGTTGGGATGGCCGTCTTTGATGCCGCCGCGATTGTTTGTTCCCACGGATTGGTCGAGCGTGATGAGATTGAACACGCGATCGGCGGGAACCGGCTTGCCGTCTTTCTCGACTTTGAAATCGAGATTCGTGCCGGCCAGCCAGCCGCCGGGAATCCGACCTTTGGATTGTGGATCGATTGCGCTGAGCGCGGGATTCTGTTTGGTCCCCTTATTGTCGTAATACCAGTCCGAAACTTCGCCGACGATGATCGTGTTCGCTGTGCCGTCTTTGCAATCTTCGAATTTCAGCGATTCGTTGATCGGCAACATGCCATTCGCCGCGGCGTGGCCACCGAAGGGACCGACCACGATCCGCTGATATTGATCGATGGCGGTGATGTCCATTCCAGAGTGCTCAGTGGCGCCCATGATGCCGGCGTACGAAGGCAGGACAATCGAAAAGCCGCCGGCCTGTTGCATTTCGGGCAGTTGGCTAGAGGGGCACAGCAGGTATTTGATCTTCGCATTCAAGGCGAGCTGCCGGACAGCATCGCTCGCATAATCGTTGGCGGGATCGGCTAGATCGATGCCGTAGACCTTGTCGAACAACGGCCGTTGCTCGCAGAACGGCAGTGTCGCCACGATCCAAGAGGAGCCGAACGAACGCTCGTCGTTATCGGATGTCGTGCGCGAGCGAGCGCCGTACGGCAGTTGCAGAAAGATGTCGTGGTAGTTTTGCAGCCCGAGCACCAGCTGCTTCATGTTGTTGCCACATTGCATGCGTCGAGCGGCATGCGGCGCGCCACGGTGCACCGGTAAGAACAGGGCAACGAGGACAACGAGAACGATGATCACGACGATCGCTTCAACGAGGGTCAGTCCCTTTCGTGACATGAGCAGGTCTCTGAATGGATGAAGAAAGAAAAGAATTTTGGCTCGCGAGGAGCCGGATGAAATCTAGAAAAGAGACTCATGGCCGAGACGCGAATCTAATTGCATAGGAAACGAGGTACCTGCTTCGACCCCTCGCCCCAACCTTCTCCCCGCAGTACCGAGGCGAGGGAGTACGCCTTTCTCTGGCCCCTAACCTCTTCCTCTCTTCGTCCCTTCCTCGCTTCATCCCTCCCACCTCACCCCGCGATGATCTTCTCGCACGGCCCGCCTTCATTCAGCGTGGGGCGTTCGGGGCGACCTTTGTGGAGGTAGGTCAGGGCCATGTTGTCGAGGCCGAGGACTCGGAGGATGGTCGCGTGGAAGTCGTGGACGTGCAGGCGGTCTTCGACAGCATGCAGGCCGATCTCGTCGGTCGTGCCGACGGTTCGACCGCCGCGCACTCCGCCGCCGGCGAGCCACATGGTGAAACCAGCGGGGTTGTGATCGCGGCCGTTTCCTTTTTCGCTTTGTGGCGTGCGGCCAAACTCGCCGCCCCAGACGACGAGCGTGTTCTTCAGCAGACCGCGGCGTTTGAGATCGGTGAGCAAACCGGCGATCGGCTTGTCCGTGGCGCCGCAGTTCGTGCCGTGATTCTTTTCGATGTCGCTATGAGCATCCCACTTGCTGCCGGAGCCTGAGTAGAGCTGCACAAACCGCACACCCCGCTCGACCATCCGCCGAGCGAGCAGGCACATCCGGCCGAAGTTCTGCGTCTTGGCATTATCTAGGCCGTAGAGCCGTTGCGTCTCTTCGGTCTCTTGCGCCAGGTCGACTGCTTCCGGCGCTTCGGCTTGCATGCGGAAGGCGAGTTCGTAGCTCGCGATGCGGGCGTCGAGTTCGCTTTGATCACGACGCTCCGAAGCGTGCTTTTGATTCAGTTCGCGGAGCAGCGCGAGCTTGTGTTCCTGCGCCGCGCCGGAAACTTCCTTGGGAGTGGCTAGATTGCGAATCGGTTCCGGGCCGTTCTGCAGTGCGGTCCCTTGATAAACGGCGGGCATGAAACCGGCGCCCCAGTTGCGCGGACCGTTGATCACCTGGCCGGGGTTGTCTTCGAGCACGACGAAGCCCGGCAGGTTTTGATTCTCCGTGCCGAGGCCATAGCTGACCCACGAGCCGAGCGACGGCCGGCCGCCGAGGGTGCTGCCGGTGTTCATCTGGCACACGCCACCCGAGTGGTTGATGCCGTCGCTGATGCACGAGCGGACGACGCACAGGTCATCGGCACATTCGGCGACATGCGGATACCAATCGCTGACCCACAAGCCACCTTCGCCGTGTTGTTTCCACTTCCGCTTCGAAGCCATCAGCGGCGGATTCTTCTCGCCCATGGCGAGGATGATCGGCTTGAATGAGGCGGGCAGCTGCTGGCCGGCGAGCTTGTTCAGCGTGGGCTTGGGATCGAAGGTATCCATCGCGCTCGGGCCACCTTCCATGAAGAGGAAGATGACGCTCGTCGCCATTTGCGGATGATGCGGCTTCTTTTGCTCGGCCGATTTGGCCGCCTGCTCTTTGCCGAGCAAACCGGCGAGGGCGAGCGCACCAAAGCCAGTGCCAGCCCGCGTGAGCATGTCGCGACGCGAGAGATAACCGGCGCGGAGGAGTTGATCTTCGTAGTTCATAAAAGTAGCTGAACTCACCAAGAGTTCAGAAGGATCGTTGTAAAAGTCTGACTCGGTGCGCGAGGCTCTGAATTCTGGCGAATTCAGCTACAAGGTTGCTTGCCTCAGTCCACGTACACAAACTCATTCGAATTCAGCAGGACGTGGGCCAGGTCGGCGAGGGACGTTTCTTTCCCTTCGTTCTTCTTCGACAAGAACTTCACGGCAGCCGACAGTTCGCCGTCGTCTGGTTCACGGCCGAGAATCTGCACATAGAGGGAGATCACTTGTTGATCGAGTTCCTTGATTCCTTGGCCGCGAATGACCGTCGTCGCTGCCTTGCCGCGGCTGATCATCCATGGGCCGTTGATCATCAGCAGGGCTTGGATCGGCGTGGTCGTCACGTTGCGGGTCGGCATCGTCGACAAGCCGTCGGCGACATCGAATACATCGAGCAGCGGATCACGAACGTTGCGGCGCACTTTCACATACACGCTGCGACGGGCCTTGGCCGCATCGACTGCGGGGCCGCCACTGCTGAGGTTCAGTTCGCCGGCCACGGCCAGACTGCTGTCGCGAATTTGTTCTGCTGACAACCGACGCACCGGCATACGAGCGAGCAAGCGATTGAAAGGATCGGCCTTCGCCGAGGCAGCCGTTTCCGGCCCGTGCGACACCTGCCGATAAGCGGCCGAGGTTACGATCTGGCGGTGGAGATATTTCCAGTTCCAACCTTGTTCGACGAAATCTTTTGCCAACCAATCGAGCAGCGCAGGATGACTCGGCGGCTGACCAAGACGGCCGAAGTCGCTGGGCGATTCGCACAGGCCCTTGCCGAAGTGATGCTGCCACAAACGATTGGCGAGCACTCGCGGCGTGAGGGGATTGTCGTCGTTGCCCATCCACTGCGCAAGCGCGGTGCGTCGGCCTGTGGAATTTGAATTCGCAGCCAGTGAAGCGGGTGGCATCGGAGCTGCCGCGGTGACTTCACTATTGTTCTGCGCTGTGCTGTTTTGCACTGTACACAGCACGGTGGGAATCGCCGGCAAGACTTCGCCAAGTCGCGGCTTGCCGGGAACCATCGTCGGTGGCGCTTGCGGACCGACATCGCTAACCGTCATGGCTGTCGGCAGCGGTTGGGGACGATCGCCGAGTTCCTTCAACTGTTCTTTGAGCTCGATCCAACGATCTTTCTTTTCGCCGGTCAGCTTCTTCGTGAAATCGATTTTGTCTTGCTCTTCTTTCGCCTGGCGGAAAGCGAGGGCGTAGAGCTGTTGTTCATACGGAGTTCGCTCGGCGGCTTCCTTGAAGAGGATCGGCACGATGTCATCCGGAAATCGGCCGAGCTGCGAAGTGGCCGCGTTCTTCAGCGGCTGGCGTTCGAGCTCGGCGAGCTCCTTCAGAATGTCGTTGCCGCGCATTTCCCACGCGGCCAGCTTCTGCTGATATTCGGTTCGCTCATTCGGCGAGCAAATGGTCACGTCATCGCGCTGCATGATCGGCGTGAAGAAGGCTTGCAGCGCGAAATAATCCTTTTGCAGGATCGGATCGAACTTGTGATCGTGGCAGCGGGCACAGCTCAAGCCCATGCCGAGGAACACATCGGACGTGACGTCGGTGATGTCGTTGAGAATGACACTCCATTGACCCTTCACGTCGCGCTGGTTGTATTCGTAGATGCCGAGGCGGAGATAGCCAGTGGCCACGAGGGCGTCGGGCGTTTGCTGCTCAAGTTCATCACCGGCGAGTTGCTCGCGGATGAACTGCGGGTACGGCTTGTCTTGATTGATCGAGCGAATGACGTAATCACGATACCGCCAGGCCTGCGGACGATAGTCGTCTTGCTTGTAACCGTCCGATTCGGCGTAACGAACCAGGTCGAGCCAATGGCGGGCCCATTGTTCGCCGTGCTGCGGGCGGGCGAGGAGTCGATCGACCAGTCGCTCGTAGGCATCGGGGCTCGTGTCGTTTTGAAATTCGGCAATCTCGCTCGCCGTCGGCGGCAAACCGGTCAGATCGAACGACACACGACGGATGAGCGTGCCGCGCTCGGCTTCGGGGGCCGGCTGCAGTTGGTCTTGCTGTTGGCGGGCGAGCAGAAAACGATCGATGGGGCCGCGGCTCCAGCTGTCGCTTTCAACTTCCGGCAGCGCCGCACGGCGAACGGGTTGAAAGGCCCAGTACTCGCGATCGGCTGCGGTGATCTTATCGCGGACCTTCCGCAGGCCCGGCCCAGCGCCGCCATGTTCCTTCGGCCAAGGTGCGCCGATTTTGACCCAGGTGGTGAGGATTTCGATTTCACTTTCGCTCAGCTTGCCGTCAGGAGGCATTTCGAGCGAAGAGTAATTCACCGCATCGAGCAGCAGGCTTTCCTTCGGATTGCCAGGGACGATCGCTGGGCCCGATTCGCCGCCGGTGAGGAGTGCTTCATGCAGATCGAGCCGCAGGTCGCCTTTCTGCTTTTCTTCGCCGTGGCATTTGAAGCAATTAGTGGCGAGAACAGGCCGAACTTTCTCTTCAAAGAACTTCAGCTGTTCGGGCGTCGGCGCGGACTTGGGTTCGGCGGCTGACGCGAAACGAATCGCCAACAGACACAGCCAACCAGCGCAGGCCAACGACAACAGACTGCGATTGGAGAGAATCGAACAGCGCATGAAAGGGCATCCCAGCGGCGGTCTGGCAAGGACCACGGAAATGGTCGATTGGACAGCCTTAAATGCTAGCCGCGGCGGGAGATTGGGTCAATCAAAACAGTTGCCAGGCCAGCCAGGGAGGGCGAGGCTCCCGCCGAGCCGCGTCGGTTGCACGCAGTCGCTGCTAACCATTGCCGGTCCATGTTCACAGCTCGGCGGGAGTCTCTTCCTTGCAACGGCAGCGTCTCTAACGAGATTGACAAACTTCCGGCCCATAGCGCCCCGTTGGCAAGTGTCTGCAGAGTCCTATACTGAGGGCGCTCGGCAGTGACGACACTGCTTGCCCTGGCTGGAGATACGTTCTCGATACGTCATCCGCCGCGGCCTGCAGCCAGCCGCCATCGTCTGCCACCTAGCCAAATACTGTGCACCGCGGCCGCAATGCGGATATAGAGGACAGCCGTGAAAGAAGCTCCGACCGAAGCTCCCCAGGGGACCTTTCTCTCTCGCAACGAGTTTTTGCTTCGCCGGTTGCACTCGCTCAGCGGCATTATCCCGGTCGGGGCGTACATGGTGGTGCACTTGCTCACCAACTCGACCATTCTCGATAGCGCCCTGACGTTTCAAAAGAACGTTTACACCATTCACAGCCTGGGCTCGCTCCTGCCGCTGGTAGAATGGGTGTTCATTTTCATTCCGCTCCTGTTCCACGCCATCTTCGGCGTCGTGATCATTCGCGGCGGCCTGCCGAACAACAGCACGTACAAATACAGCAGCAACGTTCGCTACACGCTGCAACGGGCGACCGGCATGATCGCCTTTGTGTTCATCATGTGGCACGTCTTCCACATGCACGGCTGGATTCATTCGGAATGGTGGACCAAGGGAGTCGCCGCTCCGCTCGGTGGCTATAGCTTCCGTCCGTACAACGCGGCCTCGTCGGCAGCCGAAGCTCTTTCGCCGCTGATCGTGCAAATCCTCTACGCCATCGGCATCCTGTCTTGCGTCTTCCACCTGGCCAACGGCATTTGGACGTTCGGCATTACGTGGGGCGTGTGGATCACTCCTGCCGCCCAGCAGCGGGCAACGA
The DNA here is from genome assembly GCF_024256385.1 of Anatilimnocola floriformis. NCBI lineage: Bacteria > Pseudomonadati > Planctomycetota > Planctomycetia > Pirellulales > Pirellulaceae > Anatilimnocola > Anatilimnocola floriformis. The sequence goes on from NZ_JAMLFW010000001.1 coordinate 6,221,862, forward strand.
TCGGTGCGACGGTCTTTGGCGTGCTGCTGTCGATCGTGGGTCTGAGTGCTCTCGGCGGTTTTGCCACGAAGAGCAAGGACCAGATCAAGCAGATGCGGGAAGACGAAAACAAGATGTATGAAATGAAAACCGCCTCGGGCGATGTGACCAAGGACGATCACAAGCGTTGGCATGCACCAGCTGCTGAAGCTAAAGCGCATGATCCCAATGCACCGGAACCGCCGAAGGCGGCGGAAGAGAAATAGCTAGCCGGGGCTGACTGAACTTCCGCCCCTCACCCCAGCCCTCTCCCCGGAGTACCGAGGAGAGGGAGTAAATGAAATAGAAATCCCCAGCCCCTAGATCCTAGCCCCCAGCCCCTCAAACTCAGCCCCTTCCCCATGGCAAAGCAACGCGTTCTCATCGTCGGTGGCGGTCTCGCTGGTTTGGCAGCCGCCATGAAGCTGGCCGAGCTCGACATTGCAGTCGACCTGATGAGCCTCACGCCGGTCAAGCGCTCGCACAGCGTGTGCGCGCAGGGCGGCATCAACAGCGTGAACGATCTCACGCGGCAGCAGGGCGATAACGAATACCTCCACCTCGACGACACCGTCTACGGTGGCGACTTCCTGCAGCATCAACCGCCGGTCAAAGAAATGACCGTCTGGGGCCCGAAGATTATCGAGCTGCTCGATCGCTTGGGCGTTACCTTCAACCGCACTCCCGAAGGTTATCTCGATCGCCGGCGCTTCGGCGGTACGCTCTTCAAGCGGACGGCTTTTGCCGGCGCGACCACGGGTCAACAGCTGTTGTACGGTCTCGACGAACAAGTTCGTCGCTGGGAAACCGAAGGCAAAATCAAGAAGTACGAGTTCTGGGATTTCTGCGGTCCGGTGCTCGACGACAACGGCGTGTGCCGCGGCGCGATCGGCCAAGATCTCAACACGATGGAAATGCGGGCCTTTCCCGCCGATGCCGTGATCGTCGCTTCGGGCGGTCCGGGTTTGATTTACGGCCGGTCGACGATGTCGATGGTCTGCACCGGCAGCGCTGCGAGTCGTTGCTTCCAAGCCGGCGCGAAGTTCGGCAACGGTGAGTTCATTCAAGTTCACCCCACTGCTATTCCCGGCGCTGACAAGCTCCGCCTGATGAGCGAATCGGCCCGCGGTGAAGGTGGCCGCGTGTGGGTGCCGAAGAAGCCGCAGGATGGCCGCGATCCGCTGACGATTCCTGAAAACGAACGGTACTACTTCCTCGAAGAACGCTATCCCAAGTACAAAAACCTGGTGCCGCGCGATATCGCTACCCGCGAAATCTTCGACATCTGCGTCAACGAAGGCTTGAGCGTCGAACAAGACCGCCTCGCCGTTTATCTCGACCTGACGCACATTCCGCGAGCCGAACTCAATCGCAAGCTGGGCGGCATTCTCGAGATCTATGAGAAGTTCCAAGGGGTCGATCCCCGTGCGAACCCGATGAAGATTTTCCCTGCCGTCCATTATTCGATGGGCGGTCTGTGGGTCGACTACGCCAAGAGCGGCAACGGCGGCTTGACGGTGGGTTCGCCGAAGAACCAGGTCACGAACATCCCGAACCTCTACGCCATCGGCGAATGCGACTATCAATATCACGGCGCCAATCGCCTTGGTGCGAACTCGCTGTTGAGCTGCATTTTCAGCGGCCTCATCACTGCCCCGGGCATCGAGACGCTGCTGAAGGGTACGAAGACGGCTGCTTCGGAACTGCCGTCATCGCTGTTCGAGCGGGCTTTGAAGCAACAGCAGGCCCGTCACAACGAACTTCTCAAGCGGCCCGCTGGCGGCTCGAATCCTTATCTCATCCACCAAGAGCTCGGCGATGTAATGACGAAGGCCGCCACGGTCGTGCGTCGCAACGATCAGCTCCGCGATGCGGTTGCCAAGGTCAAGGAGTTGCACGAGAAGTCGCACAAGTGCAGCCTGTCGGACAGCGGCAACTGGACGAACCAGAACGTGGTCTTCACCAAGTCGCTGATCGACATGTTCCCGCTGGCCCTCACCATTCTTGAAGGGGCCCTCGCTCGCGATGAAAGCCGCGGCGCTCACTACAAGCCCGATTTCTCCTTCAAGCCCCTCACCGCCACCGAACCAGCCGAGCGTCGTCGCCAGGCCGAGAAGTGGTGCGACGAGTTCGACGCCAACAACGACAAGTGGTTGAAGTCGACCATCGCCACCTGGGACGGCAAGGAAGTAAAGCTCAGCTACGAGGATGTCGATACTTCGATCGTCACGCCGCGGCCGCGTCTGTACGGCCTCGTTGGCGCCGAAGAGATCGAAAAGGTCTGGAAAGAACGCCAAGCCGCCAAAGAACAAGCCGCCGGCAGCAACGGCAACGGTGCCGCTAGCAAAACTGCAATGGCTGGAGCGCACTAACAGTCGCCTTTCACTCCGTGAAAGGACGCGTCTTTTGAGGCATGCACTCGGGGACGCGGGACATCATGATTCATCGGTTGAAATAGAAAGACGCGTCCTTTCGCGGGAGCGAAAGGCGACAGAGAGAAAATCATGGCAGACTCGCATCACAGCAATGGTCACGACTCGCACGGCCACGATTCCCATGGTCATGCAGATCACGGCGATTCGCACGCGAAGCCCGATTCGTTCGAGGTTCGCGTTCTCCGGCAAGACGGCCCGGGCCAACCCAGCTACTGGGAACGGCACACGGTCAAGTACGAACCCGACATGAACGTGATCAGCGTGCTGCAACGCATCGCCGCCAAAGCCACCTCAGCCGACGGCAAGCACGTCGCGCCGGTCGCCTGGGACTGCAACTGCCTGGAAGAAGTGTGCGGCGCGTGCACGATGGTCATCAACGGCAAGGTCCGGCAAAGCTGCTCGGCCCTCGTCGACCGCCTGCTCGGCGACCACCCCGCCGAAATCGAACTTCAGCCAATGACGAAGTTTCCGGTCGTCCGTGACCTGGTCGTCGATCGCAGCCGTCTCTTCCGCGGTCTGCAAAAGGTGAAGGCCTGGATCCCCGCCGACGGCTACTACGACCTCGGCCCCGGCCCGAAGGTCTCGGCCAAGACGCAGGAACAGACCTATCCTCTCAGCGAATGCATGAGCTGCGGCTGCTGCCTGGAAGCCTGCCCGCAATACCTCAAGGTTGAACTCGTCCGCGACGACGGCGAAACCGAAGAGCAATTCACCACGCGCAAGAACAACACCTTCGACGGTGAGTTCGTCGGTGCCCACGCCATCAGCCAGGCCGTCCTCTTCAACATGCACCCGACTGGCGCCATGAACGCCGGCGAACGCCTGGAAGCCCTCACGCAAGAAGGTGGCATCCAAGTCTGCGGCAACGCCCAAAACTGCGTCGCCGTCTGCCCGAAGCGCATCCCGCTCACCACCAGCATCGCCCGCGCCGGCCGCGCCACCACCTTCCACGTCCTCAAGAAGTGGTTCGGCGCGTAGTTGGTATGAATCATTCGAACGCAAAGCGTTCAAACTCCCTCGCCCCTGTACTCAGGGGAGAGGGTTGGGGTGAGGGGCTAGTGCGGCGAGCAACCCTCCCATCCAAAAAACGAAACCCGGCTGATCAACTCAGCCGGGTTTTTATTTAACCCCGGCCGGCAACTGTTTAATCCACTCCTCCACCAACTTCACCGCGCTCTGATGCACGGTCTTCGAGCCGATGTGCGGCATGCGGCCGAGGGCGGTCAAGTTCATGCGGTGCAGGATGACGCTTTGCTCGGGATGACCGGGGGCGATGAGCGCCGCGTCCTTGATGCCGAACGAGCCGTGGCCCGGTTTCATGCCGGTGATGCCCAGCTGGTCGAGCGGCAGGGTCGAGGTGAGTTTGAACTCCGCGTTGCCACCGCCCCACTTGGTGTGGCAATGGGCGCAATTCGAGTGCAGATAAGCCCGCGCACGAATGTCGATGGACTGATTCGCATCGTCATAGTTCGCCAGCTGCGGCAGTTCCTCCGGCTTCTTCGGCAACGGCTTGTCGAATAGGCCGATGTGATCGAGCGTGGCCAACTGATTGGCGAGCACACCTCCATAGTCGTGGTCGCGATTCATTTGCAGCGTGCTCACCCCCAGCGCAAACTTCGCCGCATTGTTGTGGCACAGCGCGCACTCGGCCCGGCTGGGAAAGTGATAGGTCTGTTCGATCGTTTGATCGCCATCCTTGATCCGCAGCGTCTTATCGAGCCCGGCGCCATCGAGCAGTTCAGCATCGGTCTGCTCGTCGTTCCACACGTAGGTGTAGCCCCGCCAATACTGATCGCCCACTTCGTTCGAACCGGGGAACTGCTGAAAATGCAGCAGCCGAGTCTCAAGTCGCTTGCGGCTCGCCGGATTGCCGCGTTCCATATCCATGAAGAACGACTTCACGAGCACGGTGCCATCAGGAAACTTCCAACCGGCCGGTGCCCCTGGCGGGCCTTCGGGATAAACGTTCTGATCAAAGCCAACCTGGCCGTTGCCCGGAATCGCGATGAATCGCTGCTTCACGGCGTGATCGCTCCATAGCTCCGCGTTTACCGAGTAGGGAATCACGCCCGGCGCGACTTGATGATCTTTGACTGATTGGAAGATGCCGGTCTCGCTCAATTTTTTGGGAAACGGCGGCGGAGTCTTCGCCAAATCCGGCGCTGACGCCAGTCGATGCAATCCGCCACCCATGAAGTCGATGAGCAGAATTTCCCCCTCGTGATCTTTGCAGAAGGCCACGATGCGATGCGTCGTCCGCGCGAGTTCGCCATGGTCGATGACAGAAAATTCTTGACTGATACCCGAACGTTGCGGCTTGAATGACCAAATGCGGCCGGTGTCGAAATCGCCGTAGATATAGTGCCCCTGCAATTCGGGAAGTCGCTTGCCCCCATAAACATAGCCGCCCGTGATCGAGCGAAAATCGCTGTGCGAATGCTCAACGACCGGCTTCAAGATCGGCGATGGCCCGAGCTTCCGCTCTGGCCGAAACGGATGCGATCCCTCCGTGATGCTCCAGCCGTAGTTGCCACCACGTTTGATGGCGTAGACCATCTCCCACAAATCCTGGCCGACTTCACCGGCCCACAGCTGGCCATCGGCGCGATCGAAACTGAATCGCCAGACTTGTCGCAGACCATAGGCCCAAATCTCAGGCCGTACAACTTTGCCGCCGACAAACGGATTGTCCTTCGGCACGACATAACCCTGATCAGCGCCGGCACTGTCGACATCGATCCGCAGTAGCGAGCCAAACAGATCGCTGATGTCTTGCCCCGTCTGCCGTTCATCGGCGATGCCCGACGCATCGCCGGTCGCGATATACAGCATGCCGTCGTTGCCGAATGCGAGGGCTCCGCCGTTGTGGCCGCCGTTGTGCCACTCGATGATCTTTTTTTCCGAGGCTGGATCGAACTTCGGCGGATCGCCGCTCACCCGGAAGCGCGACACGCGCGTGCCGTTCGGCACGTTGTCTTTGCGTGGATCAGGGATGTAGGTCACATACACAAAGCCGTTGTCCGCAAACTGAGGGTGAGCGGCCATCGCGTACACGATCTGCGGTAGCGGCTTGCCATCTTCGGTCTTGCCGACGAACTCGTAGGCGAGTTCTTTGGTCGCCGCTGCGGAGGAATCGAGGAATGAGTAGATCTGCCCTTTGCGCTCGGCGACCAGCATTCGGCCCGGCCCCGACTCAGCGACAGAGTTGCGCCGGACCGGCAGGGCCACGGCTTCGAGCGGCTCGTTGAACTTCAACTTCGGAAACGCCGGTTGCGTCACATACCGGAGCGGCGGTTCGGGCGAACCGACGACTCGCGATGTCGTCCACGGTGTCCGCTGCTCGAGGCCGAACGGCTTGCGAACGGGCGGAGTTTTTTCTGCCGCTGCGAGTGGCCAAACGAGCGTTAGCGCAACGAACAACATCAACACGCGGATCATTGAGAGGCTCCCGCTGGAGTTCCGCCTGCAGGCGGCTGACTGTCACAACCAAGGAGCCGGCCGTAGCCAGAACTCCAACGCAGAAGATGGCCGTCCGCCGAACGCAAGTCAAGACTTTGCGGGGCGACTTTTAACGCGCGACGGGTTAAGATCAAATCGTCCCACCTCCCTCTCCCTCCTTCTGCCCGAGGACGACTGCATGGCTCGGCGCGCTCTTGGTTGCTGTCTCTTGTTGTTGCTGTGCTCGCGCGCTGCGATTGCCGAGCAACCCTTCACGGCCAACGACTACGCCGCGCGCATCAAGCCCGTACTCAAAGAACGCTGCTTTGCATGTCATGGTGCGCTAAAGCAAGAAGGGAGTCTGCGCGTCGACTCGGTCGCGAATTTGCTCAAAGGTGGCGACAGCGGCAGCTCGCTAAAAGCCAGCGACGTCGCGGCGAGTTTGCTGCTTAATAAAATTACGGCCAAGGAAGAATCCGAGCGCATGCCGCCGGAGGGAGAGCCGCTCAAGCCGGCGGAAATCGAAGCGATTCGAGCCTGGATTGCGGCAGGATCGCCGGCCCCGGAGAACGAACAAGCCGAGCGCGATCCGCGCGATCACTGGGCTTTCAAAGCGCCGATTAAAGCGCCGTTGCCAATGGTGAAGAACGAAGCCTGGGCGAAAAACCCGATCGATGCCTTCATCGCGGCCGAGCATGACAAGCGTGGGATTGTCCCGCAGAAACCAACTGACAAGCGCCTCTGGCTGCGGCGCGTCACGCTTGACCTGATCGGCTTGCCGCCGACGAGTGAAGAGATGGGCGCGTTCCTCGCCGACGACTCGGCAACCGCGCACGACAAGGTTGTCGATGGTTTACTGCAACGGCCTGAATATGGCGAGCGCTGGGGCCGTCACCTGATGGACATCTATCGCTACAGCGATTGGTGGGGGCTCGGCGCGGAAGTTCGCAATTCGCAAAAGCACATCTGGCATTGGCGTGACTGGATCATCGAATCGCTCAACGCCGACAAGCCCTACGACCAGATGATTCGCGAGTCGCTGGCTGCTGACGAACTCTATCCCAACGACCTCGACAAACTCCGCGGCAGCGGCTTTCTCGCCCGGCAGTATTTCAAGTTCAACCGTACGAGTTGGCTCGATGAAACCGTCGAACACACCGGCAAAGCCTTCCTCGGGCTGACCTTCAACTGTGCGAAGTGCCACGATCACAAGTACGACCCGTTCTCGCAGGTCGAGTACTACCAAATGCGGGCCATCTTCGAGCCGTACCAAATCCGCACGGACGTTGTCGGCGACGAACTCGACTTCGAAAAGAACGGCATTCCGCGGCCCTTCGACTGCAACCTCGATGCGGTGACTCATTTGCATATTCGCGGAGACGATCGGAATCCAGACAAGACGAAAACGATCACGCCACAGCCGCCAGCGTTCTTGTCGGTGGGTGAATTCGCAATTCACGAAGTAAAGTTGCCGCACGATGCACATCAACCTGGTCTGCGGGCTCACGTCATCGCGGCGCAGCGCAAGTCGGCCGATAACGCCATCACGGCAGCGCGCGCAGCGCTCACGGCAGCTCAAGCGAAGCACGCAGAGGCGCCCGACGATCAAAAGGCAAAATCGCTGCTCGAAGTCGTCATCGCGGAACGAGCTTTCAACGTTGCCGAAGCCAGCGTTCAAGCGTTCGTCGCTCGTTTGGCTGCCGACGAAGCTCGTTTCCATCCGGCCAACTCCGAAGATCCCAAGCCACGGTTCATCGAGGCAGCCGCGGCGGAAAAAGAAGTCGCCGTAAGAAAGGCCGAAGAAGAAGTGGCCCGCGCCGAGCTCGCGCTACACATTGCTGCCGCCGACAAGAAGGCCGAGCCCGAAAAGAAGCTCGCGGCCGCCAAGACCGCGCTCGAAGCAGCGATGAAGAATCTCGCCGCGCCGGGTGAAGCCTACACGTCACTCGTCGGCTCGCTTAAAACTCTCGAGTCGAATCTCGAACAGGAACCGTCGCGCAAAAAGCCGTTCCCCACGACCAGCACTGGTCGGCGAACCGCGCTTGCACAGTGGATCACCGATCCGCAGCATCCGCTCACTTCGCGAGTCATCGTCAATCACGTTTGGAATCGCCATTTCGGCCGCGCGCTGGTTCCGACCGTCTTCGACTTCGGCCGTAAGGGAACTCCGCCGACGCATCCCGAGTTGCTCGATTGGCTCGCCGTGGAACTGCGCGAACGCAACTGGAGCTTAAAGCATTTGCATCGCCTGATTTGCACCTCGCAAACCTATCGACTGAATTCATCTACCGCCGGGGCGACCGCAGAAACCCTTGCTGCCGATCCCGATAACAAGTTCTATTGGCGAGCAAGTCCGCTGCGGATGGAAGCTCAGTTGGTGCGCGACGGCTTGCTGCATCTGGCCGGCGAACTCGACCTGAAGCAAGGCGGCCCATCGATTCCGGTCGCCGATGCGAACTCCAAACGCCGCAGCTTGTACTTCGTCCACTCTCACAACGAGCATCAGCAGTTCCTGCAGGCCTTCGACGACGCCAACGTGCTCGAGTGTTACCGCCGCAGCGAAAGCATCGTGCCGCAACAGGCCCTCGCCCTCGAAAACAGCCCGCTGGCAACGGCCATGACGGAGAAGATCGGCGCGAAGTTGCAAACAGCAAACCCGCAGGCCAGCGATGCGGAGTTTGTACGCACCGCGTTTCTGCTCATTCTTGCTACCGAGCCGAAGCAATCAGAAATTGACTTGGTGCTAGGATCGATCGCACAATTAACCGACATCGCCAATCAAAAGAAGCTGCCTAACGCTCAGCAGCACGCACGCATTCAAATCATTCACGCCTTATTAAACCACAACGACTTCGTCACTATCCGGTAAGGGAAGCAGAGGCCATGAAAACAATCTCCTCATCGCCCGATCTCCCCACCGCCCCATCGCGGCGCAATTTTCTCAAGAACGGTCTTTCCACACTCGCCCTCAGCGCGCTCATTGCGCAAGACAGCCGCGCCAATCCCGCCGCCGAATGGCAGCCGCCAACAGGCCAGCCGCACTTCGCTCCGAAGGCCAAGAGCGTCATCTGGCTGTTCATGAACGGCGGCGTGTCGCACATGGAGTCGTTCGATCCCAAACCGGAGCTGACGAAGTATGCCGGCAAAAGTATCAGCGAAACGCCGCACGCCGATGTGCAGAATCCGGAGAAGCTGAAGCTCGCGCGGGTGACGGTCATCAACGATGCCAATGGTCAGCAGCGGAACAAGATTTATCCGCTGCAGGTCGGCTTTAGAGAGTACGGGCAGGCCGGCATTGAGATGAGCGATTGGGTGCCACACATGGGCTCGGTCGTCGACGATCTCGCGATCATCCGCTCGATGTACACGACCGACGACAACCACGGCGCGCAGACGCAGTTCCATTCGGGGCGGCACATGCTCGACGGCGAATATCCGACGCTCGGCGGCTGGGTGCATTACGGTTTGGGGTCGCTCAACGACAACCTGCCGCAGTTCATCTCGATGGGCAAACGCGAATACTGGAACGCCAAGGACGGCCACTACCTGGGCCCGGCCCACGACGCGATTCCCATTCGCGTCGATCCGGCCAACCCGCTCGACTTCGGCAAACCGGCGAAGAACATTTCTGCCAGAGAACAGCAAATCGGGTTCGATCTGGTCGGCAAGCTGAATCAACTCAAAGCCGAAGAGTATCCAAACGACGCAGCGCTCAGCGCGCGGATCAAAGCGTATGAGCTCGCCTATCGCATGCAAACTTCGGTGCCAGAGACGCTCGATCTGAACCGCGAAACGCAGGCGACGCAAAATCTGTATGGCATCGACGATCCGGCGACGAAGGATTTTGGCTTGCAGATGCTCGCAGCCCGGCGGTTCGTCGAGCGCGGGGTGCGGTTCATTCAGGTGCAGCACGGCGCGGGTGGCGCTGGCGTGTGGGATGCGCATGGCGGACTGAAAGCTAACCACTCGAAGAATTTCCAAGCCGTCGATAAACCGATCGCCGGTTTGATCAAGGATCTGAAGCAGCGCGGTCTGCTCGAATCGACACTCGTGGTCTTCGCCAGCGAGTTTGGCCGCACGCCGGGAACGCAGGGTGCCGATGGCCGCGATCATCACATTTATGGCTTTAGCGTGTGGATGGCCGGCGGCGGTTTGAAAGGTGGCATCGTCCACGGCGTGACCGATGAAATCGGTTTCCACGCCGTTGAAAACCGTCACTACGTCACCGACATCCACGCCACGATTATGCAGCAGTTGGGGCTCGACTCGCGGCGGCTAGAAATCCCCGGCCGCAAGCGACTCGATATTGATCACGGCAAAGTGATCAGCGAGATCGTGGCTTGAAACTGTTGCGATCGGTTACTTGCCGCCGCGGAACGTCGAACTTTGCACGATCTCATGGATCAAGCTCCGCGTGCCGAAGTTTTTCTCGCGTAGCCGCGCGACGATTTCGTCGATCTCGACCAAGTCACCGCCACTTGGCGGTCGGCCCGTGGCGTAGGTCAGAAATTTCACGGCCATGTTGCGGGCCAGTTGATCGGGATCGGCGAGCAGGTGAGCCTTGAGTTCCGTGAGATTCTGAAACGGCTGGCCAGTAACGGTTTCGCCCGAGGGGTCGATGATAGGACCATCCATTTGCAGGCGATTGTCCTTGAGAAATCGATAGCGTTCGCGCTGCCGGCCGACGACGTCGAAGCTTTCCAGGGCAAAGCCCGGCGGGTCCATCTTCGCATGGCAGGAATTGCACGTCGGGTTGCTGCGATGCTTGGCGAGTTGTTCGCGAATGGTGGTCGCACCGCGCACATCGGGATCGATGCCGCTGATGTTCGGCGGCGGCGGATTGATCGTCTTGCCCAGGAGCCGCGACGTGACGAACACACCGCGCACGACCGGCGAGGTCGTCGTGCCGTTGGCGCTCACTTTCATAATACTCGGTTGAGTCACAATGCCGCCGCGACCACCGCCGACGCGGAGCGGTGTTTTGCGCAGTTCGGCGCCCACCACATCTTTGATTCCATACAGCTTGGCGACCGGGGCGTTGAGGTAAGTGAAATCGGAGTCGATGACGTTGGTCGTGCTTAGATCTTCGCGAACCATCGCGGCAAAGAACTGCCGAGTTTCTTCCAGCATCGAGTCGACCGTGTAGGGCATGATGTCCGATTCCCACGCGTCGTCAGGATAGAGTTGCCGATCGGGCTGCGTGCTGTTGATGTCGCGCAGCTTCAGCCATTGGCCGGTGAAGTTCTCCACAAAGCGGCGGCACTTGGGGTCATTCAGCAAGCGTTCGGTTTCGGCCCGCAGCACCTTCGGATCGGCCAGTGTGCCATCAGCGGCTAGTTTGCGAAGCTGCTCATCGGGCGCGGTGCTCCAGAGGAAATACGACAGTCGCGCGGCGAGCGCGTGAAGATCGCTCTTGTCGGTAGACTCGCGGCTGAGAAACACGAAATGAGCGGACGAAAGAATTGCTTTCTGAGCGAGCCGTAGCGACTCCTCGAACGACGCCGGCTCGGCCAACTTGCCTTGAAACAACGCGACGAACGGCTGCACTTCTTCATCATTCACAGGACGCCGAACCGCCACCGCCATGAAGTTTTTGAGGAGCCGCCGGGCGTCGTTCTCGGGATCGGCAGAAACGACGGTGTACAGCGGTTGCGGGCTGTCGTGCGGACGCTTCGGCCGCGGCAGCTTATCGCCGTCCTTCCATTTTTCGACCGCCAAATCACCGAACATCAACTTGCGAGCGGGCGTCGGCCAGGATTCGAGCAGCGGGCCTTCAATCTCGGTCCACTCCACGGCCACGCCTTGGTAATCGAACTTCTTGGCCCCTGAATCGGTGCCATGGCCGTGGTGCAGGGTCACGGCGTTGAAGTGCAGATGGTCGCTCGGTTCGAGCCAGGTCGTCACGGTCGATACGGTCGGCTGATCGGGGAGCGCGTCGAAATATCCGAGCACCTGCTTCTGCGTGGCGAGGCTGAACGCTTCGGCCTTAGTGCAGGGGACGAGCTCACCCTTCTTCCAATGAAAGGCATACGCGGAAATCTTGATCCGATACATGCCCGCCATCGGAATGCGGGCTTTGTGATGATTGTTCAGATACAGCAGGCCGGCGGGATCAGAATGAAAGAACGTTCCCATCGCTTTCACGGGCTCGATCTTGTCTGGGTTGGCTCCCTTTTCGACGACGCCTGTTTCTTTGTTCCAGATTGGATCGGCGCCATCGGCGGCGAGTTGAATGGTTGCGCCTTCGCCGGAGCGCCGCCACCAACCGTCGCAGTGCTGCGGATAGTAGCGGATCGTTTTTGTTTCGGGCCGTTCGGGAAGCAGGCCGAGGGCGGCGCCTTTCGACAGCGCGACTTCGGCAGCGTCCATGTAGTTGGCCATCTGCACGTAAGAAATGTCGAGTGAGTTGGCCACGGTATCGAAACCCTGGCTGTCACCGTCGACGGGCAACATTTCTTTGATCTCGATTCCTGGCAAACCGAGCATGTCGCGCAGCGAGTTCTCGTGCTCGGTGCGATTCATGCGGCGGACAATCGGCGGTTGCGGCGCTGCCTTCAGATTTTTCGCGAGCCATTCGACCACTGGTTTGCTGGCCGCGGCGGTTGGTGCTTCGGCATCTTTCGGCGGCATGGTGCGATCGCGCAGTTGCTCGCGAACGTTGCTCCACACCTGCGCGATCTTCGGATTGCTGAAATCGGCTGGCAGCGTGACGAGATTCAAACCCGCTTCGGGCTTCTCGCCGCTGTGGCAGTTGGCGCAATGCGTTTTGACAAACGGCTTGATGGTTTCATCGAAGCCAGCCGGCTCCGCGGCCAACACAACAGCAGGGATTGCGAGCGCAGACAGGGCCCACAGCGAAGAGCGAAACAGATTCATCGGCCAGATTCCGAAAGAAGACAAAATTCCCACTGCGACTCGATCGCCTACGCTTTGAATTCCAAGCCGGGCAGCGTCGTCGTGCCGGTCGAGAATTTGCTCGTTTCGATCCCCATCCGTTGCAGCATGCTGACGTAGAGATTCGCCAGCGGATGGTTGCGGTCCTTATCAAAGGCCAAGTGCTGGCCGTGCCGGAAACCGCCGCCGCAGAGCATGACCGGCAGGTTCACATTGCTGTGCCAGTTGGCGTTGCCCATCGCAGCGCCGTGCAACACCATGGTGCGGTCGAGCAGCGTCTCTTCCCCTTCCGTCACGCTTTGCAAGCCGGCGAGAAAATCGCGGAAGCTCGCCATTTGGTTTTCTTCCATCTTCCGCAGCGTAGCCATCACTTCGGGTCGATTGCCGTGGTGCGTGAGCGAGTGATGCGAATCGGCGCCAGGAATCTTGTGCGTCGAATGCTGATCCTGAGCCATGATCGTGATCAGCCGAGTCGAGTCGGTTTGAATTGCGAGCTTCGTCAGGTCGTACATCAGCTTCCCCTTCGCCGACGTATCGTTGTTGTCTTTCACATCGGCCGGCGGCTGCATTTCGACCTTCGGCTTGTCCTTGTGTTCCCATTCTTCGGCGCGCTGCAGTTGCTGCTCGAGCTCGCGCACGGCAGTGAAGTATTGATCGAGCCGGCCGCGATCCTCGGGCCCCACGCGGCGCTCGAGTCCCTTGGCACTGGTGGCGACCGCATCGAGCACGCTGCGACCATCGCGCAATTCGCGGAGCCGTGCTTTCAGTTCGTCCGCGGTCCCTTGCAAGAACAACCGCTTGTAAACCGCCGACGGCCATTGCTCGGGTGGAATGCCGACGCCGGCCTGCGTCCAGGAAAGGTTTTGCTTGGTCTCGTGACCGATGATGAGATTCAAATGTGCGAAACGGGTCTGCGTGCCGATGTGCTGGGCCGCGTATTGATCGAGCGAGATCGTATTGCGAAACCCGCCGCCACCGGGATGGGCAGCGCCGGTGAGAAAGCAAATATCGGCCGCATGCCCGCCATCGACCTGCGGATGCGACAGGCCGGAGAAGACCGTCGTGTGCGGCCGAAAATCCTTGACGATTTCCAAGTAGGGCGAAGCCTTATAGTCGGCTCCCGTTCCTTTCGGAAAAAAGTATTCGGGAATGAAACCCATGTCGGAGCAGATCGCTACCATCCGCCGCGGCCGGACATTTTTCTCACTCGCCTTGTCATTCGCTAGGACCGAACGAATCATCGCGCTCAGCCAAGGGAGCGCGAGCGCCACGCCGGTGGCACGCAGAAAGCTGCGCCGATGAAGGCGCGACGACGGAGAGAGGATGGTTCGCATCTTGCAGGGTTCGAGTGAAAGCGGTGGGGAGTTGGTGCAGACTGTTGATCTTACCTAATGGTGCCACGCGAAGCGACTGTTACGAATTCGAACTACGGCAGGGGCCGCAGCTTTTTTCGCACAGGTACAATCATCAAACGATGCCTTGGCTTTCTACGAAGCCGGGCGATGGCGCAACTGGAGCATTCGAGCGTGGCTGAACGTGTCCATCAAAATCCAAATTTGATTTTCTCCATTGGAACGCAAGTTGTCACTCTGAGGAGCATTACCGGCGAAGGGGGCCGCATTCTGCATCCCAATGGTTCCGTGGGTGTTGTCATCCGCTCGCCCGGCGACCTGAATCACTCGTATCGAGTTCGATTTCTGGACGGGATCGAAGACTCCTTGCGGCGGGAAGACTTGACGACGCTGGCCCATTTCAAGGAAGGCGAGATCGGTGACTCGCAAATCACAGTAGCTCGGAACGACCTGTTCTCGCGAGTGATTTTTCGCTGCATCATTGGCTCGCGAGCCTACGGCTTGGAAGGCGAGCACTCCGATACAGATTACCGAGGCATCTATCTTCCTCCGGCTGACCTGCATTGGTCGCTGTACGGCGTTCCCGACCAGATCGACCGAGAAGAGACTCAAGAGCAGTGCTGGGAGTTGCAGCGGTTCTTAATATTGGCGCTCAAAGCGAACCCAAACGTCCTTGAGTGCCTCTATACACCATTGATCGAGAACATCACGCCGCTTGGAGAAGAACTGCTGTCAATGAGGTCTTCGTTCCTCTCGCGCTTGGTATTTCAAACCTACAACGGGTACGTCACCTCGCAATTTAAGAAGATGCAGGCTGACATCCGCAATCAAGGTCAAGTGAAATGGAAGCACGTGATGCACCTGATCCGGCTTTTGATTTCCGGTATCAGCGTGTTGCGCAATGGTTTTGTGCCAGTGCGTATGGACTCCCAACGAGAGCAACTGCTGGCCGTGAAACGAGGCGAGATTGCCTGGGATGAAACCGAGCGTTGGCGGATTAGTTTGCACCAAGAATTTGAACAGGCTGTGCAGCAAACAAGCCTGCCTGATCGACCCGACTACGAGCGCGCCAATGCCCTGCTCATTAAGGCGCGGCGTGCGGCTTTGCTGGAGGAACTTCCATGAATTTTGACCCCCGTTTACACCAACAAGTCGCCAGCCATCCTCACCCGCTGCTGTTCGCCACGATTAGTGGAGCGCATCTGTATGGGTTTCCATCAGCCGATTCCGACTTCGACCTGCGCGGCGTTCATTTGCTACCCCTCACGGAGGTCGTCGGCTTGAATCCGGGCCAGGAAACGATTGAAAAGTCGGGGTTCTACGACGGGCTGGAAATCGATCTCGTCACTCACGACGCCCACAAGTTTTTCGGCCTGATGCTGAAGAAGAACGGCTATGTGCTCGAGCAACTGCTGTCGCCGCTGGTCGTTCATACGACGCCAGAGCACGAAGAACTCAAGGCTTTGGCCACCGACTGCATCACCAAGCATCACGCCCACCATTACCTTGGTTTCGCAGCCACGCAGTGGAAACTGTTTCAAAAAGAGTCGCCGCCGCACGTCAAGCCACTGCTCTACGTGTATCGGGTCTTATTGACCGGGATCCACCTCATGCGCACGGGTCAAGTTGAAGCCAACTTAGTTCACTTGAACGAGGTGGCGAAACTGGACTTCATTCCCGATTTGATTGCCCGTAAGGTCGGAGGCCCCGAAAAAGGCCGGCTGGATCAAGCCGACCTGGAGTTTCACGAGCGGCAGTATCAGCAACTGACTGCGGAACTCGAACAGGCCTACGATCGAAGCAATCTGCCCGAAACGGCACGAGGGACTGCGGCGATGAATGATTTGCTTGTGAGGATTCGGATGAAAACGAGAGCGTAGTAGGTTAGGACCTGCTGAACCTACGATTTCTCTAGGTTCAACCCCTCACCCCGACCCTCTCTCCGGAGTACCGTGGAGAGGGAGTGAAGACGTGGCTTCGCCACGCTCAGCTCATCGCTACGGTAACCGTCTTATTCTCGAGGTAACCCTTCAAACCTTCTTCGCCGAGTTCGCGGCCCTGGCCTGAGAACTTAAAGCCACCGAAGGGGGCAGCCGCATCGAAGACGTCGTAGCAGTTGACCCACACCGTGCCGGCGCGGAGCTTGTTGGCGAGGGAGTGGGCCTTGCCGATGTCGCGGGTCCACACGGCGGCGGCCAGGCCGTAGAGGGTGTTGTTGGCACGGGCGGCGATTTCGTCGAGGCTCTTGAACTTCAGCACCGACATGACCGGGCCAAAGATTTCTTCCTGGGCGATCTTCATGTCGTCCTTTACGTTCGTGAAGAGCGTCGGCTCGACATAGAAACCCTTTTCGCCGAAGCGCTTGCCGCCGGAGAGCAGATTGGCGCCTTCTTGCTTGCCGCTGTCGATGTAGCCGAGGATCTTGTCGAATTGTTCCTTATCGACCTGCGGGCCTTGCTCGGTGTCGGGATCGAGCGGGTCGCCGAGCTTGCGGGCTTTGTTCATCGACATGATGGCGTCGATGAACTTGTCGTGGATCTTTTCTTGCACAAACAGGCGGCTGCCGGCGCAGCAGCATTGGCCTTGGTTGAAGTACAAGCCGAAGTGCGAGCCGGCGACGGCAGCGTCGATGTCGGCATCGTCGAAGACGATGTTCGGGCTCTTGCCGCCCAGCTCGAGCGTCACGCGCTTCATGGTGTTGGCTGCGTCGCGCATGATGATCTTGCCGACCTCGGTCGAGCCGGTGAAGGCCACCTTGTCGATGAGCGGATGCTTTACGATCGCGCCGCCAGCCGTTGGTCCATAGCCGGGAACGACGTTGATCACGCCGTCGGGAATGCCGGCCTTCTGTGCGAGTCGCGCCACGCGGAGACAAGTGAGCGGCGTTTGCTCGGCAGGCTTCATCACGATGGTGCAACCGGTGGCAAGGGCCGGGCCCCATTTCCACGCGGTCATCAGCAGCGGGAAATTCCAAGGAATAATCTGCCCAACCACACCGACCGGTTCGGGCCGTGTGTAACAGAAGTAGTTACCGCGGATCGGCACGGTCTTGCCGTGAATCTTGTCGGCGAAGCCGGCGTAGTAACGGAGGCAATCGATCGTCAGCGGCAGGTCGGCGTTGCGGGCATCGCGAAACGGCTTGCCGTTGTCGAGCGATTCGAGCGCGGCGAGTTCATCGATCTCGGCTTCCATCAGGTCGGCGAGCTTCAGCATCAGTCGGCCGCGGTCACGCGCGTCCATCTTGCTCCACTCACCGCTATCGAATTGCTTGCGAGCAGCCTTGGCGGCCGCATCGATATCGGCAGCGTCACCTTCAGCGACATCGGCGATCAACTCCTCGGTAGCCGGGTTGTACGTGGCGAATGTCTTGCCGCTCTGCGCTGGCACCCACTGGCCGTCGATGAAGCAAGTCGTCTGCTGAATCTTTGGGCGGGCGATTTTTTTGGAAGGGGTCGCGGTAGCCATCGATCGAACTCCGAGGAAGAGGAAGATGTGTTCGGGCTGGTGTCTCTTAGTATTCTATGCGCAACGGCCGAGCTGGTGGGTAGTTGAATGGGCCAGAATTCAGCAGCGACAACAACCCTGAAAACCGCACTCCGGTCAGTTACAATAAAGTCTTCTGATCTTTCCTGATTCTCACGAGCGATGGCATGCGTTCCGCCTACTTCTCCGTTCTCTGTTCGATCCCTGGTGTTCTGCTGGCAGCTGCCATCGTCGGCTGTGGTCAGGGGGAATACGACGCCCGCGCCGGCGGCGCCAAAGCCGCCATCACTCGCCGGGCCAACGAAGGGCCGCAGGAACTCGCCAAGGACTACGCCACCGTGCGGAGCGCCGCAGGCTCATCAGGGCTCAAGGTCCGCTTTCCCTCACTGCTGACGGCCCAGACGACATCGCTCGATGCTTCCAAACCGGGGGCCAAATTGCTGCAGGCCGACCTCCCCGGATTTTGTTACACGATGCAACGGCCGCTGGCCGATGATGCTGGAAAGACCATCCCGGCCTACTGCTATCTGTATTTCGTCCCCAAGGCGGAAGCGGATAACTTGCATAACCTAGTGCAAGCCGCGGCTGCGATGGCAGGGGGCGGGGCCTGGGGCGACAACCCACCCGTGAAAGCCCCGACTGGCGACATTGCGGTGAAATTCCTCAAGTGCGCCGGGGATATGGAATTCGAAGTCAACGGCGCCAACGAACGGCTGCCGGGACAGATCGAAGTCTATTCCTTCGATGCCGGAGCCAATCGGGTGATCGTCGCCTGGCGGGCCGCAACTTCCGTCGATACCAAACACAAACTATTTGCCGCCGTAAAATCATCGATGGCATCGGTCCAGCTCGATGGTCCCGCGCCGGCCGCTCCCGCCGCTCCAGCACCCGCGGCAGGAAGTTAAGCACCGCTCACCTTCACTCCCCCACTCACGGAGCACTTTCCCGTCATGGCCGAGTACACGAAATTCCAGCAGAACGCGATCAAGAATTTCTACGACAATCGCGACACGATCGCCCTACAGCGCGTGCAAGAGCTGGTCACCGAGCTGTACCTGTCGGAAGGCAAGAAGCTGCAAAAGAACTGGGACAGCGTGATCCTGCACTTGTCGAAACTAAACGTCGACAAGAAGACGCTCGACCATCTGCGCAAAGAAGCCAAGCCTGAACTCGTGGCAACGCTGATCACCAAGATGCTCAACAAGCAAGACGCGACGCCGGTGAAAAAGTAAACGTCGCATTTCGTCGTAGGCCGGAACAAGCGGTACTCCGCGCTGTTCCGGCATGAAGTGCTAACAAAGCCGGAACTGCACAAGTTAATTCCGGCTGACTTCTTACTTATCTCGCACGGCCATAAAGCTCTTCACCAGGCCGGCAACTCGCTCATCAATGAGCTTCGCATCGGGAAACATCCCGGCAAACTCGCGGCGATTGAGCAGTTGAATCTCGCGAGCGTAACCGATGGCTTCTTCATCGGTCTTGGCCTTCGGAAACCAACCGAGCTGAAAGCGCTTCAGCAGAAACACCTTCGTCCGTTCCGGCAAAAACTGAAACCCGGGGAACAGGAAGTGGGGCTCGATCGGGAAGTACCGATTCGGCGTCTGCACGAAATAGCGCACGCCCACGCGGCGAATTTCGTTCGCCATCCGCAGCTGATCGGCAGCGCCGCCGACGTGTTCGATCACGCTGTTCGAAAACGCCAGATCGAACTCACCATCGCCGAACTGCGACAGATCGCGAGCATCGCCCACGATCCAGCGAAACCGCTCGTCGGGCTCTTGAGCCGGATAGATGTTGATGACCGTGAAGTCGAGGTCGTCGCGGTCGGCCAGGTCCATCATCTTCCAAAACGTATCGGTGCCGCCGACATCCAGAATCCGCAGCGGCTTGGCGGCGCTCTTTTCAGCGCCATCGATCACTG
Organism: Anatilimnocola floriformis; assembly: GCF_024256385.1. Taxonomy (NCBI): domain Bacteria; kingdom Pseudomonadati; phylum Planctomycetota; class Planctomycetia; order Pirellulales; family Pirellulaceae; genus Anatilimnocola; species Anatilimnocola floriformis. The sequence continues at coordinate 6,241,403 of NZ_JAMLFW010000001.1, forward strand.
CCATCAAGTGCGCCAGTCGCGCTCGGCGAGCCCGATAAGCAAAGGACTGTTTATTCTGAAAATCAGCTTGAGCAGTAGACATGCGCGTAGACCTGTGGTGCTGGAGACGTACGGTCTGCAAGCTTAGGTCACGGCACGCCGGCTGGTCTGAAAAAAGGGCTGCGGCGGACGGCTGTAGCGATCAGAAGGATTAGTCAGCCCCCAGATCTCTCCACGTGCAATCGGGATGAATGCGGCAGTATTCGACATTGAATTGGTCAGCGACGATCCGGCGTACCTTGAGAGCAATGTCTCGCTTCGTGCCAGCGGGTAAGGCGGCCATAAACTCGTCGTCGCTGATCGGCGGAGCACTCGTTGCGAACGGCTCCTGTTCCGCTCTGGATGCGAGGTGCGCCAAGAGCAGGAGTGCTGCAGGAATGGCAATCGCAAACGCGATCGCCCCCCAGTCGCTGGTGTTCATCGTTTCGTCTCCAGGTTTCTGCTAGGGAATTTCTTTTTCTCCGGCCAGTACATTCGTAGCGCGCGAGCACCGAAACGCCAACAATCAATCCGCATGCCGCCGTTTGATGATCAGCCTGTTGCCCTGTTGCTCGACGTAGCAGTTCTCACGGTCCAAATGATGACCGAGCAGGTCCCGCCGCGGCCGAGGTGGATTGGGTCCACGCATGGGAGTGGAGAACAGGCGATGTTCTTCGGAATCGATCAAGTTAACCGAAACGAAGATGATCAGCGACTTGCCAAACTCCGGCTCGAACATTTTGCTGAACCGCGCGGCAGGGTGCCAGATGCTGAATTGATCGGCTGCGACTTCCTCAAGCCAGAAGTTTTCTTGTCGGGAGCCCGGATCGAAGCAAACGTCGTAAACGCCCGTGCGATCTTGCCAGTCGAGAGACTTCGCCGTAATCGGGACAAAGTTCAAAGCATTAAAGCGAAAGGCCAGTGTGTGATCATTTTCCAGAGCATCGGCGAGCAGGACTTCGCCCAAAGTTAATTCTGAAAACTCCGCGTTCTCAAAAGGCAGATGATTGTCAGATTGAACCACCAGCCGAGTTGCGCCAACCGAAAACTGAATCTGTGCATATAAGCACCACTCTGCGTGTAGCTCCGCGCGCCGACCCACTTTTTGATCGAGCTTGCAGCGAAGTTCGCTATCCGGCACGTGGCCGTCGAGCCAATGAGCGAGCGCTGAATCGATGGACTGATCGTTCCACTTCACTAGTTTCCCAAGGTTGTATTCGGCCGACTGCAACTCCCGCCCGTCCGGCGCTGCCCAAGTTCGCCGGCCATGACGCTTGCCTGCCTTCCATTCCGCCCGCATGATCACGTCGGCCGTCGTCGTTACCCACTTGCCGTGATTCTCTCCCTGCTGAAAGCTTCCTTCGATTCGACGCTTCTTGTCAATATTTAAAAAAGGCCCATGCCGCTTACGGTTCAGATAACGGTTTTCGATAACGACCTGGTCATTCATCCAGGCCCGCTCCAAGCGCTCCTCGCCTTCGTCAAAAAAACGCTCAACTAGGTGAGTCTTCTTCGAATACCCGCGTGTTTCCCAGCCATGCTTGACCGGCTTGCCATTCCAGCCGCGGTGGTAATGGCTGCTGAAGCCCAGGCCCCCTTCCTCCCAAGGCCAGCGATAGATCGTCAAGCCGATTCCCACGACGGTCATCAGCAGCAGTAGGGCACGCAGGCCGAATTGAAACCGCCAAGATCGTAGGGAAAGGAAGTGGAGCATCGCGTTCTTCTTGCGCTACTTCGTCTCACGGTTTCTGCCACGGAATCTCTTTCTCTCCGGCCAGCACGTTTGTCGCGCGAGCGGCCACGAAGAGGTAATCGCTGAGCCGGTTGAGATAGCGGATCAGCAATTCCGAAATCTCGATGTTCGGTTCGTTGGCGAGCGTGACCAAGCGGCGTTCGGCGCGGCGGCAGACTCCGCGAGCAATGTGGATGGTGCAAGCGCCGCGGTTGCCTGCTGGCAAAATGAACTGCCGGAGCGGCGGCAAGTGCGTTTCGAGTTCATCAATGGCTTGCTCGAGCGCGGCGACGTGCGTTCCCGAGATCCAAGCCGTGCCCATTTTCACCGGATCGGGAGTGGCGAGCTCGGCGCCGACGGCGAAGAGTTCGTTTTGCACGGCGGCCAGGGTTTGCTCGATGGCGGGCGGGAGCGGTTCGCAGCGCGCCAAACCGAGTACGGCGTTCAGTTCGTCGACCTCGCCGTAGGCTTCGATCCGCGGATTGTCCTTGCGGACGCGGGGGCCGGCGAAGAGGCCTGTTTCACCGGTGTCGCCGGTCTTGGTATATATTTTCATGATTGGCTACGTGTATTCCCGCCTGGAGAAATCGATATGCGATTGCGTTGTTTGTTGGCCGCTGTGTTGTTGGCGTTTCCCGCATTGCTCGCGGCGCAACCGCCGGGCGTCGATCCGTCGAAGGGTCCGCCTGCCGAGTCGATCGAAAAGAAATTCCTCTCGAACGTGCAGCAGGTGACGCGCGGCATGGTGAAAGCCGGCGAAGGTTACTTCTCGCCCGATGGCAAGACGATCGTCTACCAGGCCCAGCCGCTCGACTATCCGTTTTATCAGATTTTTATCCAGACACTGCCGGATGGCGTGCCACACCGAATCAGCACCGGTCGCGGCCGCACGACGTGCGCGTACTTCTCGCCCGATGGCACGAAGATCATGTTTGCGTCGAGCCATCTCGATCCGAACATGACCAAGACCGAAGAGGACGAAAAGAAAACGCAGGAAGAAAATAAGCGGCTCGGCCGTCGGCCACGCTACTCGTGGGATTTCGATCCCTACACCGAAATTTTTGAGTGTGATCTGCAAGGTGGCAACCTGAAGCGGCTGACCGACTCAAAGGGCTACGACGCTGAAGGTGCCTACTCGAAGGACGGCAAGCTGATTGCCTTCTGCAGCGATCGCGATGGCGATCCCGATTTGTATGTGATGAACAGCGACGGCACGAATGTGCGGCAGCTGACCAACGAGCCTGGCTACGACGGCGGGCCGTTCATTTCGCCCGATCAAAAATGGGTGATCTTCCGCAGCGACCGCAAAAAAGCTGAGCACCTGCAGATTCACGTCATTGGCATCGACGGCAAAAACGACACCGCCCTGACCGACATCAACGGCGTGTGCTGGGCGCCGTACTGGCACCCGACCGAGCCCTACATCATCTGGACCGGCGCCGATCACACCGATCCCAACGCCCGGCCGAACTACGATCTGTGGCTCGCCAAGTACGAAGCGAAGGACGGCAAGTTCTCGATCGGCGAAAGAATCCGCGTCACCGACTTCCCCGGCGCCGACGTGCTGCCGGTCTTCTCGCCCGATGGCAAGAAACTGATGTGGACCAGCGGCCGCACGGAAGATCGCAGCAGTCAGCTGTTCATCGGGGATTTTCGTCTTCCGTAGGCGCAGTCACTCCGTGACTCGCAACAGGTGTTTGGCAGCGCGCGACAAGAACTGCGCGCTGCTTGACGTCAAACTCTGTTTAAGTCGCAGTTCTGCTCTTATCTTGATATGCCGGAATTTCCCTTTCAGTGTTTTGATCCGAATCAAGACCACACGATTGTTTGGAAGCGGCTGCCGCATTGGGCCCAAGCCGGAACAATTTGTTTCATCACATGGCGGACTGCTGACTCGTTCCCACGCGACTTGGTGGAAAAATTTATTGCTCGTCGCGAAGAGCTACTTAGACAACTGAGCATCGATCCCCGCGGTGACTGGCGGCAGTCAATCCAAAAATTGCCAACCGCAATCCGCGAGCGGACGCAATGGGAACTATTCGCGAACTGGGACGAGCAACTCGATCTAGCAGCTGGAGCTTGTGTCTTACGCGAGCCAGACCTCTCCGAAATTGTGCTGAATAGCCTGCTGCATTTCGACAATGATCGGTATTTTCTCACCGATGCCGTTGTGATGCCGAACCATGTCCACTTGCTGGTAGCGTTTCGCAGCGAAGCGATGCTGGTGACGCAATGCAAGTCGTGGAAGAGATATACCGCTACGAAGATTAACCGTTGGTTGCGAAACAAAAACTATTCGACAAATTCGGGGATAATGCCCGTCTCGGCGAGCGGCGAGTTCTGGCAAGTTGATCAGTTCGATCACCTCGTGCGTTCACCTGACGAGTATGCCAGGTACCGTCGCTACATTGCCGAGAACCCAGAAAAGGCGGGACTCGTGGCGGGAAGCTACCGCTATTATTCAAAACCGATCTCAGGTTCAATTACACCGTGACACGCAGTCGAAGTGTTCTCAGCCGATTCGACTTCCTCTAGCCAAACAACTGTTGCGAGTCACGGAGTGACTGCGCCTACACTTGGCAAGCGAAGCACAAAGCAACTTCCTGGGCCATCGACGGGTTCGCAGGTGAGTTCGCCGCCGAGGGCGGTGGCGATGCGAGCCGCGATGGCGAGGCCCAAGCCGGTGCCGGCGATGCCTGCCTTGCGGGCGTTCGGCGAGCGGAAGAAGGGCTCAAAGATCGCCGTCCGTTCGCTGGCGGGAATGCCAATGCCTTGATCCTGCACGGCAATGATGGCCGCGTGTTTCGATTGCCGAACTTCCACCGTCACCGGCGTGCCGGGCTCGCTGTATTTGAGCGCGTTGCTCACCAGGTTTTCAAGCAGCTGACTAAGAAGCGCCGGCGAAGCCGTGATCTCGGCTGGCTGCAGCGATTGAAAATGCAAGTCAGTGGCGCGCGGGTGCTTTTCGAAGCGCTGCAGAAATGATGGGAGCCACGATTTAAGCGAGATTTGCTCGGCCGTCGGCGCGGCTGCCTCTCCTTCGGCCCGCGCGAGAAAGAGCAGACTCTCGACGACTTGCTGCATTTCAGTGGTTTGCTCCAACAGCACACTCAGCGTCCTGGCATGTTCTTCCGCGGTGCGCGGTCGGCGAAGCGCGACTTCAATCTGTCCCCGAATGGCGGCGAGTGGCGTGCGGAGTTGATGGGCTGCATCGCCGGTGAATCGCCGTTGCTGACCGAGTGTTTTGAAAAGTTCATCGAGCACTGCATTGAACGCGACTCCGAGCTCGGCGAGTTCATCGCCAGTTTTCGCGACAGGGATTCGCTCCGTCGAGAATTGACCATTCGTCGAAGCGAGACTCATCTCCCGCGCATCGTCGGCCATCGTCCGAACAGGCCGAAGCGCCGCCGCGCAAAAGCGATGACCGACCACGGCAGCGATCAGCCAAGTGCCGATCGGCAGGACGATAACCAGCAGCGAAACCCAGCGGAGATTGGCATTCAGATCTTCAGGCGAACGGCCAACAGTGACCACCAGCGCAGCCCGCTCCAGCGCGTCCCGTTCTTCGATCGGCTTGGGATGTTCAGCCGCGAGCCGATGCTGCAACACTCGCCAGTTCCCCAAATCGAGCGAATCGGCGTGCTCCTCCTGGTGCAACTGCTCGCCGTATTTCAGCAGCTCATCGTCGAGTGATTTGCCGGGCGTGATGTTCTGCGACCGCGTGACGATTTTGCCCGCTTCGTCGAAGATCGCCCAACGAATGTCCTCCAGGCCATCCTCGCTGCCGAGATGGATCGTGTGATCCGACGGCTCGAACTTCACATCGTCTTCTTCCACTTCAACGGCAGCCGTCAGTTGATGCAGCGCGGCGTGCAACTGTCGCTCGAACTGCCGATGAAGTTGCTGCGACACGAGGACATACATCGTGACGGAATAAATGGCCAGGATGACGGCGAGCGCGACGAGAAAGAACGCCGAGACGCGGTTGACGAGCGACATTTATTCCTCGCCCGCGGAGTGATCTGCGTGTTGTGCATCGAGCGCGTAACCACGGCCTCGATGCGTGTGAATGATCCGCGGGCCCTGAGTTTCCAACTTACGGCGCAGTTCTTTGACGTGCACTTCGAGCGTATTCGACAAACCATCGTATTGCTCGCCCCACACGGCATCGAAAATTCGCGTGCGCGAGAGGATTGTCCCCGGATGTCGCAGCAGGAGCGTAAGGAGTTGAAACTCCTTGCCGGTCAGATCGAGGAGTTGTCCCTCGCGATATGCTTTCTGTGCGGCGAGATCTACTTTCACGCCGGCATATTCGAGTTCGAGCGGCGTGGCCTGGCTCGGTCGGCGGAGCAGTGCTCGCACTCGCGCCAGAAGTTCCTCAAAAGCAAACGGCTTGGTGAGGTAGTCGTCGGCGCCAGCATCGAGGCCTTCCACTCGCTGAGCAATCGCATCGCGGGCAGAGAGGAAGAGCACCGGCGTGGTTCGATTTTGTTGACGAAACCTCCGCAACAGCGAAATGCCATCTTCGACTGGCAGCCACCAATCGAGCAACACGAGATCCCACACGCCACTGGCGAGGGCAATGCCGCCGGCTCGGCCGTCGGCAGCGTGTTCGACTTGATAACCCTCCTCGGTCAGACCGCGCACGAGGAAGTCCGCAATCCGCGGCTCGTCTTCGACAATCAAAATGCGGGCGCTCATCGTCGGCCGGTTGTAACTTTTGCGGTCCAAGTGCGCTGCAGCCAATAGCAGCTCTCTTTCCAGCATACGCGGAGAGTTGCAACCAGAACGCAAGCTGAAGCCGATTTTATGTTCGCTTCAGCGTGGTCTCAGGTGCGAGCGCTATCCTTGCATAAGTCCTCGCCACCGCACCAGCGGCGGTGGTTTACTGGCTTGTGCACTACTCGAAGGGAAGCGGAACCATGACCAACTTGCGATTCAACCTGCTGCAAACCATGCGTAACCTTTGGTCCCCTGCGGCGATCGCGGCGGCGGACTTGGACGATATTCCCATGACCACCGACGACCCAACCAACAGCGCGCCGCATCCCGGCGAACGGATCGCGCGCTACTCCACGCTGATCGAACTCAAGCAGTTGCTGCAAAGCTTCCCCGAGCCCGCGCGAACGACCGTGGTGCTGGTGCTTGATTCGCAAATGTCCGTGCATCTGCCGACGCTGCTGGTGCGCGACACGTTTGCCTTTCGCCTGATCCTGACTTCCTCATCGGGCTATTTGCTGAGCACGTTGTCGTCGGTCGATTTGTCGCTGGCAGCCCGAGCTTGGGGCTGGAGTTCGGTGGCCTATGAACGCGGCTTGCCGCAAGCGCTGGCTGCAGCTCGAGAATCGACGGCGGCGGACGAACAACTATTGGTGCTCGCGCCGAGTTGGCTGGGACTAAGCATCTAACGGCATGCGAGTTGCTTTTATACCGCCAAGTTCGTGTGCTGGCCATCATTTTGACAGCCGGCACTCATGCTTCGCAGTTGATTGGAGAAGAAAGCCCAAACCATGTTTGGATTTACGCAATTCGAGTTGTTGCTGTTCACCTTGCCTGCCATTGGTCTGGCGATGCTCGCGCAGATGTGGGTTAGCTCAGCCTATTCTAAAGGGCTGCAGTTTGGCTCACGGTTGAGCGGTTACCAAGCCGCACGGTTGATTCTGGATCGCGCGGGTTTGCACGATGTGCAGATTGAGCCGGTCGATGGACATATGACCGATCACTACGACCCGCGCGACAAAGTGCTGCGGCTCAGTAGCGACGTTTTTCACGGACGCACTTTGACGGCAGTGGGTATCGCTGCGCACGAAGCGGGCCATGCGATTCAGGACGGCGTGGGTTACGTGCCGCTGATCGTTCGTAACTTTGCCGTTCCCGCGGCGAACTTCGGCAGTGGCGCCGGCGGCATCTTGATGTTGCTGGGCGTGATGCTGAGCTTCAAGCCGTTGCTCGCGCTCGGCATTGTGGTGTTTAGCGGCGTGGTGTTTTTTCAGCTCATCAACTTGCCGGTCGAGTTCAATGCCAGCACGCGGGCCAAGCGGTTGCTGGTGTCGGAAGACATCGTGCCGCAGAGCGAAATGGGGCCGGTGAAGAGCGTGCTGAATGCAGCCGCGCTGACGTATGTGGCTGGCACGCTGCAAGCCGTGCTCACGCTGGTGTACTACGTGTTGCACTTCACGAGCGACCGTTCGCGGGCGTAGTTGAATCGACAATTTGCTGACCAACCAAAAAAGAGCCCCGGAGTTACTCACTCCGGGGCTCTAACGGTTTCCTGATCAGCGTCGGCTTGCTCGTTCGAAGCATGGCTTCGAACTACGCGATCCTGATTAGAGGGCGCCTGGCAGCGCACCGCCGAGGGCCTTCACGGCTTCGCCAAGGACCTTGATCACACCTTCGCCGATTTCGAAGCGGCCCGTGCTGCCACGGCCGGTGGCGGTGCTCGACAAGATGATCTTGTCGTTGCCAGCCATTTCGAGCGTCGAGGTCAGAGCGGGATAGATCGCGTTGTCGTCGACCGATTGCATGAACTTCAAGATCGGCAGCAGGCCGACGTTGATCTGCATCGGCAGAGCGGCTTTGTCAGCCGTCGTGGCCGAAGCATCCATGACCTTCTTGATGAGGCCCTGAGCATTCTTGCCGAAGGCGAGATAGGCACTGCCGGGGCTCGTGCCGAGGACGATGTCCATATTGGGACCAAAGAACTCACGCATTTCGCTTTCGCTGGCCGGAATTGGAACCGACAGCGTGTGGAACTTCACGCCGCCGTGAGTGGCAACGTCGAAGGACACTTTCGGGAACTCCGGTTCGTCCTTGGCGATGTCGACCAGCTTGCGGAAGGCAGCTTCGAAGGTGGCGCCATCGGCCACATACATACCAGCGACAAAGCTGATGTTCTTCGGTTCGAGAACGAGGGCAGCGCCGCCGTCCATCTTGCCGCTTTCGACGGTCTTGGTGAGAACGTCCATGAACTGGCCGACGACCATCTTCACCGGGCCACGCTTGTTGGCATCGACGTTGGCGTCGTTATCGATCTGCTTCATCACCTGAGCCTTCATGGTGTTGAAGAGAGCGACTTGCTGCGTGATGTCTTCTGGGCCGAGCTTGCCCACGAAGTTGGCCGTCACCGAAGCTTCGGGCAGCAGGAAGCCGCTGAAGCCCGACTTCAGGCCGGTGTTCATCGCAAACTGGCGGGCCAGCGTAGTGCCGTCCTTCGCGAGCAGCGTGACGTCGAGGAAGGTCTTCTTGGCAACCGAATCGATCGAGAGGCCAAGCGTGACTTCTTCCATTTCTTCCATGATGCGCGTGATCTGAGCCACGCTGTTCTTGCCGACCTTTTCCATGGCTTCGCGCTGTTCGGGCGGAGCATTGGCGGCGCCGGCTTCGAACGAACGTTCGAACTGAACCTTGATGGCGTCGACGCCGGCTTGCTTCAGCTCAACCGGCACGTTGTTGCCGAGAACCTTCACGGCGACGTTGTAATCCTTCGGCAGTTTGCCGAGCAGCGCGGCCGGATCGGCGGGCAAGCCGACGAGGTATTCCTTCTGCTGAGCGATGAAGACCCAGCCGGCTTGTTCTTTGTAGAAGGCGCTCGCGGCCTTACCGATTTCGAACACGCCGTCACCGGCGTCCTTCGGTTCGCCAAGCTGTTCCTTGAACGTTTCCAGAATCTGCTGCAGGTTGGTCACCGGCACAAAGATCACCGGCCGCGGTTCGCCACCCGACATCGTCACATAAGCGCCGATCGGCTTCTTCTTATCAAAGCCGCCCGTGAAGGCATTGCCGAAGAGCATGGCAGTCTTGCCCACGTCTTCATAACCGGCGGCCTTGGTGATGTAACCGACGTCGGTCAGCGTGTCTTCGATGCTAGCGATCGAGACGACAACCACCGGCTTGACCTCTTGGGCCATCGCCAGAGGCGAAAACAGGACAGCGACACCCGCCATCCATTGAAACATCGTACGTGTGAGGAGCTTCACGAGAGCATTCTCCCAGGGCTGAACGTGCCCAAACAAGGAAACCAGCAAAGGGGACCAGCAAGTGGCCGAAACAACCTCAGCGCACGCAGAATCACCCAGGAATTTTTACGACGCAAGCTATACCCGGCAGTCCAGCCTCGGGTTTTAGCAGGGGAAAAAAGAGGAAACAAGTAGCGGACGGGGCAGCGTTGCGACCGGCGGGCCAGCTAGCTCGCTTCTGCAAAGCGTGGTGGCGGCGGCGTTTGGGGATACACACCGAACCATTCTTCGCTCAGCTGCGAATCGAAGAACAGCAGCCAGGTGCGGAGCGGCGCTCGTTGTTGCGAAAGGACTTGCCGGATGATCGGCAGGGCTTGCATCACGTTGCCGAGCGAGAGATCGACGTAGCTGTAGCGGGCGCCACTGCCGCCGCCAATCGTGCCGCCGACGCCCGCTTGCTGCAGCGCGTCATCGAGCGGATCCTCGAGGCCGGCGCGATGCTCGACTCGCTGCGAGCTGTCGATTTCATCGGCGTCGATCTTCAGATAACAAAAATACTCTTTGTGCCGCGAAAAACAGCGGCTATCGAACAGTCGGCCGCTCATCACTGCTTCGATCAAATCGACGTAGCACGAAGTGCCGACGATCAGGTCGCTCCGCTCGGGAAAGTCCTCGCCGCCGAGATCGGGCTGTAGCTTGTAGCTCGACCACTTGCTGTTGTTTTTGTCGACGCGAAAGATGGGATTCGGCGACAACTGATCGAGCATGCTCCGAGCCACGGCCGAAACCGTGTCAGCCGCTCGTTCCAGCGGCAGCCAGCGATGGCCCGGTTCTTTGGCATCGACCGCGTCGATCGCGCCGATCCAGCCATCGAGCGTCTCTTCGCCGAGCAGCGTTTCGGTCAGTACAAAGGCCACGCTGCGAGCCTGATCCTCCGACCAGTTTTCCTGCGGAAACGTGAATAGCACGTCGATTTTGCGATTTTTGCCGATGCGGGCTTCGATCATCCCTTGCGAAAACTCAACGCTGCAACGGCCTTGCACGGCAGCTCGCGCATGAGCGACATCCTCGGGCAAGCGATGCGAATAGAACTCCCAGCCGGGAATCTGCGGGGCAGCACTCAGCACCTGATTGAGCATCGGCCGTAGCCAATGTTCGGCCTCGGGAGTGATCACCAAGCGATGGCCGCGGAGATGCACGTTTTTCGGCAGTCTAGCCGGACCGTATTCCCAGCAGAGACGCGAATCAATCGCGTGCAGGTTATCGTCCATAAAGCGGACGATGTCGAAGTTGCCGGGCTGCGTAAAAGTCGCCGAGATATTCGGCGCATTCGCTTGAAAGGCTTGCCACCAGCGTTGGCTGGCCGCAGCGACATGTTGCTTCCATTGCTGCTCGGCGGCGTTGCTAGGATCAGCGAGAATCCACCGCATGGCAGCACCTGGCCAGCACTATTACCGCGAGTTACCCTTTTTGGCCGCGTTCTTGGCGCGGAACTTGATCTTCCGCTTGACCCGCTTCTTCGGCTTCGCGACCGTGCCGTGGCAGCGCTTGCAGCGAGTGACCTGGTTATTGAGCTTGGCCTGGCATTTGGGGCAGCGGCGTTCGCCAGTTTGGAGCACGAATTTGGTGCGGGGGCGAGTAATCATCGGAATCGTCTCAAAACAAGTGCCAGGTACGCAAGCAATTTATTAAGCCCCGCACTATACCGGAAGATCCGTTCCAGAGCTAGAGGGTCCGGCGTGAACTATTTGCTCAGTTCAATTGCCTCGATCCCGCCGTTCTTTTTCAGGTCCTTGTCGAGATGCAGCGTCGCCTTCAACTGCAAATCGGGAAAGCCTTTAACGCTCAGCTGCGGCAGCGAGCAATAACCCGAGCCGGGCTCGTCGACCACGATTTTCGTGACCTTGCCATTCTCGACCACCGCGTGAGCCTTGGCTGCCGTAGTCGGCCAGAGCTCGCCCCGCTGCGGCTGATAGCGGTAGTAGTTCGAGACTTCGTCGAGCCGCTCGTTCGAGACCTTATGCGGGCTCAGCACTTTCAGCAGGGCCGATTTATTGGCCCGTTTCTCGGCTTCACTCGGCGGGCCACCCTTGGCGGGAGTCACGCCGCTGAAAGCTTCGCGAAAAACCTCGGTTTTAACGCCCAAGCCAGCCGCAATCAAAATGCAGGGCCGGCCGTGATCTTCGCGGCCGATTTCGTGACCGCCAGCGATGGTGACGGGAACTTTGCTCGTCCCCGAGTCATTCTGAGCCATGACGCACAGTACGGCAGCTAGGGCCAGGTACATAAGAGGTTTCCCGTCAGCGAGCGGAGGTTGCGAATTGGTGTTCGCAAGATACCACTTCAACCTGAAGGGAAGGTGAAGTCAGCCGCAGAAGCAGGCTGCCTTAATAAGCCCAGCTTAGCAAGCCGAGGCGTAGGTCTTCACGGCGGCGACGGAGCTGGTTTCACCCCAGCCAAAGCGACGGCTGAATCGGCGGCTGCGGTGCTGGGCATACCAACGGCGACGGGCCTGATTCACACTGTGACGTCGTTTTCGTTTTCCGTCTGGCATCGGACCCGCCTCCAGGCCATGGCCTTGTCGCTGCTAGCTTGCTAGCCGTTTCCCGCGATTCGACCTGCTAAACTCTTCGGCTTCTCACGGTTATGAGCGTTAACTGCTGCGAAAAGTTTCAAAAAGGATCGGTTGTGGGGATTCGGCGGCCAAGCCAGAACACAGAAACCACGATCAAACAGTACCAAACCACTCCTGCTAACCAACTTACGAGCATTCCGTTATCCACCTGTGAGAAGTATCCATCCTTCTGCCTCGATTCATTGCAGATCGGATGCCTAAGAGAGCGGTCTGGCGCAGGTTCGCCAGCAAGGCGAATCAAGACCCAGACTTCCGGCAGGTGAAGAGCGAAGAGTTGGATGCGCTTGTGGTTACGCAAGTTCCCTACGCGAACCCGAGCGCAACGGTTTGCGGGCACTCGTAATCAAATTGATTTTTCACCCGAATCAATTTGCGACGTCGCTAGCGACCGCCCGACGCAGCCAGCGCAGGGGATTGGGCAGCTGGAATATAACAGGAATATATAACAGGTTATACGATTTTTTGTTTCGCCCTAAATCGTTCTGCAGCAATTGGTTGCTGCCATTTGCGGTTGAAAGCCTATAACCTTTTATAACCTCGGTTATAACCTTCATTCCTCCGCCTTCCTCGCTGTGCGGTGGTGGCATTTTCGTGATTCTGCGCGCACCGCTAGCGCCTCGGTCGTTGCCGTTTTTTCAAACGTTCCACCAAATTGAAAATGAGCAACCCAAATTTTAGGGCCGCACACTGACAACTTCGGTCAGCCGATTTCCGGGAGGGTTACCGTTCACGCCAATGTCGCTGTCATCGCCTTTTCTCTCTCCCCTCGCCCCGTTTCGGGGAGAGGGGTCGGGGGTGAGGGGATAATGCGCGAGTTGGACTCAATTTTCTGGCGAACTGGTCGGCAATCGATAGTGCG